>NZ_JBAGKE010000036.1:0-226 GCF_037034165.1 Geodermatophilus sp. FMUSA9-8 | reverse complement strand
CAGACGACAACCGCAAGAGCTGTCGACGATTAGGTGCGGGCAGCAATACAGAGAATCAAAGATGCTCGCGTCCACTGTGCAGTTCTCAACGACCAACCCGCGACCCCCGCGCTCGACCCCACCAGACCCCCAGCACACCGGTGACGGTGCGGTGGGGCGTTGTGAGATCCCGGAGGCCCGGACAGAAGGAACACCCCTGCCCGCCGGCATGCGCCGGCACCACAGG
>NZ_JBAGKE010000035.1:0-229 GCF_037034165.1 Geodermatophilus sp. FMUSA9-8 | reverse complement strand
GCCACCACCCGAGGCGAACCTCGAACCGGCGACCGGGTGCGGGCAGCAATACAGAGAATCAAAGATGCTCGCGTCCACTGTGCAGTTCTCAACGACCAACCCGCGACCCCCGCCACTGACCCCACCAGACCCCCAGCACACCGGTGACGGTGCGGTGGGGCGTTGTGAGATCCCGGAGGCCCGGACGAGACAGCCACCCCTGCCCGCCGGCATGCGCCGGCACCACAGA
>NZ_JBAGKE010000034.1:0-229 GCF_037034165.1 Geodermatophilus sp. FMUSA9-8 | reverse complement strand
GTGGGAGGGAGCCGTCGAAGGCGGGATCGGCGATTGGGACGAAGTCGTAACAAGGTAGCCGTACCGGAAGGTGCGGCTGGATCACCTCCTTTCTAAGGAGCAACTCGCTCGGCGACCTTGAGGGTTGTCGGGTGCAGAGCCATGCCAGGACGAGACGGTCCGCCCAGTCCGGGTGGGTCGCGGGGTGCCTGGATGGTGCTCGAGGGTGGAACGCTGACCAGTTCGGCCG
>NZ_JBAGKE010000033.1:0-229 GCF_037034165.1 Geodermatophilus sp. FMUSA9-8 | reverse complement strand
GAGCCCGAGAGGGTCGAGTTGGTGTGCGTCCGCTCCTTGAGAACTCAACAGCGTGCCGAAAGTCAGTGCCAAGTAATACCCCGTCCGCACCTGTGGGTGCGGTGGGATTCCTTTGGTTGATTGATATCGCGATCTGTCAGGTCGCGGTTCTCAGCCGGTATCAGATCATCTACGGAGAGTTTGATCCTGGCTCAGGACGAACGCTGGCGGCGTGCTTAACACATGCAAG
>NZ_JBAGKE010000032.1:0-230 GCF_037034165.1 Geodermatophilus sp. FMUSA9-8 | reverse complement strand
GCGGCGCCCTTGCGCTCCTGCGCCTCCTCGACGATGTGCACGACCCGGGCCAGGGAGTTCTCCGCCACCCGGGCGGTGACCACGACCTCGAGCGCGCCGCCGCCGTTGACCGAGGCGGCGAACACCTCAGTCCCGGGGCCGACCTCCACCGGCACCGACTCCCCGGTCACCGCGGAGGTGTCCAGCGAGGACCGCCCGGTCCGCACCCGCCCGTCGGTCGCCAGCCGCTC
>NZ_JBAGKE010000031.1:0-269 GCF_037034165.1 Geodermatophilus sp. FMUSA9-8 | reverse complement strand
GTCGCCGTCTGCTCCTCCACCGCCGAGGCGATGGTGGTCTGCCGGTCGGAGATCTGCGCGACGATCGAGCTGATCTCCCCGATCGCCGTCACCGCCGCGGTGGTGTCACCCTGGATCGCCTGCACCCGCCGCGCGATGTCCTCCGTCGCCTTCGCGGTCTCCTGCGCCAGCTCCTTGACCTCGTTGGCGACCACGGCGAAGCCCTTGCCGGCCTCCCCGGCGCGCGCCGCCTCGATGGTCGCGTTCAGCGCCAGCAGGTTCGTCTGCTC
>NZ_JBAGKE010000030.1:0-301 GCF_037034165.1 Geodermatophilus sp. FMUSA9-8 | reverse complement strand
GCCGCTGCTGCGGCCTCCTAGTACGGCATCGCGTCTTCGGGCGTGGGTGCGGGGAACGGGGGCCGGGGGAGTCGGGTCGGTCGTAGGCACGCTGTTGGGTCCTGAGGGAGCGGGCTCTGTGGTGCCGGCGCATGCCGGCGGGCGGGGGTGTTCCTTCTGTCCGGGCCTCCGGGATCTCACAACGCCCCACCGCACCGTCACCGGTGTGTTGGGGGTCTGGTGGGGTCAGTGGCGGGGGTCGCGGGTTGGTCGTTGAGAACTGCACAGTGGACGCGAGCATCTTTGATTCTCTGATCTTGAT
>NZ_JBAGKE010000029.1:0-412 GCF_037034165.1 Geodermatophilus sp. FMUSA9-8 | reverse complement strand
TCCGGTGGGCCGGTCCAGCCAGGCCAGCCGGTGCATGCCGTGGCGGCGCAGCACCGCGTGCACCGTCGAGGGCGCCAGCCCGACCAGCGGGGCGATCCGCGCCGGCCCCAGCTTGCGGCCGGCGCGCAGCGCCAGCACCCGAGCCTCCAGGTCCGGAGAGGTCTTGCCGGTCAGCCGGCGAGCACGGCTGGGCCGGTCGATGAGGCCGGCCGGCCCCTCGGCCCGCCACCGGGCCAGCCACTTGTAGCCGGTGGCTCGGGAGACGTTGAGCTCGACCACCACATGCGCCACCGGCCGGCCTTGCTCGATCACCCGGCGGACCAGTTCGGCTCGGCCGTGCACGGTCAGGCGGGCATTAGCGTGGGACACGAGACCTCCGGGTTGTCGGTGAGGCGTCAGCACCCACACCTTC
>NZ_JBAGKE010000028.1:0-431 GCF_037034165.1 Geodermatophilus sp. FMUSA9-8 | reverse complement strand
CCGCAGCTGTGGATCGAGCGGGCCCTGGTGGTGCTGGTGGCCGCCTCACCGTGCGCGTTCGCGATCGCGGTGCCGGTGACGGTGGTGGCCGCGATCGGTGCCGCCACCCGCGCCGGGGTGCTGATCAAGGGCGGAGCGGCGCTGGAGTCCCTGGGCGGGGTGCGCGCCCTCGCGCTGGACAAGACCGGCACGCTGACCCGCAACCGGCCCGCGGTGGTCGCCATCGAGGCCCTGCCCACCAGCAGCCCGGACCAGGTGCTCGCCGTCGCCGCCGCGCTCGAGGCGCGCAGCGAACACCCCCTGGCCGGCGCCGTGCTGGCCGCGTGGCCGGCCGGCCAGGCGCCGGTCGACCCCGCCGCCGGCACGCAGGCGCTGCCCGGTCGGGGCGTCACCGGCCTGGTCGGCGGTCGGCCGGCGCGGCTGGGCAAGCC
>NZ_JBAGKE010000027.1:0-457 GCF_037034165.1 Geodermatophilus sp. FMUSA9-8 | reverse complement strand
CTATGACTACGTCCACTGCGCCATCGATGACCACACCCGGCTGGCCTACGCCGAGATCCACCCCGACGAGACCGCCGCCACCTGCGCCGGCTTCCTCCGCTCGGCCGCGGCCTGGTTCACCACCGTCGGCATCGACCGGATCGAGCGGGTGATGACCGACAACGCGCTGGCCTACCGGCGCAGCCGGGCCTGGCGCGCAGCGCTGGCCGATCTCGGCGCCCAGCCCCGGTTCACCCGGTCCTACCGCCCGCAGACCAACGGCAAGGCTGAACGGTTCAACCGCACCCTGACTGAGGAATGGGCATACCAGCGCCCCTTCACCAGCTCAGCCGAGCGCGCCGCCGCCTTGCCCGGCTGGCTGCACACCTACAACCATCACCGCAGCCACACCGCCCTCGGCGGACAGCCCCCGATCAGCCGGACCACCGTCAACAACGGTGCTGGGCACTACAGCTAG
>NZ_JBAGKE010000026.1:0-751 GCF_037034165.1 Geodermatophilus sp. FMUSA9-8 | reverse complement strand
CAGAGTTCGCGTGTTTGTAGGTTTGTGTGTGGCCAAGATGTTGAGGGCACACGGTGGATGCCTGGGCACCAGGAGCCGATGAAGGACGTGGGAGGCTGCGATAAGCCTCGGGGAGCTGCCAACCGAGCGTTGATCCGAGGGTGTCCGAATGGGGGAACCCCGCACCAGTCATGTGGTGTGACCCGCGCCTGAACACATAGGGCGTGTGGAGGGAACGTGGGGAAGTGAAACATCTCAGTACCCACAGGAAGAGAAAACAACCGTGATTCCGTGAGTAGTGGCGAGCGAAAGCGGATGAGGCTAAACCGTTTCCATGTGATACCCGGCAGGGGTTGTGGGAGCGGGGTCGTGGGACCGATCGTGTCAGTTCTGCCGGACTGGCGGGGAGTGAGAAAGCGTAGTTGTTAGTGGAAGGCCTCTGGAAGGGGTCGCCGTAGAGGGTGAGAGCCCCGTACACGAAAACGCTGCGCCTCCTTGTTGTCGTGTTCCCAAGTAGCACCGAGCCCGTGGAATTCGGTGTGAATCTGGCGGGACCACCCGCTAAGCCTGAATACTCCCTGGTGACCGATAGCGGACGAGTACCGTGAGGGAAAGGTGAAAAGTACCCCGGGAGGGGAGTGAAATAGTACCTGAAACCGTGTGCCTACAAGCCGTGAGAGCCGTGAAGCCGCACTTCGTGTGCGGGCGGTGATTGCGTGCCTTTTGAAGAATGAGCCTGCGAGTTAGCGGTACGTGGCGAGGTTAACCCGTG
>NZ_JBAGKE010000025.1:0-962 GCF_037034165.1 Geodermatophilus sp. FMUSA9-8 | reverse complement strand
AGTCGCGTGCTCTAGACCCGAAGCCGGGTGATCTACCCATGGCCAGGTTGAAGCGCGGGTAAGACCGCGTGGAGGACCGAACCCACCAGGGTTGAAAACCTGGGGGATGAGCTGTGGGTAGGGGTGAAAGGCCAATCAAACCCGGTGATAGCTGGTTCTCCCCGAAATGCATTTAGGTGCAGCGTCGCGTGTTTCTTGCCGGAGGTAGAGCACTGGATGGCCGATGGGCCCCACAAGGTTACTGACGTCAACCAAACTCCGAATGCCGGTAAGTGAGAGCGCGGCAGTGAGACTGCGGGCGATAAGGTTCGTAGTCGAGAGGGAAACAGCCCAGATCATCGGCTAAGGCCCCTAAGCGTGTGCTAAGTGGAAAAGGATGTGGGATCGCAGAGACAACCAGGAGGTTGGCTTAGAAGCAGCCACCCTTGAAAGAGTGCGTAATAGCTCACTGGTCAAGTGGTTCCGCGCCGACAATGTAGCGGGGCTCAAGCACACCGCCGAAGCCGTGGCACTCACGAGATATCCCGCCGGTGTTCTTCGGAACGCCGGCCAGGTTCGTGGGTGGGTAGGGGAGCGTCGTGTGGCGGGTGAAGCGGCGGAGGAATCCAGCCGTGGACGCCACACGAGTGAGAATGCAGGCATGAGTAGCGAGAGGGGAGTGAGAACCTCCCCCGCCGGAAGACCAAGGGTTCCTGGGCCAGGCTAATCCGCCCAGGGTGAGTCGGGACCTAAGGCGAGGCCGACAGGCGTAGTCGATGGACAACGGGTTGATATTCCCGTACCCGCGAAGGAACGCCCATGCTGAACCCAGCGATGCTGACCCACCGAAACCGCTCACTGCTCTTCGGAGGAGTGGGTGGGAGTAGCTGGGGACCCGGACTGGTAGTAGGCAAGCGATGGGGTGACGCAGGAAGGTAGTCGGGCCGGTGAGTGGTAGTACCGGTGCAAGGGTGTGGCCCGTC
>NZ_JBAGKE010000024.1:0-996 GCF_037034165.1 Geodermatophilus sp. FMUSA9-8 | reverse complement strand
GGATCCGCCGGCGGGTGACCCCGGTAGCCGACCGCTGGGCGACCCCGCTAAGAAGACGTTGCGGAAGTGGGTCCTCGGGCTCTGTCCGCTGACGAGGTGTCGGCGCAGGGTGCGGGGCATGTCGTCGTCGGTGTCTTCCCCGCCGCCGCGGCTGATCAGTGACGAGTTGTGGGTGCTGGTCGAGCCGCTGATCCCACCGCGCAGGCCTGCGGTGCACGGCCGCACCGGCCGGCCGCGGACCGCGGATCGGGACGTGCTCGAGGGGATCGCCTTCGTGCTGTCCACCGGCATCGGCTGGGCCAAGCTACCGACCGAGCTGGGCTACGGGTCGGGCTGGACCTGCTGGCGGCGGATGCACGAGTGGGCCGAGGCCGGCCTGTTCGACCGGCTGCACGTCGCCGTGCTGGACCGGCTGGGCGAGGCCGGCCGGCTGGACTGGTCACGAGCGAGCCTGGACTCGGTCAGTGTCCGGGCGAAAAGGGGGGTGAGCTGACCGGCCCGAACCCCACCGACCGCGGGAAACGAGGCAGCAAGTACCACCTGCTCGTCGACGCGGCCGGGCTGCCGCTCAACGTCGCCGTCTCCGGCGCGAACCGCAACGACAGCATGCTGGTGGAGCCGATCCTGGACTCCATGCCGGCGATCCGCCGCGGCGGCCGCGGCCATCCGCGCCGCCGGCCGGTCAAGCTGCACGGGGACAAGGGCTACGACGTCCCGCGCGTGCGCCGCTATCTGCGCCGCCGCGGGATCACCGCCCGGATCGCCCGCATCGGCCGCGACTCCAGCGCCCGCCTCGGCCGCCACCGCTGGGTCGTCGAACGCACCCTGGGCTGGCTGCTGTCCTACAAACGCCTCGCGCTGCGCTACGACCGCACCGCCACGACGATCACCGCGCTGGTCCGGCTCGCGGTCACCCTCATCTGCGCCCGCCGCCTACCGGCGAACTAACGCAACGTCTTCTAAGGGCGCCCTCTGACCTGAGCCGCCGCCGCTCGC
>NZ_JBAGKE010000023.1:0-1059 GCF_037034165.1 Geodermatophilus sp. FMUSA9-8 | reverse complement strand
CGCTAGCTGTACTGACCACGGACGTTGGTGACGGCGTCTGCTGACATGAGGAAGACCTCCGAGTGAGGTGTGGAGCTGTCTAGGAACCGCTCCTCAGCCCGGAGGTCTTCGTGTCTCACGCTAATGCCACCCTGACCCCGCGTGGCCGGCTTCTGTTGGCTCGCTGCATCGTCGAGCAGGGGTGGACGCTGCGGCGCGCGGCCGAGCGGTTCCAGACGTCGGCCACCACCGCCGCGCGCTGGGCTGGGCGTTACCGCGAGCTGGGCGCCGCTGGCATGGTCGACCGGTCCAGCCGGCCCCACCGCAGTCCGCAGCGCACGCCGACCCGCACCGAGCGGCGGATCATCAAGGTGCGGATCAGGCGTCACTGGGGACCTGCGCGCATCGGCTTCCTGCTCGGCCTGCATCCCTCGACGGTGCATCGAGTGCTCTCCCGCTACCGGCTGGCCCGGCTGGCGTGGTTGGACCGGCCCACTGGCCGGGTCGTGCGTCGCTACGAGCACGCCGCCCCCGGGGACCTGGTGCACCTAGACGTGAAGAAGCTCGGCCGCATCCCCGACGGCGGCGGTTGGCGAGTGCACGGCCGCGCCGCCCGACCACACATCAAGCGCGGACCGGGTTACTCGTTCCTGCACACCGCGCTCGATGACCACTCCCGACTGGCCTACTCCGAGCTGCTGGCCGACGAGCGCAAGGAAACCGCCGCCGGCTTCTGGACACGGGCCAACGCCTACTTCGCCGGTTGCGGCATCACCGTGCACCGGGTGCTGACCGACAATGGCGCCTGCTACCGGTCACTGCCTTTCCGCGAAGCCCTCGCCGGCATCACGCACAAGCGCACCCGGCCCTACCGGCCAGCCACCAACGGCAAGGTCGAACGTTTCCACCGCACGCTGCTCGAGGAGTGGGCCTACGCCTGCTCCTACGCCAGCAACGCCGAACGCGAAGCCGCCTATGAGGTGTGGCTACACCGCTATAACCATCATCGCGGCCACACCGCACTCGGCGGCCACCCTCCAGCCAGCCGCGTGACCAACCTCAGTGGTCAGTACAGCTAGC
>NZ_JBAGKE010000021.1:0-1476 GCF_037034165.1 Geodermatophilus sp. FMUSA9-8 | reverse complement strand
ATACAGGGTGAGGCCTGACGCATAGCCGAATGAGGCGAATCCGATGATCCTATGCTGCCGAGAAAAGCCTCTAGCGAGTTCCGAGCGGCCCGTACCCCAAACCAACTCAGGTGGTCAGGTAGAGAATACCGAGGCGATCGAGCGAACTGTGGTTAAGGAACTCGGCAAAATGCCCCCGTAACTTCGGGAGAAGGGGGGCCGTCTACCGTCAACACTCTTGCAGTGGGCAGCGGTGGGTGGCCGCAGAGACCAGTGAGAAGCGACTGTTTACTAAAAACACAGGTCCGTGCGAAGTCGTAAGACGATGTATACGGACTGACGCCTGCCCGGTGCTGGAACGTTAAGGGGACGGGTTAGTGCACTCCGGTGTGCGAAGCTCAGAACTCAAGCGCCAGTAAACGGCGGTGGTAACTATAACCATCCTAAGGTAGCGAAATTCCTTGTCGGGTAAGTTCCGACCTGCACGAATGGCGTAACGACTTCTCAGCTGTCTCAACCACAGGCTCGGCGAAATTGCACTACGAGTAAAGATGCTCGTTACGCGCGGCAGGACGGAAAGACCCCGGGACCTTCACTACAGCTTGATATTGGTGTTCGGTTCGGCTTGTGTAGGATAGGTGGGAGACTGTGAAGCGGGCACGCCAGTGTCGGTGGAGTCGCCGTTGAAATACCACTCTGGTCGAATTGGATGTCTAACCTCGGTCCGTGATCCGGATCAGGAACAGTGTCAGGTGGGTAGTTTAACTGGGGCGGTTGCCTCCCAAAATGTAACGGAGGCGCCCAAAGGTTCCCTCAGCCTGGTTGGCAATCAGGTGTCGAGTGCAAGTGCACAAGGGAGCTTGACTGTGAGACCGACGGGTCGAGCAGGAGCGAAAGCTGGGACTAGTGACCCGGCACCGGCATGTGGAAGCGGTGTCGCTCAACGGATAAAAGGTACCCCGGGGATAACAGGCTGATCTTCCCCAAGAGTCCATATCGACGGGATGGTTTGGCACCTCGATGTCGGCTCGTCGCATCCTGGGGCTGGAGTAGGTCCCAAGGGTTGGGCTGTTCGCCCATTAAAGCGGTACGCGAGCTGGGTTTAGAACGTCGTGAGACAGTTCGGTCCCTATCCGCCGTGCGCGTAAGAGACTTGAGAAGAGCTGTCCCTAGTACGAGAGGACCGGGACGGACGAACCTCTGGTGTGCCAGTTGTACCGCCAGGTGCACTGCTGGTTGGCTACGTTCGGCAGGGATAACCGCTGAAAGCATCTAAGCGGGAAGCTCGCTTCGAGATGAGGTCTCTCACCCAGTCAATGGGGTAAGGCCCCCGCCCAGACCAGCGGGTTGATAGGCCGGAAGTGGAAGCACCGTGAGGTGTGGAGCTGACCGGTACTAACAGGCCGAGGGCTTGACCACACACCATCCCCACAAACATGTGGCAGGTTGAAGAAGTCACGCGTCCACTGTGCAGCTCTGAACGCCCAACCCAGGCAC
>NZ_JBAGKE010000020.1:0-2667 GCF_037034165.1 Geodermatophilus sp. FMUSA9-8 | reverse complement strand
CCAGCTGCAGCTGCAGGGCGCCGTCGTCCGCGTCACCGACCCCGCCGCCATCGACAACAGCCGCCGGTCCTGGCCCCAGCTCGACTACGCCGCCACCCCGGAGGAGGCGGCCGCCGGCGCGGACGCCGTCCTCGTCCTCACCGAGTGGCGGCAGTACCGCGAGCTCGACCCGGTCGCCTTCGGCCGGGTCGTCCGCCAGAAGCGGGTGCTCGACGGGCGCAACGCCCTCGACCGCGAGGCCTGGACCGCCGCCGGCTGGACCCACCGGGCGCTCGGCCGCCGGGCCGTCTGACGCGCCGGCCGCAGCGGGTCCGCTTGCCCCGCACACCCCGCACCGCCCACCCTGTGCCTGCCGACGGGGAGGTGCGGGGTGTGGTGCGACGTCTGTCTGCAGGAACCCGGGCACTGCCGGTGCAACACGCCGTCCCGCGTGGCGGCCCGGCGCGTGCGCGTGCTCGTCGGCCGGCTCGTCCGCCGGCTGCCGTGGCGGCGGGCGGACCCGCCGCCGCGCTGAGGCTCAGCGCGGGACGTCGGGCAGGGCCTGGCCGGTGAACTCGTCGGCGTTCGGGGCCAGCGAGTCGTTGCGCAGGTAGGCCCACATCCGCTCGCCGGTGACGTCGTCGAGGTAGACGACGCTGGCCGGGCCCTCCGTGCCGGTGCCGAGCACGGGCGCGGTGAACGACTGGACGTTCTCCGGCCGCAGGCTGCGCAGCGAGTAGGCGAGGCCCAGCAGGTCGCCGTTGCCGAGGGTGTCGTCGACGGCGACGGCGCTGGTCACCGACAGCAGGGCGGCGTCGAGGCGGCCCGGGTCGGTGAGCGTGCCGGAGCTGAACAGCTGGGTGAACACGGCCTCGAGGTACTGCTGCTGGCGGCGCACCCGGTCGAAGTCACCGCCGGGCAGGCCGTAGCGCTGGCCCAGGTACCAGCGGGCCCGGTCGCCGTCGAGGTGGTTGACGCCGGCCGGGAAGGTGTACGGCCCGTTGCTGGTGGTCTCGGCGACGACGACGTCGACCCCGCCGAGGTCGTCGGTGACCGCGACGATGCCCTCGAAGTCGATGGCCACGTAGTGGTCGATGCGCACCTGCGTCAGCTGCTCGACGGTCTGGATGAGCAAGGAGGGGCCGCCGTAGGCGTAGGCCGCGTTGATCTTGTCCCTGCCGTGCCCGGGGATGTCGACCCAGGAGTCGCGCGGGATCGAGACGAGCTGCGCGTGCTGCCGGTCGCCGGTGAAGCGGGCGATCATGATGGCGTCGGAGCGGCCACCGGAGGCGATGCCCTCGTCCGCGCTGCCGCGGCTGTCGGTGCCCACCAGCAGGAAGGTGACCGGTTCGGCGCCGGCGGGCTGCGCCGGGGTGGCCGGCGCCGGACGCGCCTCCTCGTCGAGGTCGGTGAAGACGTCGGCGACCCGGTCGATGTTGCCGCCGTAGCGGTCGGTGAGGTACCAGAGCCCACCGCCGACCAACGCGACCAGCAGCACGACGAGCACGGTCAGGGCGACGAGGAACCGACGCAGTCCCCGGCGGCGGCGGGGCGTCCCGGGCGGGGCCGGTTCGTCGGTGAGCAGCGTCGACCCGCTCGATGCCTCGTCGGCCATAGCCACCCCCGTGACGGTCCGTCACGGGCGAGGCTACGGCCGCGGGCGTCCTCCGTGACCGTCGTCCCACTCGACGGGGTGAGGATCACGCACCGTGCGCGGGGCCGTTCCCTCTCCTCCCCCGATCGGGCACCATCGGGGCGTGCTCCCCGTCCCGTCGACGACGCCCGTCCGCGAGCCCCGGCTCCGACGCCACTGGCACCGGTTCCGCTGGGTGGGGGAGGACGCCTTCAGCGGCGCCAGCCTCTACGCGTGCCGGTGCGGCGTCGTCCGCCCCGCGCCCTAGGCGGACCACCGGGACGGGTCCCGCACAGGCGCCGAGCTCGGCGCCGTGTTGCACTTCGACGGCGAAGTGTCGGCTCGGACGGAAGGAGGCGCCGGTGCGCATCTCGGTGATCGGTTGCGGCTACCTGGGTGCGGTCCACGCGGCCTCCATGGTGGAACTCGGACACGAGGTCGTCGGCGTCGACGTCGACCAGCGGAAGATCGCGGCGCTCTGCGAGGGGCGCGCGCCGTTCTACGAGCCGGACTTCGAGAGCCTGCTGCAGCACGCGCTGGACTCCGGGCGGCTGCGGTTCAGCACCGACGTCGCCGACGCGGCCGGCGCGCAGGTGCACTTCGTCTGCGTCGGCACGCCCCAGCGGCACGGTGAGTACGCCGCCGACCTCCGTTTCGTCCGCGCGGCCACCGAGTCGCTGCTGCAGGTGGTCGAGCCCGGCGACCTCGTCGTCGGCAAGTCCACCGTGCCGGTCGGGACCGCCGCCGAGCTCGCCGCCATGTTCGCCGAGAAGGTGCCCGGCTCGCTGGTCGCCTGGAACCCGGAGTTCCTGCGGGAGGGGTTCGCGGTGCGCGACACGCTGCACCCGGACCGGCTGGTGTACGGGCTGCCGGCCGACGGGGACGGCGTGGTCGCGGAGCGGCTGCTGGACGAGGTGTACGCGCCGATCGTGGCCCGCGGGACGCCGAAGGTGACCACGGACTACGCGACCGCGGAGATGGTGAAGACGGCGGCGAACAGCTTCCTGGCCACGAAGATCTCGTTCATCAACGCGATGGCCGAGCTGTGCGAGGCC
>NZ_JBAGKE010000019.1:0-3178 GCF_037034165.1 Geodermatophilus sp. FMUSA9-8 | reverse complement strand
GGCGATGCTGGTGATCACCTTGACGACGTTGCCGATCTCCGCGGAGGACTCACCCAGCTTCGCCACCGTCGCCGTCGTCGTCTCAGCGGCCGTGACCGCCCGAGCGGCGACCGCGGAGGCCTCAGCCGCGTTCGTGGCGATCTCCCGGATCGAGGCGCCCATCTCCTCCGCACCCGCGGCGACGGTCTGCACGTTGCGGGAGACCTCCTCCGCCGCACCCGACACCACGCCGGACTGCGCGGAGGTCTCCTCCGCCGACGCGGAGATCTGCGCGGCCGAGGCCGACAGCTCCTCGCTGGAGGCGGCGACGGCGTCGGCGGCGCCGACCACGGAGGACATGACGCCGCGCAGCGTCTCCTGGGCGTCGCCCAGCGCGGCGGCCATGCGGCCCAGCTCGTCGCGGCCGCGCACCTCGGGGGTGACGGTCAGGTCGCCGGCGGCCAGCGCCTCGACCGAGGCCTGCACCGAGCGGACGGTGCCCACCAGGCGGCGGACGACGAGGAGGGTCAGCCCGCCGGCCAGGGCGATGCCGATCGCCAGGGCCGTCCACAGGGTCACGGTGGCCGAGGAGACGATGCCCACGGCGTCGTCGGTGTCGGTCTGGCCGGCGGCCACGCGCCGCTCCTGCATGGCGTTGTACTGGTCCATGATCGAGTCGGAGGCGTCCTGCAGCGGGCCGGCGATGACGGCCCCGGCGGCGGGCAGCTGGCCCGCGTCCGCGGCGGGGAGCAGCTGGGTCTCCGCGACCTCGTAGTAGCCGTCGACGGTGGTGCGGAACTCCTCGAACGCCGTCTTGTTGACCGTCACCTCGGCGTAGGCGTCGAGCTGGTCCTCGATGGTCCCGCGGCGCTCGGCCAGGTCGGCACGCAGCTCCACACGGGCCTGCGGGTCCAGCAGCGCGTAGCTGTTGTAGCGCGAGCGGTCGCCCTGCCAGGAGCGCTGGATGTTCGCGAGGTCGGCGAGCCGGACGACGTTGTCGTTGATCCGGGTGGCGGCGGCCTCGACGGCCGACAGCCGGTTGACCGCGAGGACGGTCATGGCGACGGCGACGACCGCGAGGACGGCCACGGCGGCGCCGATCTTGACGGCGACCGGGCGGTCGGCGAACCAGCCGCCGGACGAGCCGGCACGGGTGGTGGACATGGATGTGCTCCTGGGTGGTCTCGTGCCGGGGGATCAGTAGGTGAAGCGGGCGACGCTGGTGCGCAGGTCGGCGGCCATGCGGGAGAGCTCGTCGACGGCGACGCGGGTCTGCGACAGGGCCTGGGTGGTGCTGTCGGCGGCCGAGGAGACGCCGGAGATGTTGTCCGCGATCTGGCCGGAGCCCTGCGCGGCCTCCTGGACCGAGCGGCTCATCTCGTTGGTGGTGGCGGTCTGCTCCTCCACCGCGGAGGCGATGGTGGTCTGGCGGTCGGAGATCTGGGCGACGATCGAGCTGATCTCGCCGATGGCGCCCACCGCGGCGCCGGTGTCGGCCTGGATGGCCTGCACCCGGCGGGCGATGTCCTCGGTGGCCTTCGCGGTCTCCTGCGCGAGCTCCTTGACCTCGTTCGCGACCACGGCGAAGCCCTTGCCGGCCTCGCCCGCCCGGGCGGCCTCGATGGTGGCGTTGAGGGCGAGCAGGTTGGTCTGCTCGGCGATCGAGGTGATGACCTTGACGACGTTGCCGATCTCGGCCGAGCTCTCGCCGAGCTTGGCGACGGTGGCGGTGGTGGTCTCCGCGGCGGTGACCGCGCGAGCGGCGACGGCGGAGGCCTCGGCGGCGTTGGTGGCGATCTCCCGGATCGAGGCGCCCATCTGCTCGGCGCCGGCGGCGACGGTCTGCACGTTGCGGGAGACCTCCTCCGCGGCGCCCGACACCACGCCGGACTGCGCGGAGGTCTCCTCGGCCGACGCCGAGATCTGCGCCGAGGACGCGCTGAGCTCCTCCGAGCTGGCCGCCACCGCGTCGGCCGCGCCGACCACGGAGGCCATCACGCCGCGCAGCTCGACGACCGCCGTGTCGAGCGCCTGGCCCATCCGCCCGAGCTCGTCGCGGGTGGTCAGCCCGGCGGCGCGGGTGAGGTCGCCGGCCGACAGGCCCTCGGCGACGTGCTGCACCCGTGCCACGCCGCGCGCCAGGCCCCGGGCGACGACCCAGCCCAGGCCGGCCGTGACCACGATGCCCGCGAGCATGAGGACGAGGGCCAGCGTGCGCTGCGACTCGTAGTCGGCGCGGATGCCCTCGGCGGCCGCGGCGGCGCTGGACTGCTCGAGGTCGGTCAGCGCCTGCAGGTCCTCGGTGAGGGCCGCGACGATGGGCGCGCCCTGGGCGTCGTTGAGCGTGACCCAGCCGCGGACGTCGCCGGCGAGCGCGAGCGGGCCGAGGACCGTCTCCTGGAAGGCGACGTAGTCGTCCATGCCGGCCCCGATCTCGTCGACCAGGGCCTGGGCCTCCGGGCTGACCCCGGTGGCGACGTAGCCGTCGAGCGCGGCCTGGAAGTCCTCGCGGTAGCCGTCGACCACGGCGAACGCCTCCGCCGTCTCCGCGGGGGTCTCCACCAGGAGGGCGTTGCGCGTGCCGACGCGCATGTCGCTGAGGAGCCCGTCCATCTCCGCGGCACGGAGCGCGCCGGCGAAGTTCTCCTCGTACAGGGCGTCGGCGGAGTCGGCGGTGTCGCCGAGGGCCTGCAGGCCGAGGAGCCCGACGGTGCCGGTCACGACCGCGCCCAGCGCCACGGTGCTCAGCACCTTGGTGGTGACGCCGCGGTCGCCCCACCAGGAGGTGCTGGTCGGGCGGGCGTCGGTCGGGTCGGTCATCGGGTCTCTCCACATCTCGTGTGCGGCGGCTGCGGGTCGCGCCGTCAGGGAGAAGAGTGGCGCATCGGAAAAGGAACTGACGCCGTCCGGAAATGGCGTGTCCGTAACGATCCGGAAACGGGCGGATACCGGGCGGGAAAGGGGGTAGTCGCGCCGTTCCGGACCGTTTGTCGACAATCCCCTCAGGCCGTCTACCAGCGCGGACGCCTTGTCGACATGGGCACATCCGCAGCTCAGGAGCGCGCGGCGGTGCATTCCCGCAGGTCATGGAAAAGCAGCCGGCCCCGGTCCGGACGTCGGGGAGCGACGACAGGGCCGGGGCCGGGAGGAATGGCGTCAGACTGCGCCGGTGACCATTCCGAGGATGGCGGTGATCACC
>NZ_JBAGKE010000018.1:0-12848 GCF_037034165.1 Geodermatophilus sp. FMUSA9-8 | reverse complement strand
TCTGTTCCTGGGCGCCGGCGACCCGGGCCGGCCGCCGGTCACCGCGCACCTGCAGATCATCGCCACCCTGTCCGCGCTGGCCGGCCGGTCGGCCGAGCCCGGTGAGGTCAACGGTCTGCCGATCACCGCCGCGGTGCTGCGGGCGCTGCTCCGCGAACTCGACGCCCTCGGTGTCGGCGTGCCCGACGGCGGGTCGGTCACCCTCGCGGTCACCGACGACGACGGCACCCTGCGCGCCACCACTCCCCTCGACCAGGCCCGTCGCCTGGCGAAGCGTGGCTGCCCCGACCACCCGGCCACCGACCTGGCCACCGACGAGGACATCGACACCGCGGACGACGCCGACACCGCGGACGACGCCGACTGCGACTGCCCGGTGCCCGACCGGCCCGAGCCCACCGACCGCTACACGCCCACCCGGCCCCAGCAACGGTTCGTGCGCACCCGCGACCGCACCTGCCGCTTCCCCACCTGCGGCCAACGCGTCGGGTGGGCCGACGCCGACCACGTCATCCCCCACGCCTCCGGCGGCCGCACCGACTGCGCCAACCTCTGCTGCCTGTGCCGCAGCCACCACCGCCTCAAGACCTTCGCCCGCGGCTGGCGATTCGTCATGAGCCCGGACGGGGTGCTCACCGTGACCACCCCGTCCGGCATCACCCGCACCACCCGCCCACCCGGCATGCGCCCACCACCGGAGCGAGACCCACCACCCGGCGCGACCGGGACATCCCCACCGGCCGACCCGGCCGACGACCCGCCACCGTTCTGACGCGCCGCCCGCTGGGTGCCCGCTACGCCCAGCGGGCCAGCGCGGTCGTCGTGCCCGGCTCGACCACGGTGAACCCGGCGTCCACGACCGCCACCGGGGCCGCCGCGCGCAGCCGCGCCCACCGCGCGACGTCGGGGTGCTCCACCGCCACCGGGTACCCGGCCGCCGCCCACGCCTCCAGCCGGCGGGCCGGCATCCGCAGCGCCGACAGCTGCGCCGCGTGCCCGCACGCGGCCGCGGCCTTGCCCAGCGGCAGGAACGGCTCCGGGCAGACGGAGACGACGAGCGGGCCCCCGGGCACCGGGTCGGCGACCGGGAGCGCGTCCGCGTCGTCGAGCTCGCTGCCCGTCAGCTGCAGCTTCGCCACGTCACGGGGCAGCGCGTCGAGCGCGGTCGGCACGAGGGCCCGCACCTCCGCGCCGGCCACCGAGGCGGTCACCCCCGGCAGCGCACCGGCCCGCTCCCAGGCCACCCCGCGGGCCCGGCGGCAGTGCTTCCGGATCGCGCCGTCGGTCCAGCGCCGGACCGACGCCGACCACTCGCCGCCCTCCCCCGCCCGCTCGTCGCCGAGCAGCCGCACCACCGCCACGGCGGCCGCCGCACAGACCGCGGAGCGGGACGGCGGCGACGTCCGCTCCACGCGCGCCACCAGCTGCATCGCCCAGGGCGACTCCCCCGCCGGGTCCTCGTACACGCGACCACCCTGACCGACGGCCCGTGTCCACGGCCGGCGGGTCCCCGGCGGCCACCGCCCAGCCGCAGGCCCCGCGGCCCGGTTCCACGTGGAACCGGGCCGTGTGACCTTCCTGTGAACTGCGCCGACCCCGTTAGCGGAGCCCGTCGGCCCGGGGTTGGATGGACGCCATGTGCGGCCTCTCCGGCGAGATCAGGTTCGACGGCTCCCTGGCCGACACCACCGCGGTGGCGCGGATGGTCGAGGCGCTGGTCCCCCGCGGGCCGGACGGCCAGGGCCAGTGGAGCGCCGGCCGGGTGGCGTTCGGTCACCGCCGGCTGTCGGTCATCGACCTCTCGGCCAGCGGCTCCCAGCCGATGGTCGACAGCGAGCTCGGGCTCGAGGCGGTCTTCAACGGCTGCATCTACGACTACAAGGAACTGCGCGCCGAGCTCGAGGGCCACGGCTACCGGTTCTTCTCCACCAGCGACACCGAGGTGCTGCTCAAGGGCTACCACCACTGGGGCGTCGACTTCGTCGACCACCTGCACGGCATGTTCGTCGTGGTCATCCACGAGCGGGACACCGGCCGGGTCGTCATGGCCCGCGACCGGCTGGGCATCAAGCCGCTCTACCTGTCCGAGACGCCGGGCCGCCTGCGCTTCGCCTCGTCGCTCCCGGCCCTGCTGCGCGCCGGCGACGTCGACACCTCCATCGACCCGGTCGCGCTGCACCACTACCTGACCTGGCACGCCGTCGTCCCGGCGCCGCGCACGCTCCTCAACGGCGTCCGCAAGCTGCCGCCGGCCACCGTGCGGGTCATCGAGGCCGACGGCACCAGCCGCGAGCACCGCTACTGGGAGCCCACCTACGAGCGGCGCGCAGAGCACTCCGGCTGGTCGGACCGGGACTGGGAGGACGCGATCGAGGAGGCGCTGCGGGTCGCCGTCCGCCGCCGCCTGGTCTCCGACATCCCCGTCGGCGTGCTGCTGTCCGGCGGGCTGGACTCCAGCCTGATCGTCGGCCTGCTCGCCCAGGAGGGGCAGAGCGACCTCGCCACCTACTCGATCGGCTTCGAGACCGTCGGCGGGCACGCGGGCGACGAGTTCCGCTACTCCGACGTCATCGCCGAGCGGTTCGGCACGGACCACCACCGCATCCGGGTGTCCTCCGACGAGCTCGCCGCGGCCCTCGGCCACGCGATCGGCGCGATGGCCGAGCCGATGGTCAGCCACGACGTCGTCGCCTTCGACCTGCTGTCGGAGCGGGTCAGCCAGACGATCCGCGTGGTGCAGTCCGGGCAGGGCGCCGACGAGGTGTTCGCGGGCTACCACTGGTACCCGCCGCTGGCCGACGTCGACCGCGAGGAGGCCGTCGAGCGCTACGCCGCGGCCTTCTTCGACCGGGGGGCGCAGGACATGCGCGCGCTGGTCGGGGAGCGCTACGCCCTCGACGGCGACCCGAGCCTGGAGTTCGTCCGCGACCATATGTCCCGGCCGGGCGCGCAGACCGCCGTCGACGCCGCCCTGCGCCTCGACAGCGAGGTCATGCTCGTCGACGACCCGGTCAAGCGGGTGGACAACATGTCCATGGCGTGGGGGCTGGAGGCCCGCGTGCCCTTCCTCGACCACGACCTGGTCGAGCTGGCGGCGCTGTGCCCGCCGGAGCTCAAGCTCGCCGACGGCGGCAAGGGCGTGCTCAAGGCCATCGGCCGCCGGATCATCCCGCCGGAGGTCATCGACCGGCCCAAGGGCTACTTCCCGGTGCCGGCGATCACCCACCTCGAGGGCAAGGTCCTCGGCCTGGTGAAGGACGCGCTGTCCAGCGAGGCGGCGCGCGAGCGGGCGCTGTTCCGGCCGGAGTACGTCTCGCGGCTGCTGGACGACCCGAACGGCGAGCTGACGCCGCTGCGGGGCAACAAGCTGTGGCAACTCGGGCTCCTGGAGCTGTGGCTGCAGAACCACGGGGTCTGAGGGGCACCCCGTGGCTCCTCCGCGGCTCGCGGGGCTGCGCCGCCGTCCGTCGGCGGCCGGCCCCACCCCCGACCTGACCCGGCGTTCCTGGGCCAAGCCCTCCGAGCACGAGCTCGAGGGCATGGACACCGACGTCGTCCTCGACCTGGCATGGGGCCGGCTGGTGTTCGGCCAGACCTTCGCCGAGATGCGCGACATCCTCACCGCGCTGCGGGCGGAGGGGACCGGGCAGCGCGACATCTGCGTCTACGCCCGCGACCCGCACGTCCTGGTGGGCCTGGCGCCGGACGAGCTGTTCATCGACCCCAGCTACACCT
The DNA here is from genome assembly GCF_037034165.1 of Geodermatophilus sp. FMUSA9-8. Lineage (NCBI taxonomy): Bacteria > Bacillati > Actinomycetota > Actinomycetes > Geodermatophilales > Geodermatophilaceae > Geodermatophilus > Geodermatophilus sp. FMUSA9-8. The sequence continues at coordinate 9,113 of NZ_JBAGKE010000018.1, read as the reverse complement.
ACCGCCTCGACCTGTACCGCTACCGGCCCCGGCCCGAGCTCATCCGCGGCGTCTTCGTGCGCACGGTGACCGCGCTGGAGGAGATGCAGGCGATCAACCGGATCTACGCCCGCAACCGCATGGTCACCGGCGACCCGGAGACCATGTGGGCCAACCACCGGACCCGCTGCTTCACCTACCTGGTCGCCGAGGACCGGCGCACCGGCGAGATCGTCGGCACCGTCACCGGCGTCGACCACGTGCTGGCCTACGGCGACCCGGAGGGCGGCACCAGCCTCTGGTGCCTCGCCGTCGACGCGCAGGACGCCCCCGCCGGCACCGGGGAGGCGCTGGTGCGGGTGCTCGCCGAGCGCTACGTCGGCCGCGGCCGCTCCTACGTCGACCTCTCGGTCATGCACGACAACTCCGGTGCGATCGCGCTGTACCGCAAGCTCGGCTTCGCCCGGGTGCCCGCCGTCTGCGTCAAGCGCAAGAACCCGATCAACACCCCGCTGTTCGCCGCCCGCCCGCCGGGCCTGCAGCAGCTCAACCCCTACGCGCGGATCATCGCCGACGAGGCGCTGCGCCGCGGGATCCGCGTCGAGGTGACCGACGCCGAGTTCGGCGAGATGCGCCTGTCGCTCGGCGGCCGGCGGGTGCTCACCCGCGAGTCGCTGTCGGAGTTCACCACCGCCGTCGCCATGAGCCGCTGCGACGACAAGCGGGTCACCCGCCGCATCGTCGAGGCCGCCGGGGTGCGGGTGCCCCGCGGCGTCACCGTCCCCGAGGGCGACCTCGGGCCCGCGCTGGAGCTGCTCGCCGAGGCCGGCGAGCTGGTGGTCAAGCCCGCCCGCGGCGAGCAGGGCAAGGGCATCACCGTCGGCGTCGCCGACGAGGAGCAGCTGGAGCGGGCCGTGGCCGCCGCCCGGCTCTTCTGCCCCGACGTGCTGGCCGAGGAGCTCGTCCCCGGCGAGGACCTGCGCGTGGTGGTCATCGACCACGAGGTGGTCGCCGCCGCGGTGCGCCGGCCCGCCGAGGTGGTCGGCGACGGCCGCCGCACGGTCACCGAGCTGGTCCGCGAGACCAGCCGGCGACGCGAGCGCGCCACCGGTGGGGAGTCGCGCATCCCGCTCGACGACGTCACCGCCGACGTCGTCCGCGCGGCCGGGCGGTCGATGGACGACGTCCTCCCCCACGGCGAGCGGCTGCGGGTGCGGCGGACGGCGAACCTGCACACCGGCGGCACCATCGACGACGTCACCGACCGGCTGCACCCCGAGATCGCGCAGGCGGCGATCCGGGCGAGCCGCGCCATCGGCATCCCGGTCACCGGCATCGACTTCCTCGTGCCCGACGTCGAGGGCCCCGACGCGGTGTTCGTCGAGGCCAACGAGCGGCCGGGGCTGGCCAACCACGAGCCGCGGCCGACCGCCGCGCGCTTCGTCGACCTGCTCTTCCCCGAGACCCGCCGGCGCTGAGCCGGGCTCAGGCCGGCCGGAAGAGGGCGAGCAGCCCGTCGACGTCGCGGTGCGCCGCGGCGGGGTGGCGGAACGGGCGGTGCGGCTGCACCTCGTAGTGGGTGCGCCGGCCGCGGCGGGCGCGGGTGACGTACCCCGCCTCCTCGAGGTCGGCGAGGATGCCGAGGGTCGCGCGGGTGCTGATGCCCACCCGCGCCGCGACGTCGGCCACCCGGGCGTCGGGGTCGGCGGCGACGGCGAGCAGCACGTGGCCGTGGTTGGTGAGGAACGTCCAGGACGGCCGCTCGTCGCTCACGGGGCTCCTCCGGGTGGCGCGGACAGGTGAACCCTGCTTCACTGGTTGCTGGGAGGGGAGTATCCCCACGCGCTTCCGTCGTCAGTACGGCCCCCCGGGCGGGGTCCGGCGGAGCGGGCCCCCGTGCGGGGCGGGAGAGACCTCCGGTTGGGAACACCGACTGGAGGCCCGCTCGTGGACGTCCCCTTCTGGCTCTGGCTCGCCGTGCTCGGCGGGATCGTCGCCATGCTCGCCGTCGACCTGTTCGCCCACCGCAGGGCGCACGTGATCGGCGTGCGCGAGGCCGCCGCGTGGTCGGCGGTCTGGGTGGCGCTCGGCGCCGGGTTCGGCGCCTGGGTGTGGGCCGCGTACGGCGCCGAGTACGGCCAGCAGTACTACGCCGGCTACCTGATCGAGAAGTCGCTCGCCGTCGACAACGTCTTCGTGTGGGCGATCGTCTTCACCTTCTTCGCCGTGCCGCGGGAGTACCAGCACCGGGTGCTGTTCTACGGCGTGCTCGGCGCGCTCGTGCTGCGCGGCGCGTTCATCGCCGGCGGCGCGGCCCTGATCGAGAACTTCTCCTGGGTGCTGTACCTGTTCGCCGCGTTCCTGCTCGTCACCGGCTGGCGGATGCTCCGGCAGCGCGACGAGCACGTCGACCCGTCGCGCTCGCGCACCCTGCGGCTGTTCCGCCGCCTGGTGCCGATGACGGACGCGTACCACGGCCAGCGGTTCCTGGTCCGGCGCGGCGGCGTCCTGCTCGCCACTCCCCTGCTGGCGGTGCTGGTCCTCGTCGAGGTCACCGACGTCGTCTTCGCCGTCGACTCGATCCCGGCGATCTTCGCCGTCACCGACGAGCCGTTCCTCGTGTTCACCGCCAACGCCTTCGCGATCCTGGGCCTGCGGGCGATGTACTTCCTGCTCGCCGACCTGATCCACCGCTTCGTGTACCTGAAGACCGGCCTGGCGCTGGTGCTGATGTGGGTGGGCGTGAAGATGCTGCTCAAGGTCGACCTGTTCTACGTGCCGACCACGGTGAGCCTCGCGGTGATCTCCACGATCCTCGCCGTCTCGGTGTGGGCCAGCCTGCGCGCCACGCGCGGGCAGGGCCGCCGCGCCGTCGAGGCGCCGGCCGAGCCCCCGTTCCGGACGGCCACCGAGGAGGAGCTGGCCGCGGTGGAGCCGCTGTGGCGGCGCCGCGGGCGGGCGCGCACCCCCGCCTGACCGTCCCGCGGCGACGAGGCAGACGAGGCATAGGAAGCTCTACGCACGTCCTGGGCACCAGGACGTGGGTAGAGCTTCCACTGCCTCGGGGGACGGGTGACCTATCTGCTGGCCGCGCTCGGCGGGGCGCTCGGCGCGCTCGCGCGGTGGGGCGTCGCCGCGGCGCTCCCCTCCCCCGCCGGTGGCTGGCCGTGGGCCACGCTGCTGGTGAACCTCACCGGGAGCCTGCTCATCGGCGTGCTCGCCGGCGTCCTCGCCACCCGGGACCCCGAGCCCGCGTGGGCCCGGCCGTTCCTCGCCGTCGGCGTCCTGGGCGGCTACACGACGTACTCGGCCTTCGCCGTCGAGGTCGTCACCCTCACCGACGCCGGTGCGCTCGCCACGGCGGGCGGCTACGTGCTCACCTCCGTCGTCGGCGGGGTGCTGGCCGTCGCGGCCGGCGTCACCGCCGTGCGCAGAGCGCTGAGGACGGCGGCCCGGTGACGCCGCTGCTGGTCGTCGCGGGCGCCGTGGCCGGTGCCCCGCTGCGCCTGCTCGCCACCCGGCTGGCCGCCCGGGGCGGGCGCGACCCGGCGCTCGGCACGCTCGCGGTCAACGTCGCCGGCTCGGCCCTGCTCGGGGTGCTGCTCGGGCTCGGCGACGTCCCGGCGCCGGTGCTCGCGCTGGTCGGCACCGGCTTCTGCGGCACCCTGACCACCTTCTCCGGCTCCGGGCTCGACGTCGTCCGGATGGTCGAGGAGCGCGCCGTCGTCCGCGCCGCGGCGTACCTGGCGGCCACCCTGGTGCTCGCGCTGGGGGCGGCCGCGGCGGGCTGGCTGCTGGCCCGCTGACCGCCCCTGCGGGTGCCGGTCCTCCGCCGGCTGGATAGGGTCGCCTCGGAATGGCCGGGAGCGACGCGGGAGACGTGCAGGCGGACAGCCCCGTCGTCGTCGTCGCCAACCGGCTGCCGGTCGACCAGGTCACCGACCCCGACGGGACGACGCGCTGGCAGCGCTCCCCCGGCGGCCTGGTCACCGCCCTGGAGCCCTTCGTCGCCGGCCGCGGCGGCGCCTGGGTGGGCTGGTCCGGATCGGCCGGCGAGGCGCCCGAGCCCTTCGAGTCCGGCGGCATCTCGCTCGTCCCGGTCGAGCTCTCCGAGGAGGAGGTCGACCGCTACTACGAGGGCATGTCCAACGCCTCGCTGTGGCCGCTGTACCACGACGTGGTCGAGAAGCCGGAGTACCACCGCACCTGGTGGGACACCTACGTGCAGGTCAACAAGCGCTTCGCCGACCGGGCCGCCGAGGTGGCCGCCGAGGGCGCGATCGTGTGGGTGCACGACTACCAGCTGCAGCTGGTGCCGGCGATGCTCCGCCAGCGCCGCCCCGACCTGACCATCGGCTTCTTCCTGCACATCCCGTTCCCGCCCTACGAGCTGTTCACCCAGCTCCCGTGGCGCTCGGCGATCGTGGAGGGCCTGCTCGGCGCCGACCTCGTCGGCTTCCAGCTGCCCAGCGCGGCGGCCAACTTCGTCCAGCTCGCCCGGCGGCTGCACGAGCTGCCCACCCGCGGCGCCACCATCGAGTACGACGGCCGGGTGGTCACCGCCCGCGCCTTCCCGATCTCCATCGACGTCGCGTCCTTCGACGAGCTGGCCAGCTCGCCCGAGGTCGTGGCCCGCGCCAAGGAGATCCGCGCCGAGCTCGGCGACCCGGAGAAGATGATCCTGGGCGTCGACCGGCTCGACTACACCAAGGGCATCAGCGTCCGGCTCAACGCCTTCCAGGAGCTCCTGGAGGACGGCGTCGTCGAGGCCCCGGGCACGGTGATGGTGCAGGTGGCCACGCCCAGCCGGGAGCGCGTCGAGCACTACGTGCACATGCGCGAGACGATCGAGCAGCAGGTCGGCCACATCAACGGCGTCTTCGGCTCCATCGGCGGCCCGGCGGTGCACTACTTCAACCAGTCGATGCCGCGCGAGGAGCTCGCCGCCCTCTACCGCGCCGCCGACGTCATGCTCGTGACGCCCTACCGCGACGGCATGAACCTGGTGGCCAAGGAGTACGTGGCCGCCCGCGCCGACCTGGGCGGCACCCTCGTCCTGTCGGAGTTCGCCGGCGCCGCGTCGGAGCTCAAGCAGGCGTTCCTGGTGAACCCGCACGACATCACGGGCGTCAAGAACCAGCTGCTGCGCGCGCTGCGGGTCGAGCCCGCCGAGGGCGCCCGCCGCATGCGCGCCATGCGCCGCTACCTCGCCAAGCACGACCTCGACCACTGGGCGACGTCGTTCTTCGACGCCCTGCGCGCGCAGGCGTGACCGCCGACGTCGACGCGGGCCTCGACGGGGCGCTCGCCGCGCTGGCCGCCCGCCGGCCGCTGCTCGTGGCGTCGGACTACGACGGCGTGTTCGCCCCGCTGGTCGACGACCCCTCCGCGGCGGTCCCCGCCCCCGGCATCGCCGAGGCGCTGGCCCGGGTCGCCGCCGCGGGCGGGGACGTCACCGTCGCGCTGGTGAGCGGGCGCGGCGTGGAGGACCTGCAGCGGGTCAGCGGCCTCACCGGCCCCTACCGCTGGGTCGGCAGCCACGGCGCCGAGTTCGGCGGCCCGCTCACCGGCGAGCTCGCCGGCCGCCGCGACGCGCTCGCGGAGGTGCTGGCGCCGCTGGTCGCCGCCGTCCCCGGGGCGCGGCTGGAGGTCAAGCCGGTCAGCGTCGCCGTCCACGTGCGGCAGGTCGCCGACCCGGCCGCGGCCGCCGAGCTGCTGGCGGCCGCCGATGCGGCGGCGGATCCGTCACTGACGAAGAAGCCGGGCAAGGCGGTCCTCGAGCTCGTCCTCGTCGACGCCGACAAGGGCAGCGCCGTGCAGCGCCTGCGCGAGGAGCTCGGCGCCGCCGCGGTGGTCTACCTCGGCGACGACCTCACCGACGAGGACGTCTTCCGCCTCCTCGGCCCGGACGACGTCGGCATCAAGGTCGGCGAGGGCCCCACCGCCGCGGCGCACCGCGTGGCGGACCCGGACGCCGTCGTCGGCGTCCTCGGCCGGCTCGGCGACCTGCTCGCCTGACCTCCGCCGCGGCGCGTCGCGCCGCGCGCCGGGGTGACCGTCCGGTCCCGGGACGTCCACCCTGCCCTGCCGCGTCGACACGGCGACCCTCCCCCGCGTGCGCGCCCCGCCGGGGCTGCCGGTGACCGTGGGCGGGCGTCGACTCGGCGACGGCGCTGCGGGCGGTCGCCGCCGCCTGCACAACGATCCGCCCGCGGATGTCCCGCGATCGCGGGCCGCGTGTCGCTGGAGCCGCACCATTTCCCCCGCACGCCACCTCCCCGTCGCCGCGTGCACGCAGCCCAGGAGGCCCTGTGTCCCCCACGACCACCCGGAGCGGCTGGTTCGCCGACCGTCCGCTCACCGTCAAGTTCGGCGCGCTCGTCGCGGTCGGCACGCTGTCGCTCAGCGGGCTCTTCGGCGCCGTGCTGCTCGGCAACACCGCCGTGCGCGACGCCCAGGACCGCACCGAGTCGCTGCGGGAGGCGCAGGAGCTGGTGCTGCAGCTCGACACCCGCGCCAGCGAGCTCAAGGTGGACGGCTTCAAGGCGCTGGTCCGCCCCGTGCCGGCCGAGCAGCTGGCCGAGCTGGCCGACGACGTGGCCACCCCCGAGGAGATGCTGGCCGAGCTCGAGGGCATCGAGCTGACCGGGGAGAGCGCGGCGGCCGTGGCCGAGCTCGAGGACACCTACGGCGCGTACACCGACGCCATCACCGCCTTCGTGAACACGGCGGTCGCCGACCAGGCCGGCGCGCGGCTGCGCTGGGAGGACATCCAGGCCGCCAACGACCTCACCGACGCCGCCGTCGGCAGCGCCAAGGACACCCTCAACGCCGAGACCGAGGCGGCGGCCGCCGACCTCGAGGACACCATCACCCGCTGGGAGACCACGGCGATGGTGGTCGCGATCCTCGGCTTCCTGCTGCTGGCCGGCCTCAGCTGGCTCACCGCCCGCTCGGTCATCCGGCCGGTGCGCAGCGTCCAGGCCTCCCTCGAGGCGCTGGCCCAGGGCGACCTGACGCACGTCAGCGGGGTCACCTCGCGGGACGAGGTCGGGCAGATGGCCGATGCGCTGGGCCGCGCCCAGGCCGGCCTGCGCGAGGTGCTCGACTCGGTGGCCGCCTCCGCCGACGCCGTGGCCGCCTCCAGCGAGGAGCTGTCCGCGTCGGCCGCGCAGATCTCCGCCTCCGCCGGTGAGACCTCCGCGCAGTCCGGCGTCGTGGCCGGCGCCGCGGACGAGGTGTCGCGCTCGGTGCAGACCGTCGCCGCCGGTGCGGAGCAGATGGGTGCCTCCATCCGGGAGATCGCCACCAACGCCGCCGAGGCGTCCGCCGTCGCCGCCCGGGCCGTGACCGCGGCCGAGACCACGACCGCGACCGTGGCGAAGCTCGGCGAGTCGTCGGCCGAGATCGGCAACGTGGTCAAGGTGATCACCTCGATCGCGGAGCAGACCAACCTGCTGGCCCTGAACGCCACCATCGAGGCGGCCCGCGCTGGCGAGGCCGGCAAGGGCTTCGCCGTGGTCGCGAACGAGGTCAAGGAGCTCGCGCAGGAGACGGCCAAGGCGACCGAGGACATCGCCCGCCGGGTGCAGGCCATCCAGGCCGACACCGGCGCCGCGGTGGGCGCCATCGGCGAGATCAGCTCGATCGTCGCCCAGATCTCCGACCGCCAGACCACCATCGCCTCCGCCGTGGAGGAGCAGACCGCCACCACGGCCGAGATGTCCCGCTCGGTGAGCGAGGCCGCCCAGGGCTCCGGCCAGATCGCCGACAACATCTCCGGCGTCTCGGCCGCCGCGGACTCCACCACGCAGGCGCTGTCGCAGACCCGGATGGCCGTCGACGAGCTCTCCCGCATGGCCGCCGACCTGCGCACCAGCGTCGCCCGCTTCACCCACTGATCCCCCGCCCCGCCGCGGCCGGTGCCCACCGGCCGCGGCGGGGCGCTGCACTCCCGAGAGGTCTCCCCCGTGCACCTGCCCCGCCTCTCCGACCTGCGCATCGGCCGCCGGCTCGGGCTCGCCTTCGGGGCCGTCGGCGCCCTGGTCGCCGTCAGCACCGCCACCGGCCTGTCCGCGGTGGCCGAGCAGCGCGACCTCGCCGCGGAGCTCAGCCGGGCCGACGCCGTCCTGGCCGAGGCGGAGACCGCCCGCTTCCAGATCGCGGACGTCACCGGCTGGCAGGGTCTCGTCGTCGCCGACGCCGTCACCTTCGGTCCCGCCGTCGCGCTGGCCCCCGACGCCTACAACCGCTCGGGCCTGCTGGAGAGCCGGGACGCCGTCTACGCCTGGCTCGACGACGTCGACACCGCGGCCATGGACGCCGACGAGGCGGAGGCGTTCGCCGCGCTCCGGCCGGCCTGGGACGACTACTTCCGGTGGGACGACCAGGTCGTCGCCTGGCTGACGACCGGCACCCGCGAGGGCTACGCCGCCGCGCTGGAGAGCATCAACGGCGGCGAGGCCGGCGAGGGCTACGGCCGGGTCCTCGACCTCGCCGACCGGATGCAGACCTCGGCCAGCGAGCGGGCCGACGCGCTGCGCGCCGACCAGGAGGCCGCGCAGGAGCGCGCGACCGTGCTGCTGGGCGTCACCGGCGTCCTCGCGCTGCTGCTGGCCGCCGCCTGCGCCGCTCTGGTGGCCCGCTCGGTGGTGCGGCCGCTGCGCCGGGTGCAGGACGTCGCCGCCGCCCTGGCCGCCGGCGACCTCGGCACCCGCACCGGCGTCGACCGGCGCGACGAGGTCGGCCGCACGGCCCAGGCGCTCGACGCCGCGCAGGACGCCCTCCGCGCCGTGCTCGAGTCCGTGACCGCCTCCGCCGACGCCGTCGCCGCCTCCAGCGAGGAGCTGTCGGCCTCGGCCGCGCAGATCTCGGCGTCGGCGGAGGAGACCTCCGCGCAGTCCGGCGTGGTGTCGGGTGCGGCGGAGGAGGTCTCCCGCAACGTGCAGACCGTCGCCGCGGGTGCGGAGGAGATGGGCGCCTCGATCCGGGAGATCGCGACGAACGCCGCGGAGGCGTCGGCGGTGGCGGCCCGTGCGGTGACCGCCGCGGAGACCACCACCGCCACCGTCGCCAAGCTCGGCGAGTCCTCGGCGGAGATCGGCAACGTCGTCAAGGTGATCACCTCGATCGCG
>NZ_JBAGKE010000017.1:0-31146 GCF_037034165.1 Geodermatophilus sp. FMUSA9-8 | reverse complement strand
CCGCCGCCGTCGACGGCCGGGCGTACGCGGGCCGCAAGGACGCCGCGATGCGCGCGCACGCCACCCAGATCACCGTGGACGGTCCGTTCTTCGCGCTGTCGAACAACCTCGGCCAGGAGGTGCTCGGCACCGAGCACTACCGGCTGGTGCGCGGCGAGCGCGGTCCCGCGGGCGGCGGCCCGCAGGGCTGGGAGGACGACCTGTTCGCCGGCCTGCCCGGATGACCCGCGCCGCCACGCTCGCCGGCGCGGCGGTGCTCGCGGTCGCCGTCGCCGGCTGGCTGGCCGTGGTCCAGGTGTTCTGGCTGCCGCTGCGGATCGGCGGCGTGCTCGTGCCGCTGTCGGTGCTCGCCGCGGCCGCCGGCAACGTCCTGCTGGTCGAGGGCGCGCACCGGCTGACCGGGTCGCGGCTGGTCGCCGTCCTCCCGGCGGTCACCTGGCTGGCCGTCGCGCTCTCGGCTACCGCGCGCCGGCCCGAGGGGGACCTGGTCGCCGTCGGCACCGGCGGGCTGGGCACCGTGACGCTGGCCTTCCTCGGCCTCGGCGTCGTGGGGGCCGCGGTCGCCGTCGGCCGGGTGCTGGCCACTCCTGCCCGGACGGGCCGGGCCGTGCCGCCTCAGGGGGCCTCGGGCGCCCAGCGGTAGTGGTAGCGGTGGTGCTCGACGTGGCCGGCGCGGCGGTAGAGCTCCCGCGCGGGCGTGTTGGACGCCGACACCTGCAGGTACACCCAGTGCGCCCCCCGTGCGGCGCCCCAGCGGGACAGCGCGGCCATCACCGTGCCCGCCAGCCCGCGGCGGCGGTGCTCCTCGGCCACGGTCAGCGCGCTCACGCCGAGCCAGTCGCCGGTGACCACCCCGCGGGCGACGGCGACCGGGGGCGCGCCCGGCTCCGGCCGGACGGCGGCGAAGACGGTGCGTGCGCCGCCGGTCAGCACCGCGCGGGCGGCGGCAGGGTCGGCGTCGGGCCGGTAGAGGGCCAGCCAGTCGTCGGCCGGCGCGGGTGCCAGCTCGACGTCGGCCCCGCCGGCGGGGACCAGCGGGGCGGTGAGCACGAGCACGTCCTCCGAGCGCTCCCAGCCGGCCGCCGCGAGCACCGCGCCGGCGGCCCGGGCCTGCACGCCGGGCAGCGCGGCACCGGGGCGCAGTCCGCGGGCCCGGTACCAGCGGACGACGGCGTCGGCGGCCTCCGGCAGCGGCAGTCCCGGGTCGCCGGTGACCAGCGCCGTGTTCGCCCGGCCGGTGAACCCGCCGCCGGCCCGCAGCAGCCACCCGCCCAGCGGCTCCTCCTCCGGCGCGGGCCATCCGCGCGCGGCCAGGCGCTCCAGGTCGGCGACCCCCAGCGGCGAGCGGCTCTGTCCCATGCCCCGATCCTGCGGGGTGGGCGGCGGTCTCATCCTCCCGGGGCGGGCGGGTGCACCCGTCGCGCCCGGCGCGGGGAGCCGGGGCCATACTGATCGGCAGATCCGCGCGCGCCCGGCCCCGAGCCGGGGCGCTGCCCGCACGTCCCCCGGGAGGACCCACCGTGACCTACGTGATCACCCAGGCCTGCGTCGACGTCCTCGACAAGGCGTGCATCGACGAGTGTCCGGTGGACTGCATCTACGAGGGCGACCGGATGCTCTACATCCACCCCGACGAGTGCGTCGACTGCGGCGCCTGCGAGCCGGTGTGCCCGGTGGAGGCCATCTACTACGAGGACGACGTCCCGGACAAGTGGAAGGACTTCTACAACGCCAACGTGGAGTTCTTCTCCGACCTGGGCAGCCCCGGCGGCGCCGCGAAAACGGGCAAGGTCGGCCACGACCACCCGCTGGTGGCGGCCCTCCCGCCCCAGGGCGAGGGGCACTGACCACGACGACGGGGACGGCGGCCGGCCACCGGCTGCCCGACTTCCCCTGGGACAGCCTCGAGGCCGCCCGGGCCCGTGCGGCGCAGCACCCCGGCGGCATCGTCGACCTGTCCATCGGGACGCCGGTCGACGAGACGCCGGAGGTCCTGCGCACCGCGCTGGCCGGGGCCGGCGACTCGCCGGGCTACCCGATGGCGCTGGGCACCCGTGAGCTGCGCACCGCCGCGGCCGGGTGGCTGCGGCGCCGCCTGGGCGTGACGCTGGCCGACCCGCTGGGCGCCGATCCCTCGGTGGTCCCGACGATCGGCTCCAAGGAGCTCGTCGCGCTCATGCCCACGCTGCTGGGCCTGCGCGACGGCACCGTCGTCATCCCCGAGGTGGCCTACCCGACCTACGAGGTCGGCGCGGTGCTGTCCGGGCTCGCGGTCCGGCGGGCCGACGCCCCGCCGGCCGAGGCCGCCGGGATCGGGCTGGTCTGGCTGAACTCCCCGGGCAACCCGCACGGGCGGGTGCTGTCCGACGACGAGCTGCGCGCCTGGGTCACCTGGGGCCGCGCGCACGGCGTGCCGATCGTCGCCGACGAGTGCTACGCCACCCTCGGCTGGGAGGTGCAGCCCCGTTCGCTGCTGCACCCCGCCGTCGCCGGCGACGACCACACCGGCCTGCTGGCCGTGCACTCGCTGTCCAAGCAGTCGACGGCGGCCGGCTACCGCGCCGGGCTGCTCTCCGGCGACCCGGTGCTGGTCCGCCGGGTGTGGGAGGTGCGGCGCCACCTCGGCCTGCTCGTCCCCGGCCCGGTGCAGGCGGCCATGACCGCCGCCCTGGACGACGACGCGCACGTCGACGAGCAGCGTGAGCGCTACCGCCGCCGGCGCGAGCGGCTGGCCGCCGCGGTGCGGGCCGCGGGCCTGCGCATCGACCACTCCGAGGCCGGGCTCTACCTCTGGGCCACCCGCGACGAGGACTGCTGGACGACGGTCGAGTGGCTGGCGGGCCTGGGCATCGTGCCCGCGCCCGGCTCGTTCTACGGCCCCGCCGGCGCCCGGCACGTGCGCTTCGCACTCACGGCCACCGACGAGCGGATCGACGCCGCCGCGGAGCGCCTCACCGCCTGAGCGGGCCGGCTGCCAGTCGCCTGCAAGCCGGCGGCACTGCGGCGGCAGTTCTCCGCCAGACACCCGCAAGTGCCGACCGACACGGTGGTCCCACTCGCCGGGCACCCCGCCCGGCCAGGCCGGGAGGCCCCGCCGTGTTCCTCGTCGTGTTCCTGCTCGTCCCCGTCGCCGCCCTCGTGGCGCTGCTCGCCCTCGAGGCGCGCCTGCACCGCGGCCGCAGCCTCGCCGGCGCCGCCGGCGTGTCCGCCGCCTTCGACCGCCCGGAGCTCCACGGCAAGAGCCGCGGTCGGGTGACCTGAGCGCTCAGCCGCAGTTGCGCGTCCGGTCGTCCGTGCGCAGCGCCACGGTCAGGGACTGGGCGAAGTCGGCCCAGCGGCCGTAGGCGAGCGGGAAGGCGCTGCGCTGCACGGCGTCGGCGACCAGGGTGAGCTCGCCGGTCTCCCAGTTCGGCACCCGTACCAGACGGTCGTAGAACTGGCCGGCCGCGTAGACCGGGTCCTGCACCTGCGCGGGCGTGCCCCAGCCCTGCGACGGCCGCTGCTGGAACAGGCCGAGGGAGTCGCGGTCGCCGTAGTCGAGGTTGCGCAGCGTCGACTCCTGCATCGCCGTCGCCAGCGCGATGACGATCGCCCGCTCGGGCAGCCCGCGCTCCTTGCCCACCGCGGCGATCGTCTGGGCGTTGGTCCACTGCTCGCCGCTGAGGGTCACCGACGTCGAGGGCACCGTGCACAGCGCCGTCGGCGTCACCTCCGCCGGCCGGTCGCCCTTCCAGGCCACCGACACGAGCACGACGACGCCGATCAGCAGCGCCGGCCACCAGTGCCGCCACACCCACGGGTTGCCGCCCTGCGGCGTCGCGGCGGTCGGCCGCGCCGCGGTCCGCTTGGCCGGCGGGCGCTTCGCGGGCGCCTTCCTCGCGGGCGCCTTCCTCGCGGGCGCCTTCTTGGCGGGCGCCCTCCTCGCCGGAGGGCGCTCGGCCGCGAGGCGGGTGCCGGTCCGTGCGCTGGTCATCGCCGTCGACTCTAGGTCGGCTCCCCGGCCGGGCCCCGGACCTCGCGGGGGCCCGTGGTGTGCCTGGTGCACCCGCGGTGTGGCCGCCGTCGCCAGCGCGTGCCCGCCGTCGCTAGCGTGTGGCCGCCAGTCCCGCCCTCCCCGAGGAGTACCGCCATGGCCGACGTCCTGCTCCCCGGGGTGACCGCCACCCGGGTGCCCACCGCGCGCCTGACCCAGAACGTCCTGCACCCCGAGGGCACCGACCCCGCCGGCCCCGGCGAGGCGGTGCTGTTCGTGCACGGCAACGTGAGCTCGGCGCTGTTCTGGCAGCACGCCCTGCGCACCGTGCACGAGACCGGCCGGCACCGCGTGCTCGCCGTCGACCTGCGCGGCTACGGCGACACCGACCCGCTGCCGGTGGACGCCCGCCGCGGCGTGCGGGACTGGGCCGACGACGTCGCCGCGCTGGTGGACGCCCTCGGCCTCGACCGCGTGCACCTGGTCGGCTGGAGCATGGGCGCCGGCGTCGTCCTGCAGTACCTGCTCGACGCCCCGGCGACGGTGGCGTCGGTGGCGCTGGTCGCGCCGGTGTCCCCGTACGGCTTCGGCGGCACCGCCGGGCCCGACGGGCGCCTGCTGGCCGCCGACGGCGCGGGCTCGGGCGGGGGCGCGGCCAACCCGGAGTTCGTGGCTGCGCTCGCCGCGGGCGACACCTCCGACGCCGCCCCGACCAGCCCCCGGTCGATCCTGCGCTCGTTCTACGTGGCGCCCGGCTCGCTGCCGATCGACCCGCAGCTCGAGGACGTGTTCGTCGCCGCGATGCTGTCCACCCGCACCGGCGAGGACAACTACCCGGGCGACGCCGTCGCGAGCGAGACGTGGCCGATGACGGCGCCCGGCCCGCGCGGGGTGCTCAACACGATGGCGCCGACGGTGTTCGACGTCTCGGGCATCGTCGACCTGCCGGTCAAGCCCCCGGTGCTGTGGCTGCGCGGCGACGCCGACGCGATCGTCTCCGACACCTCGGTGTTCGACCTGGCCTACCTCGGCCAGCTCGGCGCGGTGCCCGGCTGGCCCGGCGCGGAGGCCTGCCCGCCGCAGCCGATGGTCACCCAGACCCGCGCGGTGCTCGACCGGTACGCGGCCTCCGGCGGCGCCTACCGCGAGGTCGTGCTCCCCGACGTCGGCCACTCGCCGCACGTGGAGCGGCCGCAGGAGTCGGTCGTGGCGCTGCTCGAGCACCTCGACGTCCCGGCCGCGGAGCCCGCGAACCTCACCTGACGCCGGAGAGGCATTGGAAGCTCTCCGCACGTCCTGGCCGTCAAGACGTGCGGAAAGCTTCCAATGCCGTCAGTCGTTGGCGTGCAGCGCGGCGTTGAGGGCGCCCCAGTCGCCGGAGCGCGGCAGCGCCTCCAGCGCGCCGGTGACGCTGTTGCGGCGGAACAGCAGCCCGTCGCGGCCGGACAGCTCGCGGGCCTTGACCACCGAGCCGTCGGGCAGCGTGACCCGGGACCCGGCGGTGACGTAGCAGCCGGCCTCGACGACGCAGCCGTCGCCGAGCGAGATGCCGATGCCGGCGTTGGCGCCGAGCAGGCACCCGCTGCCGATGGAGACGACCTCCTTGCCGCCCCCGGACAGCGTGCCCATGATCGACGCGCCGCCGCCGACGTCGCTGTCGGCGCCGACGACGACGCCCGCGCTGATCCGGCCCTCGACCATGGAGGGGCCGAGCGTGCCGGCGTTGTAGTTGACGAAGCCCTCGTGCATGACCGTCGTCCCCTCGGCCAGGTGCGCGCCCAGCCGCACCCGGTCGGCGTCGGCCACGCGCACGCCCACGGGGAGCACGTAGTCGACCATCCGCGGGAACTTGTCCACCGACAGCACGGTCAGCGAGCCGTGCGCGGCGCGCAGGAGGGCCCGGCGGGCGGGGGTGAGCTCGGTGGCGAGCACCGGCCCGGCGCTGGTCCACGCGACGTTGGCCAGCAGGCCGAAGACGCCGTCCAGGCTCACCTCGCGCGGGCGGACGAGGCGGTGCGAGAGCAGGTGCAGCCGCAGGTAGACGTCGTGGGTGTCGGCCGGCGGGGCGCCGAGGTCGGCGATCACCGTGCGGACGCCGATCACCTCGACGCCGCGCGCGTCGTCGCTGCGCACCAGGCCGGAGAACTCGGTGCCGAGCTCGGCCTCCAGCTCCAGGGCGCCGAGCTGCTGCGTGCCGGACTCCCCGCCGGCGTCGCCGAGGGCGGGCGCGGGGTACCAGGTGTCCAGGACGGTCCCGGAGGCGGAGACGGTCGCGAGACCGGCGGCGACGGCGGAGCGGCTGGGGGAGGTCACCCCCCGACGCTACCCAGGCCCGGCCCCCGGCCTCGTCCCGAGGCTCGCCGCGAGCTCGCGAGCGGTGAGGAGGACGAGGTCCTCCCACCGTAGGCTCGGGCACCGTGACCGGCGCGCCCGACCTCGACCTCTCCGCCGACGTCCTGGCGCTCACCCGGGCGCTGGTCGACACGCCGTCGGTGTCCGGCGACGAGCGCGCCCTCGCCGACGCCGTCGAGACGGCGCTGCGCGGCCTCGGCGGGCTGGAGGTCGAGCGGGTCGGCGACACCGTCCTCGCCCGCACCAACCTGGGCCGGGACGGCCGGGTGGTGCTCGCCGGGCACCTGGACACCGTGCCGATCGCCGACAACGTGCCCAGCCGGCTCGAGGGCGACCGCCTGTACGGCTGCGGCACCAGCGACATGAAGTCCGGCGACGCGGTCATGCTGCGGCTGGCCGGGCGCTTCGGCGTCCCCGGGGCGGAGCCCGCGTACGACCTCACGTTCGTCTTCTACGACAACGAGGAGGTCGAGTCGGTCAAGAGCGGTCTCGGCCGGGTGGTGCGCGAGCGCCGGGGCTGGCTCTACGGCGACCTCGCCGTCCTGCTCGAGCCCACCGACGGCGAGATCGAGGCCGGTTGCCAGGGCACGTTGCGGGCGGTCATCGGGACGACGGGACGGCGGGCGCACAGCGCGCGCAGCTGGCTCGGCGTCAACGCCATCCACGGGGTGGCGGGCGTCCTCGCCACGCTGGCGGCGTACCAGGCGCGCGAGGTCGACATCGACGGCTGCACCTACCGCGAGGGCCTCAACGCCGTGCGCATCGAGGGCGGCGTGGCCGGCAACGTCGTCCCCGACGAGTGCCGGGTGACGGTCAACTTCCGCTACGCCCCCGACCGCGACGAGGACGCCGCCGAGGCGCACGTGCGCGAGGTGTTCGCCGACGCGCTCGCCGCCGGCGCCACGCTGACCGTCGTCGACAACGCCGGCGGGGCGCTGCCCGGCCTGACCGAGCCCGCCGCCGAGGCGTTCGTGGCCGCCGTCGGCCGCCCCGCGCGGGCCAAGCTCGGCTGGACCGACGTCGCGCGCTTCGCCGCCTTCGGCATCCCGGCGGTCAACTACGGCCCCGGCGACCCGCAGCTCGCGCACACCCGCGAGGAGTCCGTCCTGGTCGAGCGGCTGCAGCCGGCCGAGGACGCCCTGACCGCCTACCTGTCCGGAGGACGCGCATGACGACGATCCCCCCGCCCGAGGGCGCCCGGAAGCCCCGCCCGACGCGGCACCGCGGCCCGGTGGTGCTGCGCGGCGGCGAGCCCGATCCCCAGCGGGCCGGCACCACCACCGACCAGCGGCTGCTCGACCGGCGCGGGCCCACCGACTGGGTGCACACCGACCCGTGGCGCGTGCTGCGCATCCAGAGCGAGTTCGTCGAGGGCTTCGGCCTGCTCGCCGAGCTGCCGAAGGCGGTCAGCGTCTTCGGCAGCGCCCGCACCAAGCCCGACCACCCGCACTACGCGGCCGGCGTGCAGATCGGCGCGGCGCTGGCGGACGCGGGCTACGCGGTCATCACCGGCGGCGGCCCGGGTGCCATGGAGGCGGCCAACCGCGGCGCGTCGGAGGCCGGCGGGCTGTCGGTGGGGCTGGGCATCGAGCTGCCGTTCGAGCAGGAGCTCAACGAGTGGGTCGACCTCGGCATCAGCTTCCGCTACTTCTTCGTCCGCAAGACGATGTTCGTGAAGTACGCGCAGGCCTTCGTCATCCTGCCCGGCGGCTTCGGCACCCTCGACGAGCTGTTCGAGGCGCTCACGCTGGTGCAGACCCGCAAGGTCACCCGGTTCCCGGTGATCCTGTTCGGCACCGAGTACTGGGCCGGCCTGGTCGACTGGATCCGCGGCACCCTGCTGGAGTCGGGCACGATCAGCGCCGGCGACCTCGACCTGTTCACCGTCACCGACGACGTCGACGTCGTCCTGGCGACGATCCGCGAGGCCGAGAGCGCGCGGCAGAACGGCGAGGGCGGCGGGGGGATGCGCGCGCCGCTGCCCGGTCCGGTCGAGCCGGTCGAGGGCTGAGGGCGCCGGTGCTGTCCTTCCTCGTCGGGCTCGCCGCGGTCGCCGTCGTCGGGGCGCTGCTGTTCCTCGGCGGCTCGCTGCTGCTCGGGCGGGGCGAGACCCAGCCGCCGGCCGACCTGGACCGCTCGCCCGTCGAGCTGCCCGACGACCGGCCGGTGACGGGGGAGGACGTGCGCGGGCTGCAGGTGTCGGTGGCCGTGCGCGGCTACCGGATGACCGAGGTCGACTGGCTGCTCGAGCAGCTGGCCCAGGTGATCGAGGAGCGCGACGAGCAGATCGCCGCGCTGCGCGCCGAGCGGCCCGCCCGGGCGGCCGACGCCGACACCGACCCGGGGCTGACCCTGCCGGCCGGGACCGCGGGGGCATCCGCGGTGACCGCATCCGCGGGGGGCGCGGCGGCCGAAGAGGGATCCGTGGACGAGGGAGCGCGCGACGGTGCCTGAGCTGGTGCTGCCGGTGTCGGTGGAGGCGCCGCTGGAGCGGGTGTGGGCGGCGCTCACCGACTGGCGGTCGCAGGGCCGGTGGATGCCGGCCACCGACGTCGAGGTGGTCACCCCCGCCGAGGAGGGCGTCGGCGTGCGGCTGGCTGCCCGCACCGGCGTCCCGCTGCCGTGGCGGCGCGGCCGGCACCTCGGCGTGCTCGACACGATGGTGGTCACCGAGTGGGAGCCGCCGCGGCGGGTGGTCGTGCAGCACACCGGCCGGATCGTGCGCGGCCCCGGGATCTTCGAGCTGACCCCCACCGCCACCGGCACCGACCTGGTCTGGACCGAGCGGCTGCACCTGCCGTTCGGGATCGTCGGCCGGCTGGGGTGGCCGCTGGTCAAGCCGGGCGTCGTCCTCGGCTTCCGGATCTCGCTGCGCCGCTTCGCCCGCTTCGCCGCGACCTACGCCGGCTGAACGGCGGCGCGGACCGCCTCCCGGCTGGTGTACCAGCGCCGCCAGAGCACGGCGGCGGTCACCAGGGTGAGCACCGTCCCGCCGTCGTACATCAGCCGCGCGCCCTCCTCGGCGCCGACGGTGCCCGCCGGCGGGTGCGCGTAGAGCACCTTCGCGAGGACGTCGTGCGCGGCGGCGCCACCGGCCAGCGCCAGCGCGCGCACGCCCACGCCGCGCCGGTGCGGGGCGGGGTCGACGGCGAGCACGGACGCCGTCGCCAGGTAGCCCGCCACCAGCACGTGCGCGGACACTCCCGCCGACAGGGCGGGGGAGTGGGCGAGCGCGCCGTGCAGCCCGGTGCCGTAGAGCAGCCACAGCCCGGCGGCGTTGAGCGGGACGGCGACCAGCGGGTCGGCGAGCCACCGCAGCGGGGCGGCGCGCAGCAGGCGGGCGAGCCGCCGCGCCCCGGCCGGCGGCAGCGCGCGCAGGGCCAGGGTCACCGGCGCCGCCAGCACCAGCAGCAGCGGCGCGGCCATGCCGAGCAGCAGGTGCCCGGCCATGTGCGCGCGCAGGTCGCCGTGCGCGCCCATCGGCCCGGCGACGGCGACCGCCGCGGCCGCGACGCCGGCCAGCCACGACGCGGTGCGGGCCAGCGGCCACGGGCTGCGGCAGCGCCACGTGGCGCCGACGTAGGCGCCGGCGGTGAGCAACGCCAGCACCACCGCGGTCACGCCGCGGGCACCCGCCGGGCGCGCAGCAGCAGCGCGACGCCGGCGACGAGCAGGAGGACGCCGGGCAGCACCCACGCGACGTCGTAGCCGGTCAGGTCGACGCCGTAGCGGACCTGGTGCAGCCGCAGCACCTTGTGGTGCACCAGGCCGTCCCAGGTCTGGAACGCCCCCGCGCCGGTGAGCAGCGCGCCCCACCACAGCGGGGGCAGGAACCGGCCGCGACGGCGGGCGTCGGCCAGCAGGGCCATGCCGGCGACGGCGGCCGAGAAGGTGCCGGCGTGCAGCAGCCCGTCGGAGACCAGGCCCGCCGCGCCGCTGGCGCGGTCGTAGAAGTGGTGCCAGTGCAGGAGCTGGTGGAAGACGATCTCGTCGACCGCTCCCGCGACGCCCGCGCCGAGCAGCAGGCCGGAGACCAGCAGCCGGCGGCGGGCCGGCGGTCGGGTGGATGCGTCGGCCACGCGGGCCTCCCGTCGTCGCAGGTGCTCCGGCGCTGCCCGGCCGGGCCGGGCCGGAAACCGGGCGGCCCGACTGGACCCGGCCCCTGGGGCATGCCGCAGGCTCGACGGCGTGAGCGGAGACCTGTTGCGGCCCGGGGAGTTCCTGCGCCGCACCCGGCTGTCGGCCAAGGCGCTGCGGCTCTACGCCGAGCAGGGCCTGCTGGTGCCCGACGCCGTCGACCCGTGGACCGGCCACCGCGGCTACGCCGTCGCGCAGGTGGCCCGGGCCCGGCTGATCGCCGCGCTGCGCCGGGCGGGCATGCCGCTGGCGCGGGTGCGCGACGTCGTCGACCTCGAGCCGGGCGACCGCCGGGCGGCGGTGGCCCGCTGGTGGGACGGCGTGGAGGAGGACCTGCGGCGGCGCCGGGACCTGGTGGCCGCCCTGACCGCGGAGACCGAGGAGGACGACGTGCGCGAGGTGACCCTGCGCGAGGTGCCGGGCCAGACGGTGCTGACCGCCGAGCGGCGGCTGACGGTCGACGAGCTCGACGCGTTCATCGCCGGGGCGGGGGAGGAGATCGACGCGCACCTCGCGCGCTGCGGCGCGCGGCCGGCCGGGCCGCTGCGCGTCGTCTACCACGGGATGGTCACCGAGGACGGCGACGGCCCGGTCGAGGTGGTGCGGCCGTTCACCGGCTCCGTCGAGCCGGCCGGGGACCTGCGGATCCGGCTGCAGCACGCCGGGCGGGAGGCGGTCACCTGCCTGTCGCGGCGGGAGGCGGAGTTCCCCGGCATCCTGCGCGCCTACGACGCCGTCGGCGCGTGGGTGGACGCCCGGGGCCTCGAGCGGGCCGGCAGCCCGGCCGAGGTCTACCTGAGCGCGCGCGACGCCGACCCCGACGAGCCGCACGTCGAGGTGGCCTGGCCGGTGTCAGGTCCCGCGTGAGACGGCGAGCCGGGCGCCGAAGGCGAGCAGCGCGCAGCCGGTGACCGCGTCGAGCGCCCGCCGGACGGGGCGGCGCGCCAGCACCCGGCGGGCCCGGGACAGTCCGGCCACCAGGAGCAGCAGCCACACCAGGCCGACGGCGGCGTGGGTGAGCGCGTAGGCCAGCAGCACGGGCACCGGCGTCCCCGGCGCGAGGAACTGAGGCAGCACCGCCAGGTAGAAGGCGAGCACCTTCGGGTTGGTGACGTTGCTGAGGAACCCCTGGCGCAGGCCCGTCAGCGCCGGCCGGCCGGCCGCGGGGCCGCCGTCGTCGAGGTCGGGGTACCGGCCGCGCACCGCCGAGGCGAAGGCCTGCAGCGCGAGGAACGCCAGGTAGGCGACGCCGGCCCAGCGGATGGCCTGGAACAGCGGCTCCACCCGGACGACGAGGGCGGCCAGCCCGGTGGCGGCCGCCGCGCCCTGGAGGACGTTCGAGACGGTGATGCCGACCGCGCTCCACGAGCCGCGGACCCGCCCGCCGCCGAGGGTGTTGCGCAGGACGACGGCGACGTCCGGGCCGGGCACGAGCACCAGCACGACGGCGAGGACCACGAAGGTCCCGTAGCCCGACCACCCCACGGGCCGACGGTACCGAGCGCGCCGGTCAGGACCCGGCGACGGCGGTCCCGCGCGCGCGTTCCTCGAGCCGGGCGCGCAGCCCGCCGACGAACAGCGCCAGTCCCTCCTCGAACCGCTCGTCGTCGCCGCCGGCGGTCCGGGCGGCGGCGGCGACCGTGGGGAACCCCGCCATGTCGCCGCCGGGCTGCTCCTCGAGCGGCCGGTCGCGGTCGGCCTGGGTCTCGAGGGCGTCGCCGAGGATGAACGAGCCGAGCGCGGTGAGCACCCGCACCGCCTCGCCCGGCTCGAGCCCGGCCCCGACGAGGACGCCGAGGGTGCGCTCGATGCCGGGCAGCGAGTCCTCGGTCGGCCGGTTGCCGGCGACCACCTGCACGCTGTCGCGGTGGGCCAGCAGCAGCGCCCGTCGCACCCGGCTCGCCTCGGCCAGCCACTCCCACACCGGCTCGCCGGGGTGCGGCGCCCGGGTGCTCTCCGGGACGTCGGCCAGCACGCGGTCGGCCACGAGGTCGAGCAGGTGCCGCTTGTCCCTGACGTGCCAGTAGAGGGTCGGTGCGCTCACGCCGAGCCGGGCGGCCACGCCGCGCAGGGTCAGTCCCGCGAGGCCCTCCTCGTCGAGGACCTCGACGGCGGCGCGGACGACGTCGTCGCGGGAGATCGGCACCTTGACACTCTAACGGTGTTCGAGGACGCTGCCGGGGTGACTCTAACGGCGTTAGGGACCCCGTCGGAGGAGGCCGGCACCGGGCGGCCGCCCGCGGTGGAGGTCAGCGGCCTGGTCAAGACGTTCGGCGACGTCGAGGCCGTCCGCGGGATCGACCTGTCGGTCCGCGCGGGCGAGCTGTTCGGCTTCCTCGGCCCGAACGGGGCGGGCAAGTCCACCACCATCCAGATCCTCTGCACGCTGCTGCGGCCCACGGCGGGCGCCGCACGGGTGGCCGGCTTCGACGTCGTCCGCGACCGCACGGAGGTGCGGCGGCACATCGGCCTGGTCTTCCAGGAGACGACGCTCGACGCGCACCTCACCGCCGAGCAGAACCTGCGGTTCCACGCCGACATCTACGGGATGCCGAAGGCCGAGGTCGGGCCGCGGATCGACGCCGTCCTGGAGATGGTCGGCCTCACCGACCGGCGCCGCTCGCTGGTCCGCACCTTCTCCGGCGGCATGAAGCGCCGGCTGGAGATCGCCCGCGGGCTGCTGCACTCGCCGCGCGTGCTCTTCCTCGACGAGCCGACGATCGGCCTGGACCCCGAGTCGCGGGCGGGCCTGTGGGGCTATGTCGACCGGCTGCGCGCCGAGGAGGACATCACCGTCTTCCTCACCACGCACTACATGGACGAGGCCGAGCGCTGCGACCGCATCGCAATCGTCGACTCCGGCCGGATCGGCGCGCTGGACACCCCGTCGGCGCTCAAGGCGAGCGTCGGCGCCGACCGGGTCCGGGTGCGCACCGCCGACGACGACGCGGCCGAGGCCCTCGTGCGGGAGCGGCTCGGCGTCGAGACCGCCCGCGAGGACGGCGTGCTGGTCGTGCTCGCCCCCGACGGCGAGCGCTTCGTCCCGCGGCTGTTCGAGCTCGGCCTGACGGTGCGCTCGGTCAGCGTCTCGCGCCCCACCCTCGACGACGTCTTCCTCGCCTACACCGGCGCGCGGATGTCCGAGCGCCAGGCGGCGGCCGGCGGGCCCGCGCGGAGCCCGATGGCCGGCCCGGCGGGAGGCCGGCGGTGACGGCCACGACCGCGCCCGTCCGGCTCGGCGGGCGCGGGCTGCGCCACGAGCTGCGCGCCGTCCGGGTCGTCTGGCACCGCGACCTGCTGCGCTTCCGCACCGACCGCGGCCGGATCCTGTCCTCGTTCGCCCAGCCGCTGCTGTTCCTGTTCGTGCTGGGGCAGGGCCTGGGCGCCACCCTGCCGGTGGGCACCTTCGGCGACGCCGGCTACTCGACGTTCCTGTTCCCGGGCGTGCTGGCCACCTCGGTCATGTTCACCGCCGTCTTCTCGGCGATCTCGATCGTCTGGGACCGCGAGCTCGGCTTCCTGCGCGAGATGCTCGTGGCGCCCGTGGGCCGCACCAGCATCGTGCTCGGCAAGGCGCTGGGCGGGGCGACGGTGGCCACCCTCCAGTCGGTGGTGCTGCTGGCGCTGGCCGGGCTGGTCGGCGTCCCCTACGACCCGGTGATGATGCTCGGCACGGTCGGGCTGCTGTTCGTCGTCGCCTTCGCCATCACCGCGCTGGGTCTGGTGATCGCCGTCCGGGTCGACCAGATCCAGACCGTCATGCCGCGGGTGCAGCTGCTGCTCGCGCCGCTGATGTTCCTCTCCGGCGCGTTCTTCCCGGTCTCGGGCCAGCTGCCCGGGTGGCTGCACGCGCTGGCGCTGGCCAACCCGATCACCTACGGCGTCGACGCGGTGCGGCGGGTGGTGCTCTCCCGCGTCGACCCGTCGATCGGCGACTCCGTGGCCCTGCACTGGGGGAGCTGGCCGGTGCCGGTGTGGCTCGACGTCGTCCTGGTGGCCGGCGTCGGCGGGGTGCTGCTCGCGGTCGCCGCCTGGATGTTCAGCCGCCCCGAGTAGCGCGGGAGGCCACGAACGCCATGGCCTCCTCGGCGAGCGCGAGGTCGGACGCGGGCGTGCCGTGGTCGAGGGCCACCCACTCGCGCATCGGCGTGCCGTTGGCCGCGGCGAACGGCAGCCCGGTGCCGGTGGTGACGAGCCCCTCCACCCGGTGGGCGGGGAGCTTCAGCACCAGCGCGCCGCCGACGACCATCGCGAAGATCGACCCGTGCACGGTCAGGGCGGCCGAGCCGAAGCCGCGCCGGCCGCTCGCGCCGGGCGGGCCGACGCCGGGCCGGGTGGCCAGGGCCTCGACCAGGGAGGCGAAACGCGCGTCGGGGTCCATGACGGGACAGTCCACGGCGGCGCGGCGGGACGTGCAACGGGAACCGTCGCGGGGGCCGGGCAGGATGGCGCGGTGAGCCGTCGCGGATGGGTGCTGTTCCTGGCGATGTCGGTCATCTGGGGCGTGCCGTACCTGCTGATCAAGGTGGCCGTCGAGGAGACGTCGCCGGTGGTCGTGGTGTTCGTCCGGTGCGTCGTCGGGGCCGCCGTGCTGCTGCCGCTGGTCCTGGCCCGCGGGCAGGTGCGCCCCGCGCTGCGGCACTGGCGGCCGCTGCTGGCGTTCACCGTGCTGGAGATGACGGGGCCCTGGCTGCTGCTGTCCTACGCCGAGGTGACGCTGTCCAGCTCGCTGACCGGGCTGCTGGTCGCCTCGGTGCCCTTCGTCGCGGCCGTCGCCGCGCGGCTGGTCGGCGGGGAGGAGCGGCTCACCGCGGTGCGGCTGGCGGGGATGGGGCTCGGCGTCGTGGGGATCGTGGCGCTGCTCGGGCTCGACGTCGAGGGCATCGCGCTGCTGCCGGTGCTCGCGGTGGTGGCGGTGGTGGTCGGCTACGGCACCGCGCCGCTGATCGCCAACCGGGCGCTGGCCGACGTCCCGGGAGTGGCGGTCAGCGCGATCGCCCTGGTGCTCACCGCGGTGGTCTACGCGCCGTTCGCGGTGCCGCGGCTGGGGCAGTTGGGGTCGGCGTCGGTGCCCGCGCTGGGCTCGCTGGTCGTCCTCGGTGTGGTCTGCACGGCGCTCGCGCTGGTGCTGTTCTTCGCGCTCATCCGCGAGGTCGGCCCGCAGCGCGCGCTGGTGATCACCTTCGTCAACCCGGCCGTCGCCGTCCTGGCCGGTGTCCTGCTGCTCGACGAGCCGTTCACCCTGGGCCTCGCCGTCGGCCTGCCGCTCGTGCTGGCCGGCTGCGTCCTCGCCACCCGCCGCAACGCGCCCGCGCCGGCCGCGGTGGAGTCGCCCGTCCCCTGAGCCCCGCTCGGCGGCACGGCCTGCGCCGCCGACCGGCCCGCGCGCGCCGCGGGCAGCGCTTGTCCCGCGCATGACGGGAGCCGCCGGTCGCGTGCTCAGGCCGCCCCGGCCCTGAGGGGTGCCGGGGTGGTGATCTCGGTGCCGTCGGGCCGCCAGGTGTGCCATCGCCCGTCCGGTCGTCGCTCGATACGGAAGCCGGCGTGGACCTTGGTGTGGTGGCGTTCGCACAGCAGCGCCGAGTTCTCCAGCGACGTCGATCCGCCGTCGAGCCAGTGCACGACGTGGTGGACGTCGCACCACCAGGTGGGGGCGCCGCACCCGGCGAATACGCAGCCACCGTCGCGGACCTCCGCGGCCCGGCGGACGTGCCGGTCGGCCAGCCGCTGCTCCCGGCCCAGGTCGAGCGGGACGCCGTCGGGGCCGAGCACCACGCGGGTGATCGCGCCGTCGCAGGCCAGCCAGCGGGCGGTGGCCGCGGGGACCACGGCGCCGGACCCGAGGGTCGCGCT
The DNA here is from genome assembly GCF_037034165.1 of Geodermatophilus sp. FMUSA9-8. NCBI lineage: Bacteria > Bacillati > Actinomycetota > Actinomycetes > Geodermatophilales > Geodermatophilaceae > Geodermatophilus > Geodermatophilus sp. FMUSA9-8. The sequence goes on along the minus strand of NZ_JBAGKE010000017.1, from coordinate 14,831 downwards.
GCCCCGCCACCGCGGCAGAGGGGGCGTCCTGCTCGACCCGGCGCGGGCCTGGCGGATGCTCCTGGTCGCCTCGCCGGCACCGCCTGTCTCGGCCGCGGAGGAGTCGGCGTCGCGGTCGGTCGTGGCGTCGGCCTGGGCGTCGCCGTCGGTCCCGGCTCCCGAGCCGGTCGGGGCGTGGTCGGCCGGGCAGGCGGGGTCGTGCAGGTCCTCCGCGTCGACCTTCACCACGACCTGCGGCTTGACCCCGCGCAGCCGCGGCGTGCTGCCCGAAGCGAGGGCGGTGTCGGCGAGCTGCACGGCGCCGTCGGCGAGCCGCTGGGCGCGGGCGCGGTCGTCGCCGGCGGGCCGGTCGGCCTGCACGTGCGCCTCCACAGCGGTGGAGAACCGCTCCGCACCGACCGGGTCGAGGTGCAGGTGGAAGGTGACGGTGCCGTCGGCGTGGCGGACCACCGACATGCGCCGCCCCTCGGTGGGGTCGGGCGCGGGGCCGTCGGGGTCGAGGGCGGTGCAGTAGCGCTTCACCACGACGACGAGGGCGTCGTGCTCCTGTTCGATCGCCACGTCGGTGAGGACGGCGTCGATCTCGCCGAGGTCGACGCCCTGCGCGGCGGCTGCGGCCAGCCGGTCCGGGGTGGTCACCTCCGCGGCCACAGCGACCTGGGCGGCGGTGACGAGCCCGGCGTCGTGCGCCTCGGCGAGGGCCGGCAGGTGCTCCAGCGCGCGGGCGTTGTGCGCCGGCCGGGACGCCTCGCGCCCGGACAACCGGCAGTGCCCGCGCAGCCACGACGCCATGCTCTTCAGCCCGTCCCGCTCAGCGGCGGAGGACGCCTCGGCGGCCCGCACGGCGCGCGCCAGGCGGGCGTCGATCCGGTTGCGCTCGGCGACCAGCGCGGCGACGTCGTCGAGGACGTCCCCGCCGCCGATCCCGCTCGAACACATGTACGGAGTCTACCGCCCCGAGTGCGGTGCGGCGACCTGTATCCCCAGGTCAGGAGCCTGTCCACAGATGCCGGGAGGGGATTGCGGACCGACCGCGCGGGGCGGACAACGGGAGCCATGACGACCGACCTGTCCCTGCCCGCCGCTAGCGTCCCCGCCGTGGAACCCGACCGCGTCCGCTGCGCCTGGGGGGACAGCGCCCCCGAGTACGCGCGCTACCACGACGAGGAGTGGGGGACCCCGCTGCGGGGTGACGACGCCCTGTTCGAGCGCCTCAGCCTCGAGGCGTTCCAGTCCGGGCTGTCGTGGCTCACCATCCTGCGCAAGCGCCCGGCCTTCCGGGCCGCCTTCGCCGGCTTCTCCATCGACGCGGTGGCCGCCTTCACCGAGGAGGACGAGGCGCGGCTGATGGCCGACGCCGGCATCGTCCGCAACCGCGCCAAGGTCACCGCCGCCATCCGCAACGCCCGCGCCGCCCAGCAGGTCGACGGCGGCCTGTCCGACCTCCTGTGGTCGTTCGCGCCTCCCGGCCCGCGGGCCCGCCCGGCCACCCTCGCCGACGTGCCGGCCACCAGCCCGGAGTCGGTCGCGATGGCCAAGGAGCTCAAGCGCCGGGGCTTCGCCTTCGTCGGGCCCACGACCGCCTACGCCCTCATGCAGGCCACCGGCATGGTCGACGACCACGTCGCGACCTGCTTCCGGGCGACCCCCTGACGGGGCTCGTGTTGGAACCGCGGCGGGGATACGGGATCATGGGACAGAGCTACGCACCGAGGAACAGCCACACCGCCGTCGCAGAGGGGCCGCGGGTGGCCGGCGAAGGAGGCACGCATGGCGGCCATGAAGCCGCGCACGGGTGAAGGTCCCCTGGAGGTCACCAAGGAGGGGCGCGGCCTGGTCATGCGGGTGCCGCTCGAGGGCGGCGGCCGCCTGGTCGTCGAGCTGTCGCCCGACGAGGCCGCGGCGCTCTCCGAGGCCCTGAAGGGCGCGACCAGCTGAACGTCTCCGCGAGCCTGCCCTCGGGCAGCCCCGCGCAGGACGACGCGGCCCCGGCCGCCGGCAGCACGCCGGCGACCGGGGCCGCCCCCTTGCCCCGGGTGGAGCTGCTCGCGGCGCTGCCGGACCTCGGTGAGGACGACGTCCTCGCCGTCCCGGTCGGCGCCGGCGGCGCGCTGCCCCCGTGGCTCACCTCGCCGGCGCCCGGCACGGCGCCGCCGGTCCCGGCCGAGCTGCTCGCCGGCGCGCTCGCCGACACCGGCAACACCGGGAAGGCCGGCGGCATCACCAACCTGCCCGTCCCCGGCCGCCGCCCGCGCAGCGTCGTCGCCGTCGGCACCGGCGACGGGACGCTGCCGCACCTGCGTTCGTTCGTCGCCACCGCGGTGCGCCGCGCGCAGACCCTCGCCGAGCACGGCGCCGGCCGCCTCGTGCTGCCGCTGGACACCGCGCTCGCCTCCGCCGGCGCCGACGAGGTGCGCGCCGCCGTCGAGGCCGCGCTGCTGGCCGGGTACCGGTTCCGCGAGTCCTCCCGCCCGCACCCGCCGCGGCTGGCGACCGTGGCCGTCGTCGCCACCGACGCCGCCGGCCCGGCCGTGGCCGCCGCGGCCCGCGCCGGCGAGGTCACCGCCCGCGCCGTCGCCTGGGCCCGCGACCTGGTCAACACCCCGCCCGACACCGGTGACCCGGCCTGGCTCGCGCAGCAGGCGGTCGACCGGCTCGGCGGCCTGCCGCACGTCACCGTGACCGTGCTCGGTCCCGGGGAGCTCGCCGCGGGCGGCTTCGGCGGGGTCCTCGCCGTCGGCGGCGGCTCGGCGTCCCCGCCGCGGCTCGTCGTCGCCGCCTACGACCCGCCGGGCGCCGGCGCCTCGCACCCCGTGCTCGTCGGCAAGGGCATCACCTACGACACCGGCGGCCTCCAGATCAAGCACGGCCCCGGCATGCGCGACATGAAGACCGACATGGCCGGGGGAGCGGCGGTGCTCGCCGCGGTCGAGGCCGCCGCCCGCCTGGAGTTGCCGGTGCGGGTCACCGCCGTCGTCCCGGCCGCCGAGAACGCGGTGTCGGGCTCGTCGTACCGGCCGGCCGACGTCATCCGGCACGTCGGCGGGCGCACCACCGAGGTGCAGAACACCGACGCCGAGGGGCGCCTCGTCCTCGCCGACGGCCTCGCGCACGCCCGCCTGCACCTCCGCGCGACCGCGCTGGTCGACGTCGCCACGCTCACCGGCGCCATGAAGGTCGCGCTCGGCGCACGCACCGCCGGCCTGTACGCCACCACCGACGGCCTGGCCGACGCGCTGTCCACGGCGGCGCTGCACGCCGGCGAACGGGTCTGGCGGATGCCGCTGGACGAGGAGTACGCGCCGCAGCTGGCCAGCGAGGTCGCCGACGCCACCAACGCCCCCGGCAACCCCGGCGGCACCACCGCGGCGCTGTTCCTGCGACCCTTCGCCGGAGACCTGCCCTGGGCGCACCTCGACGTCGCCGGACCGGCCCGCGCCGGCTCCGACGACGCCGAGGTGGTCAAGGGCGGCACCGGTTTCGGCGCCCGCACCCTGCTGCGCTGGCTGGAGGCCGGGGCACCGGTCGACCCGCCGCCCGTCACCACGGACTGAGGAGCCCATGAGCACCGACGACACCGGCGTCGTCTTCCCCGCCGGCCCCGACGGGCGGCGCAGCACCGGGGCGGTGGGCCGCGCGGTGGTCGCCGACGCGCTGCGGCCGGTCGACCCGGTGGGCGCCCGCGCCGCCGAGCAGGAGACCAACTGGCGCGCCGGGTACCTCACCCACTTCCGGCGGCTGGTCGAGGCGGGTCTGGCCTCCCCGGACGCGGCGCGCGCCGTCGCCGGCGCCGGGCTCGACGCGGTGCACGCCCGGCTGCACGTCGCCGGCGACGACGGCGAGCGGCCGCTGTCGGCCCTGCTCGACGCCCCGTCCACGCGCACCCCGGGCACCCGGGAGGTCACCGGCGAGGGCGAGGCCGAGCGCGAGTTCAGCCTGCCGTTCCACGGGTCGCGCCTGCGCGGCGCCGAGTTGTCCCGGCGGTTGGACGCCTGGGTCGAGGGTGGCGTCCTCGAGCCGTCGGCGGCCGAGGCAGTGCGCACCGTGGCCGCGCACCCCGAGTGGCTGGCGCTGCCCGGCCGCACCGTCGTCGTGCTCGGCGCCGGCGCGGAGATGGGCCCGCTGACCGCGCTGCTGCGCTGGGGCGCCACCGTGGCCGGGGTCGACCTGCCGCGGCCGGACCTGTGGCGCCGTGTCCTCGACACCGCCCGCCGCGGCGCGGGCACGCTGCTGGTCCCCGCCGACGGCGACCTGCCCGGCGGCGCCGGCGCCGACCTGGTGCGCGAGGTGCCCGCCGTCGCCGACTGGCTGGCCGGGCTGCCGGGGGAGCTCGTGCTCGGCAACTACGTCTACGCCGACGGCGCCACGAACGTCCGGGTCTCCGCCGCCGTCGACGCGCTCACCCTGCGGCTGCAGGCGGCCCGGCCGGAGACGGCGCTGGCCTTCCTCGCCACGCCCACCGACGTGTTCGCCGTCCCCGGGGACGCCGTCGCCCAGTCGGTGCGCGCGTACGCGGGCCGCTCGCGGGTGGGCAAGCTGGTCGGCCGCCCGCTGCGCACCCTGTCGGCGGGCCGGCTGCTGCAGCGCGCCTACGTGCCCGGCGCCGACCCGGGCGTCAACGACAGCCTGGTCGCCCAGCAGGGCCCCAACTACGCGCTGGCCAAGCGGCTGCAGCGCTGGCGGGCCACGGTTGCGCGGTCGGCCGGGACGACGGTGTCGATGAACGTCGCGCCGCCCACCCGCACCCGCTCGGTGGTGAAGAACCGGGCACTGGCCGCCGCGTACGCCGGCGCCCACCGCTTCGGCGTCGAGGTGTTCGAGCCGGCGACGTCGAACGTGCTCATGGCCGCGCTGCTGGTGCACGACCTGCACACCGGGGGCGGTCCCCGGCACGAGCACCCCTGGCAGGACGAGGCGCACGCCGCCGTCCACGGCGGGCTGTGGCGGACGGCCTACGCGCCGCGCAGCGCGCTGGGGCTGGCCGCGGTGCTGGGCCTCGGCGCCGCCCGGGGCTGAGGTGCGCGCCCGCTCCTCCTGGATGGTCCCGCTGCTGGTGGCGCTGGCCGTCGTCGCGGTGACGGCGGTCGCGCTGGCCCTCCGGACGCCCGGCGGGCCGGCCGATGCCGCGGGCCTCGGGGTCCCGCCGTCCCCGTCGCCGGCGACCCCGCCGGCGACGGAGCCGGAGGACGCGCCGGCGGTGCCGCAGCCGGTGACACCGACCTGCTCGCCGCTCGGTCTGCTGGTCACCGCCGGCCCGGTCGACGCCGGCCTCGGCCACCGCGCCGTCGTCGTCACGGTGACCAACTGCGGGGACACCGCGCGCGAGGTCACCGGCTACCCGGCGGTCGAGGTGCTCGATGCCGGCGGCCGGCCGATGGCGTTCGAGACGGCGCACGAGTCGAGCTACATGGTGATCGACCCCGGCCCCGCGCCGCTGGTGCTGCAGCCGGGGGAGAGCGCGGTGACCGGGGTGTCGTGGTCGGCGACGGTGACCGCCGGCGGGCTCACCGAGGGCCAGGCGCTGCGCGTCGTCCCGGTGCCCGGCGACCCGGGCCAGGTGCTCCCGATGTGGGTCGACGCCGGCACCACGGGGCGGATCGAGGTCGCCGCCTGGGCGACCGAGCTCGCGCGCTGAGGCTCACTCGCCGGTGACGCCGTCGACCGCCTCCCGCAGCAGGTCGGTGTGCCCGGCGTGCCGCGCCGTCTCCTCGAGCAGGTGCAGCAGCATCCACCGCAGGCTGAAGAGGCTCCCGTTGCGGAGCGGGACCGCCGACAGCGCGTCGAGGGAGCCCGCGGCCGCCACCACGGCGTCGGTGCGCCGGCCGGCCTCCCGGTAGCGCTCGCGCAGCGCGTCGGGCTCCAGGCCGAGGGCGGCGTCGAACTCCCAGTCGGGGGTGGCGTCCCAGTCGACCCCGTCCCACGGCGCGAGCTCGGGCCCGCCCGAGAACCGCTCCACCGCCCAGCTCTCCTCGACCAGCGCCAGGTGGTACAGCAGCCCGGCCAGGGTGAGCGACGACGGCGGGTGGGTGCGCCCCAGCTGCTCGCGGCTCAGCCCCTCGGTCTTCTGCAGCACCGTCTCGCGCTGGTAGGCGAGGTAGGCGGACAGCAGGGTCGTCTCGTCGCCGGTCTCCGGCGGGTCGGTGCGCACGCCGGGCAGCCTCGCACCGGCCGCCGACAGCGTGCGCCGCGGACTCAGGCGGGACCGACCAGCCCGGCGACGATCTCGGCCGACAGGGTGACCAGCGGCAGCCCGCCGCCCGGGTGCGAGGAGCCGCCGACGAGGTAGAGCCCGCGGACGGGCGCGGCGTTGCCCGGCCGCAGGAAGGCCGCGCGGGCGCCGTTGCTCGACGTGCCGTAGATCGAGCCGCCGACGGCGCCGGTCTCCCGCGCGAGGTCGGCCGGCGTGCGGGCCACGCACCAGCGCACCCGGTCGCGCACGTCGAGGCCGCGCGCGGCCATCACCTCGAGCACCCGCCCGGCGTACCGGTCGGCCAGGCCCGGCGCGTCCCAGTCGACGCCGGCGTCGGGGTCGTGCCGGGGCGCGTTGACCAGGACGAACCAGGACTCGCTGTCGTCGTCGGGCCGGGTGGCCGGGTCGTCGGGGGCGCTGACGTAGACCGTCGGGTCGGGGACCGGGCAGGGGACGCCGCGGTGCCGGCCGGTGCCGAAGACCGCGTCGAACTCGGCGTCGTAGTCGGTGGGGAAGGCGACGGTGTGGTGCGCCAGCCCGGGCGTCCGCCCGCGCAGGGCGAGCAGCAGCACGAAGCCCGACAGCGACGGCGTCGCCCGGGTCAGCCCGCGGCGCACCGCGCGGGTGCGCCGGTTGGGGGGCAGCAGCCCGGCGTAGAGCGCGGTGGCGTCCGCGCCGGAGACCACGACGTCGGCGGTGATCTCCCCGCCCTCGGCCAGCTCCACCCCGGACACCCGGCCACCGTCGCTGAGCACCCGGCGCACCGGCGTGCCGGTGCGGACGTCCGCGCCGCGCTCGCGCGCCCGGTCGGCCACCGCCTCAGCCAGCCGGTGCAGGCCGCCGCGCACGTACCAGGAGCCGAACGCCTGCTCGACCCACGGCACGGTGGCCAGCACCGCCGGTGCCCGGCGCGGGTCGGAGCCGGAGTAGGTGGCGTACCGGTCGAGCAGCACCCGCAGCCGCGGGTCGCGCAGGTGGCGGGCGCCCAGGCCGCGCAGCGTCTGCCAAGGGGCGACGGTGCCGACGTCGGACGGGTCGCGGGCCAGCCGGGCGAGGGTGGCGGCCCCGCGCAGGGGCGAGCGCAGGAAGGGCTGCTCGGTGATCGCCCACATGGCCTCGGCGCGGTCCAGCAGCGCCCGCCACTGGCCGCCCGCGCCGTCGCCCAGCGCCCCGTCCAGCGCGCCGGGGACGTCGTCGAGGTGCCCGGGGACGGCCAGCCGCGTGCCGTCGGCGAACCGGTAGGCCACCGCGGGGTCGAGGCGCACCAGGTCGACGGCGTCCTCCAGCGGGCCGCCGGTGGCGTCGAAGAGGTCGCGCAGCACCTGGGGCAGCGTCACCAGGCTGGGGCCGGTGTCGAAGGCGTGGCCGTCGCGCTCGAACCAGCCGAGCTTCCCGCCGACGCCGTCGGCCTGCTCCAGGACGGTCACGCGGTGCCCGAGCGCGCCGAGCCGGGCGGCCGCCGCCAGCCCGCCGAGCCCGGCGCCGACGACCACGACGCGCGCCACCCCGCCACCGTAGTGCGGGGACGTCGTCCCCGAACGGGTGATCCGGCCCCGGGCGCTCAGGCGAGCGCAGCGGCCAGCGCCGCGTCGGAGGCGGCCAGCGCCGCCCGGTCGAACGTGCTGCCGGCCGCGACCAGCTCGCTCGCGCCCGTGCGCTCTGCCAGCTCGGCGAGCCGGCCGGCCACCTGGGACGCGGTGCCGGCCACGGCCGAGGCCGCCGTCCGTCCGGCGTGCCGGCGCTGCACCGCGGTCATCGGCGCCGCCCGCGCCACGGCCACCGGTTCCAGCGGCGGGAAGACGCCGGTGGTGCGCGCCTGCGCCATCGCCCACGCCTCGGGCAGCAGCAGGTCGGCGGCCTCGGCGGCGGTGTCGGCGACCAGCACGTCGAGACTGATCGCCACCTCCGGCTCCGGTGCCCGCGCCGAGGGGCGGTAGGTGCGGCGGTAGCGGCCCAGTGCCTCCCGACCGGGCTCCGGGTCGCCGGCCACGCCCAGCAGCGGCCCGCCGACGACGACCGGCAACCCGAGCGCCGCCGCGACCTCCAGGCCGGAACCGGTGGCGAGCACCCACATCGGCACGTCGGCGGCCGGGCGCGGGTGCATGGTGATCTCCGCGGTGCCGTCGAGGTGGGCGCGCAGCTCGGTGAGGTCGGCGGCGAAGTCGCGCTCGGTCTCCCGGAGCGCCCGGCGCACCGGCGGGGTGAAGCCGGGGGAGCGGCCGAGCCCGAGGTCCACCCGGCCGGGAGCCAGCGCGCTCAGGGTGGCGAACTGCTCGGCGACGACGAGCGGCTGGTGGTGCGGCAACATCACGCCGGCCGAGCCCAGCCGGATCGCCGTCGTCCGGCCGGCCACCGCGACCAGCAGCACCGCCGGGGCGGCCCCGGCGATCCCCGGGACGCCGTGGTGCTCGGCCACCCAGAACCGCCGGTAGCCGAGCGGTTCGGCGCGCACCGCCCGCTCGACGGTGCCCAGCACCGCGGCCGCGTCGGTCTCCCCGGCGCGGGTGCGGGAGCGGTCGAGCAGGGACAGGTGCATCAGAACGCGTAGCGCACGCGCAGCCAGGGCGCGTGGTGGGCGATGAGCTCCTGCAGCCGGTCGACGCCCGCCCGCTTCACGTGGTTGCGGTAGCGCACGTTCCACTGACCGTTCTGGCTGCGCTTGGGCTGCTGGAGGTCCGGCCGCCACAGCAGGTCCTCGGCCTTGGGGTGCCAGCCGAGGTTGACCTCGTGCAGGTCGCGGTTGTGGGTCAGCATGATCACCTCGGCCGCCGCCTGCGCCTTCGCCGCGGGGGAGAGCGTGTCGTCGAGCTGGCGCAGCAGCTGCGCCCAGTCGGCCTCCCAGCCCTCGCGCAGCACCACCGGCGACAGGTTGAGGTGCACCTCGTAGCCGGCCTCGACGAAGTCGTCGACGGCGGCGACGCGCTCGGCGATGCGGCTGGTGCGCACGTCGATCACCCGGGAGTCGGCGTCGGGCATGAGCGAGAACCGGATGCGCGTGCGGCCCTGCGGGTCGAGGTCGAGCAGCTCCCGGTTGACGAACTTGGTGGCGAACGACGCCTTGGCGGTGGGCAGCTCCCGGAAGGTGGCGACCAGGTCGGCGACGTTGTCGCTGACCAGCGCGTCGACCGAGCAGTCGCTGTTCTCGCCGATGTCGTAGACCCAGCTGACCGGGTCGCACTGGTCGGCCTCGGTCTTGGGTCCCTGCCGGGCCACGTGCCGGCGCACGTAGCCGGTGATCTGCTCGATGTTGGTGAACACGGTGATCGGGTTGGCGAAGCCCTTGCGCCGCGGCACGTAGCAGTAGGCGCAGGCCATGGCGCACCCGTTGGCCGTCGAGGGAGCGATCCAGTTCGACGAGCGGCTGTTGGGCCGGGCCGACAGCGACTTCTTGACGCCGAGCACCAGCGTCTCGGTCTTGACGCGCACCCAGCGCTCGACGTTGCCCTCGTTGCCGTTGAGCTCCGGGATCTGCCAGTGCGAGGGCACCTCGACCACCTCGGCGCCGGGGAAGCGGGCGAGCACGTCGCGGCCGCGGGCGGAGTCCAGGGCGGCGGGCTCGGCGTAGACGGTGCGCACGTCGAGCAGGCGGGTGGGGGAGGGGACGGGCGCGGGGACGGTCGGGACGGACGACGGCGAGGGCGCTGCGGTCACAGCGGGTACAGCACCCCGCCGGCGACGGCGATTCCGCCGCTGACCTGCGGGGACGGTCACACGGGCCGCTCCTAGGCGGCGGGCCCCTGCACCGGCCCGGCGGCGAGGTCCTCGATCCGCAGCACCCCGGTCTCGAGGTCCTCGGCGACGTCCTCGACGGTCCGCCCGCCGGACCAGGCGGTGCCGCGCAGCAGCGTCAGCGCCGTCGCCGGGTCGGTCTCCAGCGCCATCGCCGCGCGGCCGGCGGCGCGCAGCACGGCGGCGCGGCGGCGGGCCTCCGGGCCGTGCAGCCAGTCCGGCCCGCGCTCGGCCGGCCAGTCCGACCACACCGCCGCCTCGGTGAGCGCGGCGGTGACCAGCTCGCCCACCGCGACCGCGGCGAACACGTCGAGCGCCGGCACCGCGGCGTCCGCGGTGAAGTAGAGGTCCAGCGCGCCGGCGCCGGCAAGGTCCTCCCGCAGCGGGAAGGCGACCACGGCGCGGAACGGCGTCTGCGAGGCGAGCAGGTCGGCGAAGGGGGCCCACCGCCGCCGCAGGTCGGCCTGGACGGCGAACACCGGCTGCCGCGTGCGCTGCGCCTCCCAGCAGGGGCCCGCGCCCACGGTGAACTGCAGCCGCTCGGCGCAGGCCGCGTCGGTGCTGCTCGACCCGAGCGGGATCCGCGCGCCTGCGGCGTCGACGACCGACAGCCCGGCGGCGTCGACGCCGAGCGTGGCCGCGGCCGCGCGGGTCAGCCGGACGGGCAGCAGCTCGGTCCCGCCCGGCCCGCGGGCGGTCTGCTCGTGCAGCGCCGCGGCGAACCGTGTGGCGATGGTCACAGCCCATCCTCCCCCGGACTCGCCGGTCTCGTCACCCGTCCTGGCCGACGCGGTGGGTGTAGGCCGCGTCGCGCACCGCCTCGTCGGACTCCAGGCCCGCGCCCAGCGCGCCGCCCACGGTGGCCAGCGAGCTCGTCAGCCAGGCCAGCTCCAGGTAGTCCCCGAGGGAGGCCCGGTGGCCCAGCCCGTCGGCGAACAGCCCCGGCGGCACCAGCAGCAGCGACCCGGCCAGCGCCAGCAGGAACAGCGCCGCGTAGAGGGTCAGCACGCCGATGACCACGGTGGCCACGGTGGCCAGGTTGAACAGCGCCACCTGCTTGCGCACCCGCCGCGACCGCGCCCGCTCCCACAGCTCCGCGCCCACGACGAGCGTCGCGCAGATGGCCACCACCGAGCCGAGCCCCACGGTGAGGTGCCGGGCCAGGCCGAAGCGGTCGGCCAGCAGCCAGACGTCGGGGGTGATGAGCGCGAACACCCCGGCGGCGACGGCGGCGGTCAGCGCCCGCGACAGCGAGATGGTCAGCCGCCACGGCCGGTTGGCCCGCACCATGCCGACCAGCAGCCGCAGGTTCCCGCTGAGCACCCGGGCGGTGAACCCGACGCCGTCCCCGCCGTCGGTGTCGGCGGCGAGCTCGCGCACCCGCCGGCGCAGCGCCTCGGGGTCGTCCCCGCCGTCGTCACCGAGCAGCGCGGCGACCAGGCCCACCGACGTCTGCAGCGCCCGCCGCCGGCGGCCCACCGCGCCCAGCGCCGGCAGCGAGAGCACCGCGACGCCGTGCACGGGGCTGGCGTGCGCGACGACGGTGCGCCGGTCGACGCTCAGCGGCAGGTCGGTGACGCAGACGGCGAGGTCCCACTCCTCGACCAGCAGCCGCCCGCGCGCCGCGGCCACGATCTCGGCGTCGTCGGCCGGCGGCTGCACCAGCCCGTCCTCGACCACGCGCACGTCCCAGGCGACGTCGGGGTGCCGCTCGCGCAACGCGCCGGCGAGGTCGGCGGCGAGCTCGCCGGCCACCTCGAGCGCCGCGCCGGGCGCGGCGACGAGCCCGACGACGACGTCGGGACGGGCGGTCTCGGACAGCGGGTCGCGCGCGCCCTCCGGGGCGGCCGCGGTCGGGGTCGGGTCGGGAGCCACGACGGGACAGGATCCCATCCCGGCGCCCGCGCCCCGCGGGCAGGCGGGTCACCCCCGGGCGGCGAGCACCTGCGAGTAGACCTGCACGGTCTGCTGGGCGATGGCCGGCCAGCCGAACTCCGAGAGCACCCGCTCGCGGCCGGCGGCGCCCATCGCCGCGGCGCGGGCCGGGTCGGCCAGCAGCTCGGCGGTGCGCTCGGCCAGCCCCGCCTCGAAGGCGCCGGGGTCCTGCGGGTCGTAGGGCACCAGCAGGCCGGTCACGCCGTCGGCGACCACCTCGGGGATGCCGCCGACCGCGCTGGCCACGACCGCGGTGCCGCACGCGGCGGCCTCGAGGTTGACGATGCCCAGCGGCTCGTAGACCGACGGCACGACGAACACCGTGGCGCCGGTGATCAGCGGCACCAGCTGCTCGCGGGGCACCATCGCCTCGATCCAGACCACGCCCGGCCGGCGCGCCTGCAGCTCGGCCACCGCGTCGGCGACCTGCTGCCGCTCGGCCGGGGTGTCGGGGGCGCCGGCGCAGAGCACCAGCCCCGCGTCGGGCGGTAGCTGCTCGGCCGCGCGCAGCAAATGGACGACGCCCTTCTGCCGGGTGATCCGCCCGACGAACAGCGCGTAGGGCCGGTCGGGGTCCACGCCGAGGGAGCGGACGACGTCGGGCGCGGGGGTGGGCCGGTAGGCCTCGGCGTCGACGCCGTTGCCGACGACGTGCACCCGCGCCGGGTCCAGGTCGGGATAGGCATCGAGGACGTCGGCGCGCATGCCGTGGCTGACGGCGACGACGGCGTCCGCGGCCAGGTAGGCGGAGCGCTCCACCCACGACGACAGCCGGTAGCCGCCGCCGAGCTGGTCGGCCTTCCACGGGCGCCGCGGCTCGAGGGAGTGCGCGGTGACCACGTGCGGGACGCCGTGCACCAGCCCGGCGAGCAGGCCCGCGCCGTTGGCGTACCAGGTGTGGCTGTGCACGAGGTCGACGCCGGCGAGCCCCGCCGCGATCTCGACGTCGGTGCCCAGCGCCTGCAGCGCGCCGTTGGCCTGCGCCAGGCCCGGGGGCACCGGCCAGGCCACCGCGTCCGGCCGCGGGGCGCCGAAGCAGTGCACGTCGACGTCGGGCCCCGCGGGCAGCGCGCGCAGCGCCGCCACGAGGTGCTCGACGTGCACCCCGGCGCCGCCGTAGACGTCCGGGGGCCACTCCCTGGTCACGATGCCGATCCGCACGGCGGTCACCCTAGGGGGCGGGAAGCACCCGGGCGGGGCGACGGCGGTCCCGGCCAGCGACTAGGTTCCCCCCATGCGTGGCAGTCCCCGGGTTCTCGGCATCGTGCTCGCCGGTGGCGAGGGCAAGCGGCTCGCGCCCCTGACCGCGGACCGGGCCAAGCCCGCCGTCCCGTTCGGCGGCAACTACCGCCTGATCGACTTCGTGCTGTCGAACCTGGTGAACGCCGAGATCCGGCAGATCGCCGTCCTCACACAGTACAAGAGCCACAGCCTCGACCGGCACATCACCACGACGTGGCGGATGTCGAACCTGCTGGGCAACTTCATCACCCCGGTGCCGGCGCAGCAGCGGCTCGGCCCGCGCTGGTACACCGGCAGCGCCGACGCGATCTTCCAGAGCCTCAACCTGATCTACGACGAGCGGCCCGAGATCGTCGTCGTCTTCGGCGCCGACCACGTCTACCGGATGGACCCGGGGCAGATGGTCGACCAGCACCTGCAGACCGGTGCCGGCGTCACCATCGCCGGGCTGCGCGTGCCGCGGCAGGAGGCCACCGGCTTCGGCGTCATCGACGCCGACGCCGACGGGAAGGTGCGCGGCTTCCTCGAGAAGCCCGCCGACCCGCCCGGCCTGCCGGACTCCCCGGAGGAGTCCTTCGCCTCGATGGGCAACTACGTCTTCACCACCGACGCGCTGCTCGAGGCCCTGCGCACCGACGCCGAGGACCCCGACTCGGTGCACGACATGGGCGGCTCGATCATGCCGATGATGGCCGCCACCGGGGACGCCTACGTCTACGACTTCTCGACCAACATCGTCCCGGGCAGCACCGAGCGCGACCACGGCTACTGGCGCGACGTCGGGACGATCGACGCCTACTTCGACGCGCACATGGACCTGGTGTCGGTCACGCCGGTGTTCAACCTCTACAACGACCGCTGGCCGATCTACACGCTCCCGCCGCAGCTGCCGCCGGCGAAGTTCGTGCTCGGCGGGCGGGCCGAGGAGTCGATGGTCAGCGCCGGCGCGATCATCGGCGGCGGCTCCGTGCACAACTCGGTGGTCTCCCCGGGCGTGCGCGTCGACCGCGGCGCCCGGGTCGAGGACAGCGTGCTCATGGACGGCGTGGTGGTCGGCGAGGGCGCCTTCGTCCGGCGCGCGATCCTCGACAAGAACGTCGTCGTCCCGCCGTGGGCGCGCATCGGCGTGGACACCGGCGCCGACCGCGAGCACTACCACGTCAGCGCCGGCGGCGTGACCGTCCTCGGGAAGGGCGCCCGCGCGGTCCTGTGAGCGACGCCCGGGCGCTGATCGTCACGTTGCTCCTCGAGGAGCAGGCGCAGGCCCGCTTCGACCGGCTGCGCGCCGAGCACTTCCCGCGCGAGCGCAACCACCTGGCCGCGCACGTGACGCTGTTCCACGCGCTGCCGGGGGAGGAGCGGCCCGCCGTCGAGGCGGCGCTGGACCGGGCCGCCGACCGGCCGCCGTTCGACGTCGCCGTCACCGGGCTGCAGCTGCTCGGCCGCGGGGTGGCCTACCGGCTGGCCTCGGCGGAGCTGGCCGCGCTGCACGCGGGCCTGGCCGCGGAGTTCGACCCGTGGCTGACCCCGCAGGACCGGCAGCGGCTCTCACCGCACGTGACCGTGCAGAACAAGGTGGAGCCGGCGGTGGCGCGCGGGCTGCGCGACCGGCTGGCCGCCTCCTTCGTCCCGTACGACGTGCCCGCCCGCGGCCTCGGGCTGTGGCGCTACCTCGGCGGCCCGTGGGAGCCGCTGGGGGAGCACCCCTTCGCCGCCCAGGCCCTCCTCGGCTAGG
>NZ_JBAGKE010000016.1:0-31321 GCF_037034165.1 Geodermatophilus sp. FMUSA9-8 | reverse complement strand
CCGCTCCTCGCGGGAGCCTCCGGCCCCCACTCGTCGAGGACACCGCGGCCAATCACCGTCCCCCGCCCGGGTGGAGCCCCGGCGTCAGCCGCTCGAGCTCATCCGGTCGGTGACGGGGGCGGTCGCGCCCGGCTCGGCCCGGGCCTGGTCGGCGACGGCGGCGGCCACCGCGGGCGTCACCGCCGGGTCGAACACGCTCGGGATGACGTAGTTGGCGTTGAGCTGGTCGTCGCGCACCAGCGCCGACAGCGCCTCGGCGGCGGCCAGCAGCATCCCGGTGCTGATCTCGGTGGCCCGGGCGTCGAGCAGGCCGCGGAACACGCCGGGGAAGGCCAGCACGTTGTTGATCTGGTTGGGCAGGTCCGACCGGCCCGAGGCGACGACGGCGGCGTACTGGCGCGCCCGCACCGGGTCGACCTCCGGCGTCGGGTTGGCCATCGGGAACACCACCGCGCGCTCGGCCATCCCGGCCAGCGCCTCGACCGGCAGCACGTTGCCGGCGCTGACACCGATGAACACGTCGGCGCCGGCCAGCGCGGCGGGCAGGTCGCCGCGCGTGCATGCGGGGTTGGTCCGCCGGGCCAGCGCGAGCTTGGCCGGGGACAGCCGCTCGTCGTCGGGCGAGAGGATCCCCTCCCGGTCCCACACCAGCACCTGACCGGCGCCGGCCTCCAGCAGCAGGTGCACGATCGCCGTCCCGGCGGCGCCCGCCCCGGCGACGACGATCCGCACGTCGGGCAGCTGCTTGTCCACGACGCGCAGCGCGTTGCGCAGGGCGGCCAGCGCGACGATCGCCGTCCCGTGCTGGTCGTCGTGGAAGACGGGGACGTCGAGCCGCTCGCGCAGCCGGGCCTCGATCTCGAAGCAGCGGGGCGCGGCGATGTCCTCGAGGTTGATCCCGCCGAAGCCGGGCGCGATCAGCTCGACGGTGCGCACGATCTCGTCGACGTCCTGGGTGTCCAGGCAGATCGGCCAGGCGTCGATGTCGGCGAACCGCTTGAACAGCGCCGCCTTGCCCTCCATGACCGGCAGCGCCGCGCCGGGCCCGAGGTCGCCGAGGCCCAGGACGGCCGAGCCGTCGGTGACGACGGCGACGGTGTTGCCCTTGATGGTCAGCCGCCGCACGTCCTCGGGGTGCTCGGCCAGCGCCAGGCACACCCGCGCGACGCCGGGCGTGTAGGCCATCGACAGGTCGTCGCGGGTCTTGAGCGGCACCTTGGAGGCCACCTCCAGCTTGCCGCCGAGGTGCAGCAGGAAGGTGCGGTCGCTGACCTTGCGCACGGCCACGCCGGGGACGGCGCGCAGCGCGTCGACCATCTCCTCGGAGTGGGCGGCGTCGGCGGCCGAGCAGGTGACGTCGACGGTGAGCCCGTCGGAGCGGGAGTCGACGACGTCGATCGCGGTCACCGCCCCGCCGGCGGTGCCCACCGCGGTGGCGATCCGGCCGATGGACGCCGGGTCGCCGTCGGCGGTCAGCCGCACGGTGATCGAGTAGGACGCCGAGGTGACCGGCCCGCGGGGCGCGGCGGCCGGCTCGCCGGGCGCGCTGTCGCCGGTACCGGTGGAGGGAGCGGTGCCGGTGGAGGGAGCGGTGCCGGTCGAGGGAGCGGTGTCGGTGCTCACCGGACCATCGTGACACCGCGACCGGAGCCGGACGTGGTTCCGGTCACAGTGGTCACGGCACCCGGCGCAGCGGCTCCAGCACGACCTCCAGGCCGCCGTCGGCCGCGGCGGCCACGAGAGCGGCGCCGTCCAGCGGCGGCGGGCCGACGAGGGCGGCGAGCGTCCGCTCCGGTCCCGACGGGAAGCCGACGGCGGCCAGCCGGGCGGGCGCCGGGCCGCCGGCGACCGACCAGGTCACCCCGCGCGGGCAGACGACGACCGAGCCGGCCGGGCGGGCCCGCGGCGGGCCCGCCCCGACCGCGAGCGCCGGCGCCCCCTCCAGGACGACGAGCACCAGGTCGGCGCGGCGGGCGAGGTAGCGGTGCGCCGGGGTGCCCGCCGGGAGGGTCAGCACCTGCGCGCCGGGGAGGACGGCGTCGATCGGCTCCATGGCCCGCACGGTGCGCCCGCGCGCTGGTGGGCCGCTGGTCGGCGCCGCGCCAGCCGGCGACCAGCACCCGACCAGCCCGGGCACCCAGCGTGGCCGCCATGACCTCCTCGCTCTCCACCCCCGCGGCGGCCACCCCACAGGCCACCGCACCGGCATCCGCCCCCCGCCCGTCCCCGTGGCGGGAGATCGGCGTCTTCCTCGCCACGGTCGCCCTCCTGCTCTCCGTCACCACCTCCGTCGCCGCGGCCGCCGGCGCCGACGTCACCCGCGTCGACGAGGCGCCGCCGCTGGTCCAGGCGCTGCTGTTCGGCCAGGCGCTCATCCCGCTGCTGGCCGCCGTCGTCGCCCGCCTGGTCGCCACCGGGACGCTGCGCCGGCCGGACTGGGGCGTCCGCCGGACGTCGCTGCGCAGCCTCGGGACCGCCTGGCTGTGGGCGCTGCTGCCCACGCTGGCGGCCGGCGTCCTGCTGTGGGTCACCGGCCTGGCCGGCTTCGCCTCAGACGCCCTGGACGTGCTGCGCCGCGTCCGGGAGCGGATCGCCGACGAGCTGGGCTTCGACCCCTCCGCCGAGCTGCGCGACCTCGAGGCCGCGGTGCTGCGCCAGGACCCCGCGCTCGGTGCGGGGTCCGCGTCCGCCCGAGCGCGGGGTACGGCACCTCCTCCGCCCGCGCCCGCCCCGCCGGGACCCGCCACGGACGGCTTCGTCGGCCGGCCCGCCGAGCTGGCCGCCCTCGGCGCCGCCTGGTCGGCGGCCTCCGCCGGGCGCGGCACCGCCGTCGTGGTCACCGGCGAGCCCGGCATCGGCAAGACCCGGCTGGTCGAGGCCTTCGCCGCCCGCGCCGGGGCGGCGGTGCGCTGGGGGCGCTGCGCGGAGATCGGCGGGGCGCCGCCGTACTGGCCGTGGCAGCAGGTGCTGGGCGGCCTGCCCGAGGCGGCGCTCGGCTCCGACACCGGCGCCCGCTTCGCGCTCGGCCTGGACACCGCCCGCCGGCTGCACGCGCTCGCGGCCGACGCGCCGCTGCTCGTCGTCCTCGACGACCTGCAGTGGGCCGACCGCGACTCCCTGCACGTGCTCGAGGTGGTGCTGTCGCAGATGCACGGCAGCCGGGTGCTGCTCGCCGTCACCTGCCGCGAGGAGGCCACCGGCGACGAGGGCCTGTCGCGGGTGCTCGGCGCCGCGGCCCGCCTGCCCGGTGCGCGCCGGCTGCGCCTGGGCGGCCTGGCGGCCGACGAGGTCGCCGACCTGGTCGGGGAGCTGCGCGGCGCCCCCGCCGAGGACGCCGCCGCGCTCACCGCGCGCACCGGCGGCAACCCGTTCTTCGTCACCGAGCTCGCCGCGCTGCCCGCTCCGTCCGGTCCCGCCGTCCCGGCGGGCGTGCGCGACGTCGTCCGGCTGCGGGTGGCCGCGCTCCCGGCCGGCGCGCAGCGCGTGCTGGCCACGGCCGCCGTCGCCGGCCGCGAGGTGTCGCTGGCGCTGCTCGGCGCGGCGCTCGGCCCCGGCGACCCCGCCGGGGTGACGGCGGCCCTGCGCACCGGCCTGCTGCTGGAGACGACGCCCGGCCGGGTGCGGGTGGCGCACGACCTGGTGCGCGAGGTCCTGCTGGCCGACCTCGGCCCGGTCGAGCGCGCCGCCGTCCACGGCCGGCTCGCCGCGGCGCTGGAGAACGGGCCGGCCGCGGCCACCTCCGCCGGGGCCATCGCCGTGCACCGCAGCGAGGCCGCCGCCGGCGGGCCGGACGAGCGGGCCGCCCGCGCCTGCCTCCGCGCCGCCGGGGAGGCCCTCGACCGGGCCGGCGTCGACGAGGCGGTCGCGCTCGCCGGGCGCGGGCTATCGCACGTCCCGGCCGGCGCCTCCGCGCTCGGGGCCGACCTGCACCTGCTCCGCGGCGAGGGGCTGCGCCGGCTGGGCCTGCTGGAGGACAGCGGCGCCGAGCTGCGCACCGCCGCCGGCCTCGCCCGCGCCGCCGACGACCCCGCCCGGCTGGCCCGCGCCGCCGTCGCCTCGGCCGGGGGCGGGGTGGGCGGCTACTGGGCGTCGGTGGGCGCGCCCGCCGCCACCGACGTCGCGCTGCTGGAGGAGGCCGCCGCCCGCGCCGGGGAGCTGCCGCCCGCCCTCGCCTCGGCGGTCCTCGCCGCGCTGGCGGTGCAGCGGTCCTCCTCCGGCGAGCCCGGCGGCCGCGAGCTGGCCGACCGGGCGCTCGCCGCGGCCGGCGACTCCCCCGCCGCACGCCCGCGCGCCCGGGTGGCCCGCTTCGTCGCCGACTGGACGCCGGCGCACGCGGCCGGCCGGGTGGCGCTGGCCCGGACGATGCTGCGCGAGTCCACCGGCGACCCGGCGGCCGAGGCGACCGCGCTGCACCTGCTGCGCTGCGCGCTCACCGAGACCGCGCAGGCGGAGGAGGCGGCGGTGGTCAGCCGGCGGTTCACCGAGCTGGCCACCCGCCGCGGCGACGGCGACCTGCTGCAGCTCGACGCCTGGTGGTCGGCCGGACTCGCGCTGGCCCGCGGGGACGCCGACGGCGCGCGCCGGCTGGCCGACGCCGCCGTCGCCGACGCGCCCACCACCTCCCCGGCCGCCGCGGACGTCACCCGCATGTCCCGCCAGACGATCGAGGGCATCGCCGCCTGGCACGAACGGCGGATGCCCGACCTGGTGCCGGAGGTGGTCGACCTGGCCGCCACGGTCGACCCGGGCTGGCTGGCGGTGCTCGCCCAGGCGCACGCGCAGGCCGGCCGGACGGAGGTGTCCCGTGCCGCCGTCGAGCGGTGGCTCGGCTTCCCCGCGCACGGCGCCCGCGAGCCGGTGCGCACCGTCCTGCTGGCCGACGTCGCCCTGGAGCTGCGCGCCCGCGACCTCGCCGCCACCGTGCTGCCCGCGCTGCGCTCCTACGGCGACACGGTGGTCGTGCTGTGGGCCGGGACGACGGTGCTCGGCCCGACGGCGCTCTACCGCGGCGGCGTGCTCGGCCTGCTCGGCGAGCCGGGCGCGACCGCGGAGCTGGAGCGGGCGCTGGAGCTGTGCGACCTGTTCGGCTTCGCGCCGTTCGCCGCCCGCGCGCGGGTGCTGCTCGCCGAGTTCTGCTGAGCCTCAGCCCGGGCGCCGGGCAGACCGCTCGGCGCGCGCCCGGAGCCCCGCGCAGAACTGGCGGAACGAGGGGTTGAGGTCCGGTGTCGCCCGCTCGGTCACCCAGGCCAGCGGGCCGGTCTGGTCCTCGCGGACGGTGAGCACCGTGCCGCCGCCGTCCTGCCGGTCGAGGGTGTACGTGCGCTCGATGACCGCCAGCCCGAACGGCAGGCCGCCGCGCCAGCGCATCGCCTCGCCCGGCCGCAGCTCGGTGACGGTGACCGCGAACGGGCGACTGCGGATCATGGTCGCGTACAGGGTCAGCCGCTCGCCGAGCGCGACGCGCCCCTCGACCCGGTCGACGCCGGAGTCCCAGTCCCGCCAGCTGCCGACGTCGACCAGGTGCCGCCACACCTCGTCCGGCGCCGCGTCGATCCGTGTGGCCGCCTCGTAGCTGCGCATGGGGCCTCCTCCCGCCGCCCGCAGTCTGCCCGGGCTCAGGAGCGCGGGCCAGGGGCGCGCAGGCGGAACGGCCGGTCCGGGTCGAGCGGCCCGCGCGCCCAGGCCAGCAGCCCGGCGACGTCGAGGCCGTGCGGCGGTGCGGCGGCGTAGGGGGCGACGTTGGCGGCGCCCCGCTCCACCAGCGTCGCGGCGCCGCGGGCGTTCCCGCGGGCGGCGTGGGTGAGGCCGACGGCGAGCTGGGCCAGGCCGCGCCAGAGCTGCCGCTCGTCGGCGGGCGCGGCCTTCCACGCGTCCTCCAGCACCTCGTGGGCGTGGAACGGGCGGCCGGCGTCGAGCAGGGCCTGCGCCTCGGCGACCGCCTCGTCCGGAGTGCGCGGCACGCCCTCCGGCGCCCGCTCGACGCCCTCGGCGCCGCGCGGCAGCGGGCGGCCGAGCGCGTCGCGGGGGCGGGCGTTGCGGGCCCGGCCCTCCGGGTCCCGGTCGGGGGAGACATCCACCCGGCGATCGTGCGACGAACACGGGAGGACGGCACGACGACGACGGCCGCGGGGGTTGTCACCGCGGCCGTCGCCTGACTGGATGGGAGCCGAGGACGGCCGCGCACTGGAGGCCGCCCCCGCACTGACCCGCGGTCGCCCCGGCGACCGGTCCGGACCTGGAGGGGGGTGGGCGCCATGGCGCCCGTCGTGGAGGAGTGCACGGCGCTCGACCTGGACGCCGCCGCCGCGGCCGTCACCGCCGCCGCGCTGCGGCCGGGGCCCGTGGGCACCGTCGGCCTGGAACTCGAGGCGCACCTGGTCGACCTGGACGCGCCCGCGGACCGGGTGCCCTGGGAGCGCGTCACGGCCGCGGTCGCCGGGCTCCCGCCGCTGCCCGGCGGGTCGCGGGTGACGCTCGAGCCCGGCGGTCAGGTGGAGCTGTCCGGCCCGCCGCTGCCCGGCGCCGGCGCGGCCGTGGCCGCCCTGCGGGCCGACCGGGCGGTGCTCGCCGCGGCGCTGGCCGGGGACCGGCTGGGGCTCGCGCCGCTGGGCACCGACCCGCTGCGCGCGCCCGCGCGCGTGAGCCCCGCGCCGCGGTACCGGGCGATGGAGCGGCACTTCGCCGCCGCGGGCTGCGGCGACGCCGGTGCGGCGATGATGACGGCGACCGCGTCGCTGCAGGTGAACCTGGACGCCGGCCCGCGGGAGGGCTGGGGCGCCCGGGTGTCGCTGGCCCACCGGATCGGCCCGGTGCTGGTGGCGCTGTCGGCCTGCTCGCCGCTGGCCGGCGGGCGGGCCACCGGCTGGCGCTCGGCGCGCCAGCGGGTGTGGGGCGCGCTCGACCAGCGCCGCTGCGGCCCGCTGCTCGGCGGCCCCGACCCGGCCGGCGAGTGGGCCGACTACGCCCTCGCCGCCCCGGTGATGCTGGTGCGCGACCCGGGGAGCGGCGCGGCGGAGCCGGTCCGCGCCCGGGTGCCGTTCGCCGACTGGGTCACCGGCGCCGCGCCGCTGGGCGGGCGCCGGCCGACGGCGGCCGACCTCGACTACCACCTGTCCACGCTGTTCCCGCCGGTCCGCCCGCGCGGCTACCTGGAGATCCGCTACCTCGACGCCGCCCCCGAGCCGTGGTGGCCGGCGCTGGCCGCCGTCACCACCGCGCTGCTCGACGACGCGCGGGCCGCCGACGCCGCCGCCGACGCCACCGCGCCCGTGGCCGGCGCCTGGACCCGCGCCGCCCGCGACGGGCTGGCCGACCCCGCGCTGCGCGCCGCCGCGGGAGCCTGCGTGGCCGCGGCGCTGCCCGCCGTCCCCGCCGCGCTGCGCCCGGAGGCCGAGGCGCTCGCCGCGCTCGCGGAGTCCGGCCGCTGCCCCGGCGACCTGCTGCTCCCCGACCCCGTCGCCGCCCTGCTCACCGCCACCCTGCCGCCCCCCGGCCCGGAGGACCTGCCGTGACCGCGCCCACCGAACTGCTCGCCCGCGAGCTGGAGGCCGCCCGCCGGCGCACCCTGCTGCTCACCGACCACGACGACCCCGAGCTGCTGCGCCAGCACAGTCCGCTGATGAGCCCACTGGTGTGGGACCTCGCGCACGTCGGCCAGCAGGAGGACCTGTGGCTGCTGCGCGGCGGCGACGCCCGCCGGCGGGGCCTGCTGCCGCCCGCCGTCGAGGCGCTCTACGACGCCTTCACCCACCCCCGGGCGGTGCGCGACCGGCTGCCGCTGCTGCCGCCGGTGGAGGCGCGCGCCTACGTCGGGGAGGTGCGCGGGCGGGTGCTCGACCGGCTGGAGCGCTCCGGACCGGACGACGACCCCTTCGACGTCGCGATGGTCGTGAGCCACGAGGCCCAGCACGCGGAGACCATGCTGCAGACCCTCGGCCTGCGCACCGGCCCGCCGCTGCTCGGCGACGGCGACCCGCTGCCGCCGGGCCGGCCGGGCGTGGCCGGGACGTCGGTGCCCGTGCCCGGCGGCCCGTTCGTGCTCGGTGTCGACGCCGCCGACGAGCCGTTCTCGCTGGACAACGAGCGGCCGGCGCACGTGGTCGACGTCCCCGCCTTCCGCATCGGCCGGGTGCCGGTGACCAACGCCGAGTACGCCGCCTTCGTCGCCGACGGCGGCTACGACACGCCGCGCTGGTGGTCGGCGCGCGGCTGGGCGCACCGGCAGGAGGCCGGCCTCACCGGGCCGCGGAACTGGAGCCCCGACGGCACGGTGCGCACCCGCTTCGGCGTGCTGGAGGAGGTGCCGCCCGACGAGCCGGTGCAGCACGTGACCTTCTTCGAGGCCGAGGCGTACGCCGCCTGGGCCGGCGCCCGGCTGCCGACGGAGGCCGAGTGGGAGAAGGCCGCCGTCTGGGACCCCGCCACCGGCACGCGGCGGCGCTGGCCGTGGGGCGACGCCGACCCCGCGCCGGGGCTGGCGAACCTCGGCGGCGGGGCGCTCCGGCCCGCGCCCGCCGGCGCCTACCCGGCGTCGGCCTCCCCGTGCGGCGCCGAGCAGATGATCGGCGACGTCTGGGAGTGGACGTCGTCGGGGTTCACCGCCTGGCCCGGCTTCCGACCGATGCTCTACGCCGACTACTCGCAGCCCTTCTTCGGCGGCGACTACAAGGTGCTGCGCGGCGGCGCGTGGTCGGTGCAGCCCTCGATCCTGCGGCCGAGCTTCCGCAACTGGGACCACCCGGTCCGCCGGCAGGTGTTCAGCGGGTTCCGGCTGGCCTGGGACGCGTAGCCGTGTGCCGCCACCTCGCCTGGCTCGGCCGGCCGCGGTCGCTCGCGTCGCTGGTGCTCGAGCCGCCGTCGTCGCTGCTCGTGCAGTCGTGGGCGCCGCGACGGCAGCGGTACGGCACCGTCAACGCCGACGGCTGGGGCGTCGGCTTCTGGGCCGAGGGGCGCGAGGGCCCGGCGCGGTGGCGCTCGGCGCGGCCGCTGTGGGGTGACCCGTCGTTCGCCTCGGTCGCGCCGGTGCTGCGGTCGGGCTGTGTCGTCGCCGCCGTCCGCTCGGCCACCGTCGGCATGCCGCTGGAGGAGAGCGCGGCCGCGCCGTTCACCGACGGCCGGTGGCTGCTGTCGCACAACGGCCGGGTCGACCGGGCGGTGCTGCCGCCGGTGCGCGACGCGGAGTCCACCGTCGACAGCGCGCTGCTCGCCGCGCTGGTCTTCGCCCGCGGGCCCGAGGCGCTCGGCGACGTCGTCCGGGAGGTGGGCGCCGCGGACCCCGCCGCCCGGCTCAACCTGCTCGCCGCCGACGGCACCCGGCTGCTGGCCACCACCTGGGGCGACACGCTGTCGGCGCTGGTCACCGACGAGGGGACGGCGCTGGCCAGCGAGCCGTGGGACGACGACCCGGCCTGGACCGACCTCCCCGACCGATCACTGGTCGCCGTGACGCCCGACGGCCTCACCGTGACCCCCCTCGACCGCCCGAGCAGAGGAGCTCCGTGACCGACACGCAGGACCGCCTGGGCCCCGACGCCGCCGCCGCGCTGGCCGCCGACGTGCGGGCCGGGCTCACCGCGACGCCGAGGACGCTGCCGCCGCGGTGGTTCTACGACGCCCGCGGCAGCGAGCTGTTCGACGAGATCACCCGGCTGCCCGAGTACTACCCGACCCGCGCCGAGCGGGCGGTCCTCGAGGCGCACGCCGGCGCGATCGCAGCGGCCTCGGGCGCCGACGTGCTGGTGGAGCTCGGCAGCGGCACGTCGGAGAAGACGCGGCTGCTGCTCACCGCGCTCTCGCGTGCGGGGACGCTGCGCCGGTTCGTGCCGGTCGACGTCGACCCGACGGTGCTCGCGGCGGCCGGCGCGGCGATCCGCGCGGAGTACCCGGGCGTCGCCGTCGAGCCGCTGGTCGCCGACCTCACCCGCGACCTGCACCGGCTGCCGCGCACCGGCCGGCGGCTGGTGGCCTTCCTCGGCTCCACGATCGGCAACCTCGAGCCCGGCCCGCGGGCGGCGTTCCTGCGCGACCTCGCGGCCACGCTGCGGCCCGGCGACTCCTTCCTCCTCGGCACCGACCTGGTCAAGGACCCGGCGCGGCTGGTGCGCGCCTACGACGACGCCGCCGGGGTGACCGCGGCGTTCAACCGCAACGTGCTGGCGGTGCTGCGCCGGGAGCTCGGCGCCGAGGTGGACCCCGACGCGTTCGAGCACGTGGCGCTGTGGGACGCCGACGCCGAGTGGATCGAGATGCGGCTGCGCTCGCGCACCGAGCAGGTGGTGGCGGTGCCGGCGCTCGGGCTGGAGGTGCCGTTCGCCGCCGGTGAGGACCTGCGCACCGAGGTGTCGGCGAAGTTCCGCCGCGAGGGCGTCGAGGCCGAGCTCGCCGCGGCCGGGCTGGCGATGACGCACTGGTGGACCGACCCGGCCGGCGACTTCGGCGTCTCCCTCTCGGTCCCCGCACCGGTGTCCTGAGCCGGGTCGTGCTCTGCCCACCCCGGTGGGCAGAGCACGAAGCGCACCTCGTGCTCTGCACACGACCGCGTGCAGAGCACGACCTCGCCCGGGACTGCATCCGGACCTGGGAGGACGCCGGAAGAGGGGGTGTCAGCACACCCCGACCCCGGAGGTCCCCGTGACCCGCACCCGCACCCTCGGCATCGCCACCGTCGCCGGTACCGGCGCACTGCTGGCCCTCGGCGTCGCCCCCGCCTCGGCGGCCGACGCCACCGTCTCGGTCCTGCACGCCGTCCCGGACACCCCGGTGGACGTCTACGCCAACGGCGAGCGGCTCATCGACGACTTCCAGCCCGGCACCCTGACCGACCCGCTGTCGCTGCCGGCCGGCTCCTACGACCTGGCGCTCTTCCCCGCCGACGCCCCCGACGGCTCGGGCACCCCGCTGTTGTCGGCGAACGACGTCGCCGTCCCGTCCGGCGCCAACGCCACGGTCGTCGCCCACCTGACCGCCGAGGGCCAGCCGGCGCTCACCCCGTTCGTCAACGACGTCTCCGAGGTGGCCGCGGGCCAGGGCCGGGTCACCGTCCGGCACACCGCCGCCGCCCCCGCCGTCGACGTCCGCGCCGGCGGCCAGGTGATCGTGCCGAACCTCGCCAACCCGAACGAGGCCTCGCTGGAGGTCCCGGCGGGCACCGTGAGCGCCGACGTCGTCCTGGCCGGCACCTCCACGGTCGCCATCGGCCCGGCCGACCTCGAGGTCGCCGAGGGCGCCACCACGATCGTCTACGCGTGGGGCTCCGAGGAGGCCGGCTACGAGCTCGCCGTCCAGACGATCGGCGGTGGCCACTCCTCGCCGTCCGGCGTCCCCGGCGGCAGCGCGGGCCTGGCCGACGACGAGGGCCTGCCGGTGCCGCTGCTCGGCCTGTCCGCCCTGGGTCTCGTCGGCGCCGGCCTGGCCGCCCGCCGGCTCGCCACGACGCGGGCCTGACGGCCGTGCGACCCGCTGCCGCCGGCGTGGCCCTGGGCCTGGCCCTCGCCGTGGGCGTGCCCACCGCGTGGGAGCTGACCCGGCCCCCGGCGGCGGCGGGCGCGCCCGTCGAGCAGGCCCTCGCGCCCGCCCCGACACCGGCCGCGACCCCGACGACGGCACCTCCGCCGTCGCCGGCCCTCCCGCAGGTGACCACCCGTGACGCCGCGCCGTCCCCCGCCGCCCAGGTGGTCCCGCCGGTGCGGGTCGAGGTGCCCGCCCGCGGCCTCGACGTCCCCGTCGACGCGGTGGGCACCGCGGACGACGGGCAGATGGCCATCCCCGACGACGTCGACCGCGCCGGCTGGTACCGCTTCGGCCCGGCGCCCGGCGCACCCGGCTCGGCCGTCGTCGCCGGGCACGTCGACGACGTCGAGCAGGGCCTCGGCGCGATGGCGGCGCTGCGCGCGGCCGAGCCCGGCGACGAGGTGCTGGTCACCGACGCCGCCGGGACCGTCACCCGCTGGCGGGTCCTCGGCCGGGAACTGCTCGACAAGGGCGCCCTGCCGGTCGACGACCTGTTCCGCCGCGACGGACCGCCCCGGCTGACCCTCGTCACCTGCGGCGGACCGTTCCTCCCCGACCTCGGCGGATACCGCGACAACCTCGTCGTCGTGGCGGAGCCGGCCCCGTGACCGGCCTGCTCGAGCCCCGCACGGGCCGGTGGTCGCCTAGGGTCGGCGAGGTGACCACCCAGGCCGAGCCGGTGCCCCCGGGCGCGGCGGAGCCCGACGACGACGAGGTCGGGCGCCGCTTCGCCGCGGGCGACGAGCAGGCGCTGGCCTGGGCCTACGAGCGCTGGGCCGCCCGCGTGCACGGCATGGCGGTGCGGGCCTTCGGCCCCGGCCCCGACGCCGAGGACGTCACCCAGCAGACATTCGTCTCCGCCTGGACCGGCCGCGCCGGCTACCGCCCCGACCAGGGCCCGCTGCCCGCGTGGCTGACCGGCGTCTGCCGCCACAAGATCGCCGACACCTGGGCCAGGCGGGACCGCCAGCGCCGCGCCGCCGAGGCCGCGCTGATCGAGGCGCAGGCCCGCCCGGCCGGCGGCCCGCAGCCGGTCGACGCCGCCGTCGCCGACCGCGTGCTGCTGCTCGGCGAGCTGGACCGCCTGGGGCAGCCCCAGCGCGGCATCATCGAGCTGGCGTTCTTCGCCGACCTCACCCACGCGCAGATCGCCGAGCGCACCGGCCTGCCGCTGGGGACGGTCAAGAGCCACATCCGGCGCACCCTGGAGCGCCTGCGCGACCGGTTGGAGGTGGACGGTGCCGCACTGCACGCCTGAGGACCTCGGCCTGGCGGCGCTGCGCGAGCCGCTGGGTCCCGACGCCGCCGAGCACCTGGCCGGCTGCGCCTCGTGCACCGACGAGGTGGGCCGGCTGCGCCGCGCCGTCGACGTGCTCACCGTCCCCGAGCTGGCCGAGCCGACGGCGCCGGTCGCTCCCCCGCCCGCGCTGTGGGCCGGGATCGCCGCGGCCACCGGCGTCTCGAGCGCCCCGCGCCCGCAGGTGGTGGCGGCGTCGGCCCCGCCGGCCGGCCCCGTGCCCGACGCGCCGCCCGTCCCGCTCGCACCCCTCCCGCCCGAGCGGTCGGCACCCCGGCCCGTCGCCGCCGGGCCGGTCGCACCCCAGCCGCCGGTCGCCCCGGTGGTGCCGCTGCGCCCGCGCCGCTCCCGGCTGCTGCTCGCCGCCGCCGCGGCGCTGGTGGTGGGGCTCGGCATCGGCGCCGGCGCGGTGGCGCTGTCCGGCCGGGAGGACGCGGGCGTCGCCGTCGCCGCGGCGCAGCTCGACCCGCTGGCCGGCAGCGACGCCACCGGCACCGCGTCGGTCGTCGAGCGCGAGGACGGCACGCGGGTGCTGCGGGTGGAGCTCGCCGCCGACGCGCCGGCCGAGGGCTACTACGAGGCCTGGCTGCTCACCGAGTCGGTGTCCGGGCTGGTCCCGCTCGGGGTGGTCCGCGCCGGCACGGAGGAGTTCGAGCTGCCGCCGGGCATCGACATCGGCGAGTACCCGGTCGTCGACGTCTCCGTGGAGCCCCTCGACGGCGATCCCGCGCACTCCGGCGAGTCGGTGGCCCGGGGGCTGCTGGAGTCCTGAGCGCTAGCGTCGCGGGGTGACCGCGCTCGACCTGCTGCTGCCGCACGACGACCTCGCCGCCGCCTGGCGCACCGCCCGCCCCCGCGCGGCCGGCCGGCACCTGGACTCCGCCGCGTGCAGCCGGCAGAGCGAGCGGGTGCTCGGCGCGGTCGCGCAGCACGCCCGGCACGAGGCCGAGCTCGGCGGCTACGTGGCGCAGGCCGCGGCCGAGCACCTGCTGCAGCAGGGCCGCAGCGTGATCGGCGGGCTGGCCGGCATGGCGGCGGCCGACGTCGTCTTCGTCGAGTCGGCGCAGGCGGCGCTCGCGGCGCTGCTGGCCGCCTGGCGGCTGCCGGCCGGCACACGGGTGGCGGCGCCGACCGGCGAGTACGGGCCGAACCTGGCGCTGCTGCGGGCGGCCGGCCTCGAGGTGGTCCCGGTGGCCTCCGACGGCGACGGGCGGGTCGACGTCGCCGCGCTGGAGCGGCTGCTGACCGCCGACCCGCCGCGGTTCGTGCACCTCACGCACGTGGGCAGCCACCGCGGCGTCGTGCAGCCGGCCCGCGAGGTGGCGGCGCTGTGCCGGGCGCACGGGGTGCCGCTGGTGCTCGACGCCGCGCAGTCGCTCGGGCACGTCGACGTCGACCTCGGCGCCGACGTCGTCTACTCGACCTCCCGCAAGTGGCTGGCCGGGCCGCGCGGCGTCGGCGTGCTGTGCGTGCGCCCGGCGGTGGCCGCGGAGCTCACCCCGGCGGTCCCGGCGCCCGGGGACGTGCCGCCGCTGCGCGCACTGGAGAGCGGCGAGGCGCACGTGGCCGGGCGGGTCGGGCTGGTGCTGGCGGTCGGGGAGCACCTGGCCGCCGGTCCCGACCGGGTGCGCGAGCGGCTGGCGGCGCTGGGCCGGGCGGCGCGGACGGTGCTCGACGGCGCGGCGGGCTGGTCGGTGGTGGAGCCGGCCGGCGAGCCCACCTCGACGACCACGCTGCGCCCGCCGGACGGCGTCGACGTCGCGGCCACCCGGGCGCGGCTGCTCGCCGAGCACGGCGTCGTCACCACCGCGGCCGGCCCGGAGCGGGCGCCGGGCGAGATGACCGGGCCGGTGCTGCGGGTGTCGCCGCACCTGGACGCCACCCTCGACGACCTCGAGGCCCTCGCCGCCGCCCTGTAGGAGGCATTGGAAGCTTTCCGCACGTATCCGCCGTCGGAACGTGCGGATTGCTTCCTATGCCGCGTCCACCGCCGCCTGCATGCGCTCGCTCACCCGGCGGTGGACGGCGAGCTGCTCGTCGAGGCCGGGGTGCACCGGCGCGCCGTCCTCCACCACGAACCGCCCGCCGACCACGGTGTGCCGCGCGGCCACGGGCCCGCAGCGCAGCCACGCCTCCACCGGGTCCGACAGCGCGCCCGCGAACGCCGGCCCGGTGAGCGGCCAGACGGCGAGGTCGCCGCACGCACCCACCGACAGCTGGCCGATCTCGCCGGTGCGCCCCAGACACGCCGCGCCGCCGCGGGTGGCGATCTCCAGGGCGTCGCGGGCGGAGAAGGCGCCGGCGCCGTGCCGGAGCTTGCCCTGCAGCATGGCGGTGCGGGCCTCCAGCCACAGCGACGCCGCGTCCGCCGACGCCGACCCGTCGACGCCCAGCCCCACCGGCGCCCCGGCCGCCCGCAGCTCCGCCACCGGTGAGAGCCCGCTGCCCAGCACCATGTTCGACGACGGACAGTGCGCCGCCCCGACCCGCGCGGCCCCGAGCCGGGTCACCTCGTCGGCCGAGGGCCACACCACGTGCGCGAGCCAGGTGCGGTCGGTCATCCAGCCGACGTCGGCGAGGTAGTCGACCGGGCGGCGGCCGAAGCGCTCGAGGCAGAAGGCGTCCTCGTCCTGCGTCTCGGCGAGGTGGGTGTGCAGCCGGACGTCGAGCCGCTCGGCCAGCTCCGCCGTCCGGGTCATCAGCTCCGTGGAGACGCTGAACGGCGAGCACGGCGCCAGCGCCAGCCGGGTCAGCGCGTGCGGCGAGCGGTCGTGGTGGGCCTCCACCAGCCGCTGCGACTCCGCGAGGACCTCGTCGTCGTCCTGGACGACGGAGTCCGGCGGCAGCCCGCCGTCCTTCATCGACAGCGACATCGAGCCCCGCGTGAAGTGCGAGCGCATCCCGAGGTCCTGCGCGGCGCGCACCTCGGCGCCGATCAGGTCGCCGGCGCCGCGCGGGTGCACGTAGAGGTGGTCGGTGGAGGTGGTGCACCCGGCCAGCGCGAGCTCGGTCAGCCCGACGTAGGCCGACACGTACGCGGCCTCCTCGTCCAGCCGCGCCCACAGCGGGTACAGGGTGACCAGCCACTCGAAGAGCCCGCCGGTCAGCGCGGGCGCGAACGAGCGGGTGAGGTTCTGGTACAGGTGGTGGTGGGTGTTGACCAGCCCGGGCGTCACCAGGCAGCCGCGCGCGTCCACGGTGCGGGCGGCGTCCGGCCGCGGGTCGCCCGGCCCGCCGACGCCGCTCACCACCCCGCCGGTGACGGCGACCCAGCCGCCGGGGATCTCGCGCCGGCCGTCGTCGAGGGTGGCGAGCAGGTCGGCACCGTGCACCAGCAGGTCGGCGGTCGTCTCCACCCGCCGCATCCTGCCCAGCCCGTGTGAACGCGGCGAGTCGCCACGTGACGGCGTGCAACCCGATCGGAACGCACCGGGGCTACCGTGGCCGTCCCCCGGGAACCCGGGGGCCTGAGCCACCAGGAGCGACGATGGACTTCCTGCAGCCCGCGACGTGGGCGGAGGCGCTGGAGGCGAAGGCCGCCGCCCGCGACGCCGTCCCGATCGCCGGGGGCACCGACGTCATGGTGGCGGTCAACTTCGGCCGCCTGCGCCCGACGACGCTCATCGACCTCACCCGCGTGCCCGAGCTCCAGGAGTGGGGCCTCGACGACGGCGCGGTGCGGCTCGGCGCCGGCGTCCCCTACGCCCGGGTGATCAGCGAGCTCGGCGACCGGCTGCCCGGGCTGGCGATGGCGGCCCGCACGATCGGCTCGCCGCAGATCCGCAACCGCGGCACCGTCGGCGGCAACCTGGCCACCGCCTCCCCGGCCGGCGACGCGCACCCCGCGCTGCTGGCCGCCGGCGCCGAGGTCGAGGTGGCGAGCGTCCGCGGCACCCGCACCATCCCGGTCGCGGACTTCTACCGGGGCGTCAAGCGCTCCGCCCTGGCCGACGACGAGCTGATCGCCGCCGTCCGCATCCGCCCGCCGGCCGGGCCGCAGCAGTACAGCAAGATCGGCACCCGCAACGCGATGGTCATCGCCGTCGCCGCCTTCGGCCTGGCCCTGCACCCCGACCGCCGCGCCGTCGGCACCGGCATCGGGTCGGCCGCCCCCACCCCGCGCCGCGCGCCGGAGGCCGAGGAGTTCCTCGCCGGCGAGCTCGACGGGCTGTGGGAGTCCCGCGGCGAGCTGCCGGCCGCCACCGCCGGGCGCTTCGGCGAGCTGGTCGCCGCGGCCGCCGCCCCCATCGACGACGTCCGGGGCACCGCCGCCTACCGCGTGCACGCCCTGTCCGTGATGGCCCGCCGCACCCTCACCTGGGCCTGGTCCGAGTACAGGGCCGACTACCGCAAGGGAGACCCGACGTGCGCCTGAGCTGCTCGGTCAACGGCACGCCCCGCGAGGTCGACGACGTGTGGGAGGGCGAGAGCCTGCTCTACGTCCTGCGCGAGCGGATGGGGCTGCCCGGGTCGAAGAACGCCTGCGAGCAGGGCGAGTGCGGCTCGTGCACCGTCTACCTCGACGACGTCCCGGTCTGCGCCTGCCTGGTCGCCGCCGGCCAGGCGCAGGGCCGCGAGGTCGGCACCGTCGAGGGCCTCGCGCCCGCCGGCGAGCTGCACCCGGTCCAGGAGGCGTTCCTCGAGGCCGGCGCCGTCCAGTGCGGCTTCTGCACGCCCGGCCTGCTGGTGGCCACCGACGACCTGGTCGCCCGCACCCGCGCCGAGGGCCGCAGGCCCGCCGACGCCGAGATCCGCGAGGCGCTGGCCGGGAACCTCTGCCGCTGCACCGGCTACGAGAAGATCCTCGACGCCGTCCGGCTGGCCGCCGACCGCATGGCAGGTGAGGCGCGATGAGCACCCCCACCCGCGCCCCGAGCGGCGCCCCGGCGCACCTGACCGGCGCCGGGGGCGGCATCGGCGCCGACGCGCAGCGCCCCGACGGCGTCCTCAAGGTCCGCGGCGAGTTCGCCTACGGCAGCGACCTGTGGATGGACGACATGCTGTGGGGCGTCACGCTGCGCAGCCCGCACCCCTACGCCCGCATCCGCTCGATCGACGTCGGCCCCGCGCTCGCCGTCCCGGGCGTGCACGCCGTGCTCACCTCCGACGACGTCCCCGGCGAGAAGGTCTACGGCCTCGAGCTCGCCGACCAGCCGGTGCTCGCGCTCGACGTCGTCCGCTACCAGGGCGAGCCGGTGGCGCTGGTGGCCGCCGACCACCCCGACACCGCCCGGCGGGCCGCCGCGCGCGTCGTCGTCGACTACGAGGTGTGGGAGCCGGTCACCGACGCCCGCACCGCGCTGGGGCACCCGACGTGGAACCAGGTGCACGAGACCCCCGCCGAGGTCACCGAGCTGAGCCGCGAGAGCGCCCACCTGCACCCGCAGGGCAACCTGGTGCGCCACCTGAAGATCCGCAGGGGCGACCCCGATCCCACGGCCGACGTCGTGGTGGTCGGCGAGTACGAGGTCGGCATGCAGGACCAGGCGTTCCTCGGGCCGGAGTCCGGGCTCGCGGTCCCGGCCGAGGACGGCGGCGTCGACCTCTACGTGGCCACCCAGTGGCTGCACGTCGACCAGCGGCAGATCTGCGCGGCGCTGGGCATGCCCGAGGAGAAGGTGCGGCTGACCCTCGCCGGCGTCGGTGGGGCGTTCGGCGGCCGCGAGGACCTCTCCATGCACGTGCACGCCTGCCTGCTGGCGCTGCACACCGGCCGGCCGGTGAAGATGTCCTACAACCGCGAGGAGTCCTTCTTCGGCCACGTGCACCGGCACCCGGCCACCATGCGCTACGAGCACGGCGCCACCCGCGACGGCGACCTCGTCTTCGTCCGGGCCACGATCTACCTCGACGGCGGCGCGTACGCCTCGAGCACGCCCGCGGTCGTCGGCAACGCCGGCACGATGGGCCTGGGCCCCTACGTCGTCCCGAACGTGCACGTCGACTGCTACGGCGCCTACACCAACAACCCGCCGTGCGGCGCCATGCGCGGGTTCGGCTCGGTGCAGACCGCGTTCGCCTACGAGTCGCAGATGGACGCCCTCGCCGCCGAGCTCGGCATGGACCCGGTCGAGCTGCGCTGCCGCAACGCGATGGAGGAGGGGTCGGTCACCCCCAACGGGCAGGTGGTCGACAGCGCGGCGCCGGTCGTCGAGCTGCTGCGCCGGCTGGAGGCCATGCCGATGCCCCCGGCGCCGGCCACCGGCGACGACGTCGACCTGCGCGACATGCCGGGCGGGGTCTCCAACACCACCCACGGCGAGGGCGTGCGGCGCGGCGTCGGGTACGCCGTCGCCTACAAGAACGTCGCCTTCTCCGAGGGCTTCGACGACCACTCCACCGCGCGGGTGCGGCTGGAGGTCCTCGGCGGCGAGGCGGTGGCCACCGTGCACACCGCGGCGGCCGAGGTGGGACAGGGCCTGGTCACCGTCGAGCAGCAGATCGCCCGCACCGAGCTCGGCGTCGAGCGGGTCGTCGTCGCCCCGAAGGACACCGCCGTCGGCTCGGCCGGCTCCACCTCCGCGTCGCGGCAGACCTACGTCACCGGCGGCGCGGTGAAGGCCGCGTGCGAGGCGGTGCGGGAGCGGGTGCTCGCCCGCGCCCGGGACCTGGTGGGCCGGGCGGTGCCCGACCTGCGGCTCGACGGCGGCAAGGTCGTCTCCGACGGCGACGGCGTCGCGCTGACGCTGGCCGAGGTGCTCGGCGACGACGTCGTCGAGGAGACGCTGGAGTGGCGGCACCGGCGCACCGAGCCGATCGACCCGGAGACCGGCCAGGGCTTCGCGCACGTGCAGTACGCGTTCTCCGCGCACCGCGCCGTGGTCGACGTCGACACCGAACTCGGCCTGGTCAAGGTCGTGGAGATGGCCTGCACCCAGGACGTGGGCAAGGCGATCAACCCGCAGGCGGTGATCGGGCAGATCCAGGGCGGCACCGCGCAGGGCCTGGGCCTCGCGGTGATGGAGGAGATCCTGGTGCGCGACGGCCGGGTGCAGAAC
This sequence comes from Geodermatophilus sp. FMUSA9-8, assembly GCF_037034165.1. Classification (NCBI taxonomy): domain Bacteria; kingdom Bacillati; phylum Actinomycetota; class Actinomycetes; order Geodermatophilales; family Geodermatophilaceae; genus Geodermatophilus; species Geodermatophilus sp. FMUSA9-8. The sequence continues at coordinate 11,518 of NZ_JBAGKE010000016.1, read as the reverse complement.
CCGTCGTTCACCGACTACCTGATCCCCACGGTGCTCGACATGCCGCCGATGCGCATCGAGGTCCTGGAGTACGCCGACCCGCACGCCCCCTACGGGCTGCGCGGCGTCGGCGAGGCGCCCAACATCTCGTCCGGTCCGGCGGTGCTCGCCGCGATCCGCCAGGCCACCGGCCTGCCGCTGACCCGCGTGCCGGTCCGCCCGGAGCACCTCACGGGGACGTGAGCGGATGCGCCGGCGCCGCATCCCGGCACCGGGAGGCGGCGCCGCCGCATCCGCTCAGCTCCCGAGCCCGGCCAGGCGGTCCATCGCGGCCAGCACGCGGTCCTGCAGGGCGGTGTCCTCCAGCGCGCCCGGCGTGCGCGCCGGGCGGCGGCCGGCGGTGTAGCCGCCCGGCCAGTCGCCGGCCGCGGCCAGCGCCACCCGCGCGCCGCCGTCCTCGACGTCGCCCGGCGCCCCCGCGGAGGCGAGCTTCGTGCGCACCCAGCCGGGGTCGACGGCGCCCACCCGCAGGTGCGGCAGGCGGCGGGCCCAGCCGAGGGACAGCACGACGTCGAGGGCCTTGGAGTCGGCGTAGGCCCGGCGGGAGTCCCGCGGGGTGCCGAGGTCGTCGGGGTCGACGCGGCCCGAGCCGACCATGCCGCTGCCGAGGAAGACCAGCCGCTCGCGCACCCGGTCGCGCAGGAGGGCGGTCAGCAGGTGCGGCGCCAGCGCGTTGACGGCGAAGGCGACCTCGTGGCCCTGCGCGCTGGGCGCCGCGCCGTCGGCCGGCCACACGCCGGCGTTGTGCACGAGCGCGTCGACCTGGCCGATCCGGTCGGCCAGCGCGCGCACCTCGCCGAGGTCGGCCAGGTCGCCGGTGACCAGCCGGACGTCGCCGAGCCGCCCCAGCTCCTCGGCCACCGGCTCGCCCCGGGCCTCGCTGCGGGCGTGCAGGACGACGGTGTGCCCGTCGGCCAGCAGCTGCCGTGCGGCCGCCCGGCCGATGCCGTCGGTGGACCCGGTCATCGCGATCGTCGCCACGGGCGCCACCTACCCGCCGCTCCGCGTGCCATCCCGGGACGTTCCCGCGGGAACGCCTCGGAGCGTGTGCCCCGACGCCGCGTTCCGGACCCCCGGATGCCGCGCCGGCGCACACGCTCGGCCCTCCTCAGCGCCCGGCCGTGGCCTCCCACCGCTGCTGCAGGGCGGCGCGGCCGGCACCGCTCGGGCGGCCCCACAGCCGCAGCCGGGCCATGCCGCCGTCGGGGAACACGTCCATCCGGACCGAGGTCACCGCAGCGTCGCCGGGGAGCACGAAGCGGTGCCGGGTGTCGGGCTGCAACGGCGTGCGGGGCAGCAGCTCCACCTCGGCGCCGTCCGCCGTCCGGCCGGTGAGGGCCGCCGCGCCGGGCGCGTTGCCGAGGAACCAGGAGGTGTCGAGCTCGGCGAGGGTCACCGTGCCCTCGCAGGCCAGCGCGACGTCGACCCAGTCGTTGCCCCCGTCGCGGCGCCGCGCGTTCTCCCACCCCTCCCCCATCGAGCGGGCCTCGCCGCGGCCGATGAGCTGGTGCGGGCTGCCGTAGAACGCGTTGCTCACCCCGGTCACCCGGCCGCCGTTCTCCAGCGCCGCGAGGTCGCAGGGGCCGGCGTCGAGCAGTCGCGGGTCGGGCACCACCTCGCCGTGCACCCGCAGGCGGGCCACGCCGCCGTCGGGGTGGATGGACAGCCGCACGTGCGTCACCCGCGGCCCGGGCTCGACGACGAAGCGGTTCGCCGTGCCGCCGGCCAGGTCCGACAGGGGCAGCAGCGGCACCCAGTCGGCGTCGGCCAGCGCGGACGCCGGCGGGTGGCCCTCCACCGCCGCGCCCTCCAGCGACGCCCGCGGCGGGTAGTTGCCGAGGAAGAACGCCGTGTCCACGACGACGGCGCGCACCACCCCCGGCATGCCGAGCCGCACGACCGCCTCGTCGTGCCCGGGCTCGCGGCGGCGGCGGGTCTCCCAGCCGTCGTACTCCTTGCCGCGGGCGCCGAAGTCGTCGCGGGCGCGCGCCGGGCCGGGCAGGACGAGGGCCTCCTTGCCGGCGAAGAACTCGTCGTTGGCCACGACCACGGCACCGCCCTGGGTGCGCACGGCGAGGTCGGGCAGGTCGAACGGGTCGCTCACGGCTCTCCTCCGGGGTCGGCGGGGGTCACTGTGTCACGGGCGGGGTAGGGGTCCGGCGTTCCACCAGACCCCGAGGAGGACCCGTGTCCGAACCGACCGACGACCTGCGCGAGCGCGCCCGCGAGCACGTCCGGCAGATGCCCGCCGAGACCGCGCTGGGCAACGCCGACCCCGCCGGGGGCTCCACCGACGACCCGAAGATCATGGACGACGCCGCCCGCGAGGAGGGCGAGCAGCAGTAGAAGGACCCGCCTGCCCCCCACCACTCGCAGGCTCGCGGCGGGACCCTGCAGGCGAGCCGTTCCAGCCCGTCACCAGCCCCCTCGGCCGAGCAACCGACCGAGGGGGCTGCCGTCGGCCTCCCGCCCGCGCAGCCAGGTCCGCCGGACGACGCCGGTGAGCTCCCGCCCGGCGTACGGCGTCACCGGGTTGCGGTGCTCCAGCCGTCCGACGGTGAACGGCTCGTCGGGCGCGAAGGCCACCAGGTCGGCGTCCCGCCCGACGGCGATCGCGCCCTTGCCCGGGAGCCCGGCCAGCCGCGCCGGCGCCTCCGCCATCCACCCGACCACCTGCGGGAGCGGGATGCCGCGGGCCCGCGCCCCGGTCCACACCGCCGGCAGAGTCACCTGCAGGCCGGCGATGCCGCCCCAGGCCAACCCGAAGTCGCCGACGTCGAGCCGCTTGAGCTCGGGCGTGCACGGCGAGTGGTCACTCACGACCAGGTCGACGTCGCCGGCCCGCAACGCGCCCCACAGCGCCTCCCGGTGCGCCGCCTCGCGGATCGGCGGGCAGCACTTGTAGGCGGTGTCGCCGTCGGGCACGTCCTCGGCGGCGAAGGTCAGGTAGTGCGGGCAGGTCTCCACGGTGACGCGCACGCCGGAGGCCCGGGCGGCGCGCAGCAGCGGCAGCGCGTCGCCGTCGGCCAGGTGGACGACGTGGCTGCGCGCGCCGGTGTCCCGCGTGGCCGCGACCAGCCGGCCGATCGCCGTCTCCTCCGCCGCGGGCGGCCGGGAGGCGAGGAACGCCGCGTAGCTCGCGCCCGCGGGGTCGGGCGCCGCGTCGATGACCGCCTCGTCCTCGGCGTGCGCGATGAGCAGCCCGTCGAACGCCGCCAGCTCGGCCAGCGCGGCGCGCAGGCCGGCGTCGTCCAGCGGCGGGAACTCCGGCACCCCGGAGTCGAGCAGGAAGCACTTGAACCCGACGACGCCGGCCTCGTGCATCGGCCGCAGCTCGGCGAGGTTGCCGGGCACCGCGCCGCCCCAGAACGCCACGTCGACGGCGACCTGCCCCGCCGCGACGTCCCGCTTGACCCGCAGCGCGTCGAGCGTGGTGGTCGCCGGCACGGAGTTCAGCGGCATGTCCACGATCGTGGTGATCCCGCCGGCGGCCGCGGCCCGGGTGGCGCTGGCGAAGCCCTCCCACTCGGTGCGGCCGGGCTCGTTGACGTGCACGTGGCTGTCGACAAGCCCCGGGATCAGCACCTCGTCGTCGGCGAGGGTGACCGCGCCGGGCGGGACGTCGTCGAACGCCGTCACCGCCGTGACGACGCCGTCCCGCGCGTGCACGGCCGCGGCGCGCTCGCCGCCCGGCAGCACCACCCGCCGGGCCCGGACGACGAGCGTCACGCCACCGCCTCCACCGCGCGCACCACGGTGTGCAGCTCGGCGCCCCACGCGGTGGCCACCCACCCGTTCTCCAGCGGCAGGCGGACGGCGTCCCCGGCGGTCAGCACCCCGGCAGCCTGCCCCACGTGCACCGTGGACGCGAAGGCCCGCGGCGCGGCCGGCGGCAGCCAGGCCGGCGCTCCCGGGCCCAGGCCGACGGTCGTGTGCACCAGCGGTCGCCCGTCGGCGACCACCCGCGTGGTGCCGGTCCAGCGGCCGGGCTCCTCGCCGGTGCGGCCGAGCAGCACCTGCTCGGTGGCGGTGAGCACGGCGCCCGCGGTCAGCGTCGCCGTCAGCCCGGCCCGGTGGTGCGCGCCCCGGGCGACGACGGTCGGCTCCATCCGCAGGTCGAGCTCCCCGGCCACCTCCGCGACGACGCGCTGCGCCGAGGGCCGGTCGCCGTCGCGGGCGGGCAGCGCGACGGCGGCGGCCACCGAGCGCACCGCCAGCACGGCGCCCTCCTCGACCACCAACCGGATCTCCGCGTCGTCGCCGCCGAGCGGGCCGAACGCCGTCGCCACCAGGTGCACGGCGGACGGACCGGTCCGGCGCACCGCCAGCTGCCCGCTCCCGCGGACCACCGGCAGCACGGTGCGCCCGCCGGGCCCCCGCCGCGCGACGACCTCGACCCGTGTCCTCACGCCTGCTGCAGCTGCCGCGCCCGCACCTGCGCGCGCACCCACTCGGCCACCTCGGTGGCGGCCGGGTCCTCGCGCAGCGAGATGAGCAGGGTCGGCTTGTCCCCGCGCACCACGGCGGAGTCGCGCCGCATGACGTCGAGGTCGGCGCCCACCAGCGGCGCGAGGTCGGTCTTGTTCACCACGAGCAGGTCGCTCGCGGTGACCCCGGGTCCGCCCTTGCGCGGCACCTTGTCCCCGCCGGCGACGTCGACGACGAACACCTGCACGTCGACCAGCCCGTAGCTGAAGCTCGCCGTCAGGTTGTCCCCGCCGGACTCCACGAGCACGAGCTCGAGGCCGGGGTGGCGCGCCTCGAGCAGCTCGACGGCGTCGAGGTTGGCGGTGATGTCGTCGCGGATGGCGGTGTGCGGGCAGCAGCCGGTCTGCACCGCCTCGATCCGGTCGTCGGGGAGGACGGCATTGCGACGCAGGAAGTCGGCGTCCTCGGTCGTGTAGATGTCGTTGGTGACGACGGCGAGGTCGTACTCGGCGCCGAGCGTGCGGCACAGCGCCGCGGCCAGCGCCGTCTTGCCCGAGCCGACCGGGCCGCCGAGCCCGACGCGCAGCGGCCCGCCGTGCCGGTGCCCGTGCTCGTAGGCGTCCACGTAGTCGTCGAGATTGTGGTCAGGAGGCAAAGAAGCGGTCCCCTCTCGTGGCGTGCACCTCGGCCAGCAGGTCGAGGAGCGGGTCGGTGTCGGCGGGCAGCTCGCCGTCCGCGCGCGAGAGGCAGTCCTCGGCGACGGCGTCGATCTCCGGCGCCAGCCGCGCGGTGACGGCGGCGACGGTGAGCGGGTCCATGGCGAGCAGCCGCTGCGCCGCGGTGGCCGGGCCGCTGACCGACAGGTAGGCGGCGGCCGCGGCGGCGTCGCGGGGCGTCAGCCCCCCGGCGGCCGCGGCGACGCCGAGCGCGACGGGGTGGTGCGGCGCGGCGGGCAGGGCGTCCCACAGCGGCGAGGGCCAGGCGCGGCGGCCCACCCGCACGAGCCCGCGGCCCTGCTGCCGGGAGGCGGCCCGCAGCGCCGGCGACGGCGTCCGCGCGTCGGCCTCCGCATCGAGCGCCGCGAGGTCTCCCCCGCGGCACGTCGCTCCGGCGAGCCCCGCGGCGACCCGACCAGCGGTCTGCAGCCGGCGCAGCAGGAAGGCGGCCAGCGACGTCGGGTCGCGCACCAGCCCGGCCGCGATCGCCTGCTCCACCCCGCCGGAGTGCGTGTGCCCGCCCGCGGGGAGCCGCGAGTCGGCCAGCGTCAGCAGAGCGGCCGTCATCAGAACAGGAAGTACCGCTGCGCCATCGGCAGCTCGCGCACCGGCTCGGGCTCCCACACCTCGCCGTCCACGGTCACCGTGAAGGTGTCCGGGTCGACGCGGATCTCCGGCAGTGCGGTGTTCTCCGGCATGTCGGCCTTGGTGAGCCGGGTGGTGTCGGTGACCGCGGTCAGCCGCCGGTCGATGGCCAGCCGGTCGCCGAGCCCCGCCTCCAGGGCCGCCGGCGCCACGAAGTGCACCGAGGTCAGCGCCGGCACCCTCCCGTACGCGCCGAACATCGGCCGCGGGAGCTGCGGCTGCGGCGTCGGGATGGAGGCGTTGGCGTCGCCCATCTGCGCCCATGCGACCATCCCGCCCTTGAGCACCGCGTGCGGGCGGACGCCGAAGAACCGCGGGTCCCACAGCACGAGGTCGGCGAGCTTGCCGGGCTCCACCGAGCCCACCTCGCCGTCGATGCCGTGCGCCACCGCCGGGCAGATCGTGTACTTCGCGACGTACCGGCGGGCCCGCAGGTTGTCCGCGGCGCCGTCGCCGGCCAGCGACCCGCGCTTGCGCTTCATCACGTGCGCCGTCTGCCAGGTGCGCATCACGACCTCGCCCACCCGGCCCATGGCCTGCGCGTCGGAGCCGATCATCGAGATGGCGCCGATGTCGTGCAGCAGGTCCTCGGCGGCGATCGTCGTCGGCCGGATCCGGCTCTCGGCGAAGGCCAGGTCCTCCGGCACGGAGGAGTCCAGGTGGTGGCAGACCATGAGCATGTCGAGGTGCTCGTCGAGGGTGTTCACCGTGTGCGGCCGGGTCGGGTTGGTCGACGACGGGAGCACGTTCGGGTGCCCGGCGACGGTGATGATGTCCGGCGCGTGCCCGCCCCCGGCACCCTCGGTGTGGTACGCGTGGATCGACCGGCCGGCGATCGCCGCCAGGGTGTCCTCGACGAACCCGGCCTCGTTGAGCGTGTCCGAGTGCAGCGCGACCGGGACGCCGTTGCGCCCGGCCACGGTGAGGCAGGCGTCGATCGCCGCAGGCGTGGAGCCCCAGTCCTCGTGCAGCTTGAACCCGCTGGCACCGGCGCGGAGCTGCTCCTCCATCGACTCGAGCGAGACGGTGTTGCCCTTGCCGAGCAGCGCGACGTTCACCGGCCACGGGTCCATCGCCTCGAGCATCCGGGCCAGGTACCAGGCGCCCGGGGTGATCGTGGTGGCCTTCGACCCCTCGGCCGGGCCGGTGCCGCCGCCGATGAGCGTGGTGACCCCGGAGCCGAGCGCCGTGGGGACGATCTGCGGGCAGATGAAGTGCACGTGGCAGTCGATGCCGCCGGCGGTGAGGATCCGGCCGTTGCCGGCCATCACCTCGGTGCCCGGGCCGATCACCAGGTCGGGGTGGACGCCGTCCATGGTGTCGGGGTTGCCGGCCTTGCCCAGCGCCACGATCCGCCCGTCGCGGATGCCGACGTCGGCCTTGACGATCCCCCAGTGGTCCAGGACGACGGCGCCGGTGATGACCAGGTCGGGTGCGCCCTGCGCGCGCGTGGCGCGGCCCTGGCCCATCGACTCGCGGATCACCTTGCCGCCGCCGAACACCGCCTCCTCGCCGGCGCGGCCGGGGCCGCCGCAGCGGTCCTCCTCGACCTCGATCAGAAGGTCGGTGTCGGCCAGCCGGATGCGGTCGCCCGTCGTGGGGCCGTACAGCTGGGCGTAGCGCTCGCGGGACAGCTGCACCATCAGCCGAGCCCTCCCTCTGCGGTCAGGCCGGGGACCACGCGCGCGCCGGCCAGCGGCACCAGCGTCACCGTGCGGGTGATGCCGGGCTCGAAGCGGACGGCGGTGCCGGCGGCGATGTCGAGCCGGTGGCCGGCCGCCGCGGCCCGGTCGAAGGCCAGGGCGCGGTTGGTCTGCGCGAAGTGGAAGTGCGAGCCCACCTGCACCGGCCGGTCGCCGGTGTTGGTCACCTCGAGCTCGATCCGCGGGACACCGGGGAGCGTCTCGATCGTCCCCTCGGCGGGGATGACCTCGCCCGGGACCACGGGCCCACCGCTCACGGGATCGGGTGGTGGACCGTGACCAGCTTGGTCCCGTCCGGGAAGGTGGCCTCCACCTGCACCTCCTCCAGCAGCTCGGGGACGCCGTCCATCACGTCGTCGCGGGTGAGCACCGTGCGGCCCGACTGCATGAGCTCGGCCACCAGCACGCCGTCGCGGGCGCCCTCGAGCACGTGGTCGGTGACGATCGCCGTCGCCTCGGGCAGGTTGAGCCGCAGGCCCCGCGCGCGCCGTCGTCGTGCCAGCTCGGCGGCGTAGGAGAGCAGCAGGCGCTCCTGCTCGTGCGGGGAGAGGTGCACGCGGGGTCCTCCGGGGGTCGGCGGAGCCCGGACGCTAATCGCCGGATGTGTCGCGGCGGTTACCTGAGCGGGCGGAAGAACTCCCGGACGTCGGCCAGCAGCTCGCCCGGCCGCTCCATCGCCGCGAAGTGCCCGCCGCTGTCGTGCTCGCGCCAGAGCCGCAGGTCGGTCAGCTGCCGCTCCACCCACGCCCGCGGCGGCACGAAGATCTCGTGCGGGAACAGCGAGACGCCGGACGGCACGTCCACCTGCGGTGCCCGCTCCTCCGGCGCCCGGGCCATCTCCCAGTACATCCGCGCCGACGACGTCGCCGTCCGCGTGAACCAGTAGACCGAGACGTCGTCCAGCAGCCGGTCGAGCGCGATCGCGGAGGTCGGGTCGCCGTCGTTGTCGGTCCAGGCGGCGAACTTCTCGAGGATCCACGCGGCCTGCCCGGCCGGGGAGTCGGTGAGGCCGTAGCCGAGGGTCTGCGGCCGGGTGCGGTGCTGGTGGCTGTAGGACGACCCGTCGGTGCGGAAGGTGCGCATCCGGTCCAGGGCGCGCTGCTCGCGCTCGTCGAACTCGGTCCGCCCGGGCGGCGGCTCGGTCACCACCATGTTGAGGTGCACGCCGGCCACCCGGTCGGGGTGGCGCGCGCCCAGGTTGGCCGACACGAACGAGCCGATGTCCCCGCCCTGCGCCCCGAAGCGCTCGTACCCGAGCCGGCGCATCACCTCCGCCCACGCGTCCGCGGTCCGCGCCGGCCCCCAGCCGGGCGCCTCCGGGTGCCCGCTCCACCCGTAGCCGGGCAGCGAGGGGACGACGACGGAGAACGCGTCGCGCGGGTCCTCGGGGTCGGTGAGCGGGCCGATCAGGTCGAGGAACTCGAGCACCGACCCGGGCCAGCCGTGCGTGAGGACCAGCGGCAGCGCGCCGGGGTGTGGCGAGGGGACGTGCAGGAGGTGGACCGCCAGCCCGTCGACGACCGTCGTCAGCTGGGGGACGGCGTCCAGCCGGGCCTGGCAGGCGGACCAGTCGTACTCCTCGGCCCAGTACCTGCAGACCTCGCGCAGCCAGTCCAGCGGCACGCCCTGCGACCAGTCGCCGACCGTCGCGGCGTCGGGCCAGCGGGTGCCGCGCAGCCGGCGGCGGAGGTCGTCCACCTCGTCCGCGGGGACGTCGACGGTGAAGGGCGTCAGGGCGTCGTCCACGGCGCGACCGTAGCCGGTCTTGACGGTCAAACTCCACCGCCCCTACGGTTCACTACATGAGTAATGAACCCCGGCACCAGAGCGAGTCGGCGGGACACCGGGGCGCCGGGTGAACGAGGACGCCGGCCCGATCTTCCGGCAGGTCGCGGCCCAGATCGAGAACGCGATCGTCGACGGCTCCCTCCCCGAGGAGAGCCAGGCGCCCTCGTCGAACGAGCTCAGCGCCTTCCACCGCATCAACCCCGCGACAGCCGCCAAGGGCCTCAACCAGCTCGTCACCGACGGGGTCCTCTACAAGAGACGAGGAGTCGGGATGTTCGTCGCCACGGGCGCCCGGGAGCAGCTGCTCAAGCGCCGCCGCAGCGAGTTCGCCGACCAGTACGTCCGCCCCCTGATGACCGAGGCCTCCAAGCTCGGCATCTCCACCACCGAGCTGGCCCGGATGATCGACCGCTGGGAGGACGAGCGATGACCGCCGCCGCGACCCTGACCGACGTCACCATGCGGTACCGGGAGCACACCGCCCTCGACGCGGTGACCACCTCCTTCGCCACCGACGGCATCACCGGCCTGCTGGGCCGCAACGGCGCCGGCAAGACGACGCTCATGCAGCTGCTCGCCGGGCACCGCGTGCCCACCAGCGGCCAGGTGCGGGTGCTCGGCACCGACCCCTACGAGGACGACGCCGTCCTCCAGCAGATCTGCTTCGTCAAGGAGAGCCAGCGCTACCCCGACCACTTCCGGGTGCGCGACGCCCTCGCGGCGGCGGCCACCCTCTTCCCCACCTGGGACGAGGACCTGGCCCGCTCGCTGGTGGCCGACTTCGACCTCCCGGCCCGCCGGCCGGTGGTCAAGCTGTCCCGCGGGATGGTGTCGGCCGTCGGCATCACCATCGGCCTGGCCTCCCGGGCGCCGGTCACCTTCTTCGACGAGCCCTACCTGGGCCTCGACGCCGTCGCCCGTCAGCTCTTCTACGACCGGCTGATCGCCGACTATGCCGAGGAGCCCCGGACGATCGTCCTGTCCACGCACCTCATCGAGGAGATCAGCGGGCTGCTCGAGCACGTCGTCCTCCTCGACGGCGGCCGGGTCCTCCTCGACGACGACGTCGAGACCCTGCGCGCCTCCGCCCTCACCGTCACCGGCCCGACCGAGCGCGTCGAGGCGCTGGCACGGGAGCACGAGGTGCTCACCCGGGACGCCCTGGGCGGGTCGACGCGCGCCGTCCTGCGCCTCGGCCGGCCGCTCGACCCGGCCGACCCCGCGGCGTCCGGCCTGACGGCGGAGCCAACGCCGCTGCAGCAGCTCGTCGTCGCCCTGAGCACGCGCGCCACGGGGACGCCCTCGGCGGCCGCCGCGGCCCGCACCGCCCGTTCCTCCACGCCCTACGAGGGAGCCACCCGATGAACCGCGTCCTGGCGTCCGCCCGGCTGCACGCGATGAACCCGCTGCTGACCGTCGGCATCCCGTGGGGCGTCGTCTCGCTCAGCTTCGTCATCAACCTGGCGGTGTGGTCCCTGACCGATGCCGGCACGCAGCCGGGCGGCGGGATCACCGGCGGCGTCGCGTCCCTCTACATCACCGTCCTCGTCGTCTTCGTCCAGTCGGTCACCCAGGTGATGCCCTTCGCGATGGGGATGAGCCTGAGCCGGCGCACCTTCTACCTGGGGACGGCACTGGCCGCGCTGGTCGCGGCGCTTGTCTACGGGGTCGCCGTCGCGCTGCTCGTCGCGATCGAGGACGCCACCGGCGGCTGGGGGGTCCGGCTCAACTTCTGGGCCCCGGGCCAGATGGACGTCGACAACATCGCCCTGCAGGTGCTCGTCTCCGGCGCCCCGATGCTCGCCGCGGCCTTCCTCGGTGTGGCGATCGGCGTGGTGATGAAGCGCTGGGGCCAGTACGGCATCTGGGGCCTGGTGATCGGCGCGATGGTCGTCTTCGGTGGCCTGGCCGTCCTGGTCTCCTGGCGCGGCTGGTGGGGCGACGTGGGCACCTGGCTGGTGGACCAGTCGACGCTCACCCTGGCCGTCGCCATCCCGGTGGCCCTGGCGGCCGTGGCAGCGGCACTGTCCTTCGCCGGCCTCCGGCGGGTCGTCCCCTGACGGCCCACGACCGACGACCGCGGCCCCGTGTCCGTCCTGACGGAACCGGGGCCGTCGGCCATTCCACGACCGTTCCGGAGAACGGCACCGGAATGCAGGAAGGGCCCCCACCGGGTGGTGGGGGCCCTTCCTGTGAAGA
>NZ_JBAGKE010000015.1:0-59106 GCF_037034165.1 Geodermatophilus sp. FMUSA9-8 | reverse complement strand
GCCCGGAGGTCTCCTGCATGTCTCAGCCAGCTACACCGTCAACAACGCTCGTGGTCACTACACCTAGTCCGCGAACTCCACCGCCTTCAGCGCGGCGCCGCGGGAGGCGGCCAGGCGCTCCGCCTGCTCCTCCACCCCCGACCGGGTGGCGGGGGACAGGCGGGCCCACGGCTCGACGGCGACGGTGAGCGCCTTCCCGGCCTTCCGCGGCCGCCAGGCGCCGGCGACCGCGCCGCCGGCGAGCACCGCGCCGGGCCGCCCGAGCACCGGCCACAAGGCCTTCCTGCGGTCGGCGTCGGGCACCAGCGTCTCGCGGTCGCGGGCCTGCAGGAACAGGTCGAACGGGCCGAGCAGGCGCACGCCGCCGGGCGCAGCGGCGCCCAGCCGACCGGCGTCGTCGGCGAGCAGCCACCGGCGCTCCCCGTCGACCTCCACCTCGACGGCGTCGTCCGGCCAGCGCTCCCGGACGTCCTTCACCGGGGCGTCGAGGTAGCCGGCCACGTGCTGCGGCGTGGCCGGCCCGAGCAGGCGCAGGTACGCGCGGACGACGTCGAGCCGCTCGGGGACGGTGCCGGCCGGCGCGAGCCCGGGCACCGGCTGCAGCACCGGCGGCGAGGTGCCCGGCCGCAGCTCCAGGCCCGCCCGCAGCGCCGCGAGGCGGAACGGCTGCTCGAACAGGTGCACCGCGTCGCACGGGCGGCAGAACCGGTTGTAGGGGCCCGGGTCGCCCTCACCGGCCAGCGCGTCGGACACCACCCGCGACACCTCTCCCTTGACCCGCGGCTCCGCGACGGCCTCCCGCATCGCCGCCGCGATGGTGTCCAGGGCGGTGAGCACGGGGATGCCGGCGGCCCGGAGCGGCCGCGCCGCGTCGTAGACGCGCTTGGCGGCGTCGGCCTCGGAGAACGGCGCGGTGGCGGCCGCGACGCCGGGCAGGTCCGCCCGGCGGTACAGGTGCGGGGCGCCGCGCAGCGTCCAGACGGTGGCCAGCTCCGCGGGGTCCGCGGTGGCACCGCGGATCTCCAGTGCCCACGCGCCGCCGTCGGGCCCGGTGTCCTGGACGCCGAGGTCGAGCACGGCCGTTTCCGCGGGCGTGCCGGCGTCGCTATCGAGCTGCTGGGCGGCGGCGCGGTACGCGAGGACGTCGGCGGCGGTCGCGGTCGGCACGCCGCGGACCCTAGGCCCGGCCGGGGACGGTCCGCCCGTCCCCGGCCGGGCCGGTTCCCCCGCCGGGGTCAGTCGCGCCGGCCGTGCGCGGCGACCGACAGCGGCTCCCAGCGCCGCCACTCGGCGAGCCGGGACTCGTAGTCGCGGGTGGCGATGGCCAGCGGGCCGTCGCCGAGGAAGACGCGCAGCGGGGGCTCGTCGGCGTCGACGAGCTGCAGGACGGCGTCGCGGGTGGCGACCGGGTCGCCGGGGTTCCCCGCACGCGCCCTCCGCTGCTCGGCGGCCTTCTCGCGGAAGGCGTCGTAGGCAGGGTCCGGCGTCGCGTGCCTCGCGGACGAGCCGCCCCAGTCGGTGCCGTAGGCGCCGGGCTCGATGATCGTCACCCGGATGCCGAAGTCGGCGACCTCGGCGGCCAGCGACTGGCTGAACGCCTCGAGCGCCCACTTGGAGGCGTTGTAGATCCCGATGTTCGGGAAGGCGCTGATCCCGCCGATCGAGGACACCTGCAGCACGTGGCCCGAGCCCTGCGCCCGCATGACCGGCAGCGCGGCCTGGGTGACCCACAGGGCGCCGAACACGTTGGTCTCGAACTGGGCGCGGGCCTCGGCCTCGGAGACCTCCTCGACCATGCCGAACTGGCCGTAGCCCGCGTTGTTGACGACGACGTCGAGGCGGCCGAACCGCTCCGCGGCCTGCCGGACCGCGGCGACGTCGGCCTCGCGGTCGGTGACGTCGAGCCGCAGCGGCAGGACGGCGTCGCCGAAGCGCTGCACCAGGTCGTCGAGGGTGGCGGTGTCGCGGGCGGTGGCGGCCACGGTGTCGCCGCGCTCGAGGGCGGCGATCGCCCACTCGCGGCCGAACCCGCGGGACGCGCCGGTGATGAACCAGGTCTTGGGCATGCCGGCGGCAGCGCGGCCGCCGGGCGGGATGTTCCCGGGAGGGAGAGCTCAGCGGCGGGAGCGCCGGACGCTCTTCACCCCGTACATGGCCATGTCCGCGCGGTTCATGACGCTGTCGGGGTCGTCGCCGGGGCCGCCGGTCGCCGTCCCGGTGCTCACGCCGATCCGCACGACCTCGCCGGCGACGTCGAGCGGCTCGCGCACGGCCGCCTCGATCCGCCGGGCCCGCTCGGCCGCGCCCACGGCGTCCAGGCCGCGGGAGACGACGACGAACTCGTCGCCGCCGAGCCGGGCGACGACGTCGTCCGGGCCGGTGAGCTCCCGCAGCCGCCCGGCGACGGCGACGAGCAGCCGGTCGCCGGCGGCGTGGCCGAAGCGGTCGTTGACGGCCTTGAAGCCGTCCAGGTCGCAGAACACCAGGCTGCACCCGTCGCCGGTCTCGACGTGCAGCCGCGCGGCGAGGACGGCGAACAGGGCGCTGCGGTTGGCCAGGCCGGTGAGCGGGTCGGTGACCGCCTGCCGCCGCACCTGGGCCTCGCGCTCGCGGTGGGTGGTGACGTCGATGCCGACGAAGGCGATCGCGTAGGGCGTCCCGTCGTCGCGGGTCAGCACGCTGGTCTGCAGCTCGATGCGCCGCCGGTCGCCGTCGCCGGTGAGCCAGTCGACCTCGCCGGGGATGGCCGGGCGGCCGGAGACCACCATCGCCATCGCGGCCCGGGCGAGCTCCACCTCCTCGGGCAGGGTGACCACCTCCCAGAACGGGCGGCCGACGAGCTCCTCGCGGGGGCGCCCGGCGAAGCGCTGCAGCGCCGGGTTGGCCAGCAGGACCCGGCCGCCGTCGTCACAGACGAGGACCAGGGCGGCGGTGGCCTCCAGCGTGGCGCGGGCCAGGCCGTCGAGGGCGGTGGGGGTCACGGAGACCGTCGCCGTCCGCGGGGGGCAGCCCGACGGGGACGGCCGTCGGGATGCGTGCACGGTCGGTCTCCTCGGGAGGGGGTCTGTCCCCCTCTGCATCGGCTCGGGGGACCGGTTCCTCGAGCGCGCATCCCCCGTCGGGGGTGCCCGCGCCCTACGGTGGCGGCGTGCTCGACGGCCCGGTGGGCTTCCGCCCGCTGACCCGCGCCGACCTGCCGCTGCTGGGTCGCTGGCTGGAGGAGCCGCTGATGGCCCGCTGGTGGGTTCACGAGACGACACCGGAGGCGCTGGAGGCCGACTTCGGGCCGTGCATCGACGGCACCGACCCCACCGAGGTGCTGCTCGCGCTGGCCGACGGCCGGCCGTTCGGGCTGGTGCAGCGGTACCGGATCGCCGACTTCCCGGAGTACGTCGACGAGCTCACGCCGGTGGTGGCGGTGCCTCCGCGCGCGCTGTCGATCGACTACCTCATCGGCGAGCCCGGCGTCCGCGGCGGGGGTGCGGGCGCGGCGATGCTGCGGGCGTTCGTGGGGGAGAGCTGGGCGGCGTACCCGGAGGCCGACGCCGTCCTGGTGCCGGTGGCCGCGGGCAACGTCGCGTCGTGGCGGGCCCTCGAGCGGGCCGGGTTCACCCGCGTCGCGGAGGGCCCGCTGACGCCGGACAACCCGGTCGACCCGCCCGACCACGTCGTCTACCTGCTGCGCCGGCCGCCTGGGCTGCGGGGTGCCTGAGCTGAGGGGTGCCTGGGCTGCGGGGTGCCTGAGCTGAGGGGTGCCTGAGCCGGCTGGTGCGGGCGTCGGGGTCCTCAGACGGGCTGGCGCTCCGCGGGCCGGGGTGCGGGGACGGCGGGGGCCACCGGGGACAGGGCCTCCGGCGGGCCCGGGCGGCCGAAGAACCAGCCCTGCCCGAGGTCGACGCCGAGGTCGCGCAGCCGCGCGGCCTCCTCCGCCGTCTCGATGCCCTCGGCGACCACCTTCACGCCGCACCCGTGGCCGAAGTTGACCAGCGACTCGACGAGCTTGGACAGCACCGGGTCGGCGTGCAGGCCGCTGACGATGCTGCGGTCCATCTTGATGACGTCGGGGTTCGTGACCACGATGTGCCGCAGCGAGGAGAAGCCGGCGCCGACGTCGTCGATGGCCAGCCGCATCCCCGCCGCGCGGAACGGCATCAGCGCGGTGGTCAGCGCGTCGTAGTCCTCGACCGGGTCGTGCTCGGAGAGCTCGAGCAGGATGCGGTCCAGCGGCAGGTCGGCCAGCAGCGCCGCGAACCCCGGCGTCAGCAGGGTCTGCGGGGACACGTTCATCGCCACGTAGCCGCCCACCCGGTCCAGGTGCGCGGCCGCGCCGCGGAGCGCGAGCAGTTCGACCTCGTGCCCGCGGCCGACGCTGTGCGCCTCCTCGAAGACGACGTCGGGGCCCTTCCCCCACTCGCGCGGGAAGCGGCTGAGCGCCTCGGCGCCCACCCGGACGCCGGTGTCCAGGTCGACGATCGGCTGCAGGACGACGCTCGGGCCGCCGGCGGCGACCAGCGGGTCGAGCCGGGCGTCGATGTCGTCGCGGCGCTGCTGCTCGCGGATCTCCGGCTCGATGATCACCGAGGCGGCGGACGCGAGGACCTTCATGAGCGCCTCGTCGCGGCCGGTCAGCTCCTTGTCGGAGGTGAAGCCGAAGGCGCAGAAGGTGCCGTAGAGCGAGCCGTCGGACAGCGTCACCGGCGTCGAGACGTAGCTGCGGATGCGCGGGAGGCGCGCCGACGGCAGCGACATCGCCAGCGGGTAGCGCTTCACGTCGTCGATGACGGCGGGCAGCTTCCCGTCGAGGATCGCCTGGCAGAACGAGGTGTCCTGGGCGACCTTCGCCTTCTCCTGCACGAGCACCGGCACCCGGGTGTCGACCACCTCGAGGTGCTGCGTGGTGCCGTCGAGCCGGCTGAGGAACGCCACGCTCATGTGCAGCGACTTCCTCGCCGTGTGCAGCAGGTCGGCGATCTGCTGCTCGGCGTCCGTGCGCTGTCGGGCCATCGGTGCTCCTCGTCCGTGAGGGGTGACGTCCCCCCATCGGCACCGGTTGCGCCCAACTGGAGCGCACGCCCCGGGACCCGCCCGGACCTCACCCGGACCGATGAGTCGCGGCCCCGGCCGCCGTCTGTCCCTCCGACAGCCCCGCTCCCCAGGAGGACCCGATGCGCGCGCTCACCGTCACCACGTTCCTGACCCTCGACGGCGTCGCCCAGGCGCCGGGCGGTCCGGAGGAGGACACCTCCGGCGGCTTCCCGTACGGCGGGTGGCTGGTGCCCTTCTTCGACGAGCGCCTCGGTGCGCAGATGGACGCCTGGTTCGCGCCCGCCGAGGACTTCCTGCTCGGCCGCGGGACGTACGAGATCTTCGCCCAGCACTGGCCGCACGTGGACCCCACCGGCGACGCGGTCGCCACGGCGCTGCAGACCAAGACCAAGCACGTGGCGTCGCGGACGCTGACCTCGCTGGAGTGGTCCACCGCCCGGCTGCTCGACGGCGACGTGCCCGCCGCCGTCCGGGCGCTCAAGGCCGCCGACGGCGGGGAGCTGCAGGTGCACGGCTCGATCGGGCTCGTGCAGACCCTGCTGGCCGAGGACCTCGTCGACGAGCTGCGCACCGTCGTGTTCCCCGTGGTCCTCGGGCGGGGCAAGCGGCTGTTCGAGGGTGGCGCGGCACCGCGGACGTGGCGGACGGTCTCGTCGGAGGTCACGACCACCGGGGCGGTCATGTCCGCGCACCGGCGGGACGGCGAGGTGGCCACGGGCGCCTTCGGGCTCGAGTACGAGGACGCCACGTCGGTTTGATCCTCGTACCGACGGGTGTACGGTCCTGACGCGTCGGTTGGACGGTCCAACCGAAGCCTCAGGAGGAACCGTGGACCTCGCCGCCACCACCGCCCTCGTCACCGGCGCCGACCCGCGGTCCGGCCGGACCGGCGCCGACGTGACCGCAGGCCTCGGCGCGCCGACGTCCGCCCCGGCCGGCGCCGCGGCGGCGCTGGTGGTGGACCCGAGCTGGCGGTCCTTCTCGCAACTGCAGGGCGGGCTCGTCACCGGGCACCTGCTGGCCGCGGCGGCCGACGCCACCGGCGCCGCGCCGCGGACCGTCTCCGCCCACCTTCTGGCCGGCGTCGAGCCGGGCGTGCCGGCGGTCGTGGGGGCGGGGCTCGACCGGGCCGGCACGACCGGGAGCGTGCGCGCCACGCTGCACCAGGCGGGCCGGCTCGCCGCCGTCGCCCAGGTGCTCACGGTCGCCCGGCCGCCGGTCCCGGGGCCGTCCGTGCCGGTCCCGCCGGTGGCCGAGGGGGTGCCGTTCGCGCTGCCGCGGGACCTGGTGCCGATCGCCGACCACACGGCGATCCGCGCGCTGGGGACGTCGCGCCCGCTCGCCGGCGGGGACGAGCCGCGCCTGACCGCGTGGGTCCGCATCGACGGCGACCTCCCGCCGCTGGTGCAGCTCGGCGTCCTGCTCGACGCGCTGCCTCCGTCGCTGTTCGCCGTCCGCACGGCCCCCGCGGCGATGCCGACCGTGGAGCTCACCGCGCACCTGGCCGGCCCGCCGCCGGCGACGGGCGCGTGGGTGCTGGTCGACCAGGTGACCACGTGGGCCGACAACGCCGTCGCCGTCGACGAGGCCGAACTGCGCACGGAGGACGGCGCGCTGGTGGCCCGCGCCCGCCAGACCCGGCGGCTGCTCTCGCGCTGACCGGGCACGCGGTGAGCGGGCTCGCGCCGAGCGGGGCTCAGCCCCCGAGCAGGCCGGCCTCGTGGGCGAGGATCGCCGCCTGCGTCCGGTTGGCCAGGTCGAGCTTGGTGAGGAGCCGCGAGACGTAGGTCTTCACGGTGGCCTCGCTGACGAACAGCCGGCCCGCGAGCTCGGCGTTGGAGCCGCCGCTGCCGAGCAGGACGAGCACCTCGCGCTCGCGGTCGGAGAGGGCGGCCACCCGCTGCAGCGCCTCCGCCCGCCGCGGGGTGGCCCGGCTGCCGACGTAGGAGGCGATGAGCCCGGCGGTGACGGCGGGGGAGAGGGTCGCCGTCCCGTCGGCCACCGCCCGGACGGCGGCCGCGATCTGCCGCGGCGGGGTGTCCTTGAGCAGGAACCCCGCCGCCCCGGCGGCCAGCGCCGCGTAGACGTACTCGTCGACGTGGAAGGTGGTCAGGACGGCGACCTGCGGCGGGTCGGGCAGGGCGAGGATCGCGCGGGTGGCGGCCAGCCCGTCCATGCCGGGCATGCGGACGTCGGTGAGCACGACGTCGGGCCGCAGCTCGCGCGCCGCGGCCACCCCCGCGGCGCCGTCGCCGGCCTCCCCGACGACGTCGATGTCCCCGGCGGCCTCGAGGACCGTGCGCAGGCCGAAGCGCACCAGCTCCTCGTCGTCGACCAGCAGCACCCGGATGCGGCGCCCGTCCCCGGTCACGCGGGCAGCTCCGCCTCGACGCAGAAGCCGCCGTCGAGGCGCGGCTCGGCGCGGAGCCGCCCGCCGAGGGTGCGCACCCGCTCGCCGAGCCCGATCAGGCCGAAGCCGCCTCCGGGCACCGGCTCCGCCGCGCGGGCGGGCGGGCCGTTGACCACCCGCACGTGCAGCCCGTCCGGACGGCGCTCGACGGTGAGCTGCACCGGCGCGTCGGGGGCGTGCCGCCCGGCGTTGGTGAGCGCCTCCTGCACGATGCGGTACGCCGCCCGGCCGACGACGGGGTCGACCGGAGCGGTCCCCTCCGCGGGGCCGGTCCAGCCCACCTCCATGCCGGCCTCCCGCGCGGAGGCCACCAGGCGCGGCAGCTCGGGCAGGCCCGGCTGCGGTCCGAGCGGCGCGGCCTCGTCGACCTCCCCGGCGCGCAGCACCCCGACCATCTGCCGCAGCTCCTCCAGTGCCTGCCGCCCCGCCGTCTGCACCTGCCCGGCCAGCTGCTCCACCCGGTCCGGGTCGGCGGCGGCCACCTCGATCGCGCCGGCCTGCAGCACCATCAGGCTCACCCGGTGCCCGACGGCGTCGTGCATCTCGCGGGCGATGCGGGTGCGCTCGGCCAGCACCGCGGCCGACGCCAGCCGCTCCCGCTCGGCCTCGGCGCGCGCGGCCCGCTCGCGCAGCGCGGCGAGCAGCTGGGCGCGGGTGCGCTGCCAGATGCCGAGCGCCGCGGGCAGCACGAGGGCGATGGCCACCCCGCCGAGGGCGCCCACCGCCTCGTCCGGCGTCCCGATCGCCCAGGGCTGCACGAGCGCGACCGTCCCGAGGACGCCGGCGGCCGCGCGCACCGGCCAGCGGCCCTCGTAGCGGCCGACCGCGTAGGCGGTGAGCAGCATGCCGACCACCAGCGCCGGGACCAGCACCCCGAGGACCGCGCTGACGACGAAGGGCACCACGGGCGCCGACCGGCGGAACAGGAACAGGGTGGCGACCAGCAGCAGGCCGCCGACGAGCAGGACGGCGTCCGCGGTCAGCCGCGCCTCCGGGGTGACGACGCCGACCGTCACCGTGCCCGCGCCCAGCAGCGCGACGAACGCCTCGAAGCCGATGCTGCGCGCGCGCAGGCCCGGCCACACGCGCTGCCGGGACCCCATGGGCGGAGCGTAGGTCGGCCGGTGGCGTCCGCGGGTCGTCCGTCCGGCGCGGTGCCGTGTCCACTTCCGGACGACACGGCGACGCCGTCCGTCGACCCGGATCGGCTGCCTCCGGCCGACGCGGGGACCCGCCCCCGGGCGGCAGGTTCTCCGGTGACCGCAGCGAGAGCCCGGAGGCAGTGATGATCGAGGTCAGCGGACTGACCAAGCAGTACGGCGCCCGGACCGTCGTCGACGACGTGTCCTTCACCCTCGAGCCCGGCACGGTGACCGGCTTCCTCGGGCCCAACGGCGCGGGCAAGACGACGACGATGCGGATGATGACCGGCCTCGTGCCGGCGACCGCGGGCAGCGCCTCCTTCGACGGACGGGCCTACGCCGGCCTGCCGAACCCGGGCGCCGTCGTCGGCACCCTGCTCGACGCCTCCGCCGTCCACCCCGGGCGCACCGGCCGGACGCACCTGCGGCTGCTCGCCTCGGTCGTCGGCGTGCCGGTGGCGCGGGTGGAGGAGGTGCTCGGGATGGTCGGGCTCACCGCGGCGGCCGGCCGGCGCATCGGCGGCTACTCGCTCGGCATGCGGCAGCGGCTGGGCATCGCCGGGGCGCTGCTGGCCGACCCGCCGGTGCTGGTCTTCGACGAGCCGGCCAACGGCCTGGACCCCGAGGGCATCCGCTGGATGCGCGACCTGCTGCGCGGCCACGCGGCGCGCGGCGGCACGGTGCTGCTGTCCTCGCACCTGCTCGGCGAGGTGGAGTCGACCGTCGACCGGCTGCTCGTCATCGGCGCCGGGCGGGTGGTGGCCGACGGCCCGGTCGGCGACCTGCTCGGCGGCGACGGCGCCGCGGTGCGCGCCACCGATCCCGAGGCGCTGGCCCGGGCGCTCGAGACGGCCGGGTTCCACGTGCAACACGGGTCCGACGGCGCCCTCGTGGTGCCGGGCGCCGAGCCGGGCCAGGTCGGCGCGGTCGCCGCGGCGGCCGGCCTCGTGCTCACCGACCTGCGCCCCGTCCGCCGTGGCATCGAGGACCTGTTCTTCCAGCTCACCGCCGCGGCCTGAGCCCTCCTCCCGCCCGTCCCGACTCCTCCCGCGCTGATCCCGACCCCTTCCGCGCCCGACCCGACCCCCTCCCTGGAGACCGTCATGGCCACCGTCCTGCCCGCCGACCTCCCCGCCCGGGGCGCCCCTCCCGCCGCGTCCCCTCCCGCCGCGTCCCCTTCCGGCGTCCGTCCGCCCGTCCGCTCCGGTGCGCCGTCGGCCGCCACGCTGGTCGGCGTCGAGGTCCGCAAGTCGCTGTCCACCCGCTCGGGCCGGTCGCTGGCCGCGGCGGCCGCCCTCCTCGCGCCGGCCGCGACCGCGCTGATCGCGTCCGCCAGCACCGAGGACCTGGGGTCGGTGACCGGACCGATCGGCGTGATGGGGATGCTCACCGGCCTGGTGCTGGTCGCCCTCGGCGTGCTGTCCACGGCGGGGGAGTGGAGCCACCGGACCGTGCAGACCACCTACCTGCTCGTCCCGCGCCGGGGGCGGGTGCTGGCGGCCAAGGCGGCCGTCGGGCTGCTCGGCGCGGTGCTGGCGGCGGTGTCCGCGGCGCTCGTCGCCGGCGCGCTGGCGCTGCTCGCCGGCGACGTGTCCTGGGACGGCGCCGGGCGCGCGCTCGGTGTGGTCGTCGCCGCGGGCGCGGTGTTCGCGCTGATGGGCGCCGGTTCCGGCGCGGCGCTGGCCAACACCCCGGCCGCGCTGACGTCCTTCTACCTGGTCGTCCTCGGCGTGCTGCCGCTGGTGCGCACCTTCAAGCCGGAGGTCGGCTCGAGGCTCGACCCGGCCGAGGCCGTGCTCACCCTCGCGCAGGGCGGGACCCCGACGCAGTCCCTGCTGGTCCTCGCCGGCTGGCTGGGAGTCAGCCTGGCCGCCGGGGCGGTCGTCACCCGCCGCCGCGCGGTGGCCTGACCGACGACGTCCCGTCCAGGGTGGCCGGAGCCGCTGCTCCGGCCACCCTGGACGCGTCCTCGTCCGGGTCCCCGCGGGCTCCGGCGCGATGTGCGAGCCGGCGTTCCCGCGGGAACGCCGGGCGGGTCAGGCCGCCCGTCCGCCGCGTTCGGCTGCGAGCCGGCGCTCCAGGTCGCGGTTGCCGAGCAGCACCCCGACGACGTAGCCCAGGTCCATCCGCTCCCCGCCGACCGCGAGTGTCGCGGGCAGCTGCCGGTCCCCACCGGGCTGCAGCCGCAGGACGGTCCCGTGCCCGGCGTCCGAGGTGGCGACGTCGGGGAGGTCGACGCCCGTCTCGACGCCCGCGGTGAAGGCGGTGTCGCCCCGGGTCCACACGCGGCGGCCGTCCGGTGTGACGGCGACCAGCTCGCCGCCGCGCCGGCTCATCCGCAGGTCGAGGTCGTGCGCGAGGCCGTGGTCGGCGTCGCAGAGGAGCGCCATGTTGTCGATGTCGGTGCTCCCGCCGGCGGACCAGCGCCGCAGATGGTGGGCGTGCAGCCGCTCGGGGCGGGTCTCGGGGCAGCCCGGCCGGATGCACCCGCCGTCGCGCCGCACGAGCGCTCGCCGCTGGGCCCGGGTGGCCAGCCGCCGCGCCCGGCCGACGGCCAGCGGTTCCCGGTCCCGCTCGAGCATCGTGACCACGGTGGCCTCGCAGAGCATCCGGCGGACCTGGCTGCCGTGCAGGGCCGGCCCGTTCTCCAGGTAGGCGCGGCCCGCCGCGGCGTCGTCGGCGAGCACGGCGGCGTCGACGTGCACGACCACCTCCCGCCGTGGCGGGTCGCCGGCCCGGCGGTCGGCCTCCGGTGCGGCGGCGCCCAATCGGGCCACGGCGGCGCACCGGCGCTCGGCCGTCCGCTCCCGCGCCAGCGCGACCTCGTCGAGCGGCTCGTCGTCGGTCCGGCTCCCCGCGCTATCGGAGGTCCCGCCGTCCGGGGTGGCGCCGTCCGGAGTGATGCCGTCCGGAGTGATGCCGTCCTCCGCGGTGGTGGCCGCCGCTGCGGCGGCCGCTCGCTCGGCGGCTTGCTTCGCGGCGGCCCGGTCGCGGCGCGCGTCGCGCTCGGCCAGCGAGTCGATGCCGGTGAGGAAGGCCGCGCCCTGCTCGGGGTCGAGGCGCATGTGCACGACGAGCATCCCGTCGTCGTCCCACCAGTACTCGAAGCGCCGCTTCTCGCGGACGGTGCCGGCCTCGACCGCGTCAGAGCGGCGCCACCCCCGGACCACCCGCTCCACCTGCGCGGCTGTGGCCTCGCGCGCGAGACCGAGCAGGGCCGCCTCGGTCTCGGGGGCCGCGACGCGGGTGATGGCGCGGACCTTGGAGTAGGACAGCCGGCCGGCGGTGAAGGCGCCGCGGATCCCGGGCAGCGTGGTGAGGGCACGGGCGACCCGGACGTGCTCGCGCGCGGTGCCCGGGGACAGCCCGCACTGCCAGGCCAGCCAGTGCGCGCACGACCGGAGACCGTGGCCCGCCCAGCCCTCGCGCCGGTCGAACTGGGCGATGAGCAGCAGCCACTCCGCCGTGGCGGCGGCCAGCCGGACGGCGGCGCCGGTGATGCGCTCGGCGAGCTCGTCGAGCGGCAGTTCCGTCTCGGCGGCGGGATGGTCCTCGGGCACGGCGTCCTCCTCGAACGTGTGTTCGGGACGCTAGACCCGGCCACCGACAGAACCGCAGGTCAGCGGCCTGAGGGCGTTCCCGCGGGAACGCCGTCGGGTGGGACCGTGCTGCGGACAGGCGTTCCCGCGGAAACGCGCTGAGTTCCCGCGGGAACGCGCTGAGCCCCCGACGTCAGGAGGCGAGGGGGCCGAGCGTGGCGGTGCCGGTGATCGACGCCGGCCCGCCGACCGCGCCGGCCGACAGCGACCACCGCTCCCCGTCGGCCCGGCCGGTCGCCCGGACGGCCGCGCCCGCGTACACCGGGCGGGCCAGCCGGTGGGCGAAGGACGTGAGGGACCGGTCCGGAGCGGACCCCTCCGACATGGCGCGGCGCGGGACCTCCAGGAGCAGCAGCGCCAGCAGCGGGCCGTGCACGACCAGTCCGGGATGGCCCTCGACGCCGGTGGCGTACCGCGCGTCGTAGTGGATGCGGTGCGCGTTGTAGGTGAGCGCGCTGAACCGGAACAGCAGCGCCTCGTCGGGGACCAGGTCCACCGAGGCGCCGCCGTCCACGCCCGGCACCCCGGCACCCGCCGGCGCCGGTGAGGACCCGCCCGGCTGGGAGCGGTAGACGACGTCCTGCTCCTCGGTGAGCAGCAGCAGCCCCGCCGAACGGAACTCGCTGCGCACCGTGACCAGCAGCATCTCGCCGCTGCGCCCGGCCTTGACCTCGCAGCGGGCCAGCGACGACGTCCGCTCCACCGTCGAGCCCATGACCAGCGGCGCGGCCACCTCGAACCGGCCACCGGCGATCATCCGGCGCCGGTGCGGCAGCGGCGGGAGGAAGTGCCCGTCGCGCGGGTGGCCGTCCTCGCCGAGGTCGGCGGTGGCCGGCCGCTCCACGAAGGTGAACCAGTGCCAGCCCAGCGGCAGCGGGTCACCCTCCGCGGGCGCGTCGGCGGGGCGGTCGAGCAGCGCCGCGAAGGCCGCCGCGGGCCCGGGCGCGACGACGGCGGTGTCGGTGACCGGGACGGGCGACCAGCCCGCGACGGCGGCGGCGAGCGGGCTCACCGGCCCATCGTGCCGGGTGTGACGCCGCCCGCACCCCGGAAGAACGCGGCCCCGCGCGGTGTCGGAACCTCCCGTGGACCTGTTCTCCCCCGTGACCCTCGGCGACCTCGAGCTCGCCAACCGCGTGGCCATGGCGCCCCTGACCCGCATGCGCTCCGGCAGCTCCGGTGTCCCCGGCGACCTCGTCGTCGAGCACTACGCGCAGCGCGCCTCCATCGGCCTGATCGTCACCGAGGGCACCTATCCCGTCCACGAGTCGCAGGCGTTCGTCGGGCAGCCCGGCATCGTCACCGACGAGCAGGTCGCCGGCTGGCGCCGCGTCGCCGACGCCGTGCACGCACGCGGCGGCCGGATCGTCATGCAGGTGATGCACGGCGGCCGCGTCACCCACCCCGACGTCAACGGCGGCCGCCGCGTCGTCGCCCCGAGCGCGATCGCCATCCAGGGTGAGGGCCACACCGAGAAGGGCAAGCAGGCCTACCCGGTGCCGCACGCGCTCACCACGGACGAGGTCCGCGACGTCGTCCGCGCCTTCGCGCGCGCCGCCGAGCGGGCCCGCGAGGCCGGCCTCGACGGCGTCGAGATCCACGGCGCCAACGGCTACCTGCTGCACGAGTTCCTCTCGCCGCCCTCCAACGTCCGCGACGACGTGTACGGCGGCTCCCCGGAGAACCGCGCCCGGCTCGTGGTCGAGGTCGTCACCGCGGTCGCCGAGGCGATCGGCGCCGGGCGCGTCGGGCTGCGCATCTCGCCTGAGCACGACATCCAGGACGCCCTCGAGACCGACCGCGACGACGTCCTCGCCACCTACGGCGCGCTGCTCGACCAGCTGCGCCCGCTGGGGCTGGCCTACCTCTCCGTGCTGCACCGCGAGCCGACCGGCGACCTGGTGCAGGAGCTGCGCCGCCGCTTCGGCGGGCACCTCATGGCCAACAGCGGCTTCGGCAGCGTGACCACCCGCGAGGAGGCGCTGGCGCTCATCGAGGCCGCGCACGCCGACGTCGTCGCGGTCGGCCGGGCGGCCATCGCCAACCCCGACCTGGTCGAGCGCTGGGCCGGCGAGCACCCGGAGAACGAGATCCGGTCGCACCTGTTCTACGCGTCCGGCGCCGAGGGCTACACCGACTACCCGGCGCTGCGCGCCGGCTGACCTCCCGCCGCGTCGCCACCGTCGCCGGCCCCGACCACCCGGCCGTCCGACAGCCGCACCACCCGGTCGGCCGCCGCGACGACCAGGGGGTCGTGGCTGGCGACGAGCACCCCGGTGCCCGCGTCGGCGCACGCCCGCAGCACGCCGAGCACGTGCACCGACAGCTCCTGGTCGAGCCGGCCGGTCGGCTCGTCGGCGACGAGGAAGGCCGGCCGGAGCACCAGCGCCCGCGCCAGCGCGGTGCGCTGCTGCTCGCCGAGGGAGACCTCGTCGGGCAGCCGGTCGGCCAGGGCGCCGAGCCCCAGCTGCTCCAGCCCGTCGAGCGCGGCGGCCCGCGGGTCGGGGGCGCCCGCGAGCCGGGCGGGCATCGCCACGTTGTCGGCGAGGGTCAGTTCGTCGAGCAGGCCCAGGCGCTGCGGGACGACGGCGAGGGTGCCCCAGTCGGCCTCGCCGGGGGAGCGGGCGCCCGGCACGGTGACCTCGCCCCGGTCGGGGCGCTCCCAGCCGACCAGGCAGTGCAGCAGCGTCGTCTTGCCCGATCCGGAGCGGCCCAGCAGCGCCACGACCTCACCGGGGGCGACGACGACGTCGACGCCGCGCAGCGCGTGCACCTCCTCGCGGCCGCGCCGGTGGGTCCGGTACAGGCCGGTGCCGCGGAGCGCGGCGCCGCCCGCCGCGGGTCCGCCGACAGCGGGAACGCCCGCCGCGGGGACATCGGTCGCCATCACGGCTCCCGCAACAGCACGCCGTGGGCGGTGAGCTCGACGGCGACCCGCCGGTCCGGGAACCGCGCCAGGGCCTCCTCGGGCAGCGGCACCCGGCCCTCGCCGTCGACCACCGCGAGCCGGCGCCCGGCCACCTCCTCGTGCGCCACCGCCCCCGACCGCAGGTGCACCACCCGGTCGGCGGCGGCCGCGGCCTGCGGGTCGTGGGTGGCCATGACGACGCTCGTGCCGTCGCGGGTGAGCTCGGCGACCGCGGCCAGCAGCTGCTCCGTCGTCGCGGAGTCCAGCTCGCTGGTCGGCTCGTCGGCGACCACCAGCGCCGGCCGGCCGAGCACCGCCTGGGCCAGCGCCAGCCGCTGCTGCTCCCCGCCGGACAGCTCCGCCGGCAGGTGCCCCGCCCGGTCGGCGAGGCCCAGCACGTCGAGCAGCTCGGCGCCCTGCCGCGCCGCGTCGCGGCGGCCGATCCCGCGCAGCCGCCCGGCCAGGACCAGGTGCTCGGTGCCGGTGAGGTGCGGCAGCAGGTTCTGCCCGGGCCGCGGGAAGACGTAGCCGATCTCGCGGCGGCGCAGCGCCCGCAGCCGCCGCGCGGACAGGCCGGTCAGCGACGTGCCGGCCACCTCCGCCACGCCCGCGGTCGGCCGGTCCTGGGCGGCGAGGATCCGCAGCAGCGAGCTCTTGCCCGACCCCGACGGTCCGGTCACCGCCGTCAGCCGCCCGGCGGGCACGACGACGTCGACGCCCTTGAGCGCGTGCACCTCCCCGCTCGGCGACGGGTAGATCCGGACCAGCCCCTCGCACCGGGCGGCCGGCGCGTCACGGCGCACCGCGCACCACCAGCCCCGCGTCGGCGGTCCGGCGGGCGCGCGCGGCCAGCACCGCGGACACCCCGGCGACCGCCGCCACCCCCGCCGCCACCACGGCGAGCGTGCCCGCCGGCACCGCCAGCACCGGCCCGGGCAGCACGCCCGGATCGGGGTCGAGCAGCCGCACCACCAGGGCCGACGCCGGCAGCGCCACCGCGACCGCCACCGCGGCACCGAGCCCGGCGAGCAGGCCGGTCTCCAGCGCCACCGCGAGGTCGGCGGACCGCCGCCGCAGCCCGGCCCGCGCCAGCAGCACCGCGGCCACCCGGCGCCGCCGCTGCTGGGCCAGGGCGTGCAGCACCACGCCGAGCAGGCCCAGCGCCCCGGCGGCGAGTCCCACGGCGCGCAGGTACTCCAGCGACCACAGCTGCGCCCGCGCCGCGGGCCGGGCGGCGAAGGCGCCGGCCGTCGTCACGGTCTCGCGGTCGAAGGCGTGCCCGCCGGCCTCCAGCTCGGGCAGCAGCACCCCCGGTGGGGTGCCGGCCCACACCTGCCGGTCGAGCAGCTGCACCGGGTCGCGCCCGCCCGCCGCGAGCACGGCCTCCACCGCGCCCCGGTCGGCGACCACCAGCGGCGTCCGCGACGGCTGCCCCGGGAACGCGGCCACCCGCCCGACCACCTCCAGCGGCAGCGTGTACGACCGCACCCGGGTGAGCACCAGGTCGGTGCCGGGGGCGCCGAGCGCGTCGTCGGGCAGCGGGCCGGCCAGCAGCACCGGCACCCGGTCGCCGCGGTAGCCGGCGAGGGCGTCGAGCACGTCGCGCACGGGCCGGTCGGCCAGGCCGTCGTCCCAGCGCAGGACGCCGGCCACCTCGGCGGGGTCGAGGGCCAGCAGGTCGGTGTCGAGGTCGCCGGGCGAGAGCGTCACGCCGGTCTCGGTGGACACCAGGGCCGTTCCCGCGGGAGCGGGTCCGGGCTCGTCGGTGCGCCGCAGCAGCGGGACGACTGTCTCCGCGCCCGCCGCGACCGCCGCCTTCGCGTCCATCGTGCGCTCGGCCGACCCGGCCAGCGTGGTGGCGTGCACGACCAGGCCGAGCGACACCGCCGTCGTCACCACGACGAGCCGGCTGGTGCCGCTCGCGGCCGCCACCCGGCGCACCGCCAGGAAGGCCGGGGCGGGCAGCCGCCGCCCGGCGCCCCGGCCGACCCGGGACAGCCCGGCGGTCAGCAGCCCCGCCACGACCGCGGCCACCGGCAGCGGCAGCAGCAGCGGGAGGACGCCGAGCCCGCCGCCGTCCCCGCCCTCGCCGCCCGCGGGCCCGGGAGCGGCGCCCGCCACCGCCGGCACCGCCACGACGGCGGTGACCGCGGCGGTGACCGCCAGCCAGGGCAGCCGCGCGGGGGCGGGGCGGCCGCCGCGGTCCAGCCGGGCGACGAGCAGCGCGGTGGTGAGCGCGAGCACGGCGAGACCGGCCAGCGCGCCGGCGCTGAGGACCGCTGCCGCCGGCGGCAGCGTCCCCGCGGGGAACCGCGGCGCCGGCCCGAACTGCCGCACGAGCAGCCACCCCGCCGCCGCGCCCGCCGCCGTCCCGGCGAGCACCGGCAGCAGCGCCTCCCGCACCGCCTGCCCGGCCGCCCGCACGGGGGAGCCGCCCCGCGCCAGCAGCAGCCGCAGCTCGTCCTCCCGGCGCCGCACCCGGTGTCCGGCCCAGGCGCCGACCAGCACCAGCGCGGTCAGCCCCGCGCCCGCGCCGACCGCCCGGACCGGGGAGCGCAGCAGCGCGACGGTGTCGTCGACGGCCACCAGCGCGTCCCCGAGCCCGCTGCGCGGCGTGGGCCGGGCGACGTCCTCCTGCGCGGTGAGCCGCCCGACCGGGGAGGCGGGGTCGGCGAGCGCGTCGCGGAGGCCGTCGACGCGGGCGAGGACGTCGCGGGCGCCGTCGGTACCGATGCTGTCGGGGACCGCCACCCGCCACTGGAGGAAGAGGTCGACCTGCAGCTCCGTCGCGGTGCCGAGGACGACCTCCCGAGGCGCGAGCAGCACCGGCGGGCGGGGGATCGGCAGCCCGGTCACCTTCCGGATCCGCGGCACGAACAGGGACGCCTGCTCCGCCCAGTAGGCGGGCAGCGGCGCGACCGGCTCGGCGTAGACGCCGGTCACCGGCAGCGACACCGGCAGCCCCTGCGCCGACGTCGCCTCGAGCACCCCGCCGGGCACCAGGCCGGTGGCCTCCGCGAGCCGCCGCGGGACGGCGACGCCGTCGCCCGGGCCGCCCGCCACGAAATCGACCTGCTCCTCCCACCCGGTGCGCGAGAGCAGCTCGAGGCCGGTGAGGCCGCCCGGGCCCTCGGCGAGCAGCGGCTCGCGCAGTCGCACCTGCAGCCGCGGGTCGGGCAGCCCGGCGGCGGCGACCGCGGCGGTCACGCCCTCGTCGAGCTCGCCGGCCCGGCCGATCCGGGCGGGGGAGGGCGCGCCGCTGGTGGGCACGGTGGTCGTGTCCAGGACGGCGCCGAGGTCCGCCTCGTCGGTGCGCGCGCGCTCCCCGAGCCAGGCGCCCTCCTCCGCGGCGGCGAGGAACAGCGGTGCCGACACCAGCGCCGCGGCCAGCAGCGCGGCGAGCGCGGCCAGCGCCAGCGCCTGGCCGCCGCCGGGGACGAGCGCCACCCGGAGCCGCCGCAGCAGGCGCCGGGCCGTCGTCATGGGCGGACCGTAGTGGCGGACGCCACACCCCCGTTCCTCCCGACGCGCCACGGCGTGCCGGGAGGAACGGGCGGGGACGGTGGGATCAGAGCGCGTAGACGCCGGCCAGGTGCTCCCGCAGCGTGTCCTCGCGCACCGGCCGGGCGCGGAACCCGACGTGCCCGTCGGGCCGGACGACGTAGGCCGCCGTCCCCGCGCCGGCGATCCCGTAGGCCGCCCGGAAGCGGCCGTCCGGGTCGGTGAGCACCGGCAGCTCCACCAGCGGCGGGATCGGCGTGCCCGGCGCCAGCACCAGGTACGGCCGCACCTGCCCCCGGGTGTCGCGCCGGACCGCCGCGGCCAGCTCCTCGAGCGCGCCGGGGTCGGCGGTGCCGTCCGCCGAGAGCAGCAGCGTGGCGTGCGTCCCGCGGGTGAGGTCGAAGACCCGCAGGTCGTGCGCGACGCCGAACCGGCGCAGCCCCGTCACGTCCGGCGCCCGGTGTCCCGGCTCCGGGCCGCCGTCGAACCCGTCGCGCGCGCCCGGCCGGCCGGCGTCCTCGCCCACCAGCGGGCTGCCGGCGTAGTTCATGGTCATCTGCATCTCGAGCAGGAACTGCGCCTTCTCGTCCTCCATGTCCATCTCGTCGGTGAACGCGATGGCCACGGCGCGGTCGACGATCGCCTTGCCCGCCGGGCGCCGCTCGGCGTCGTAGCTGTCGAGCAGGCCGGGCGAGGCCTCCCCGCGGACGGCCAGCGCCAGCTTCCACGACAGGTTCCACGCGTCCTGGATGCCGGTGTTCATGCCCTGCCCGCCGGCCGGCGGGTGCAGGTGCGCGGCGTCGCCGGCGACGAAGACCCGGCCCTCGCGGTACCGGTCGACGATGCCGTGCTTGATCCGGAAGATCGACGACCAGCGCAGGTTGCTCGCCGTCGTCCCGGCCGGACCGAGGTCGTCGATCGCGGCCTGGATGTCGGCCAGCCCCGGCGGGTCGTACTCCTTCCAGAACCCGGGCGGGACGACGCCGGTGCCGATCGTGTCCTGCAGCCGCTTGGGGGCCAGCGTGGCCACCCGGTAGCGGTTCCGGCCGCGCAGCGGGACGCAGACCAGCATCCCGGTGAAGTCGCCGTCGTCCTCGATGCGCACCCAGCGCACCAGGTGCCCGGGCGGCATCTCCCAGTCGACGTCGACGTCGCCGAGCATGAACAGCTGCGGGAACATCGACAGCCCGCCCTCGAAGCGCAGCCCGAGCTGGGCGCGCACCGCGCTCGACGCGCCGTCGGCCCCGACCAGGTAGGCCGCCCGCGCCGCCTCGACGTCGCCGGAGGGGTGGGTGAGCGTCGCGGTGACGCCCTCGTCGTCCTGGGTGAAGCCGGTGAGCTCGACCCCGCGCTCGACCTCGACGCCGAGCGAGCGCAGCCGCCCGGTGAGGATGCGCTCGGTCTCGTACTGGGGCAGCCCGAGGTGGGCGTAGGGCAGCTCCTCCAGCCCCGACCAGTCCACCTGGTGGGTCCGCTTGCCGTTGACGAACACCGTCTGGCCGTAGAGCCAGCTGCCGGCGTCCATCGCCTCGGTGACGACGCCCTGGTCCTCCCAGATCTCCATCGTCCGGCAGTGGATGCCGATCGCCTTGTCCGCCTGGGTGGAGGCCTCCGGGCGCTTGTCGACGACGCGGACGGCGACGCCGCGGCGGGCCAGCTCGATGCCGGCGGTCAGCCCGGCCGGGCCGGCGCCGACGACCAGCACCTCCGACGCCGCCCGGGTGCGGGCGGCCGGCGGCGCCGGCACGGGGGAGGGCAGCGAGCCGACGTCGATGGGTGCGGTCACCGGCTCGGACACCGCCGCCCGCGGGGCGGGCACCTCCGCCGGGGCCTCCACCGGAGCCGGAGCCGGGACAGGAGCGGGAGCCGGGACCGCCGCCGGGACGGGAGCGGGAGCCGGGACCGGGGGCGCGGACGCGGCCCGGATCCCCCGCACGCCGGCCTCCTGCGGGCGGAACCGGATCTCGTAGAGCTTGCGCTGGAAGAAGACCGACAGCCAGCGGATCAGCGGCCCGCTCTGGTCGGCGTGGGAGGGGTCCTCCACCCAGTTGCGGAAGTCCTCGTCGGACTCCCACTCGGCGAAGATGTGGTAGAGGTCGGAGTCCGGTTCGCGGAGCAGCTCCTCGCGGATCAGGCCCTTCGTCCCGCGCAGCCGGTCGGTGACGACCGCGTAGGCCCGCTCGAACGCCTCCTCCTCGCCGGGCGCCACCTTCGTGCTGATGTCCACCCGCACGTGCGAGGCCTGCTCGCCGCCGGTGATGCCGTAGAGCACCTCGAACGTGCTGCGGTCGGCGTCCTCGCGCAGGTCGCGCAGCGCTGCCGTGAGCGTCTCGCGGGCCTCCGACCGGCCGAAGCCGTCCACCGCCGCCCGGTCGGCCCAGTCCGCGGCGACGAGGAAGGTGCGCGGGTCGGCGGCGTCGCGCAGCAGTTCCTGCCGCACGTTGCCCGGCACGGTCGCGATCTGCGCCGCCGCCTCCCGCCACGCCTCCTCGAACGCCTGCTCGCAGCCCTCCCGCACGCGCATCCGCAGCAGGGTGCGGACCGCGCCGTCGTGCGCGGTGGCCGGCCGCTCCTCCAGGGTGGTCATGACGTGGGTCCTCCCGCGGGTCGGCGCAGCACCAGGCTGCTGTTGAAGCCGCCGGCGCCCCGCGCGAGGACGACGACGGTGGACAGGTCCTGCACGCGCCCGGCGGTGACCAGGTCGACCCCGGGCGGCGCCTCGACCGGATCGGTGAGGAAGGCGGTGCCGGGCACGATCCCGGCCCGCATGGCGAGCAGCGCCGTCGCGACGTCGAGCGCCGACCCGCCGGCCATCAGCCGCCCGGTGAACGACGACGGCGCGGTCACCGGCACCGGGGTGGCGCGCCCGCCGAACACCGCGCCGAGCGCCTCGAGCTCGAGCCGGTCGAGCTCCGGCACGCCGGCGCCGTCGGCGATCACGAGGTCCACCTCGTCCGGGGAGACGCCGGCGTCCGCCAGCGACAGCCGGATCGCCCGCGCGTACTGGACGGCGTCCGGGGCCGGGTCCTCGTGGTGGTGCGCGTCGTGGGTGGCCGCGTAGCCGGCCACCTCGCCCCACACCTTCGTCGCGCCGCGGGCGGCGGCCGCCCCGGGCTCCTCCAGCAGCAGGATCGCCCCGCCCTCGCCGACGACGTGCCCGTCGGCCCGCCGGTCGAAGGGCAGGTAGGCGTCCTCGGGGCGCGTGGCCGACGACAGCCGCCCGCCGGTGGCCTGGCAGAGCACCGCGTACGGGCACAGCCCCGCCTCGGTGCCGCCGACCAGTACCGCGGGCGTGCCGCGGCGGGCCACCCGCCGGGCCCAGCCGATGCTGTCCAGTCCCCCGGCGCCCTCGCTGACGACGACGCCGGAGGGCCCCTTGAACCCGTCGCGGATGGACACCTGCCCGGTCGAGGCCGCGTAGAACCAGGCGATCGACTGGTAGGCGCCCACCGACCGGGGCCCCTTCGCCCACAGCCCCTGGATCTCGTGCTGGCTGAACTCGTTGCCGCCCGAGCCCGAGGCGAGGAACACCGACGTCGCGTAGACGTCCTCCGGCGCGGTGTACCCGGCGTCCTCGGCCGCGAGCGTCGCGGCGGCCAGGGACATCCACGTCCACCGGTCGGTCTGCACCATGAGCTGCGGCGACACGTGGTCGGCCGGCACGAAGTCGCGCACCTGACCGGCCAGCGGGACGCCGTAGCGCTCGGAGTCGAAGCCCTCGACCGGCCGGATCGCCGGCTCCCCGCGGACCAGCGACGCCCAGTGCTCCTCGACGCCGACGCCGGTGGGGGCGACGACGCCGATCCCGGTGACCAGCAGCCCCGTCACGACTCCCTCCGCGTGGGTGCGGCCAGCACGATCGCCGACTGGAACCCGCCGAACCCGCTGCCCACCGAGAGGGCGACGTCGACCTTCTGCTCGCGGGCCGTCCGCGGCACGTAGTCCAGGTCGCACTCGGGGTCGGGCACCTCGTAGTTCGCCGTCGGCGGCAGCACGCCGCGCTGCACCGCCAGCGCCGTGGCGGCCACCTCGATCGCCCCGATCGCGCCGAGCGAGTGCCCGACCATCGACTTGATCGAGCTCATCGCCACCCGACCGGCGGCCGGGCCGAGGCTCTTCTTCACCGCCGCCGTCTCGTGCCGGTCGTTCTGCTTGGTGCCCGAGCCGTGCGCGTTGACGTAGCCGACCTCGTCGGGGTCGGTGCGGCCCTGGCCGAGCGCGACCGTGATCGCCTCGGCCATCTCGGTGCCGTCGGGCTTCAGCCCGGTCATGTGGAAGGCGTTGCAGCGGTTGGCGTAGCCGGTGACCTCGCAGTACACCTCCGCGCCGCGCGCGCGGGCGCGGCCGAGCTCCTCGAGCACCAGCACCGCCGCGCCCTCGCCCATGACGAACCCGTTGCGCCGCGCGTCGAACGGCTTGGACGCGTGCTCGGGGTCGTCGTTGCTGTCGGTGGTGGCCCGGATGGTGTCGAAGCAGGCCATCGAGATCGGCGAGATGGGGGCGTCGCTGGCCCCCGCGATCACGACGTCGGCGTCGCCGTCCTCCACCAGCTGCGCGCCGTAGCCGACGGCGTCGATGCCCGACGTGCAGCCGGTGGACACCACGGTCGCCGGCCCGTGCGCGCCGAAGCGCACCGCGAGCTCCGTGGCGCCGCAGCTCGGCACCAGCGCGGAGGCGAGGAACCGGGAGGCGTAGCGCGGGTCGACCTCCCACAGCCGGCCGGCGTCGCTGACCGACACGTACTCCTGCTCCAGCCGCATCGTCGCCCCGACGGCGCTGCCCAGCGTCACGCCGACCCGGTCGGGGTCGGGCCCGCCGTCGGCGCCGAACGCCAGCCCGCTGTCGGCCACCGCCTCGTCGGCGGCGACCATCGCCATCTGCACGAAGCGGTCGGTGCGGAACACCTCCTGGGCGGTGAGCCCGAGCCTGCGCCCGTCGAAGTCGACCTCCGCGGCCACCTGCGAGCGGAAGCGCGCCGGGTCGAAGAAGGTGATGCGGCGGGTCGCCGTCCGGCCCGCGGTGATCATGTCCCAGAAGCCCTCCCGGCCCATCGACCCGGGGGCGACCACCCCGATCCCGGTGACGACGACCCGCCGCCGGCCGGCGCTCACCGCACGCCCGGCGGCAGCTCGGTGTCCACGTGGCCGAGCTCGGGCCGCGGCGCGAGCGGGCCGCACAGGAAGACGAACTCGGCGGTCGTCGCGGAGTCGTTCTCGATGCGGTGCCGCACCCCGATCGGGATGTGCACCGCCGACTCCGCGACCAGCCGCCGCGGCTCGCCGTCGAGGGTGACCAGGACGTCGCCGGCCGAGCAGTAGAGGAACTCCTCCGAGTAGGGGTGCCAGTGCTCGGTCACCACCTCGCCGGGCTGCAGGGTGAGCGTCCCCATGAAGCCGGCGGTGGAGCCGACGCTGGCCGGGGACAGCAGCACGCGGATGTCCCCGCCGCGCCGGCGGTTGGGCGGGGTGTCGGCGCGGGAGACGGTGGGGCCGCACCGCGTCGGCGTGGCCGGCGCGTGCTGGATGGTCGTCATGGTTCTCCTCGGTCAGGTCACGGAGCCCGCGAGCGCGGGACCGGGGACGGCTTCGGGGGCGGGCGGGAGGGGCCCGCTCACCAGGCGGACGGGCAGCCCCGGGACGGTCTGGGCCGCCCACGGGCCGACCAGCGGCTCGGCGCCGATCTCGAGCAGCGCCGTCGCGCCCGTGCCGGCGAGCGCGTGCGCGGTGGCCTCCCACAGCACCGGCGCGGTGAGGTGGCGGCGCAGGGCCGCGGCCAGCCGGTCGGGGTCGCGGGTGGGCACGGGGTCGGCGTTGGGGACGACGGGCAGCGCGGGCGCCGACCAGTCGAGGTCGGCGAGCGCGGCGGTGAGGTGGTCGGCCACCGGGCGGACCAGCGCCCCGTGGCACGGCGCCCGGCCCGGCAGCCGCACCAGCTCCAGCCCCGCCGCGCGGACCAGCTCGCCGGCGTGCGCGAGCTCGGCCCGCCCGCCGGCGAGCACCGCCCGCTCGGGCGCGTCGAGGGCGGCGATGCACAGCGGCCCGCCGGCCCCGGCGACCGCGACGGCGGCCGCCGCGATCGCCGCGGCACCCGGGCCGAGGACGGCGGCCTGCCCGGCGCAGGAGGGCCGCGGGGCCAGCGAGAGGAGCTCGGCGCGCCAGTGCACCAGCTCCACCACCTGGTCCAGTGGCAGGGCGCCGGCGGCGGCGAGCGCGGCGAACTCGCCGACGCCGTGACCGGCCACCGCGACGGGCTTGAGGCCCCGGGCGGTGAGGCTGCGGTAGCCGGCGACCCCGGCCACGACCACCTCGAGGTGGGCCGCGACGGGGTCCGGTGCGGTCGCGGGGTCCCGCCACCAGGCGGCGACGTCGCGGCCGACGACGGCGTCGACCCCGGCCACGGTGGCCGCGGCCACCGGGTCGGCCAGCCACGGGTCGACCATCCCGGGCCGGGAGCCGTCCTCGCCGGGGAGGACGACGGCCGGACCCCGCGCCGCGGTCACCCCTCGGCCCCCCGCGCGGTGCCGGTCGCGGTGCCGGTCGAGGTGGGGGCGGCCGCCTCCACCTTCTGCTTGATGACCGACATCTGGACCTTGCTGTTGGCGTCGATCCGGCGGGTCATGCCCTCGGTGTCGACCGGCGCCTCCGGCCGCATCCGGAAGTCCTGCACCCAGCGCATCCGGGTGCGGTCGCCCTCGGGCGTGTAGGTCCAGTGGATGTCCATGTGCTCGAACGGGCCGGGCTCCACGCGGCGGGCGCGCACCTCGCGCGCGGCCGGGTCGAGGGTCCGCTCGGACACCCAGCTCCACGTCCGCCCCGACTCGTCGGGGTGCATGGTCAGCCGGAACCGGAACCAGGTGTCGGTGGACTCCAGGATCTCCACCGAGCGGTACTCGGTGAACAGGTCCGGCCACGACGCGAGGTCGTTGGTCATGGCCCAGACGTGGTCGATGCCGGCGTCGATGACGATCTCGTTGTCGGTGTGTCCGACGGTCAGGGTCTGCCGGTGGTCGGTGGTGGTCACGACGCCCGCCTACGCCGGCTGGGAGGCGGCCGCGCGGACGGTCTCGACGATCTCGCCGAAGGTGTACGCCTCCGGGTCGTCGTCGGGCATGGTCGTGCCGAACCGGTCGTGCAGCTCGGTCTGCATGGACAGGAACGCCAGGGAGTCCAGGCCGACGTCGGCGAAGCGGGCGTCGGGGTCGGTGCTGTGCGCCTCCTGCGGCAGGCCCGCCTTCTCGGTGAGCAGCTGCATGAGGTCGGACTGGCTGAAGGGCATGACGGTGTCCTCCTCGGGACGGGGGTGCGGATCGGCCGGCACGGCGGGCTCGCCGTCCGGGACGAGGTGCAGGGGCCCGCGCAGCGCGGGCAGCGACGGCTCGGGGCACGCGGCGATCGCGGCGGCCCGGACCAGCAGGTCGGGCAGCCGGCGGTCGAGGAACTGGACGTCGTGCCGGTCGGCGCGCACGTCGGGGTCGCGCAGCAGGGCGCGGTGCAGGGCGGCGGTGGTGTGCACGCCCGGGCCCTCGACGCGCAGCTCGGCCAGCGCCCGGTCCATCCGGCGCAGCGCCTGCTCGCGGTCGGGTGCCCAGACGACGAGCTTGCCGAGCAGCGAGTCGTAGTGCGGGCTGACCTCGTCGCCCTGCCGGTAGCCGGTGTCGAAGCGGGTCCAGGGCCCGTCGGGCACGCGCAGCACGTCGAGCCGGCCGGGCGCGGGGGCGAACCCGCGGGCCGGGTCCTCGGCGTTGATCCGGCACTCCACCGCGGCGCCCCGCACGACGACGTCCTCCTGCCGCAGCCGCAGCGGCTCGCCGCCGGCCACCAGCAGCTGCTCGCGCACCAGGTCGACGCCGGTGAGCAGCTCGGTGACCGGGTGCTCGACCTGGATGCGGGCGTTCATCTCCATGAAGTAGGCGCGCCCGGCGTCGTCGACGAGGAACTCCACGGTGCCGGCGCCGGTGTAGCCGACCGACAGCGCGCCGCGGACCGCCATCTCGCCGAGCGCGGCCCGCTGTTCCGGCGTCAGGTGCCCGGCCGGGCCCTCCTCCAGCAGCTTCTGGTGGCGGCGCTGCAGCGAGCAGTCCCGCTCGCCGAGGTACACCCCGGCGCCGTGCTGGTCGCACAGCACCTGCACCTCGACGTGGCGGGCGCCGGAGAGGTAGCGCTCGACGTAGACGGCGGGGTCGCGGAACACCGCCCGCGCGACGGTGCGGGTGGTGGTGAAGGCCTCGGCGAAGTCGGCCGGGTCGCGCACCACGGTCATGCCGCGCCCGCCGCCGCCGGCCGCGGCCTTGATGATCACCGGGTAGCCGATCTCGTCGGCGACGGCCTGCCCCTCCTCGGCGGTGCGCACCGGGTCGACGACGCCGGGCAGCAGCGGCAGCCCGGCCGCGGCCATGAGCCGCCGCGCCGTCGCCTTGTTGCCCACCTGCTGCATGACCTCCGGCGGCGGGCCGACGAAGGTCAGCCCCTCGGTCTCGCAGATCTCGGCGAAGTCGGGGTCCTCGGAGAGGAACCCGTAGCCGGGGTGGACGGCGTCGGCGCCGCTGCGCAGCGCCGCCTCCACGACGTTGGGCACGTGCAGGTAGCTCGCCCGCGGGGCGGGCGGGCCGATGTGCACGGCCTCGTCGGCCATCTCGACGACGGCCGAGCGCCGGTCGGCGGTGGAGTGGACGGCGACCACCTCGATGCCGAGCTCCCGGCAGGCGCGGGCGACCCGGACGGCGATCTCGCCCCGGTTGGCGATGAGCAGCCGGCCGATCACCGGGCGCCCCCGGGCGGCGGCCGCAGCAGCAGCAGGACCTGGTCGTACTCGACGGACTCCGCGTCCCCGGCGCGGATCTCGGCGACCACCCCGGCGGCGTCGGCGAGGATCGGGTTCATCAGCTTCATCGCCTCGACGATCCCGAGCGTCTGGCCGGCCTCCACCTCGTCGCCGACCCGCACGAACGGCTCGGCGCCTGGGGAGGGGGCGGCGTAGAAGGTGCCCACCAGCGGCGCGCGGACGGCGACGGTGCCCTCCGGCACCTCCGGCTCCGGCCCGGGGTCGGCCGGCGCGGGGGCGACGGCGGTCAGCCCGCCGGGCTGCGGGGCCGGTACGGGGGCCGCCGCGGGCGCCGGCGTGCCGGCCCACTCGACCTCCACCGCCCGGTCGCCGCTGCGCACGGTCAGCCGGCGCAGCGGTCCGGGCAGCGCGCGGGCGAGGTCGACGACCTCCTCGTGCAGCGGGCGGGACTCGCCCGCCCCGCCGTCGGCCCGCGGCGGCAGCTCAGCGGGCCGCACGTCCGTCACCCCCCGGGGCGACCACGCGCAGCGGCCGGGCGTCCTCGCCGCCGATCCGCGACAGCCGCGCGGCGCGCCGGGCCAGCAGCGTGCCGACGTCGAGCCGGCACAGCTCGTCGAGCTCGGCGGCCACCGCCTCGCGGACCAGCCGGGTGGCCTCCGCGGGGTCGGCGTGCGCCCCGCCGGGCGGCTCGGGCACCACCGAGGTGGCGATGCCGCTCGCCAGCAGGTGGCCCGCGCCCAGCCGCATCGCGCGGGCGGCGGCCGGGGCCGCGGACGCCGTCCGCCACAGGATCGCCGCGCAGCCCTCGGGGCTGATCACCGACAGGTAGGCGTTCTCGCTGACCAGCAGCGAGTCCGAGGTGCACAGCGCCAGCGCGCCGCCGCTGCCGCCCTCGCCGGTGAGGACGGCGACCACCGGCACCCGCAGCCGGCTGCTGCGCATGATCGTCTCGGCGATGGCGTGCGACTGGCCGCGCTCCTCGGCCTCCGGGCCCGGGTGGGCGCCGGGGGTGTCGACGAGGGTGACCACCGGCAGGCCCGCGGCCTCGGCGTGCGCCATGAGCCGCATCGCCTTGCGGTAGCCCTCGGGGTGCGGCATGCCGAAGTTGCGGGTCACCCGCTCGCGCACCGTGTGGCCCTTCTCGTGGCCGATCACCACCACGGTGCGGCCGCCGAGGGACGCGACGCCCCCGACGACGGCCGCGTCGTCGGCGTGCGTGCGGTCCCCGTGCAGCTCGACGAAGTCGTCAAAGCCGGCGAGGTGGTCCAGCGTCGTCGGCCGCTCGGCCACCCGCGCCCGCTGGACGACGTCCCACGGGTCGGCCTCGCGCAGGACCGGCGCGGGGGCGGCGGCCGGGGCGGGCGCGTCCGGCTCGGGCCGGGCGTGCAGGCGCAGCAGCCGGCCCAGCAGCGGGCGCAGCTCGGCCCGCCCCTCCACCCGGTCGACCAGCCCGTGGGCCAGCAGGAACTCCGCCGTCTGGAAGTCGTCGGGCAGCTCGGCGCGGATGGTCTCCTGCACCACCCGGGGTCCGGCGAACCCGACGTGCGCGCCGCGCTCGGCGACCAGGACGGTGGCCAGCGTGGCGAACGACGCCGACACCCCGCCGTACGTGGGGTCGGTCAGGACGCACACCGACAGCAGCCCGGCCTCGCGCAGCCGGGCGTAGGCCTGCCCGGCGCGCGCCATCTGGAACAGCGAGAGGACGCCCTCCTGCATGCGGGCGCCGCCGCTGGCGCACACGGTGACCAGCGGCAGCCGCTGCTCCACCGCCAGGTCGGCCGCGGCGCTGACGCGCCGGCCCACCTCCACGCCCATGCTGCCGCCGAGGAACCCGAAGTCCATCGCGGCCAGCACCACCGCGGTGCCGCCGATGCGCGCGGTGCCGGTGACGACGGCCTCGGTCTCCCCGGACCGGACGGCGGCCTCCGCCAGCCGGTCGGGGTAGTCGCGCAGGTCGCTGAACGCCAGTGGGTCCGCCGGCCCCGGCGGGCAGGCCCGCTCGGTGAAGGACCCGGCGTCGGCCAGCAGCTCGATCCGCGCCCGCGCGCCCAGGCGCAGGTGGTGGTCGCACTCGGGGCAGACCGACAGGTTGCGCTCGAGCCGCTTGCGGTAGAGCAGCCAGCCGCAGCCCGGGCAGCTCACCCAGTCCGCGGCGCGCGGGGCCGCGTCCGGGCGGCGCGCCGGGGTGGTCGCGGTCACGGCCGGTCCGCCGACCACTCGTAGAAGCGCCGCGCCATCGCGTCCTGCGGCGAGCGCCAGCCCGGGTCGTAGGCGGCGATGTAGGGCCGCAGCTCCTCGCTGACCGACCGGAAGGCCGGCAGCTCCTGCGCCACCCGCATCGCCTCGGCCGGCGGGCGGTCGAACTCGATGAGGTGCACGTAGAGCTCGTGGAACGTGAACAGCGAGCGGTGCCGCACCCCGATCTCGTGCGGCATCGACGTCGCGTCGGACCGGGCGAAGACGTCGGCGACGCGCTCGGCGTCGGCCGGGGTCATCCTCGCGATGATCATCGTCTGGTGCACGGGCACTCCAGCGTCGCTGCGGGCCGGCCGCGGACCGGCCGGCCGGGGGCGGATGCCGGGCGACGCTAGGACCGCGCGCCGGGCCCGGGCACCGGCCACGGGTCGGGTTTCGCGCGCCCGCCCGGCGGTGGAGGGGGCCGGTCACCGGGGCGGGCGCTCGGAGGAGGGGTCGCCCGCGCCTCCCGGTCCAGCGCCGGGGGATCGGTGCGCACCCGCCCTGCGGCGCGCGCGGACCGCGACCCGGGTATGAAACGCCGCCCGGTGCACGCCCCACGGGCGCGGCGGTTGTGGCGGACCGTCCCGTTCCGTCGCTAGCGTCCGGGCCCGGCGACAGGCGCGGGGCACCCGACCGAGCGGAGCGGACGCATGGGCGGCGAACCGGACAGCGGGGTCCCCGGCCCCCGGGGGACGACCTCGATCGACGAGGCCCCGGCCTCGGTCCTCGTCTGCGACGACCACGAGGTGCTGCGGCACGGGCTGCGCGCGGTGCTGCGCTGGGCGCCCGACCTGCACGTCGTCGCCGAGGCCGGGGACGCCGGGGAGGCCCTGGCGCT
This sequence comes from Geodermatophilus sp. FMUSA9-8, assembly GCF_037034165.1. Classification (NCBI taxonomy): domain Bacteria; kingdom Bacillati; phylum Actinomycetota; class Actinomycetes; order Geodermatophilales; family Geodermatophilaceae; genus Geodermatophilus; species Geodermatophilus sp. FMUSA9-8. Next base: position 28,643 of record NZ_JBAGKE010000015.1, on the reverse strand, counting down.
CGCCGCCGACCTGCGGCCGGAGGTCACCCTCGTGGGCCTGGGCACCGGCGGCCAGGGCATCCCCGAGCTGGTGCGGGCGCTCACCGCGACCGGCACCTCCGTGCTGCTGCTCGGCGAGGCGGGCAGCACCGGCGACCTGGTGGAGGCGTTGCGGGCCGGGGCGCGGGGCTACCTGCACACGACGGTGAGCTCCGACCGGCTGGTCGAGGGCGTGCGCGCGGTGCTGCGCGGGGAGACCCTCCTCGACGCGGCCGTGACCGGGGAGCTGCTGACCCGCCTCGACGGCGCCCGCCCCGGCACCCTCGGACCCGGCGGCCACAACCCGCTGACCGCCCGGCAGCAGGCGGTGTCGGAGCTGGTGGCCGAGGGGCTGACCAACGCCGAGATCGCCACCCGGCTGCAGGTCAGCCGCGCCACGGTGAAGGGCCACATCACCGTCGCCCTGCGCCGGCTGGGCCTGCGCGACCGCACCCAGCTGGCCATCCACGTCAACCGCGTCGCGCGGCCGGGGCCGGGCTGGGAGGCCGGGCCCGTCGGCGGCTGAATTCCGTGGCCGTGTCGTCACTCAGCGTGCAGGGCGGGCCAGCGGCCCCGGAGAGTCGCGCGACTCCCTGGCAACTGCCTGGACGCCCGCTGTGACCGCGAGCACGATCCGGTCCGCACGGGGGTGATGCAGGACTGTTCAGGCTGGTCCGTCCCGTCGGGCGGATCCGGTCGGACCGGAGATCCCGGTCCCCGGAGCCGGTCGCCGGCCGGACAGGGGGGAACGACATGGCCGACGACGTCCCGATCCGGCCGGGCCCACGTGTGCACCGGCCGCACGGACCATCCGCCTCCGCACCCGGCGGTGCCGCACCGCCGCGCCCGAGACCGGCGCCGCGGCCCGTCCGGCCGCAGCTCGCCCGTCCGCCGTCGCACCTGGTGCGGGTGCTGCTGTGCGAGGACCAGGAGGTCTTCCGGCTGGGCCTGCGGGTGGTGCTGGAGGCCCAGCCCGACATCGCCGTCGTCGCCGAGACCGCCTCCCTGCCCGGCGCCCTGGCGGCGACCGCGCAGGTGCCCGCCCAGGTCGTCGTCGCCCGGCAGGGGCTGGTGGAGGGCGCCACGCTGCCACTGCTGCGCGACCTGTGCCGGCAGGGGACGGCGGTCCTCGTGCTCGCCGAGCCGCGCGAGGACCCCTGCGGCGACCTGGTCGAGGTGCTGCGCGCCGGGGTGCGCGGCTACCTGCCCCGGCGGGCGTGCGCCGCGCGGCTGGTCGAGGCCGTGCGCGCGCTGTCCCGCCACGAGCCGGCCATCGACTCCACCGCCACCAGCGAGCTGGTGCGCTACCTCGCCGAGCCCGGCGCGGCCGGCGGGCTGCCGCAGCGCCCGTTGGACCGGCTCACCGACCGGCAGCGCGAGGTGGCCGAGCTGGTGGCGCAGGGGCTGAGCAACGAGGAGATCGCCCGGCGGCTGTTCCTCAGCCTGGCCACCGTCAAGAGCCACCTGACGGCGTCGATGCGGCGGCTCGGGGTCCGCAGCCGCACGCAGCTGGCGATCCTGGTCAACCGGGACTCCTCACCCGCCGCGTGAGCGGGCGGCCCGCCGCGGCCTCAGGCGAGGTCGCGGCGGGCCAGCAGCAGCGCGGTGAGCGCGGTGGCGGCGGCGAGGAAGGCGGCCAGCACCCAGGCGGCCTGCCCGCCGTCGACCACCGCGACGACGCCGGGCGTGCGCACGTCGCCCCCGGCCAGCGCGGCCACCAGCGAGCCCGCGTTCACGCCGGGCAGCCCGCGCTGGAGGGCGTCGAAGAACCCGAGCAGCGGCGCGGCCACGTTGACCACCAGGCTCTCGACGGCGAGCACCCACACCAGGCCCAGCCCGATGGCCAGCGCGGTGCCGCGCAGCGCCGTCCCGAGCAGCACGCCCAGGGCGCCCCAGGTGGTGGCCACGAGCAGGCCGCCGCCGAACCCGCGGGCGAGCTCGGCGAGGCCCGGCCAGTCGGCGGGTGCGGACTCCGCCCCGGCGATCGCGGCGCTGACGGCGGCGGTGAGGGCGAAGCTCAGCGCCACGGTGGCCGCGAGCACCGTGACCAGGGCGAGCAGCTGCCCGGCGAGCACGGTCGTCCGCCGCGGCCCCTGCGCCAGCAGGCTCTTGAGCGTCCCCCAGCCGTACTCGCTGCCGGCCAGCAGCGCGCCGAGGGTCAGCAGCAGCGCCCCGCCGAACAGCGGCAGCCCCGACAGCGCGTTGCCCACCAGCCGGTCGGGCAGCGTGGACGCCAGCAGCACCTCCGGCGGGCTGCCCTCGTAGGAGGAGCCGCGGGTGTAGCTGATGTACGGGATGAGCAGGCTGAAGACCAGCTGCAGGGCGGGCCACAGGCCCAGCAGCACCCAGGTGGCCGGCCGGCGGCGCAGCTTGAGGAGCTCCGCGCCCACGATCGCCGGCAGCGACCCCGAGGTGCGGGCCGGACGGGCGCCCGCCGCGGCGACGGCGGCGCTCACCGGGCGCTCCGGAGCAGCCGGCGCGGGCGGGCTGCGGGGGTCTCCGCGGGCGGTGGGTCACCCGGGTCGGTGAGCTGCAGGAAGACCTCCTCGAGCGTGCGCGCCTCCTGGCGCAGCCCGGTGACGTCGACCCCGGCGGTGACCAGCGCGCGGTTGACCGCCGCGGTCTCCCCGGGCGCGGCCTGCAGGTGCAGGGCGCCGTCGACGACGGAGACGCGGTCGGCGCCGAGCAGCCGGCCGGCGACCGCGACGGCGGTCTCCAGCGGGGCGGCGTCGACCACCAGCCGGCCGAGCCCCCGCAGCTCCTCGACGCTGCTCTCCACCAGCAGCCGGCCGGAGGCGACCACGGCCACCCGGTCGCAGATCTGCTCCACCTCGCCGAGCAGGTGGCTGGAGAGCACCACCGTGCGGCCCTCGGCGGCGAGGTGGCGCAGGAGCGTGCGCACCTCGCTGATGCCGGCGGGGTCCAGGCCGTTGGTGGGCTCGTCGAGGACCACCAGCGCCGGGTCCTTGAGCAGGGCCGCGGCGATGCCGAGGCGCTGCTTCATGCCGAGCGAGTAGGTGCTGAAGCGGTCGCCGGCGCGGTCGGTGAGGTCGACGGTGTCGAGCACCGCGGCGATCCGGCCGGGCCCGACGCCGGCGTAGCGCGCGAGCACCCGCAGGTTGTCCCGCCCGGACAGGTACGGGTAGAGCCCCGGCCCCTCGACCAGCGCCCCGACCTGCGCCACGGAGGTGCCGGCGGGCCGGCCGAGCACGGTGGCCGAGCCGCTGGTGGGCCGCACCAGGCCGAGCAGCATGCGCAGCGTCGTCGTCTTGCCCGCCCCGTTGGGGCCGAGGAAGCCGAAGACCTCGCCCCGGCGCACCTGCAGCGACAGGGCGTCGACGACGGTGCGCTGCCCGTAGCGCTTGGTCAGGCGGTCGGTGGTGACCACCGGCTCGGCGTCGGGGGTGCGGGGGCTCGGCGGGGCCGGCGCAGGACGCTGCCCGACGGTCCCCGTGGCGGTCTGCATGGCCGGAGACTGCCCCGACCCGCCCGCGCTGTCGACGCCGCGGATGGAGGACGGTCCGGTTCCGACCCCGGGCGTGCGACCTGGGTCGCGGGTGCCCGCCCCGGGGTGGACGGCGGCCTGCTCCGGCGGTCGCGCGGGCTCCGACCGGAGCCGGTCGTACGACCTCGGGCGGGCGCACGTTCATACCCGCGGCCGCTTGGAGCCCGCGAGGCCCACAGGGAAGGTGTGGCCCGTTGCCAGGCACCTCACAGGTTCCGCCGGTGGGCGTCCCGTCCGCCGCGACCGCACTCACGGGAGAGGGCGACCCATGGACGCGACCACGACGACGAGACCGCGGTCCCGCGGCCGGGCGGTGCGCGCCCTGGCCGTCTCGGGGGCCGGGGCACTGCTGCTGGCGGCACTCCCCGGGGTGGCGTCCGCCGAGGGCGGGGGTGGGCGCACCTGGGACGTGCACCCCGGCCAGTCCATCCAGGCGGCCGTCGACGCGGCGGCCTCGGGGGACACGATCCGGATCGCTCCCGGCACGTACACCGAGGCGGTCTGCATCGAGGACAAGGGGCTGACGATCCAGGGCGCCGGCCGCGAGCGGACGGTCATCCGCTGGGACCGCGCCACGACCAACGCCCAGATCGCGCAGCGCGCCTGCTGGGACCTGACGGACGCCGCCGACGAGGAGGACGCGCCCGGCGTCGCCGACAACGTCTCCGCGCTGTTCTTCCTGAACCCCGACAAGCCGGTCACCGTCCGCGACCTGCAGACCGTCGACCACACCGCCAACGGCATCTCGGCCTGGAACGCGAACGGGTTCACCGTCACCGGGACCAAGGGCGTCGGCCACGACCGGTACGGGATCATCGCCGGCAACTCGCGGAACATCCACATCGTCGGGAACGTCGAGCAGGGCGTCGACCGGGCGGGCACCGGCCAGGCGCCCGACGCCGGTACGGCCGGCATCTCGGTCGGCGACTCGGCGGACTCGCGGTCGTTCATCGCGGCCAACCGGGTGCGCGGCTACAACCTGGGGATCTTCCTGCGGGAGTCCAGCGGCGGCCGGGTGGACGCCAACCACCTGAGCGGCAACTGCATCGGCATCCTGACCTTCGACGACGCCGCGACCGAGATCCCCGGGTCCCCGGCCAACGTCGAGGGCGGCGACTGGCGGATCACGGCCAACGTGTCCACCGCGAACAACCGGTGGTGCCTGCAGGGCCGCGCCGGTGACCAGCGGATCTCCGGCGTCGGGATGGCCGTGGTGAACGCGGCGAACGTGAAGCTGACGGCCAACGTCATCCGGGACAACGTGCCGACGCTCCCGCCGGCGCAGTTCATCCCGCCGATGGCCCCGGCGCTGACGTTCCCCTCGGCCGGGCTGACGCTGCTCACGTTCGCCCCGCCGCCCGGCACCGACCCGAACCCGAATGACGACATCCCGGGTCTGCTGACCGACATCCGGGTGGTCGGGAACTGGTTCGGCGACAACAAGGCGTACGTGCCGGGCCAGGGCGCGCCGACGCGGGTCCAGATGGACGTCTTCCGCGGGGCGCCGACGCCGAACACGCCGTTCGGTCCGACCGGGCCGATCGACTTCCGCGGCAACCGGTGCGACGCGAGCATCCCGCCCGAGTGGTGCGGGGCGCCCTACCCGAGCTGAGGCTCACCGCCCGAGGGCGGTCCCGGCACCCGCCGGGGCCGCCCTCGGCGCGTGTCCGGGCCCGTGCGGGGGTGAGAACGCGTCCAGGGCGGTCCCGGCACCGGCCGGGACCGCCCTGGACGGGACGTCGTCTAGCGCCGGCGGCCGAGCAGCCAGCCGACCAGGACGCCGAGCAGCGTGAGCCCGGCGCCGCCGAGCGCGCCGACGGCGAGCGTCTGCAGGTCCGAGGACGGCGCCGCGGCCGCCGCGGGGGCCTTCCGGAACACCTGCGGCTCCGGCGCGGAGGGCGTTCCCGCGGGAACGCCCGCCGGCGCCGCGTCGGTCGAGCTCACCGCCGCCGACGACGCGCGGGCCGCGGCCGGCGCGGTCTCCACCGGCGCGCCCGAGGTCAGCTCGCCGTCGATCGCGGCGAAGAACTGCCCGGCCATCCGCTTGGCGACGCCGCTGATCATCCGCTGGCCCACGCCCGCGACCGGCCCGCCCACGACGGCGTCGGCCGAGTACGTCAGCGTCGTCCCCTCGTCGGTGGGCTCCAGGGTGATCGTGACCTTCGCCCGCACGTTGCCCGGCGCACCCGCGCCCGAGGCGTGCATGACGTAGGACGACGGCCGCTGCTGGTCGGTCAGCCGCACCTCGCCGGCGTAGGTGCCGCGGATCGCGCCGACCCCCACCGCGACGTCCATCCGGTACTCGTCCTCGCCTGTCCGCTCCAGCGACTCGCAGCCGGGGATCGTCCTGGCGAGCACCGCCGGGTCGGTGATGACCGTCCAGACCTCCTCGGGCGTGCCGTGCAGCACCGCCGAGCCGTCGAGGTTCACGCGGGGACTCCCGTCTGGAGGGACGCCTGCGTCCGCTCCGCCGTCTCGTTCCTCATCAGGTCGTACAGCTCGGTGGGGGAGATCGGCATCGAGGTGATCCGCCGGCCCACCGCGTCCTCGATCGCCGAGGCGATCGCCGCCGTCCCGGGGATCACCCCGGCCTCCCCGGCGCCCTTGATCCCCAGCGGGTTGAGCGGCGAGGGCGTCTCCTGGTGGTCGATCGCGATGTCGGGCACCTCGGAGGCGTAGGGCATGAGGAAGTCCATGAACGACGCGTTCTGCAGCTGCCCGTCGGCGTCGTAGGCCATCCGCTCGTACAGCGCCCCGCCCACGCCCTGGGCGACGCCGCCGTGCACCTGCCCCTCGACGATCATCGGGTTCACCACGTTGCCGCAGTCGTGCACCACCGCGTACCGGACGACGTCGATCTCCCACGTGGCCGGGTCGATCTCCACGACGGCGGCGTGCGCACCCGAGGCGAACGTCGAGCGGATCGGCGAGTAGTAGTCGCGGTGCTCGAGGCCCGGCGCGTCGCCCTCGGCCACCGGCGGCTTGTCGTCCGAGCCGGCCTTGGCGAACTGGGTGGCCTGCTTGGCCGCCTCGTCGAAGGCGTAGCGCAGCGGGTTGGACAGGACGGCGACCGTGCGCAGCGGGATCGACGCGCCCGGCGTGCCCTTGACCTGCACCAGGCCCTCGTCGATCTCCAGGTCCTCGGGGTTGGCCTCCAGCACGTCGGCGGCGATCCGGATCGCCTTCTCCCGCACCCCGCGGGCGGCCAGGGCGACGGCGTTGCCGCTCATCACCGCGGCGCGCGAGGCGAACGTGCCGACGGCGTAGCCGAAGCGGCGGGTGTCGCCGGTGTGCACCTCGACGTCCTCGATCGGCACGCCGAGCTCGGAGGCGACGATCTGCGCGAACACCGTCTCGTGTCCCTGGCCCTGCGAGGTCAGGCCGGTGGAGACCAGCACCTTGCCGCTGCCGAGCACCTGCACGTGCCCGCCCTCGTACGGGCCGGGGCCGGTGCCCTCGACGTAGAGCGCCATCCCGACGCCGAGCATCTTCCCGCGGGAACGCGCGTCGGCCCGCAGCGCCTCGGCCTCGTCCCAGCCCACGAGCGCGACGAGCTTGTCGAGCAGGCCCGGGTAGTCGCCGGAGTCGTAGATGACCGGCCGGCCGTCCTGGAACGTCAGGTGGTGGTCGTAGGGGAACTGGTCGGGCGTGATCAGGTTCCGCCGGCGCACCTCGGCGCGGTCGAGGCCGAGGTCGTCGGCGATGCGGTCCATCGTCCGCTCCATCGCGTAGCAGCCCTGCGGCCGCCCGGCGCCGCGGTAGGGCGTCACGATGACGGTGTTGGTGAAGACGCTCTCCACGACCACCCGGTACACCGGGATCGCGTACGGGCCGACCAGCTGGGTCGCCGTCACGATCGGCACGATGATCCCGTAGGGCGTGTAGGCGCCGTTGTCGTGCCAGACGTGCACGTCGAGCGCGGTGACCCGGCCGTCGTCGTCGTACCCGACGGTGATCTCCTGCCGCTGCTGGCGCTCGTGCGCGCTGGAGATGAAGTGCTCGCGGCGGTCCTCGGCCCACTTGACCTCGCGGCCCAGCCGGATCGCCGCCATCGGCACCAGCAGCTCCTCGGGCCACGGGTGCACGATCTTGACGCCGAACCCGCCGCCGACGTCGGGCGCGATCACCTCGACGCGGTCCAGCGACAGCTCCAGCTTGGCCGCGATCGCCGCGCGCACCGACGTCGAGGCCTGGGTGCTCGAGTACACGCGCAGGCTGGCGTCGTCGGAGTCCCAGCGGGCGTGCACGCCCTTGCCCTCCAGGGGCATGCAGGCGCTGCGCTCGATGTACTGCGTGAACGACAGGGTGTGCGGCGCGGCGGCCAGCGCCGGCTCGACGTCGCCGGTCTCCTGGTGGTGCCGCGCGGCGACGTTGTCGGGGACGTCCTCGTGCACGGCGGCGCGCGCCTCCCGGGCGGCGTCCACGCCGACGACGACCGGCAGCTCCTCGTAGGTGACGACGATCCGTTCGGCGGCGTCCTCGGCCACGTACCGGTCGGTGGCCACCACCATGACCACGGGCTCGCCGACGTGGTTCACCACGCCGTTGGCCAGCGGGTAGGCGGTGCGCGGGGCGTGCAGCTGCGGGTGGGGGATGAGCACCGGCAGCGGCTCGGCCATCGGGCCGGTGAGGTCCTCGTAGGTGTAGACGGCGACGAGGCCCTCGACGTCGAGCGCGGCCTCCACGTCGACGTCGAGCACGCGGGCGTGCGCGTGCGGGCTGCGCACGAAGGCGGCGGCCAGCGCGCCGGAGCCGATGTCGTCGAGGTAGCGGCCCCTGCCGGTGATGAGGCGGGCGTCCTCGCGCCGGCGGACGGGCTCGCCGAACAGCTTGGTGGTCATGCTGCGTCCCCCGGGGCCGATGGCGCTGCGAAGGCCCTCACCGGGCGTCCTCCCGCATGGTGGCGGCGGCGTGCCGGACGGCCTTCCTGATGTTGGCGTAGCCGGTGCACCGGCAGAGGTTGCCGCCGACGAGCTCGTCGACCTCCTCCTCGGTGATCTCCTCGGCGGCGTCGCGGGCCTCCAGCCCGGCGGCGATCGTCACGAGGAAGCCCGGCGTGCAGAAGCCGCACTGCAGGGCGTGGCACTCGCGGAAGGCCTCCTGCACCGGGTGGAGCACCTGCCCGCCCTGGTGGTCGTCGCGGGCCAGGCCCTCGACGGTGGTCACCTGCGCGCCCTGCACCTGGACGGCGAGCACGAGGCACGAGCGCACCGGGTCGCCGTCGACCATCACCGTGCACGAGCCGCAGACGCCGTGCGCGCAGCCCACGTGCGTGCCGGTCAGGCCGAGGTCGTCGCGGAGGAAGTCCGACAGCACGCGGCGCACCGGGACGGTGGCCTCGCGGTGCACGCCGTTGACGGTCACGGAGACGGTCCGCTCGCTGTCGACCTGCGGCGGATCGATCGAGGTGGTCACGCGGCGCTCCTCTGCACGGCCTCGGCGGCGGCGTCGGCCAGGGTGCGTTCGGTCAGGACGCCCACGAGCAGCCGCCGGTAGTCGGCGCTGGCGTGGATGTCGGTGTCGGGGTCGACGAGGGTGCGGGCGAGCGCGCCGGCCGCGGCCCAGTCGGCGCTGTCGACCGGCTCGCCGGCCACCGCCTCGGTGAGGTCGTGCACCTCGGGCACCAGCCCGACGGAGATGTAGGAGGCCCGGACGGCGGACACCAGGCGGTCCTCGTCCAGGGTGACGACGACGCCGGCGCCGCAGACGGCGTAGTCGCCCTTGCGGCGGGCGATCTCGGCGAAGGCGGTGCCCGAGCGCTCGGGCAGGGCGGGGAAGAAGGCGTCGACGACGACCGCGCCGCCGGCGAGCGAGGTCTCCAGCGGGCCGACGAACAGGTCCTGCCAGCCGACGGTCTCCCGGCCGGCCGGCGTCGCGACCGTCACCGAGCCGCCGGTGAGCGCGAGCACCGACGTCATCTCGCCGGAGGGGTCGGCGTGGGCGATCGAGCCGACCGTCGTGCCGCGGTTGCGGATCGCCGGGTGGGCGACGTTGGCCGTCGCCCGGGCCAGCAGCGGCTGGACCCGGGCGGCGGCCTGCGCGTCGGGGGTCTGGCGGAGCAGTCGTGCGTGGCGGACCAGGGCGCCCACCCGCACGCCGTCCCCGGTCGCCTCGATCATGTCGAGGCCGGGCACCCGGTTGAGGTCGACCAGCGTGGCCGGCGCCGCGAGGCGCATGGCCAGCAGCGGGAGCAGCGACTGGCCACCGGCGAGCACCTTGGCGCCCGTCTCGTCCGACAGGAGGTCGAGCGCCTCGTCGAGGGACCGGGGGTCGGCGTAGCGGAAGGGAGCGGGTTTCACTTCTCGAGCATGTCCTTGCGACGGGTACCGGTGCCGGGGCGGCCCACCTCGTCGACCGACGACGGGTCGGTCCCGCCGCGCGGGTCGGCATAGCCGCCGGCAGGGCCGCCGGCCGGGCCGGCGCCGTGGTGGCCCAGGGACGACGCGCTCTCCGGCACCGAGCCCTCGCGCAGGAGCGCGGCCTTCATGTCGGCCGGGGCCAGCGCGCGGGCGATGTGCCAGCCGACGACGGCGACGATCGAGCCCAGCGCGATGCCGTTGAGCGAGAAGTCGTCGGTGAAGGTGAGGGTCACGTTGCCGATGCCGATGATGATCCCGGCCGCGAGCGGGACGAGGTTGACCGGGTTGGCGAAGTCGACCCGGTTCTCCTTCCAGATCTTCGCGCCGAGCAGGCCGATCATGCCGTAGAGGACGACGGTGATGCCGCCGAGCACGCCCCCGGGGACGATGTTGATCAGCGCGCCGAACTTGGGGACCAGGCCCAGCAGGATCGCCACGATCGCGGCCACGTAGTAGGCGGCGGTCGAGTAGACCCGGGTGGCGGCCATGACGCCGATGTTCTCGGCGTACGTCGTCGTCGGGGAGCCGCCGACCGAGGTGGCGAGCACCGTGCCGACGCCGTCGGCGAAGACCGCGCGGCCCATGACCGGGTCGAGGTCGCGCTTGGTCATCTCGGCCACGGCCTTGACGTGGCCGACGTTCTCGGCGACCAGGGCGATGACGGCGGGGATGACCAGCAGGCTGAAGTTCAGCGAGAAGCTCGGCGCGGTGAAGTCGGGCAGGCCGAACCAGTCCGCCTGGCCGACCGAGTCGAAGTTGATCCGGTCGCGGGTGACCACGGCGCCGGTGCCGTCGGGCGAGGTGATCTGGCCGGCGGTCGCGTCGAGCAGGATCGACAGCAGGTAGCCGAAGACGAGACCGAGCAGGATGGCGATGCGGGCGAGGAAGCCGCGCAGCGCCAGCGAGGCGACGATGACGAACGCCATCGTGGCGAGCGCGACCCACTGGTCCTGGGGCCAGTAGACGCCCGCGGCGACCGGGGCCAGGTTGAAGCCGATCAGCATGACGACGGCGCCGGTGACGGCCGGCGGCAGCACCTTGTTGATCAGGCCGAGGCCCGCGAAGTGGATGACCAGGCCGACCAGGGCCAGCACGACGCCGGCGACCAGCAGCGCGCCGACGACGTCGCCGGAGTCGCCGCCGTTGGCGCGGATCGCGGCGACGCCGCCGACGAAGGCCGCGCTGGTGCCCAGGTAGCTGGGTACCCGGTTCTTGACGATGAGCAGGAAGACGATCGTCGCGATGCCGCTCATCATGATCGCGAGGTTCGGGTCCAGGCCCATGATGAGCGGGAAGACGAAGGTCGCGCCGAACATTGCGACCACGTGCTGGGCGCCGATGCCCACGGTGAGCGGCCAGGACAGCCGCTCGTCGGGGGCCACCGCCTCACCGAGCGGTGGCGTCTTCCCGTCGCCGTAGAGCTTCCAACCGAACGCCATGGGGTCCTCCTCGCGAGGCACAGCCGATGCGGCCCGGGAGGTGCCGCCACCCCCGGGAGGCCGTCACAGTGTCACGCGTCTCACGGGCGGGGAAGTGCCTCAGCGCTAAAACTTCCCGGTGCAACAAGATCGTTGCGCAGGCGATATCTCACCGCTGAGGCATCTGCCGGTACGGTCGGCGAGGTGAGCGATCCTGGGCCCGCAGCGGGCGTCCGGCACGTCTCCCTGCGCAGCGGCGTCTACGCCGACTCCGTCCGGTTGATGCAGGTCAGCCGCGACGTCGGCGCGCGCGACGGCGTCACCGCGGTGCTGGTCGCGATGGCCACGCCGCTCAACGTGGAGCTCGCCGAGGGCATGGGCCTGGCGCCGGAGCAGGCGGCCGCACCGGACCAGCTGCTCATCGCCGTCCGGGCCGTCGACGACGACGCGCTGGCCGCCGCGGTGGCCGCCGTCGACGCCGCCCTGGCCGAGCGCGAGCGCACCCGGGCCACCGCCGACGCCCAGCCGGCCCGCACGGTCGGCGCCGGCCTCGACGACCTCGGCCACGACGCCGGCGCGCTGGCCATCGTCAGCGTCCCGGGGCAGTACGCGGCGCTCGAGGCCGCCGACGCGATCGCCGCCGGCCGCAGCGCGCTGGTCTTCTCCGACGGCGTCCCGGTCGAGCAGGAGGTGGCGCTGAAGCGCGCCGCCCGCGCCGCCGGGGTCCTGGTCATGGGCCCCGACTGCGGCACCGCGATCGTCTCCGGCGTCGCGCTGGGCTTCGCCAACGTCGTCCGCCCCGGCCCGGTCGGCGTCGTCGCCGCCTCGGGCACCGGCGCGCAGCAGGTGTCCTGCCTGCTCGACGCGGCCGGCGTCGGCGTCTCGCACGTGATCGGCGTGGGCGGGCGCGACCTGTCCGAGGCCGTGGGCGGCCTCGCGACCCTCGACGCGCTGGCGGCGCTGGACGCCGACCCCGCCACCGAGCGGGTGCTCGTCGTCTCCAAGCCCCCGGCGCCGTCGGTGGCCGCGGAGGTGGCGCGGGTGTCGGGGGAGCTGGCGACGCCGGTGCGCTCGGCCGCCCTCTCGCCGGAGACGCCCGACCTCACCGCCGCCGTCGAGGCGCTGCTCGGCGACATGGGCCTCGACGTCCCGGTGTGGCCCTCCCGCCCCGGGCCGGCCGAGGCCGCGCCGCCCGGCGCGGTGCTCAAGGGCCTCTACTCCGGCGGCACGCTGGCCGACGAGGCGATGCTGCTGGCGGCCCCCGTGCTCGGCGACGTCCGCTCCAACACCCCGCTGCGTCCCGAGCTCGACCTCGCTCTCGACCCGGCCGCCCAGGACCTGTCCGCCCGCGGCCACCTCGTCGTCGACTTCGGCGACGACGCGCTCACCGTCGGCCGCGCCCACCCGATGATCGACCCGACGCTGCGGCTGGAGGCGATCGAGCGGCTGGCCGCCTCGGGCGAGCCCGCCGTGCTGCTGCTCGACGTCGTCCTCGGGTACGGCGCCGACGCCGACCCGGCCGCCGCCCTCGTCCCCGCGCTCACCGCCGCCCGCGCGCGGGCGCACCTGCCGGTCGTCGTCGCGCTGGTCGGCACCGAGGCCGACCCGCAGGGCTGGAGCCGTCAGGCCGACGCCCTCGCCGCGGCCGGCGCCGCCGTCTTCGCCTCCAACGCCGCGGCCACGCGGTACGCCCTCGACCTGCTGGGAGCCGCGCGATGACGACGACCGGGACCTCGACCGGAGCGCTCGGAGGACTGCTCGACGGCCCGCCGGCCGTCGTCGCCGCCGGTGTCGACGTGTTCTCGGGCGCGCTGCGCGCCCAGGGCGTGTCCGTGGCCGACGTCGACTGGCGGCCGCCGGGCCTCGGCGACGCCGCCGACCTGACCGCGCTGGCGCTCGACCCGCGCCGCGCCGCGGCCAACCGGACGGCGGTCGAGCGGGTGCTCGCGGCCGGCTCGGTGCTGGTCGACGTCCGCCCGGCCCGCGAGGTGCTCGGCATGGAGGGGCGCACGCTGCTGCACTCCGGCCCGCCGCTGAACTGGGAGGCCGCGTCGGGCCCCATGCGCGGGGCGCTCGTCGGCGCCTGCCTGTTCGAGGGCTGGGCGTCCACGGTGGAGGAGGCCGAGGCGCTGCTGGCGTCGGGCGGCGTGGAGCTCGAGCCGTGCCACCACCGCTCCGCCGTCGGCCCGATGGCCGGGGTCACCTCGCCGTCGATGTGGGCCTGGTGCCTGGAGGACCCGGTCAACGGCGGCCGGGCCTACTGCAACCTCAACGAGGGCCTGGGCAAGGTGCTGCGGATGGGCGCCTTCAACCAGGAGGTGCTCACCCGGCTGGCCTGGATGCGCGACGTCCTCGGCCCGCTGCTGGCGCGCGCGGTGCGCTCGATGGCCGAGCCGCTCGACGTGAAGGCCGTGCTCGCGCAGATGCTGCAGATGGGCGACGAGGGGCACAACCGCAACCGCGCCGGCTCGCTGATGACCCTGCGCGAGCTCTCGCCGGCGCTGGCCGCGCTCGACGCGCCCTCCGACGACGTCGCCGCGGCGCTGCGCTTCATCGGCGGCAACGAGCACTTCTTCCTCAACCTCGGCATGCCGACGGCGAAGCTCGCGATGGACGCCGCCCGCGACGTGCCGGGCTCCACGCTGGTCACCGTCATGGCGCGCAACGGCACCGAGTTCGGCGTGCAGACGGCGGGCACCGGCGACCGCTGGTTCACCGGCCCGGCGCAGACGCCCGTGGGCCTGTTCCTCGGCGACTACGGCCCCGAGGACGCCAACCCCGACATCGGCGACTCCGCGATCATGGAGACCTACGGCGTCGGCGGGTTCTCGATGGCCGCGGCGCCGGCGATCGTGCGCTTCGTCGGCGGCACCGTGCCCGACGCGCTGGCCACCACCGAGCGGATGTACCAGCTCACCCTGGCCGAGAACCCGGCGATGGCCATCCCGATCCTCGGGTTCCGCGGTGCGCCGACCGGCATCGACGTCCTCGCCGTGGCGCGCACCGGCTGGCTGCCGCAGATCAACACCGGCATGGCCGGGCGGGTGGCCGGCACCGGCCAGGTGGGCGCCGGGCTCGTGCAGCCGCCGCGGGAGTGCTTCGAGGGCGCCCTCGCCGCGCTCGCGCAGGAGGCCCGCGCCGCCGCCCGAGTCGTCGTGCGCTGACCGTTACGCGGGGCCGCAGGTGAGCAGGACGTCCAGCGCCGGGCCCAGGCCCGCGCCGTCGTCCACCGGCTCGCGGAACGGCACCCGCAGGTCGTAGCAGGAGCGGCGGGCCTGCACGCGGAAGCGCACGCCGTGCCGGTCGAGGCCGAGCGGCCGGACGTCGTCGCGCGGCCCGGCCCACGCCTGCACCCGGGCCAGCAGCCGGGTCAGCGCCGCGCCGTGCCCGGCGGCGAGGCCGGCCTCCGCCGCGGCGAGCGGATCCGGGCGGGCGGCCGAGAAGTCGTCGGGGTCCACCTCGGTGGTCGCGCCGCTGTCGGTGAGGACCACCTCGGCGAGGTCGAGGCGCACCAGCAGCGCGCGCAGGCCGACGTCGAGGAGCGCGTCGGACGGGCGCACGTCGGCCAGGTCGAGCAGCGCCGGCTGGACCTCGGCCGGGTGCACCGGCGTCAGCCAGCCGGACAACTCCACCTGCCCGCGCACCGGGTGCTGCAGCGGGAACGGCGACCGGTCGGTGACCGTCAGCCGCGCCGGGAGGTCGCCGAGGGGGGACTTCCGCAGCGCCGTCGCCAGCCGCCCGGCGGCGGGGACGACGACGTACACCTGCCCGGACGCTGTCGTCGCGGCCAGCGACAGCTCGACCGCGCCCAGCCCCACCGCGTGCAGTGCGGCCGACGGGCGGGCGGCCACGGTGCGGGCGCGCTCGGCCGGCGGCGGCTGCGGGATGCCGGTGGTGCCCGGGCCGGTGCGGGGGACGGTCATCGCTCACCTCGGGTCTCGGCGTGTTGGTAAGGTGAACCTAACCTAACTCTCTCGACGGAGGTGCCGGATGAACCCCCGGCGCCCGAAGGTGCGCCTCAGCCGCCGGCTCGGCCTGGCCCTGACGCCCAAGGCGGTCAGCTACTTCGAGCGTCGCCCGTACCCGCCCGGTGAGCACGGCCGCAAGCGCAAGCAGCAGAGCGACTACTCCACCCGGCTGCTGGAGAAGCAGCGGCTGCGCGCGCAGTACGACGTCAGCGAGACCCAGCTGCGCCGCGCGTTCGACCGCGCCCGGCGCACCGGTGGCAAGACCGGCGAGGCCCTCATCCAGGACCTCGAGTCGCGCCTGGACGCCACGGTGCTGCGGGCCGGCTTCGCGCGCACCATCTACCAGGCCCGCCAGTTCGTCACCCACCAGCACGTGCTGGTCAACGGCCGCCGGGTCGACCGTCCCTCCTACCGGCTGCGCCCCGGCGACTGGATCTCCATCGCCGAGCGCTCGCGCGCCAAGGAGCCGTTCCAGGTGGCGGCCTCCGGTGCGCACGCGCAGCCGCCGGCCTACCTCGAGGTGCGGCTGGCCGACCTCACCGCCCGGGTCGAGCGGGTGCCCGCCCGCGACGAGGTGCCGGTGATCTGCGAGGAGCAGCTGGTCGTGGAGTACTACTCGCGCTGAGGGCGGCGGGGTCCGCGCCGGTCAGGAGCTGCGGATGGCCCCGACCGGCGCGACCTCGAGCTGGTAGCCGACGTCGAGCCGGAAGGCGTGCCCGTCGCCGGCGACCACGCGCAGGTGGTGGGTGCCCGGCGCGGGCGCCGGGACGTGCGCCCACAGGCCCCACACGGTCACCGGGATCGGCTTGCGCCGGAAGGTGACCGGGTTGAGCAGGGCACCGGCGACGACGAAGGGCACCGGCGTGGTGATCTCCAGCGGCTCCAGGTCGACGCCGTCGAGGGTCAGCGCGCCCCACGCGTCGCCCGCCCGCTCGGGCGGGCCCACCGCCGGGCTGTTCCAGTAGTTGAACACCGGCAGGAACAGGTCGCGGCCGCCGGGCACGACGCAGCGCCGGTGCAGGACCTTCCCGTAGGACCCGGCGAGGAAGAAGACGTCGTCGGGCTGGTTGTGGCCCGCGTGCTCGCCGGTCGTGTCCTCGATGGGGTCGCGCTCGGTGCCGGCGGAGGCCACCCACTGCACCCAGCGGGCGGCCAGGCCCTCGGCCGAGTCGGACGGGTAGGGCAGCGGCGGCACCTCGTACGGGCCGCCGCGCAGCCGCGACAGGAACGACATGCGACGCAGGGTAGGCAGAGGGCCACCCTCCGCAGGGGAGGCCCGCCGGGTCAGGACGGGTCGAGCACCGCGAGGTCGGCGGCGAACGTCAGCCGCGCCGCCGTCACCCCCTGCAGGTCGTCGGGGCCGAGGCCGGCCACCATCTCGCGGACGAGGAAGCCCTCGGCGGTCACGTCCAGGACGGCGAGGTCGGTGTAGACCCGGTCGACGACGCCGGCCGCCGTCAGCGGGTAGCTGCAGCGCGGCACCAGCTTCGGCTCGCCCGCCTTCGTCGTGTGCGACGTCATGACCAGCACCCGCCGCGCCCCGACGGCGAGGTCCATCGCCCCGCCCACGGCCGGCGGGTGCGAGGCGTCGTCGGTGGCCCAGTTGGCCAGGTCGCCGGCCTCCGACACCTGGAAGGCGCCGAGCACGGTCAGGTCCACGTGGCCGCCGCGCATCATCAGGAACGCGTCGGTGTGGTGGAAGAAGGCCCCGCCCGGCAGCAGGGTCACCGGCTGCTTGCCGGCGTTGATGAGCTCCGGGTCCTCCGCGCCGGGAGCGGGGGCCGGGCCCATGCCGAGGATGCCGTTCTCCGAGTGGTAGACGATCTCCTTGTCGCTGCCGACGCAGTCGGCCACCAGCGTCGGCAGCCCGATGCCGAGGTTGACGTAGGAGCCGTCGGGGATGTCGCGGGCCACCCGCCGGGCGACCGCCCGCATGTCGAGACGCCCGTCGAGGCTCACGCCGCACCCACCCGGACGACGCGGTCGACGAAGATCCCGGGCGTCACGACCACCTCGGGGTCGAGCTCGCCGAGCTCCACGAACTCGTCCACCTGGACGACGGTCAGCGCGGCCGCGGCGGCCATCGTCGGCCCGAAGTTCCGCGCCGCGGTGCGGTAGACGAGGTTGCCCCACCGATCGGCCCGCGCGGCCTTGACCAGGGCGACGTCGCCGGGCAGGGGCTCCTCGAACACGTGCCGCCGGCCGTCGATCACCCGCACCTCCTTGCCCTCGGCGAGCCGGGTGTCGGCGCCGGTCGGGGTGAAGAACCCGCCCAGCCCCGCCGCCGCGGCCCGCATCCGCTCGCTCAGCGTGCCCTGCGGGACCAGCTCCAGCTCGACCTCGCCGGCCCGCCACCGCTCCTCGAACCACACCGACCCGGTCGAGCGCGGGTAGGAGCAGACGATCTTGCGCACCCGGCGCTCGCGCAGCAGCGCGGCGACGTCGGTCTCGCC
Organism: Geodermatophilus sp. FMUSA9-8; assembly: GCF_037034165.1. Classification (NCBI taxonomy): domain Bacteria; kingdom Bacillati; phylum Actinomycetota; class Actinomycetes; order Geodermatophilales; family Geodermatophilaceae; genus Geodermatophilus; species Geodermatophilus sp. FMUSA9-8. The sequence goes on along the minus strand of NZ_JBAGKE010000015.1, from coordinate 10,922 downwards.
GGACCCGGCGTTGTTGGTCACCACGGTGAGGTCGGTGGTCCCCTGGTCCAGCAGTGCGTGCACCAGCTCCACCGGCACGCCGGACGCGCCGAACCCGCCGACCAGGACCGTCGCGCCGTCCGGGATGCCCGCGACGGCCTCGGCCAGGGACGCGACCCGCTTGTCGATCACCCGCACCCTCCGTTCTGCCGGCCCGACGCTAACGGGTGGCGACCGCCCCGGCCGACCGGCGAGGCTGGCGGGGTGGAGCGGGGCGACGTCGTCCGGGTGAGCAAGCGGCTCTCGTACGTGCTGCGGCACCGCCCCGACAGCGTCGGGCTGACCCTCGACGGCGCCGGGTGGGCCGACGTCGGCGCCCTGCTGGGCGCCCTCGCCGCGCACGGGCTGCCGCTGTCGCGCGCCGACCTCGATGCCGTCGTCGCCGCCAACGACAAGCAGCGGTTCGCCCTCGACGGCACCGGCACCCGGATCCGGGCCAGCCAGGGTCACAGCGTCCCGGTCGAGCTCGGCTACGCGGCGCAGGAGCCGCCGGACGTCCTCTTCCACGGCACGCCGGTGCGCGTGCTGCCCGCCGTCCTCGCCGAGGGGCTGCGCCCGGGCCGGCGGCACGCGGTGCACCTGAGCGCCGACGAGGCGACCGCCCGCACGGTCGGTCAGCGCCGCGGGCCGGCCGCCGTCCTCGCGGTCGACGCGGCGTCGATGTCCCGCGACGGCGCCGTCTTCACCCGCTCGGCCAACGGCGTCTGGCTGGTCGACGCCGTCCCGCCGCGGTACCTACGGGCGCTCTGAGAGCAGGTCGCGGACGCCGGCGGCCAGGGTCGCGGAGCTCGCCGGGCCACCGTCGAGGTACCCCGCGACCATCGCGCCGTCGCGCAGGACCAGCCAGCGGCGGGCGGCCTCCTCCGGCGCCGGGTGGCCGGCGCGCCGGAACGCCCCGGCGACGGCGGCGGTCAGCCAGGCGCGGTGGGCGAGCACCGCCCGCCGGACCGGGCTGGCCGGGTCGGGGTACTCGGCCGCGGCGTTGATGAACGCGCAACCGCGGAAGCCGTCGCCGCACAGCTGGTCGCCGAGCCGGCCGGTGAGCGCCTCCAGCCAGGCGGCGGCGCCGTCGGCGTCGTCCGGGACCTCGCCGGCCGCCTCGCGCACCGCGCGGTCCACGCCGTCGAGGTAGGCGACGACGAGGTCCTCCTTACCGGGGAAGTGCCGGTAGAAGGTGGCCCGGGTGACCGCGGCCTCCTCGACGACCCGGTCGACGCCCACGGCGCGCACGCCCTCGGCGTAGAAGAGCGCCGACGCGGTCCGGAGCAGGCGGTCCCGGGCCTCGGAGGGGCGCACCGCGGCGGTCATGCCGACGACGGTACCGCCGTGTACGGTCGTCGGAAGAACGACCGTTCTGTCTACCTGCTGGGAGGGCCCATGTCCGCCGTCTACACCGCCGTCGCCACCGCCACCGGGGAGGGCCGCAACGGCCGCACCCGCACCGACGACGGCGGGATCGACCTCGACCTGGCCGTGCCGCAGGAGATGGGCGGCCCGGGCGGCGGGGCGAACCCCGAGCAGCTGTTCGCCGCCGGCTACGCCGCGTGCTTCCACGGTGCGCTCAAGCTCGTCGCCCGCAAGCGCGGGGCGACGTTCACCGACTCCGCCGTCACCGCCGAGGTGGGCATCGGGCCCGACGACGCCGGCGGCTTCGCCCTCGAGGTCACCCTGCGCGTCGAGCTCGGCGGCATCGAGCAGGCGGCCGCCGAGGAGCTCGTCGAGGCCGCCCATCAGGTGTGCCCCTACTCGAACGCCACCCGCGGGAACGTCCCGGTGGCCCTGGAGACCGTCACCGCCTGACCGTCACCGCCTGACCGTCACCGCCTGACCGTCACCGCCTGACCGTCACCGCCTGACCGTCACCGCCTGAGCGTCCCGCGTGCCCGGGCCGGGGATCCCGGTCCGGGCACGCGCACGGCGAGCAGCGCGACGTCGTCGTGCCGGGCGGCGCCCTCGACGCCGGCCAGCAGCCGGTCGCACAGCTCGTCCAGCGGGTCCGCGGCGTGCCGTCCGAGCTCGCCCACGAGCCAGGCGTTGCCGTCGTCGAGCGAGCCGCCCCGCCGCTCCACCAGCCCGTCGGTGTAGAGCAGCAGCGAGTCGCCGGGGCGGAGCACCAGCTCGGCGTCGGTCCGCGGTGCCCCGGCGGTGACCCCGAGCGCCCGCTCCGGGTCCCGCTCGAGCAGCCGCACCGACCCGTCGGCCCGGACCAGCGCCGGGGGTGGGTGTCCCGCGTTCGACCACCGCAGCCGCGCGCCGTCCCCGGCCGGCTCGACCACGGCGACGACCGCGGTCACCATCGCCGGCGCCGCCGGGTGCGCCATCACCCGGTCCAGGGCGCCGAGCAGGCCCGCGGGGGAGGTCGCGTCCACGGCCACCGCCCGCAGCATCCCGCGCACCTCGGCCATCGCGGCCGCGGCCTGCGGGTCGTGCCCGGCGACGTCGCCGATCACCAGCACGGTGCCGCCCCCGGCCGCGGGGAAGGCGTCGTACCAGTCCCCGCCCACGCGGGTGCCGCGCAGCGCCGGCAGGTAGCGCGCCGCCGACGCCAGCCCGGGCACGACCGGCGGCGGGCCCAGCAGGTGCCGCTGCAGCGTCTCGCCGAGCGCCAGGGACGCCCGCGCCGACGCGGCCTCGGCACTCAGCCGCTGCAGGTCGGCCTCCCGGCGCACGCGGAGCGTGCAGGCGCCCAGGGCGACCAGCGCGGCGGCCGTCACCAGCGCCAGCCGGACCAGCTGCGCGGGGACGGCGTCCCCTTCGTACTGACGGTCGTAGACGCCGAGCAGCGCCGCGGTGAGGACGGCGAGGACGCCGTACGCGCCGGTCGTCCGGCGCCCGGTGAGCGTCGCCGCGACCAGCGGCGAGGCGGCCACCAGGCCCAGGATCACCTGCTCCGGCCCGAGCGCCAGGTCGACCGCCGCCGGCCCGAGGAGGAAGAGCAGGGGCAGGCCGTGCGACCGCAGCACCCCGTCCACCCACGCCTCCGACCGCCGTCCCCTGGTCGGCCCAACCTACGGGGCGCCGCCCGATCGGCCGGGCCGTCGCCGCCGAGGACGGCGCGTGGCCGGCGTCGGGAACACGACCGCGTCCGCCGGGAGCTGTTCGGTCCGTACCGCGCGCCGACCGCGCGCTCCCGTCGAGGACCGAGGAGTCCCGTGCGCATCGACCTCTCCGGCCGCACCGCCGTCGTCACCGGCTCGTCCCAGGGCATCGGCCTGGCCATCGCCACCGGCCTCGCCGCGGCCGGCGCCGCCGTCGTCCTCACCGGCCGCGACCCCGCCAGGCTGGAGGACGCCGCGGCGGGGATCGACGGCGAGGTGCGCACCGTCGCCGGCGACGTGACCACCGACGAGGGGACGGCGGCCCTGCTCGCGGCCGTGCCCGACGCCGACGTGCTGGTCAACAACCTGGGCGTCTTCGGCGCCCGGCCGGCGCTGGAGATTAGCGACGACGAGTGGCGCCGCTACTTCGAGACCAACGTGCTCACCGCCGTGCGGCTCACCCGCGCCTGGCTGCCCGGGATGCGCGAGCGCGGCTGGGGGCGGGTGCAGTACATCGCCAGCGACTCGGCGGTCGCCATCCCGGCCGAGATGGTGCACTACGGCGTCACCAAGACGGCGCTGCTCGCGGTCTCCCGGGGCTTCGCGAAGGAGGCCGCCGGGTCGGGCGTGACCGTCAACTCGGTGATCGCCGGGCCCACGCACACCGGCGGCGTCGAGGACTTCGTTTACTCCCTCGTGGGGCGCGAGGTGCCCTGGGAGGAGGCCCAGCGGACGTTCATGCGCGAGCACCGGCCGGCGTCGCTGCTGCAGCGGCTGATCGAGCCCGAGGAGATCGCGAACATGTGCGTCTACCTGGCCTCGCCGCTGGCGTCGGCCACGACGGGCGGCGCGCTCCGGGTCGACGGCGGCTACGTCGACGCGATACTGCCCTGACACGGGACCTGCCCGGACCCCGCTCGGGGCCCGGGCAGGTCCGCCGAGGTCAAGCCTCGATGATCGCGGCGACCGGGCCGCCGCCGGAGGGGCCCTGGTGCACCGCCGCCACCGACACGAACACCGCCGGGTCGCCGGTCACCGACGCCGCGACGCCGCCCACCGTGGCCTTGATCTGCCGGTGCCAGAAGACGTCGGAGTCGTCGAGCATGGCGTTGCGCCGGCCGCGGACGTAGCCGGTCGGGTCGGCCTCGCACTTGAGGAACACGTTGACCAGCCGGCCGCCGAGGTCGCTGACGTGCGGCCGCTCGGGCAGCTCGAGCCCGGCCTGGCGGATGGCGTCCCAGATGCCGTCCTGGTCCAGGGCGTCCTTCATCACCGAATGGCCGATCTTGTACTTCCCGCCGTGGCCGCGGGCGTTGCCGACGACGACGATCTGCGCCCGGTCCAGCTCCACGCCCGAGGAGCAGGAGGCGACGGCGCTGAACAGCGACAGGTCGCGCATGACCTGCGACTGCTCCGGCATCTCGATCTCGCCGAGCGCCACCGCGATGCCCAGCGCCGTCGTGCCGTTGGACAGGTCCATCGAGCCGTGCGGCTCGTCGTAGTACGTGTCCTTGCCGCGGTTCTTCGCGTCGCGGATCGTCTCGATCGTCAGCAGCGGCGTCTTGGTCTGCACGTAGTGGACGTCGGCCGGGTCGGTGATCCCGGCGGCCTCCATCGCGCGGCGCACGCCCTCGGCGACCTTCTCCACCATCGAGATGCGGCCGATGTCCTCGGGCAGCAGGACGTCGCTCATCGCGTAGCCCACGGTCAGCCGCGGCTCGTCGGTCTTCTCGACGGCGTCCTCGGGCAGCGTCGCGAAGATCGTCGCGTGCGGGCTGATGACGCCGTCGGTGCCGCCCGACCACACGATCGGGATCTCGGCGACCTCCTCCTTGCTGCGGGTGCCCTTCTCCATCAGCACCTCGCGGAAGGCGCGGTCGGCGATGATCCGCGTGTAGTCGTTGACGCCGCCGTTGCCCTCGGTCTTGCCGATGACGGCGACGACCCGGTCGGCCTCCATGACGCCGTCGTCGATGAGCTTGGCCAGCTCGCTGGCGTCGCTCACGTTGTGCAGCGGGACCTTGCGGACCTCGATCGGTGCGGGCACGTGCGCTCCTTGTTCAGTCGGTGGTGAGGACGGTGCCGACGGCGTCCCCGGCGACGGCGTCGGCGATGTTCTCGAGCGAGGTGACGACGGCGCGCTCGCCGCCCGCCTCGACGAAGCGGAGGACGGCCTCGACCTTGGGGCCCATCGAACCCCGGGCGAACTGGCCGTCGGCGGCGTGCGCGCGGAGCTCGGCCACCGTGATCCGGCCCAGCGGGCGCTGCGCCGGCGTGCCGAAGTCGACCATCACGTTGGGGACGTCGGTGGCGATGACCAGGGTGTCGGCGTCCAGGTCGCGGGCCAGGACGGCCGCGGTGAGGTCCTTGTCGATCACGGCCTCGACGCCGCGCAGCGCGGCGCCGTCCCCGCCGTCGTCGGTCACCGGGATGCCCCCGCCCCCGGCGCAGACGACGACGAAGCCGGCCGCGGCGAGGGCGTGGATCGCGGGGGAGTCGACGACCGAGCGCGGCTCGGGCGAGGCGACCACCCGCCGCCAGCCCCGGGGGCCGCGGTCCTCCCACACCTGGCCCAGCGCGAGGAACCGCTCGGCCTCCTCGCGCGGGAGGAAGCGGCCCACCGGCTTGGACGGCTCGGCGAGGTGCGGGTCGGCGGCGTCGACCAGGGTGCGGGTGACCAGCCCGGCGGTGCGCTGGGGGAGGCCCCGCGCGGCCAGGGCGGCGTCGAGCTCGTCGGCCACGGTGAAGGCGATGGTCGCCTGGGTCTGCGCGACGTTCCAGTCCAGCGGCACCGGCGGCACGACGTGCGCGGCGAGCTCGTTCTTCACCAGCAGGTTGCCCACCTGGGGGCCGTTGCCGTGGGTGAGCACCACCTCGACGCCGGCGGCCACCACCTCGGCGACGTGACCGGCCGCCTCGCGGATCGCGGTGCGCTGGGCCTCGGGGGTGGCCGAGCCGTCGGGCCCGGTCATGGCGTTGCCCCCGAGGGCGATCACCACGCGGCGGGACGTCACCCCGGCGACCCTAGCGGCGTTTCTCTTAGCGGTGAAGTACCTGGCGGGAGCCGGTACCTCCCGCGGGGCGCCCGGGCGCGGGACCATGCCGGCGGGAGCGGGGCCGTCCGGAGGGAGCCGGCGATGCGCGTCCACTTCGACCTCGACACCCGCGCCACGCCCGCCCAGGTGCTCGACGCCCTCACCGCGGTCGGCGACCGGCGGCTCGAGATCTGGTCCCGCACGCTGGACCCGGGAAGTACGAGGTCCGCGAGGCGGGCGAGGGGTGGGCCGTGCTGCGCGAGGGCAGCGCCGGCGTCCGGCTGTGGGTGCTGCTGCGCTACGAGTGGCCCACCCCCGACCGCGTCACCTGGACGCTGCTCGACAGCGACCACTGCGACCGGGGCAGCGGCGAGGTGCGGATCACCGCGCGGGACGACGGCGGCAGCCACGTCGACGTCGTCTTCCACCACTCCGGCGGCCGCGGGCTCCGCGGGCGGGCCGTGCTGCTCCTCCAGCGCCTCCTCGGGCCCGTCGCGTTCCCCCGGACGTGGCGCGCCGCCCTGGACCGGGCGGCCGCCTGAGCTCAGCGGCGCCAGAAGTCGAAGCGGTCCCGCCCGGGCCGGAAGCCGGCGGCCTCCACGACGTCGACGGCGAGGTCGAAGCGCTGCCCGACCGCGCCGGGCTGGTGGGCGTCGCTGCCGAAGCTGACGGCCTCGCCGCCCTCCTCGCGGAACCAGCGCACCTGGTCGGCGGACGCCAGCGGGCTGCTGGTGTTGACCTCCAGCGCCCGCCCGGTGCCGGCCAGCGCCCGGAACACCGCGCGGTACTCCTCCTCGTAGTCCTTCTCCACGAACCGGTGCGACCCGCCGGGCCAGTAGCGGCGCGGGAAGTCGACGTGGGCGAGGACCTGGAAGACGTCGCTGCTCTCGACCATGTCGACGATCTCGCCGAGGTAGCGGCGCATCGTGGCGTCGGGGTCGGTGTAGAGCAGCTGGCCGACGCCGTAGAGCCGGTCGCCGTCGGACAGCGAGTGCAGCGACCCGAGGATCCGGTCGACGGGTGCGTCCCTCAGGTGCGCGGCGACGCTCGAGGCGAACAGGTGCGGTTCGCCGGCCTCGACGCCGGACCAGATCCGCAGCTCGGGGAACCGCTCGCGCACCTCGGTGAGCTCGGCCCAGTAGCCCTCGCTGTCGATCGGCTCGTGCCGGGAGGCGTGCCGGTCGACCAGGCCGAGGGTGGTGGCGCGGTCGTCGGGACCCCACACGGTGAAGTCGAGGTGCTCGGTGAAGGCGATCGCGGGCAGTCCCTGGGCGACCGCCCGCTCGCACGCGCGGGCCATCGTGACCGAGGCGGGGGTGTCCCACGACCACCCGGTGTGCACGTGGTTGTCCGGCGGTCGCATCGTCCCCATCCTGCCCGCCGTCCCCAGGTCGCGCTCACACGGTCCCGCTGTCGGGGGACGCACCTACTGTCGGGTGCCATGAGCACCGCCGCGCCCTCCGCTCCCGTCGCCGACGAGGCCCTCGCCGTCCTCCGCGAGCTGACCGGCCGCCCGGGCGCGGAGTTCCGCGAGGGGCAGGACGCCGCCGTCGCCGCGCTCGTCGAGCGCTCCGAGCGGGCCCTGGTCGTGCAGCGCACCGGCTGGGGCAAGTCGGCCGTCTACTTCGTCTCCACCGCGCTGCTGCGCCGCCGCGGCGCCGGCCCCACCCTGCTGGTCAGCCCGCTGCTCGCGCTCATGCGCGACCAGGTCGCCGCCGCCGCCCGCGCCGGCATCCGCGCCGTGGAGATCTCCAGTGCCAACGCCACCGAGTGGGACGACGTCGCCGCCCGTCTCGCCTCCGACGAGGTCGACGTCCTGCTGGTCTCCCCGGAGCGCCTCACCAACCCGCGCTTCCGCGAGGAGCAGCTGCCCGGCCTGGTCGCCCGCTGCGGCCTGCTCGTCGTCGACGAGGCGCACTGCGTCTCCGACTGGGGCCACGACTTCCGCCCCGACTACCGCCGCATCCGCGACCTGCTGGGCACGCTGCCCGCCGGCACCCCGGTCCTCGCCACGACCGCGACGGCGAACGAGCGGGTCGTCGCCGACGTGGCCGAGCAGCTGGGCGCCGGCGGCGTCGGGGTGACGACGGTCCGCGGCCCGCTGGCCCGTGACTCGCTGCGCCTGGGCGTGCTGCGGCTGCCCACCGACCGCGCCCGGCTGGCGTGGCTCGCCGCCCACCTCGGCGACCTGCCGGGCAGCGGCATCGTCTACACGCTCACCGTCGCCGCGGCCGAGGAGACGGCGGGGCTCCTGCGCGACGCCGGGCACGACGTGCGCGCCTACACCGGCCGCCTCGACGACGCCGACCGCAAGGAGGCCGAGGAGGCGCTCCGGGAGAACCGGGTCAAGGCGCTCGTGGCCACCTCCGCGCTCGGCATGGGCTTCGACAAGCCCGACCTCGGCTTCGTCGTCCACCTCGGGGCGCCGTCGTCGCCGGTCAGCTACTACCAGCAGGTCGGCCGCGCCGGCCGCGCCGTCGAGCACGCCGACGTGATGCTCCTGCCCGGCCCCGAGGACCTCGCCATCTGGCAGTGGTTCGCCACCTCCTCCATGCCGCGCGAGGACCACGCCGCCGCGGTGCTCTCGGCGATGGCCGACGGCAAGGCGTGGTCGGTGGCCCGCCTGGAGACCGTGGCCGACGTCCGCCGCTCCCGGCTCGAGCTGCTGCTCAAGGTGCTCGCGGTCGACGGCGCGGTCGAGCGGGTGCAGGGCGGCTGGCGGTCCACCGGCCGCCCGTGGGTCTACGACGCCGACCGCTACGCCCGTGTCACCCGCACCCGGGAAGCCGAGCAGCGGGCGATGATCGCCTACGCGAAGCCGGTCGACGAGGCGCGGTGCCGGATGGCCTTTCTCCAGGAGGCGCTCGACGACCCGACGGCCGCCCCGTGCGGGCGCTGCGACGTCTGCGCCGGCCCCTGGTACCCCACCGACGTCCCCGAGGGCGCCGCGGAGGCGGCCTCCGCCGCGCTCGACCGCCCCGGCGTGGAGCTCGCCCCGCGGGCGCAGTGGCCCACCGGCGCCGACCGGCTCGGGGTCGAGGTCAAGGGGAAGATCGCCGCCGGCGAGCAGCTCGACCCGGGCCGCGCCGTCGCCCGGCTCACCGACCTCGGTTGGGGGCAGAAGCTGCGCACCCTGCTCGGCGACGACGGCGTGGGCGGCACGGTGACCCTCGACCTGGAGGCGCCCGGCCTCGAGGAGGACCCGGACGCCGCCTTCGACGTCCCGGTGCAGCGCTCGGTGTCCGACGTGCCGCCCGACGACGAGCTGATCCGCGCCTGTGCCCGCGTGCTCGGCGCCTGGGACTGGGCCGAGCGCCCGGCCGCCGTGGTCGCCGTCCCGTCGCGCCGGCGCCCGCGGCTGGTGTCCGGGGTGGCCCAGGGCCTGGCGCGGATGGGGCGGCTGCCCTACCTGGGGGAGATGTCGCTCGCGCACGGCGGTCCCACGGGCGGTCCCGGCGGCAACAGCGCCTTCCGGCTGGCCGGGGTCTGGCAGCGCATCGTCGTCGGCCCGGAGCTGCGGTCCCGGCTGGCCGAGCTGGGCCCCGTGCCGGTGCTGCTCGTCGACGACCTGGCCGACTCCCGCTGGACGATGACCGTCGCCGGCCGGGAGCTGCGGCTGGCCGGCGCGTCCCGGGTGCTGCCGTTCGCCCTCGCGCTCGCGGCCTAGGGGCTCGTACACACGTTCGAACAAGGCTAGCCTCCTCGGCATGACGCTCGCTCACCAGCCGTCGATGTTCGACGTCGCCGAGGCAGCCGCGCTCACCCCGCTGCGGGGGAGGGTGCGGCGGCACGTGCTCGGTCGCGGGGCCTGGGTCGACCACCTCCCCGGGTGGGTCGCCGGCTCCGACGAGGTCCTCGAGGTCCTGCTCGGCGACATCGGCTGGCGGGCCGACCGCCGGCAGATGTACGACCGCGAGGTCGCCGTCCCGCGGCTGCTGCGCTGGTACGGCCGCGGCGAGACGCTGCCGCACCCGCCGCTCACCGAGGCGCGCACCGCCCTCGACGCGCACTACGCACACGAGCTCGGGGAGCCCTTCGTCACCGCCGGCATGTGCCTCTACCGGGACGGGCGGGACAGCGTCGCGTGGCACGGCGACCGGCTGGGACGCAGCCGCACCGAGGACACGATGGTGGCGATCGTGTCCTTCGGGTCGCCGCGGCCGCTGCTGCTCCGCCCGGCGGGCGGGGGCGGCGAGACGCTGCGCTTCCCCCTGGGGCACGGCGACCTCGTGGTGATGGGTGGCTCCTGCCAGCGCACGTGGGAGCACTGCATCCCCAAGACGACCCGCCCCGTCGGGCCGCGCGTGAGCGTCCAGTTCCGCCCGGCCGGCGTCGCCTGACGCCCTCCGCCCCGCTGCAGGGGCGGGCCCGGGGCACCGCTCCGCGGCTCCTCCGCACGGTCTCCGGGGGCGTGGCGAGGGCCACGGGGACCCCCCCTGCACGACCCCCTGGAGGGCGTGTAATGTTCTCCCTGCACCGAGCGAGAACGGACCGGGCCGCAAGGCCTGGGAAACCGCCGGGAAGGCCCCCGAGGCCGGACCGCTGCGGAGCCGGTGTTTGGTGAGGACACCGCCTCGAACGAAGGCCGACAAGGCCGGGGTACGAGCGCGTCCGCTCCTTGAGAGCTCAACAGCGTGCCGAAAGTCAGTGCCAAGTAATACCCCGTCCGCACCTGTGGGTGCGGTGGGATTCCTTTGGTTGATGACATCGAGAGTGCTAGCTCTCGGTTCTCGGCCGGTATCGAATGCATCTACGGAGAGTTTGATCCTGGCTCAGGACGAACGCTGGCGGCGTGCTTAACACATGCAAG
>NZ_JBAGKE010000014.1:0-125249 GCF_037034165.1 Geodermatophilus sp. FMUSA9-8 | reverse complement strand
CCCGGCCGGGTCCTGGCCGTGCACCCCGGCCGGGTCCTGGCCGTGCACCCCGGCCGGGTCCTGCCGGTGGCGCTCCCGCAGGATCGCCGCCGCGGGCCGCGGCCGGCTCGGCGCGCTGGGCGCGGAGAAGCCCGAGCGCTTGTGCGTGCCGTCGCAGAACGGCTTGATGCCCGACTTCCCGCACCGGCACAGCGCCACGGTCTTGCGTCCCGGGTCGATCTCGGTGCCGTCCTGGTCGACCAGCCGGAAGTCGCCGCGCACGATCAGCGGCCCGTCGCGGTAGGGCGTGATGGTGGCGCCGGCAGCGGCGTCGTCGGGCAGGTCGGCGTCGTCGGGCGGGTCGGCGGGCAGGGCTGAGCTCACGTCCCCAGCGTGCCCCGCCCGGCCGGGCGGCACACCCGGCGGGTCAGACGGGCCGGCGCCCGGCGTCCTCCCGCCCGGGGGTGCGCTGCCCGGCAGCGGACGGCACGTCCGCGCCGGTGGCGTCAGCGGCGGCCGCCGCCGGTGCGGCGGTCCCGTCGGCGGACCCGGCGGCTGTCCCATCGACGAGGACGGGAGCCGGCCCGGACAGGGCGCGCGCGGCGGCCACCGCCACCACGGCGCCGACCAGCGGCGCGAGCACGAACAGCCACACGTGCGCGAGCGGGTCACCGCCGGCGAACAGCGCCGGGCCGATCGACCGCGCGGGGTTGACCGACGTGCCGGTGAGCGGGATGGCCACCAGGTGCACCGCCGTGAGCGTCAGGCCGATGGCCAGCCCGGCGAAACCGGGGGCAGCCGACCGGGCGGTGACCAGCAGGACGACCAGGACGAGGACGAAGGTGAGCACCGACTCGACGACGAACGCGCCGCCGGCCGTCTCGGTGTCGCCCCAGTCGTTGGCGCCCAGCGCCCCGGTCTGGTCGGTCACCCCGCCGACGTCGCCGGTGAGCAGCCACAGCAGCGCGGCGCCGGCCACGGCGCCGGCCACCTGGGCGATCCAGTAGGCGACCGCCTCGGCGGCGGTCATGCCGCGTGAGAGCAGCACGCCGAGGGTGACGGCGGGGTTGACGTGACACCCGGAGACGGGGCCGATGGCGTAGGCGAGGGCGAGCAGCACGAACCCGAAGGCGAGCGCCACGCCCGTCGGGCCGAGCACGTCGAGGCCGGCCACGGCCGACCCGACCGCGACGACGACGAGCAGCGCGGTGCCGAGGAACTCCGCCAGGACCTGGCGGGAGAGCGTCGGGGACACGAGGACCCCACGGGGGACGTCCGCAGCCACTCCCCCGCGCCGGACCGGATGCCGGCTGCGCTGCGGGCCGGGGACAGGCTGCCAGCGCCCGCGCACGGCGCGCCAGGGGCGCCCGGCGTGTCAGGCGCCGGGCGCCTGCCCGTAGAAGACCTGCTCGACGACGGTCCGCGCGTGCCGGGTGGTGCGCCGGTACTCGTCGAGGAACTGCCCGGGGTCGACGTCGGGACCGGCGCCGCTGGCCCGCGCGACGCCGGCCAGCTCCAGCCCGGGGCGGGGCAGCTGGTCGCTGGGCCGCCCGCGCACCAGGAAGACGGCGTTGCGCGCCCGGCTGGCCAGCTCCCACGCCTCGCGCAGGGCGTCGGCCTGCTCGCCGCTCAGCAGGTCGTGCTCGGCCAGCCCGGCCAGCGCGCCCACCGTGGAGGCCTGCCGCAGCTCGGCCACCCGGGCCGCGTGCTGCAGCTGCAGCAGCTGGACCGTCCACTCGACGTCGGCCAGCCCGCCGCGGCCGAGCTTCGTGTGCGTCGCCGGGTCGGCCCCGCGGGGCAGCCGCTCGCGCTCCACGCGGGCCTTGATCCGGCGGATCTCGGCGACCTGCGCGTCGGTGAGCCCCTCGGCCGGGTAGCGCAGCGGGTCGACCAGCTCGACGAAGGCCTCCCCCAGCTCGGCGCTGCCGGCGACGGGGGTGGCGCGCAGCAGCGCCTGCACCTCCCACACCGACACCCAGCGCTCGTAGTACTCGCGGAAGGCGTCGAGGCTGCGCACCAGCGCGCCCTGGCGGCCCTCGGGGCGCAGGTCGGCGTCGACCTCGAAGGCCGGGTCGGGCGCGGGCTCGCCGAGCAGCCGGCGCAGCGTGTGCGCGACGGCGTTGGCCGCCTGCGTCGCCCGCGACTCCTCCGTGCCCGGGCGCGCCCGGTGGACGAACAGCACGTCGGCGTCGGAGCCGTAGCCCATCTCGCCGCCGCCGAGCCGGCCCATGCCGATGACGGCGAGCTCCATGGGGACGTCGGCGGGGTCGGTGCCGGTCTCGCGCGCCCAGGCGCGGACGGCGGTGTCGAGGCCCACCTGCAGCGTGGCGACGGCGACCGCGGTGAGCGCCTCCCCCACCCGGCCGACGTCGAGGCGCCCCAGCAGGTCGGCGGAGGCGATGCGCAGCAGTTCCTGGCGGCGCAGGCCGCGCAGCACCCGGATGCCGGCCTGCGGGTCGGGCGCGCGCCCGGCCGCCTGCCGCCAGGCGCGGGCCAGCGTCTCGACGCCGCGCGGCTCGAGCTCGTCGTCGTCGGCGAGGATCCGCATCGCCTCGGGCGTGCGGGTGAGCAGCGCGGCCACGTACTGGCTGGACCCGAGCAGCCGGGCCAGCCGCTCGGCCACCGACCCCTCGTCGCGCAGCAGCCGCAGGTACCACTGGTCGCCGCCGAGGGCCTCGCTCACCTGCCGGTAGGCGAGCAGCCCGGCGTCGGGGTCGGCGCAGTCGGCGAGGGTCTGCAGCACCACCGGCAGGAGGTAGCGCTGCATCGACGCCGACCGCGACAGCCCACCGGTGAGGGCGGCCATGTGCCGCAGCGCCCCCTGGGGGTCGGCGAAGCCCAGCGCGCGCAGCCAGTCGCCGGCCGCCCCGCTGCCCAGCTGCGCGGCCTCGGCGGGCACCTTGGCCACCGCCGACAGCAGCGGCCGGTAGAAGAGCTTCTCGTGCAGCCGCCGCACCTCGCGCGTGTGCAGCGCCATCTCCGCGCGCAGCACGTCGACGGCGGTGCCGCGGGCGTCGGGCTTGTAGCCGAGCGAGCGCGCGAGCCAGCGCAGCTGCTGCTCGTCGGTGGGCAGCAGGTGGGTGCGCCGCAGCCGCAGCAGCTGCAGCCGGTGCTCGACGGTGCGCAGGAAGCGGTAGGAGGCGATGAGCGTGTCGGCGTCGTCGCGGCCCACGTAGCCGCCGGCGCGCAGCGCGTGCAGGGCGGGCAGCGTGCCGCCGACCCGCAACCGCACGTCGACCCGGCCGTGCACCATCTGCAGCAGCTGGACGGCGAACTCGACGTCGCGCAGTCCGCCGCGGCCGAGCTTGATCTCCCGGTCGGCCTGGGCGGGCGGGATGTTGTCCTCCACCCGCCGGCGCATCGCCTGCACGTCCGCGACGAACCCGGGGCGCTCGCCGGCCTGCCAGACCATCGGGAACAGCTCGTCGACGTAGGCGCGGCCGAGGTCGGGGTCGCCGGCGACCGCGCGCATCTTCAGCAGCGCCTGGAACTCCCAGGTGCTCGCCCACTGCCGGTAGTAGGCGACGTGGTTGGCCAGCGTCCGCACCAGCGCCCCGGCCTTGCCCTCCGGGCGCAGCGCGGCGTCGACCTCCCAGGCCGCCTCGTGGCAGATGCGCATGAGCGCGGCGGCCACCCGGGTGGCGCTCTGCACGGCCGGGGCCTCGGGGTCGCTGGGGTCGACCGGCTCGGCGACGAACACGACGTCGACGTCGCTGACGTAGTTGAGCTCCCGCCCGCCGGTCTTGCCGAGCGCGATGACCGCCAGCCGGCACGGGGCGGCGCTCGCGGGCTGCTCGGCGACGGCGAGTGCCAGGCCGGCGGTGAGCACCGCGGCGGCGATGTCGGCGAGCTCGGCGGCGACGTCCTCGGCGGGCAACCCCTCGCCCAGGTCGCGGCCGGCGAGGGAGAGGACGGCCCGGCGGTAGGCCGCGCGCAGCGCCGCGACCCGCTGCGGCGACGCGTCGGGCGCCGCCTTCCCGAGGCGCACGCCCCAGGGCGGGTCGTCGGGGTCGGCGCCGACGGCGGCCAGCATGTCCCGCTCGATCGCGTAGGCGGCCGGGCGGACGGGGCCGTGGTCGGCGTCGTCGAGGACGGACCAGTCGGCGGGGTGGGCGGCGAGGTGGTCGGCGAGGCCGGCGCTGGCGCCCAGCAGCGACAGCAGCCGGCTGCGCAGCGCGCCGGACCCGCGGAGCCGGGCGAGCAGGCCCGCCGCCGCGCCGCCGGTGTCGTCGGCGGCGTCGAGGGCCTCGACCAGCCGCGACAGCGACCGGACGGCGAGGTCGGGGTCGCCGGCGCGGGCGAGCGCGGAGACGACCGGGCCGGCCTCGAGGTCGGCGGGCTCGTTGCGGTCGAGGTCCCACAGGCCCAGCGCCGGGTCCGACAGGAGCAGCGCCGCCTTCTCGCCGTCGTCGAAGCCGAAGCGGGCCAGCCGCACCACCGCGCGGCGCGGCACCTCGCGGGAGGCGGTCACGTCAGACGGTGGCGCCGCGGGCCGCGCGGACCAGGTCGGCGAAGCGGCCGGCGAACGGCGCCCAGACCGCCTCGACGTCGGGGTGCACCGCGGCGGCGCGCTCGGCGATCTCCGCGGCGTCGAACGGGGTGGCGGCCACGCCCACGGGGTCGCCGTCGGCCCACGCGCGGACGATCTCCGGCGTCGTCTCGACGTGGAACTGCAGCGCGTAGCACGCCCGGCCCACGCGGAAGGCCTGGTGCGGATAGCGCACGCCGGCGGCGAGCAGGGTGGCGCCGGGCGGCAGCTCGGAGATCTCGTCGTGGTGCCACTGGACGACGTCGGGGCTCAGCGGCACCGGGCCGAACAGCGGGTCGGTCTCGGCGGCGTCGCGCTTGGCGACCAGCCCGGCACCGACCTCGGGGCCGTCGACGCCGACCCGCACCCGCCCACCGCCGGCCTGCGCCATGAGCTGCGCGCCGAGGCAGACGCCCAGCGCCGGCGCGTCGGTGGCGATCGCGCGGCGCAGGAGCTCGCGCACGGGCTCGAGCTCGGTGGCGGCGGCGTCGACGCTCGACTGCGGGCCGCCCATCACCAGCAGGCCGTCGTGCCCCGACAGGTCCGCGGGCAGGGCGTCGCCGGCGCCGAGGTGCCGCTCGTCGAGGTCGAGGCCGGCGGCGCGCAGCCACTCCCCCAGCCGGGCGGGTGGCGCGGTGTCGCTCGGGACGACGACGAGCAGGTGGGCGGCGGTCTCCGGCACGACGCCGAGGTTAGTGCGCCGCCGTCCCCCGGCCCGTCAGCCGCCTCCCCGCCCGCCCGGCGCGGCCGCCTCCGCCGGCCTTCCGCGGGCGAGAGGCGGCACGTGCCCCCGGCCGGGTCCGCCGGAAGGGCCTTTGTCGCGCTCTTGGCCCTCACCGGCCCGCACTCTCGGGGCGCTTTACGTGCTCCTGCGGTCCTGCAGCACCGCAGTAGCACGAAGAACACCCCAGGAGCGGAGCGCTGTCGGCCGCTACAGGCCGGGGAGGTAGCGCTTGAGCTCGAAGGGCGTCACGTTCTGGCGGTAGGAGTTGAACTCCTCCCACTTGTTGCGGAGGAAGAACTCGAACACGTGCTCGCCGAGGGTCTCCGCGACCAGCTCGCTGCCCTGCATCGCCGTCAGCGCCTCGCCGAGGGACACCGGCAGGTCCTCGTAGCCGGCGGCGCGGCGCTCGGTGTCGGTGAGCGACCAGACGTCGTCCTCGGCCTCGGGCGGGAGCTCGTAGCCCTTCTCGATCCCGCGCAGCCCGGCGGCCAGCAGGACGGCGAAGGTCAGGTACGGGTTGCACGCGGAGTCCGGCGAGCGGACCTCCACCCGCGCCGACTGCGCCTTCGACGGCTTGTACGACGGCAGCCGCACCAGCGCCGAGCGGTTGGCCCGGCCCCAGGTGGCCGCCGTCGGCGCCTCGGTGCCGGCCAGCAGCCGCCGGTAGGAGTTGACCGTCTGGTTGGTGACGGCGGTGAACTCGCGCGCGTGGGTGAGCAGCCCGGCGATGAACTGGCGCCCGGTGGCCGAGAGCTTGATCGGGTCCGACGGGTCGTGGAAGGCGTTGCGGTCGCCCTCGAACAGCGACACGTGGGTGTGCATCGCCGAGCCGGCGAGGTCGGTGAACGGCTTGGGCATGAACGTGGCGTGCACGCCCTGGGCGAGCGCGACCTCCCGGACGACGTGCCGCAGCGTCATCACGTTGTCGGCCATCGACAGCGCGTCGGCGTAGCGCAGGTCGATCTCCTGCTGGCCCGGCGCGACCTCGTGGTGGCTGAACTCCACCGAGATGCCCATCGCCTCCAGCGCGAAGACCGCCTCGCGCCGGAAGTCGTGCGCCACGTTGTGCGTGGACAGGTCGAAGTAGCCGCCGTTGTCGGCGGGCCTCGGGGCGCTGCCGTCGGTGGGCAGGTCCTCGAGCAGGAAGAACTCGACCTCGGGGTGGGTGTAGAAGGTGAAGCCCATGTCGGCGGCCTTCGACAGCGCCCGCCGCAGCACGTGCCGCGGATCGGCCCACGACGGCGACCCGTCGGGCAGCGTGATGTCGCAGAACATCCGCGCGGTGTCGCTGGCACCGCCCTTGGTCGCCGGCATCACCTGGAAGGTGCCCGGGTCGGGCTTGGCGAGCATGTCCGACTCGTAGACGCGCGCGAAGCCCTCGATCGCCGAGCCGTCGAACCCGATGCCCTCGGCGAAGGCGGCCTCGATCTCGGCCGGCGCGACCGCCACGGCCTTGAGGTAGCCCGAGACGTCGGTGAACCACAGCCGCACGAAGCGGATGTCGCGTTCCTCGAGGGTGCGCAGGACGAACTCCTGCTGTCGGTCCATGCTGGCCATGATCGGGTCCGCTCGTTTCCAGGGTGTGACGTCGCTGCACACCCTGCCCGGTCCGGCGGTCGCACACACGGGCGGGCGGCACCGTGTCGCCGGGGAGCCCGTGTGGCCGCCCGCGGACGGCGACGGCGAGACTGTGGCCCGTGGACGGTTCCGTGCAGCTGAGGGTCGCGATGGCCCAGGTCGACACCCGCGTCGGCGACCTCGAGGGCAACGCCGCGCTGGTCGTCGCGTGGGCCCGGAGGGCGGCCGACGACGGCGCGCACCTCGTGGTGTTCCCCGAGATGACGCTCACCGGCTACCCGGCCGAGGACCTGGTGCTCCGCGAGTCGTTCGCCGAGGCCAGCGAGCGGGCGCTCGTCGATCTCGCCGCCACCCTGGACCGCGAGGGGCTCGGCGAGGTCGCCGTCGTCGTCGGGTACCTGGCGCACACCGAGGGCTCGGCCACGGTCGACACCGCGCCCAGCGACGAGGAGACCCTCGACGAGGAGCGCCCCGGCGACGCCAACCCGCGCCGCATCCAGCCCCGCAACGCCGCCGCCCTGCTGCACGGCGGGCGGGTGGTGGGCCGCTACGCCAAGCGGCACCTGCCCAACTACGGCGTCTTCGACGAGGCGCGCTACTTCGTGCCCGGCTCCGAGCTGCAGGTGGTGCGCTTCCGCGGCGTCGACGTCGCGCTGACCATCTGCGAGGACCTCTGGGTCGAGGGCGGCCCGTGCGGCGTGGCCGGGCAGGCCGGCGTCGACCTCGTCGTCTCCCCCAACGCCTCCCCCTACGAGCGGGCCAAGGACGACCTGCGGCTGCCGCTGGTGCGCCGCCGCGCGGCCGAGGCGAACGCGCCGGTCCTCTACTGCAACCAGGTCGGCGGGCAGGACGAGCTGGTCTTCGACGGCGACTCGCTCGCCGTCTCCGCCGACGGCGAGCTGCTCGCCCGCGCGCCGCAGTTCGTCGAGCACCTGCTCTGCGTCGACCTCACCCTCGACCGCGGCCGGGTGACGCAGCGCCGCGAGGGCCGGATCGGGCCGATGACGGTCACCCGCACCGTGCTGTCCGAGGAGCCGGTGCCGGCGTTCGAGCCGCGGGCCGGGCACGTCGCCGAGCCGCTGTCCGACCCCGAGGAGGTCTGGCGGGCGCTGGTCCTCGGCCTGCGCGACTTCATCGACAAGAACGGCTTCCCGTCGGTGGTGTTCGGGCTCTCCGGCGGCATCGACTCCGCGCTGGTGGCCGCGCTCTCCGTCGACGCCCTCGGCGCCGACCGGGTGCACGGCGTCGCGCTGCCGTCGCGGTGGTCGAGCGAGCACTCGCTGTCCGACGCCGAGGACAGCGCCCGGCGGCTGGGCCTGCACTTCTCCACCGTGCCGATCGCGCCGATGGTCGACGCCTTCGAGTCGCAGGTGGAGCTCTCCGGGACCGCGGCGGAGAACCTGCAGGCCCGCATCCGCGGCACGCTGCTCATGGGCCTGTCCAACCAGCACGGGCACCTGCTGCTGGCCACGAGCAACAAGAGCGAGGTCGCCGTCGGCTACTCGACGCTCTACGGCGACGCCGCGGGCGGGTTCGCCCCGATCAAGGACGTCCCCAAGACGCTCGTGTGGGAGCTCGCCCGCTGGCGCAACGCGTACGCCCGCGAGCGCGGCGAGACCGAGCCGATCCCGCAGAACTCCATCGACAAGCCGCCGTCCGCCGAGCTCGCGCCCGGGCAGAAGGACAGCGACTCGCTGCCCTCCTACGAGGAGCTCGACGCCGTCATCGGCGACTACGTCGACCGCGACCTCGGCATGGCCGCCCTGCTCCAGCGCGGCCACGACCCGGAGGTGGTGGCGCGGGTGCTGCGGCTGGTCGACATCGCGGAGTTCAAGCGCCGGCAGTCCGCGCCCGGTACCAAGATCAGCCTCAAGGCGTTCGGCCGCGACCGGCGCCTCCCGATCACCAACCGCTGGCGGGAGAGCCTGCCCAGCGTCCGCGAAGGAGCCCAGGCGTGAGCGAGTCGGTGCTGTACGGCGGGACGTCGTCCGCCCGGGTGCGCATCCACCACCTGCAGCAGGCCAAGGCGCGCGGCGAGAAGTGGGCGATGCTCACCGCCTACGACACCTACAGCGCGCAGGTGTTCGAGGAGGCCGGCATCCCGGTGCTGCTCGTCGGCGACTCCGCGGGCAACGTCGTCCTCGGGCACTCCTCGACCGTGCCGGTGACCGTCGACGACCTGCTGCTGCTGACCAAGGCGGTCACCCGCTCGACGCAGCGGGTGCTGGTCGTGGCCGACCTGCCGTTCGGCAGCTACGAGTCCGGTCCGCAGCAGGCGTTCGAGACGTCGGTGCGGATGATGAAGGAGGGCGGCGCGCAGGCCGTCAAGCTCGAGGGCGGGGTGCGGGTCGCGCCGCAGATCCGGCTGCTGACGGAGAACGGCGTCCCGGTGATGGCGCACGTCGGCTTCACGCCGCAGAGCGAGCACGCCCTCGGCGGCTTCCGGGTGCAGGGGCGCGGCGCCGGCGCCGACCAGCTGCTCGAGGACGCCCTCGCCGTGCAGGAGGCCGGCGCGTTCGCCGTCGTCCTGGAGATGGTGCCCGCCGACGTCGCCCGGCGGGTCACCGCCGAGCTGTCCATCCCGACCATCGGCATCGGTGCGGGCCCGGACTGCGACGCGCAGGTGCTCGTGTGGCCGGACATGGCCGGGCTCAACGGCGGGCGGGTGCCGAAGTTCGTCAAGCGGTACGCCGACCTGCGCGGGGAGCTGCTGCGCGCGGCCCGCGAGTACGCCGACGAGGTCCGCGGCGGCGTCTTCCCCGGCCCAGAGCACTCCTTCGAGTAGCCCCGCGCCGCGGTGATGTGCGCCGGCGGCGCGTTCTCGTCCGAGGACGCGCCGCAACCGCACGTCACCGGCGCAGCGGCCGGTGCACGACCGCCCGGCGGAGCAGCAGGCCGTAGCCGAGCGCGTTGAGGCCGATCGCGACGGCGTACATCCCCACCTGGACGGCGGCCGAGCGGACGTCGAGGCCGACCGGCCCGAACACGAACTCCCCGAGGAAGCCGCCGTCGTAGGGCGCCGCCCCGCCGGCCGCCCGCAGCGCGAGCTCCAGCGTGGTCAGCGGGCACGGCGCTCCGGCCAGGTTGACGGCGAGCACGGCCAGCGCCACCGGCGCGTGGAGCACCACCAGCCGCGGCCACCGGAGGGCCAGCAGCGAGCCCGTGAGCATGAACAGGACGACGGCGCCGTGCAGCACCGCCATCGCGCCCGCGAGCACCAGCACGACCCCATGGTCGCCTGCGCAGCGGCGCGGGGGAACGCCTTGTGCGGCCCGAGGACGGCGGCCAGCCTGACCGCGTGCGCGTCCTGGTCGTCGCCTCGCCCCTGACCGGCCACGTCCTGCCGCTGGTCCCGCTCGCGCTGGCGATGCGCGACGCCGGCGCCGAGGTCGTGCTGGCCACCGCGGGCGACGGCCTGGCCGTCTGCCCGCCGGAGCTGTCGCCGGCCGACGTCGCACCCGGCCTGCGACTCGGGCCGCTGTTCGGCTCGCTGATGCTGCGCCACCCGCTGCTCGCCCGGCGGGAACTGATCGGCCGGGGCGGCACCGACGCCGTCGGGCTGCTGTTCGGCCGGCTCGGCGCCCGCACCGCCCGCGGCGTCGTCTCGCTGGCCGCCCGCCTGCGCCCGCACCTGGTCGTGCACGAGCCGCTCGCCCCGGCCGGCGCCGAGGCCGCCGCCCGCCTCGGCGTCCCCGCGGTGCTGGTGGAGGGCAACCTCTTCGACGCCGGTGTCCTGCGCGAGGCGGCCCTCGGCGTGCACGCCCGCGCCCGCCGGCTGGGCGAGGTGCCGCCGCCGGTGGAGGTGGTCACCACCGCGCCGCCCAGCCTGGTGGGCGAGCGCGCGGGCCGGCCGATGCGCTTCGTCCCGTGGACGCCCGAGCGGCCCTCCGACGGGCGGTTCGCCGAGCCCGGGCCGCGGCCGCGGGTGCTGGTCAGCCGGAGCACCGTGGCGGCGCCGGGCCGCGACCGGCTGATGGCCGACGTCGCCGCCGCGGCCGCCGGCACCGGCCTCGACGTCGTCCTCGTCCGACCCGACCGGGAGGCGACCCGTCGCCCACTCCCGCCCGAGGTCACCACGACGGGCTGGCTGCCGTTCCCGCGGGTGCTCTCCGCCGCGGCGGGCGTCGTCCACCACGGCGGTGCCGGGACCCTGCTCACCGCGCTGGCCGCCGGGGTGCCGCAACTGGTGGTCCGCGGTGCCGGCGACCGCCGTACGAACGCCGACCTGCTCGCCGCCCGCGGCGCCGGCCTGGCCGCCGACCCCGGCGAGGTGACCGGCACGCACCTGCGCCGGCTGGCCGGCGATCCCGCCCTCCGGGCTGCGGCGCGCGAGGTGGCCGCCGAGATGGCCGCCATGCCCGCGCCGGCCGAGGTGGCGCCCGCGCTGCTGGAGCGGGCCCTCAGACGTCGGTGACGCGCAGCCCCGCCGCCGCGCCGTACCGCTCGTCGACCGAGCCCAGCACCACGGCCATCGCCTCCAGGTGGCGGGCGTTGCGCAGCGGCCCGGCGTACACCCCGCGCATCCCCGGGAGCCGCCCGGCCAGCGCCTGGGCGGTGGCGGTCGCCGCGGCGTCGTCGCCGGCCACCAGCACGTCGGCGTCGACGGTGGGGCGGGCGAGGTCGGCGAGCGCCGCGACCGGCACGGTGTGGAACGCCCCGACGACGGCGGAGTCGGGCAGCAGCGCGGCGGCCTGCTGGGCGGCGCTGCCCTCCTCGACGTCGACGAGGTAGGTGCCGAGGTCGTCGGTGCCCACCGGGACCACCGCGTCGACGACGACCTTGCCCGCCAGCGCCTCGGCCAGGCCGCGGACGGTGCCGGCGTGCTCGGCGAAGGGCACCGCCACGACGACGAGGTCGGCCGCGCCGGCGACGTCGGCGTCGGCCCCGCCCTGCACCGGTCCCTCCCCGCCGCCGGCCGCGGACGCGAGGCCCGCCACCTCCGCGGCGACGGCGCGGGCGCGCTCGGCGTCAGCGTCGCCGAGCAGCACCCGCTGCCCGGCGGCGGCCAGCCGCAGCACCAGCCCGCGCCCCAGCGGGCCGGCGCCCCCGAGCACCCCGACGAGCAGGTCGTCGACCGGCCGGTCGGCCGCTGCGGAGGTCACTCAGTCGCCCTCCCGCCACTCGCGGTCCTCGGCGTCGAGGCGCTCGTTGCGGTCGGCCACCGACTGCAACGCGTGCTCGGCCTCCTCGCGCGTCGCGTACGGGCCGAGGCGGTGCCGCTCGGCGCAGCCGTCACGGGTCTCCACGGCGTGGTGCTTCAGGCAGTAGAACCACGGTCCCTGCGCCATCGCGGCGCACCTCCTCGTCTCGGGGTGTCGCGAGGAGCCGTGCCCAGCCGGTCCCCGTGCTCAACCCTCCACCATCACCTGGTCGTGCCGCGCGTAGAACGCCGTCATCTCCTCCGGCGAGGGCCGCCGGCCGCTGCGGCGCATCTCGGCCATCTCGGCGAAGAACTCCTCGCGGGCGATGCCCGGGGTGAACAGGATGAGGAAGGACGCCGGCTCGTCGGAGTCGTTGCGGAAGCCGTGCACGCCGCGCTCGTGGGCGAGCGCGAAGTCGCCCGGACCGCAGGTGCGCCACTCCCCGTCGGCGTGCAGGGTCAGCCGGCCGGAGAGCACGTAGAAGGACTCCGAGAAGGTCTGGTGGTAGTGCGGCGCGGCGCCGGGCGAGTGCGGGCCGAGCCGGTACTCGACCAGCCCGAACCGGCCGGCGGTGACCTTCCCGGGGGCCACCATCCGCAGGGCGGCGGTGCCGGCCTCGGCCAGCGGGTGGTCGGCGAGCAGCCGGAGGTCGACGAGTGCGGGGTCGGGGTGCGACATGCCGGGGAGCCTGGCACCGCCGGGCGTGTCGCGGACCGCGCGCGCGACCTCCCTCTGAGGCCCTGACGTGCGGCATCCTCACGCCGTGACCTCCGACCGACGCTCCGTCACCGGTGTCGCGCAGCCGTCCGCCGGTGGGTCCGCCGGCTCCGACCGCCGGGTCACCGCCCTCGCGCTCGCGGTGCTGCTGGTGGTCGGTGGCGGCATGGGCCTGCTGAACCTCGCGCTCGACGGCGTCGTGCGCGAGGGCGCCGTGCGCTGGACCTACGGCCTCACCATGGCCACCCTCCTGGTCGCGGCCCTCGTGCTCGCGGTGCGCCGCCGGGTGGACCGCTGGTCGACCTTCGGCCTGGTGCTGCTCGGCGAGGTCATCTACGCCGTGGTCGCGCTGTGCATCGAGGACCCGGTGCGGCACGCGACGCCGATGATGCTGCTGTTCGTCGCGCTCACCGCCGCCTGGTTCCTCGACGGCTGGATGTTCGCCGTCTCGCTGGCGGTCACGCCGGTGTCGGTCCTGGTCGCCATGGCCGGCAGCTATCCCGACCGGGTCGACCTCGCCGTCCAGGTCGTGGTGCACGCCGGGATGCTCGACGTCGTCGCCACCGGGGTGTTCCTGCTGCGCCGCCGCGTGCAGCGGCTGCTCGTGGCCACCGAGGAGCTCTCGCAGCGCGACCCGCTGACGGGGCTGGCCAACCGGCGGCACCTGGTCGAGCAGGCGCCGCGGCTGTGGCGCCACGCCCGCCGGGAGGGCCTGCGGGTCGCCGCGCTGGTGATCGACCTCGACCACTTCAAGCAGGTCAACGACGTGCACGGCCACGCCGCCGGCGACGCGGTGCTGCGCGCGGTGGCCGACGCCCTCGGCCGCAGCGTGCGCCCCAGCGACGTGCTCGCCCGGCTCGGTGGCGAGGAGATGGTCGTCCTCGGGCTGGTGGGCGACCCCGGGGAGGCGGGCCGGCTCGCCGAGCGGCTGCGGCACGCGGTGTCCGCCGCCCGCACCGACGTCGGGCACGCCGTCACCGCCTCGATCGGCGTCGCGCTCACCCGGCCCGCCGACGGCGACGACGCCGCCGCGGAACTGTGGTGGCTGGTGGACCGGGCGGACGCCGCCATGTACGCCGCCAAGCAGGGCGGCCGCGACCGGGTGGGATGGCCGGCGCCGCCGCGGCCCCGCCCCGCGCCACGCGACGAGCGGGTCGACCCGCCGACGGTCCCCGGCCCGGCGCTGCCCTCCGACGCCGGCTGACCTCTCGTCCCACCCGGTGGGGATGGCGTTTCTCTGCTTCCCTGTCCTACATGACGCTGGTCGTCCCGGACCCGACACGGACGGTCCCGCTGCCGCTGCGGCAGCAGGCCGACGTCCGCGACCGGTGGCTGACCCAGCGCCTGCTCGACCTGCTGCCCGGGCTCATGGACCGCGCCGGCATCGACCTGTGGATCGTCACCGGCCGGGAGAACAACGAGGACCCGGTGCTCGCCACCCTGCTGCCGGCCAGCTGGCTCTCGGCGCGCCGGCGCACCGTCCTCGTCCTGCACCGCAGCGACGACGGCGTCACGCCCGTCGCGGTCTCCCGCTACCCGGTGGGCCAGTTCCTGGCCGGCTGGGCGCCCGGCGACGGCGGGCAGTGGTCCGCGGTCCGGCGGATCGTCGAGCAGGCCGCCCCGCGCCGGATCGGCGTCGACGTCTCCGGCCGCTGCGCGGCGGCCGACGGGCTGTCGGTGGCCGAGCACCGCGCGCTCACCGAGGCCCTCGGCCCGTGGGCGGACCGGGTGGTGTCGGCGGAGGACCTCGTCGTCGGCTGGCTGGAGACGCGGCTGCCGGAGGAGGTCGCCGCCCTCGACGCGCTCAACCGGCTCACCGACCGGGTGCTCGCGCACGCCCTCTCCCCCGACGTCGTCGTCCCGGGCTCCACGACGGCCGCCGACCTGGCGTGGGCGGTGCACCAGCGGCTGGCCGACCTCGGCGTGCCGCCGTGGTTCCACCCCGGCGTGACCGTGCAGCGGGCCGGTGTCCCGCTGGCCGACGACGGCGGGACCGCGCTGCCGTCGCTGCCCCAGGACACGGTGCTGCGGCCTGGCGACCTGGTCACCTGCGACGCCGGCCTGGCGAGCCTGGGCCTGGCCACCGACCTGCAGCGCAGCGCCTACCTGCTGCGGGAGGGCGAGACGGCGCCGCCGCCGGGGCTGCAGGCGGCCTGGACCGCCGGCACCCGGGTGCGCGCGCTCACCGCCGAGGCCCTCGCGGCCGGCCGCACCGGCGACGAGGTGCTGGCCGCCGCCCGCGCCGCCGCGGCCGCCGAGGGCCTCGACGCGGAGGTCTACTCCCACCCCGTCGGCGTGCACGGGCACGGCGCGGGCCCGGCGATCGGCCGCTGGGACCGTCAGGACGGCGTCCCCGGCGACGGCGAGCGGGTGCTGCGCCCGGCGACCGTCTTCGCCCTCGAGCTGGCCGTGCGCGTGCCGGTGCGCGAGTGGGGCGGCCAGTGCGTGCGCCTGGCGCTGGAGGAGGGCGTGGAGCTCACGCCCGCCGGCACGGTGTTCCTCGGCGCCCCGCAGCGGGAGCTCTGGACGCTGCCCGCCGGCTAGCTAGCCCTCGCGCGCCTTCCGGGTCTCGCGGTCGCTCGCCTTCTGGATGGCGTCGACGAGCTCGTCCTTGGTCATGGACGACCGGCCGTGCACGTCGAGCCGCTTCGCCACGTCCATGAGGTGCTCCTTGGTGGCGTTGGCGTCGACGCCGCCCCTGGTCTCCCGGTCGGTGTCGGCGCCGCCCTCGGCCTGCGCGTCGGAGGGGCCGTTGTGGTCCTTCGGCTCCCAGTGGTCGCCGACCTTCTCGTGGGTGTGCTTGACCGCCGCCCACGCCACCCGGTTGGCGCGCTGCTCGTCGCCGTCGTAGCTCTCCGCGGCGGAGTCGTGCGCCTTGGCGAAGGTGCGCTGCGCCTTCTCGTCGGAGCGCTGCAGGGTGCTGGGGATCTCGTCCTGCTTCGCCTTCCCGCTCTTCGTCGTCTTCGGCATGGGACGGACCTACCCAGCCGCGACGCCGGGGAACGGCGGGCTGCCCGGCCGGGGTGCGGCCGGGCAGCCCGTCGGTCAGCCCCGGCGGTCGGGCTTGTGGAACCGCCAGCCCTCGGCCCGCAGCTCCGGGACCACGCGCGCCACCGCCTCGACGGTGCCGCTGCGGTCCATCACCGGCCCGTCGTGCAGCAGGACGACGGCGCCCGGGTTGGCCCGGATCCGCGACTCCAGCCGCTCGGTGAGCACGTCGGCGTCCTGGGTCTCCCAGTCCTCGATGGTCACCGTCCAGCCCAGCGGCTGCATGCCCAGGTCCGCGGCCACCTGCGCGCTCTGCCCCCACGACCCGTACGGGGCGCGGAAGTACGGGATGGGCGCGCCGGGCGCCACCTCCCGGATGAGCGCCGAGGTGGCCTCGAGGTCGGCCCGGACGGCCTCCGGCGTCCAGGTGGCGAGGTCCTCGTGGTGCATCGTGTGGTTGCAGAGGGTATGCCCCGCCGCCACGATCTGCCGCACCAGGTCGGGGTTCTGCCGCACCACGTCACCCCAGAGGCAGAACACCGCCTTCACGTCGTTCTCGGCCAGCACCTCGAGCAGCCGCGGGGTGTCGTGCGGGTTCGGTCCGTCGTCGAAGGTCAGGGCGGCGACCTGCCCGCCCAGCCGCGTGGTGGTGACGACGTCGGCGGTGGCCGGGCCGCCCTGGCCGGGGCCCGCCCCGGTGCCGCCGGCCAGCGCCGGGGCGGCGCCGGACAGCAGCGCCCCGACGGCGAGCGGAACGGCGAGCAGGCGCAGGCGGGTCCGCCTCGAGGTCATCGCGCTCCCCCGCTCAGTCCTGCGCCGCGGCGAGGGTCTCGTGCAGCGCCCAGTACGCGGGCTTGCGCTCGTAGTCCTCGAACATGACGTTCGCGGCACCGGTGCCCTCGAAGAAGTAGGGCACCCACGAGTACTCGTCGGTGAAGCCCCAGATCGTGAAGGAGTTGCACTCCTCCACACCGAGGCAGGCCTCCAGCGCCTGCTGGTACCAGTCGGCCTGCTGCTCCAGCTGGGCCTCGGTCGGGCCGCCCTCGGCGACCGGCATGCGGACGTCGAGCTCGGTGACCGCCGTCTCCAGGCCCAGGTCGTCGAAGCGCTGCAGGTTCTCCTGCAGGGAGGCCGGGAACGAGTACTCGAAGCTCAGGTGCGCCTGGACGGCGAAGCCGTGCAGCGGCACGCCCTGGGCGAGCAGGTCCTGCGCGAGGGCGTAGTAGGCGTCGCTCTTGGGCCCGATGTGCTCGACGGCGTAGTCGTTGAGGAACAGCGTCGCCTGCGGGTCGGCCTCGTGCGCCCAGCGGAACGCGTCGGCGACGATGCCCGGCCCGAGCCGCTGGATCCAGAAGTTCTCCGGACGCAGCCGCGGCGTCGCCGCGTCGGTGAAGATCTCGTTGGCGACGTCCCACTGGTCGATGCGGCCCGCGTAGCGGCCGACGACGGTCCGGATGTGGTCCTCGAGGATCTGCCGGAGCTCGGCGTCGTCGATCTCGCCGCTGGCCACGCCCTCGGTGAGCCACGCCGGGTTCTGGCTGTGCCACAGCAGGGTGTGCCCGCGGACGGCCTGGCCGTTGCGCTCGGCGTTCTCGACGATCGCGTCGGCCGGGCCCCAGTTGTACTGGCCGCGCTCGGGCTCGAGGAACTCCCACTTCATCTGGTTCTCGGGCGAGACGGAGCTGAACTCGGCATTGAGGATCCGCCGGTACTGCCGGTCGTACGTGAACGGGTCGGGGTAGCCGGCCGTGACGTGGTGCCCGCCGCCGGCGGCAGCGGTGCCGATGACGAGGTCGTCGGGCGCGACGGTGCGCAGGCCGTTCTGCTTGGCCTGGCCGTACGACTGGTCCTCGTTGGCGTGCGGCGGCGGGCCCTGCGGACCGGGCGCGGCCGACGCGGGGAGCACCGCGGCGGCCAGCAGGAGGGGCGCGAGCCCGAGCCCGACGGCGCCGCGGGCGAGGGTGCGGTTGCGAGAGGAACGCATGCGGGGAGGACCTTCCGGGAGGAGCGACTCTGCTTTTCGGAATGTTCCGGAACATGAGCCACGTTACGAACCCGACCCGGACGGGTCAAGGCCGACCCCGGGTCCGGCCGGTGCCGGAGGCGGCAGCCCTAGGCTGACCAGCACCGAGGCAGGAGGCACGCGTGTCCGAGAGTCAGGGCCGAGCCGTCACCATCGCGGCGATCGCGGCGGAGGCGGGCGTCTCCCTGCCCACGGTGTCCCGGGTGCTCAACGGGCGCTCCGACGTCGCCCCGCACACCCGCGAGCGGGTCGAGGCGCTGCTGCGCGAGCACGGCTACCAGCGCCGCGGCGGCCGCCCGCGGGAGCGCGCCCGCCTGGTCGACCTGGTGTTCAACGACCTCGACAGCCCCTGGGCGCTGGAGATCATCCGCGGCGTCGAGGACGCCGCGCACGCCGAGGGCGTCGGCACCGTCGTCTCGGCCATCCACCGCCGCGTCAGCGCCACCCGCGCGTGGCTGGAGAACCTCGCCGCCCGCGCCAGCGACGGCGTCATCCTGGTGACCAGCGAGCTCGACCCGGTGCTCGGGTCGGAGCTGCGCGACCTGCAGGTGCCGGCCGTGGTGATCGACCCGGCGGGCGTGCCCTCCCTCGACGTCCCCACCGTCGGCGCGACCGACTGGGCCGGCGGCCTGAGCGCCACCGACCACCTGACCGGCCTCGGGCACCGGCGCATCGGCTTCGTCGGCGGGCCGGCCCCGCTGTGGTCCAGCCGCGCCCGGATGGACGGGTACCGCGCCGGCCTGGGCGCGGTCGACGTCGCCGTCGACCCCGACCTCGTCGTCGAGGGCGACTTCGGCTACCGCTCCGGGTCGGAGAGCGGCGAGCGCCTGCTGGCGCTGCCCGACCGGCCGACGGCGGTGTTCGCCGCCAACGACCAGATGGCGCTCGGCGTCTACGAGGCCGCACGCCGCCGGGGCCTGCGGGTGCCCGAGGACCTCAGCGTCGTCGGCTTCGACGACCTGCCGCAGGCGCAGTGGTCCTCGCCGCCGCTGACCACGGTGCACCAGCCGCTCGCGCAGATGGGCACGCTGGCGGCGCGCACCGTCCTGCGGATGGTGCGCGGCGAGCCGGTGGAGACCCCGCGCATCGAGCTGGCCACCCGCCTGGTGGTCCGGGACAGCACCGCTCCCCCGGCCGGCTGACCCCGCCGGAGCGGGGTCAGCCCACCTGCCAGCGCGCCCAGTGCGCCCGCTGCGCCTCGGTCATGGGCGCGGACCGGTCGGCGGCGTAGTCGAAGGTGACCAGCACCATCTCCGCGCGCAGGGCCACCTCGCCGTCCTGGGTGAGGTCCTGGCGCATGCCGATCGAGCTGCGGCCCAGCCGGGTCACCGTGCTGGTGACCGTCAGGTGCTCGGCCACCCGGTAGTGGACCTGCCGCAGGTAGTCGATCTCCAGCCGGGCGAGGATGATCCCCGCGCCCGGCGACGGGTCGGCCATCGCCAGGCGGGCGTCCTCGAGCAGCCCGAGCACCCGGGCGTGGTTGACGTGGCCGAACACGTCGGTGTCCGACCAGCGCAGCTGGACCGGGTGCTCGTGCGGCTCGCCGCCCCCTCCGTTCAGGGCAGGTCCGCCGTCTCCGCCGACTGCCGGTGCGCGCCCTGGGCGTCGTCGGGGTCGGGGTGCGCGGTGCGCTCCTCGGACTCGGCGAGGATCACCTCGGCGGCGACCTCCTCCATGCCCGTGCCGCGCACCGCCGCCTCCTCCGGCAGCAGGTCCGCGCGCGTCTCGATGTTGTGCTCGGTGAGGTTGGCGAGGGCCTCGGCGCTGGGCTCCTTGTTGGTGGTCACCGGGTCAGAACCGCTGCTGCTCGGTGCCGATGCCCAGCGCCCGGGCGACGTCCTGCACGTTCTCGAAGGTCTGGCCCTCCGGCAGGCGGCGCAGGTCGCCGAGCACGCGATCGGGGGCGTGGGACTCCTGCGCCTTGGCCACGAGCGCGTCGCGGTCGGCCGGCCAGACCTCCTTGCCGAGGGCCTCGGCGATGGCCGCGCGGTGGTCGACGTCGGCCGGGCTGGTGCCGGCGGGGGTGCCTTCCTGGCGGGGATCGGTCATGTCTGCTGCCTCCGTCACTGCGGGGTGGGGGTCGAGTCGTCGGTGTAGCGCAGGATCGCCGCCACCGGGATGTCGCCGGGCATGGCCGCGCGCGGGACCACGACGACGCCGGCGGTGCTGGCGACGGCGGCCGCGAGCAGCGCGTTCGTGGCCGGCACCGAGCGCGCCTCCTGCACGCCGAGGGCGTCCATGTCGGCCTGCGCGACGCCGAGCTCCAGCGGCGAGCCGCCCACGAGCAGCTCCTCGTCGTCGGCCGGCTCGGCGAGCACGAGCGTCTCCACCTGGGCCTTGCGGAGCGCCCCCACGACGTTCGCCGTGCCGGTCACCGCGAGGCCGTGGGCACCGGCCGAGCTGATCTTCTCGACGGCGTCGGCCTCGTCCCGGGCCTCGTGCTCGGCGACCAGCTCGGCGGCCTTGCGCTCCACCGGCTCGCGGTCGGCGCCGGCGGCCCGCCCGCCCTCGTCGATGGACACGATGAGGTCCGACCACAGGTCGCTGGCGCGGTCGGTGAGGATCTGGCGGGCCCGCATGTCACCGGCGAGCAGCACGAAGCGGGGGTGCAACCGGCGGACCACCGAGGAGACGTGCTGGGCGACGTCCTCGGCGTTGTGCACCCACTTGTTCTCCGCGTTGTGCTGGTACCGGTGGTGGGCCCAGCCGCCGCCCTGGAACTTGCGGATCTGGAAGGTGTCGCCCTTCACCGTCTCCTCCTCCTCGGCGTGCCCGGGGAGGCTCGCGACGGTGAGGTCGGCGCCGGTGCGGTCGGTGAGCACGACGACGTGCGGGATGCGACCGGGCAGCGCGCGCAGCACCGGCAGCAGGTCCGGCGTCGGCGACCACTGCGCGAGCTCCTGCCGCGGCACGTCGGCGAGCTGGGAGTCGAAGACGACGGTGCCGTCGGCGGCCACCACGACCGCGCGGCCGCGGACGGTGCCGGCCTCGCCCCCGTCGTTGCCCTCGAGCAGCCGGCCGCGCACCGCCTCGACGACGGCCTCGGGCGCGCCCTGCTCGCTGAGCTTCTCGGCGACCGCGCGGACCTTGAGCTCCAGCTCGGTGTCGGCGGTCTCGGTGTTGTGCGTGACGTCGGCGGTCACCGTGGCGTAGGGGCCGGCGGCGTCGAAGACGGGTGCCAGGAACGACACGTCCATGGGTGGGACCACTTCCTCGGTGCGGATCGGTGGGACGGCGTCCTCGGCGGGACGCGCACTGTCCGCCGCCTACCCACCGGCCCCACCCCCACACACCGTGTCGGAACGGGAGAGGACGGGTAGGCGCTGCCCCATGACCGAGCACGACCAGCTGCCGCTGCCCGACTACGACCACCTGCCGGTGGGGGGACTGATCTCCCGGATCCGCACGCTGGACGCGACCGGCCTGCAGACACTGCTGGACTACGAGCGTTCCCACGCCCGGCGCCTGCAGGTCGTCACCGCCATGGAGAACCGGCTGGCGTCACTGCACGAGGGCGCGCAGCCCTCCGGCGGTGACCCGGCGGCCGCGGCGGCCGACGACCCGGTGCACGCGAGCGGGGGCTCCAAGGTGTCCGAGGCGACCACCGGACCGAAGATCAACCCGCCGTCGCAGGGCGACCCGACCAACCCCGGCCAGCCGCGCTGACCGGCCCCGCACACGCAGGCGGCCGCGCACCCCACCGGGGTGCGCGGCCGCCTGCGTCCCGGCCCCGGAGCGCCGGGGCCGGGCAGCTACATGACCTCGCCGAGGCCGGCGATCATCGGGCCGACGACGATGACCAGCAGCGCCGGCAGGATGCACGCGATCAGCGGGAAGGTGACCTTCACCGGCACCTTCGCGGCCTGCTCCTCCGCGCGCTGGCGGCGCTTGAGCCGCATCTCGTCGGCCTGCACGCGCAGCACGTCGACGACGGCGATGCCGTAGGCGTCGGCCTGGTTGATGGCGCTGACGAACCGGCGCAGGTCCTCGACCTGGGTGCGCTTGACCAGCGCCTCGTAGGCCTCGCGCCGCGGGCGGCCGACGGTGACGTCCTGCAGCGTGCGCACCAGCTCGCCGGCCAGCGGGCCGGTGCCGGTGGCAGCGGCGCGGGCCAGCGCGCCCTCGAAGCCCAGCCCCGCCTCGACGGCGATGGTCATCTGGTCGAGGACGTCGGGCAGCTCCAGGGCGATCGCCGCCTGGCGCTCCTGGCCGCGGCCGTGCAGCAGGATCTCCGGCACGTGGTAGGCCACGGCGACGCCGGCGACGCACAGCACGCCGACCAGCAGCCCCGGGTTCTCGGTGAACGCGACCGCCGCGACGAGCACAGCGGCGGCGCCCAGCGCGAGCTTGGCCCACAGCAGGCGGGTCATCGTCCAGCCCTCGGGCCGGCCGGCGAGGTCGAGCAGCCGGCGGACCCGGCGTGCCGCCGGGTCGGGGGTGAGGGCCCGCAGCACCGCGCCCCAGCCGGTGCGCCGCGCCTCCAGCGAGCCGACCTCGTAGGTGGTGGAGAACAGCCCCCGGGTGAGGTTGCGCCGCGCGATCGACAGCACCCGCCCCGAGCGGGACAGCGCCACGTGCACCGACAGGCCCAGCGGCAGGACGATCGCCAGCACGCCGGCCAGCACGATCCCGGGCATCAGAACCTCACCTTGACGACGGCCCGCAGCCACAGCCCGCCGAGCAGCATGAGCACCGCGGCGACGACGAGCATGACCACGCCGGCCGAGGTGCCGGTGATCTGGTCGAAGTAGGTCGGCGAGATCAGGGACAGGAAGCAGAAGACGCCGACCGGCATGAGCATGAGCACCAGGCCGGACATGCGGCCCTCGGCCGACAGCGAGCGGGCGTGCCGGCGCAGGGCGTTGCGCTCGCGGATGGTGGTGCTGACCCGGTCGAGGACCTCGGCCAGGTTGCCGCCGACCTCGCGGTGGATCGCGATGGCCTGCACGACCCACGCGAAGTCGCGGCTGGCGGTGCGCTCGGCCACCTCCTCCAGTGCCCGGTTGACGTCGCGGCCCACGCGGGTCTCGTTGACCACGCGGGAGAACTCGATCGACGTCGGCTCCGGGGCGTCGCGGGAGACGGCGTCGAGCGCGCGCAGCACGCTGTGCCCGGCCCGCAGGCTGCTGGCCATGAGGTGCAGGGCGTCGTCGAGCTGGTCGGCGAAGGCGGCCTGCCGCCGGTCGCGCCGGCCGTTGACCCAGACGACGGCGGCGACGGGCGGGAGCACCGCGAGCAGCACGCCGAGGACCACCCCGCCGAGGACGCCGCCCGCGAGCGCCGCGCCGGCGGTGGCCCCGGTGACGACCAGCGCCACCTCGGCCGGCGGCCGGGAGATCCCGGCGCGCTCCAGCGCGAGCTCGAGCTGCTCGGCGCGGCCGAGCCGCCGCAGCACCCGGTCGGCCAGCGCCGCGGTGTCGTCGGCGGCGCCGCCCAGCCGGGTGGCCTGCTGCGGCCGCGCGCCGGGAGCGAGCCGGTCCAGGCCCACCCGCGGCGGGCGCGGCACGGCGAGCACCAGCACGCCGGTCGCCAGCCCGAGGGCCACCGCGCCGACGGCGACCCACAGCATGGGGGTCATCAGCCGCGGCCCCCGAAGGCGGGCCGCTGCGGCGAGACGCCGAAGACCCGGGAGGACAGGCTGATGCCGAGCTCGGCGAACTTCTCGGTGAACCGCGGGCGCACGCCGGTGGGCACCGCGCGGCCGAGGAACCGGCCGTTGAGGTCGGTGCCGGCGGAGTAGTCGAAGAGGAAGGCGTCCTGCAGGGTGACGGTGTCGCCCTCCAGGCCCTGCACCTCGGTGACGTGGGTGACCCGGCGGGTGCCGTCGCGCAGCCGGCTGATCTGCACGATGACGTCGACGGCGGAGGCCACCTGCTCGCGCACGGCCCGCAGCGGCAGGTCCATGCCGGCCATCAGCACGAGGGTCTCCAGCCGCGCGATGGCGTCGCGCGGGGTGTTGGCGTGCACCGTCGACAGCGAGCCGTCGTGGCCGGTGTTCATCGCCTGGAGCATGTCGAGGCTCTCGCCGCCGCGGACCTCGCCGACGACGATGCGGTCCGGGCGCATGCGCAGCGAGTTGCGCACCAGGTCGCGGATGGTGATCTCGCCCTTGCCCTCGATGTTGGCGGGGCGGGACTCCAGCCGGACGACGTGCTCCTGCTGCAGCTGCAGCTCGACGGCGTCCTCGATGGTGATGATCCGCTCGTTCTCCGGGATGAACGACGACAGGACGTTGAGCAGCGTCGTCTTGCCGGTGCCGGTGCCGCCGGAGACGACGATGTTCAGCCGGGCCTCGACGCAGGCGCGCAGCAGCTCGGCCATGTCCGGCGACAGGGTGCCGAAGGAGATGAGGTCGGCCACCTGGAACGGGTCGCGGCTGAACTTGCGGATGGTCAGCGTCGAGCCGCTGAAGGCCAGCGGCGGGATGACGGCGTTGACGCGGGAGCCGTCGGCGAGGCGGGCGTCGACCAGCGGGGAGGACTCGTCGATGCGGCGGCCGACCCGGGACACGATCCGCTCGATGACCTGACGCAGGTGCTGCTCGTCGGCGAAGGACGCCGTCGTCCGGCTGATCCGGCCGTTGCGCTCGACGTAGACCGAGTCCGGGCCGTTGACCATGACCTCGCTGACGGCGGGGTCGTCCAGGTAGGGCTGCAGCGGGCCGTGCCCGAGCACCTCGTCGGTGAGCTCGGAGATGAGCCGGCGGCGGTCCTCGGCCGACAGCGGGGTCTGCTCGTTCGCGACCACCCGCTGCAGCTCGGCGCGGACCATCGCGAACAGCTGGTCCTCGGGCAGGTTGCCGTCGCTGAGCTTGGCGCCCAGCCGCTCGAACAGCGACCGGCGGGCGCGGTCCTTGAGCCGGCCGAGCGCGTCGCCGCCGGCCACCGCGGCCTCGGCGGCCGGCCGCGGGCCCGGCAGCGCGCCGGGCTCGGGGACGGGGTGCGCCGCCGCGGCCCGGGTGGCGAGCGAGCCGTGCTCGATCACCTCGGGCGTGCTGCGGGCCACCCGCACGGGGTCGGCGCCGAGGGCCGCCTCCCCGCGCGCGAGGGCCACCCGGTCATTGAGGTTCACCGCGAGCCCGCCCGGAGGCGGCCGAAGAGGCCGGACTTCCGCGGGCCGCCGTCGGGCAGCATCCGGCCGAGCAGGGTCTGCAGGCCGCGGGCGACGGCGTCGCGGCTGCCGGACTCCAGCAGCGGCGCGCCGGTGTTGGTCGACAGCGGGACGGCGGTGGTGCGCGGCAGGACGACGTCGAGCGGCGCGCCCACGGTCGTCTCGACGTCGGCCATCGACAGCGCGCCCGCGGAGTCGGCCATGTTGATGACCAGGTGCCGGCCGGCGGGGACGAGGCCGAGCTCCTGCAGGACGTCGAGCTCCTTGCGCAGACCGCGCACGCCCGGGACGTCCATGCTGCTCATGAGCACCAGGTCGGTGGCCTTCTCCAGCGCCATGAGCGTGTGGTCGGACAGGCCCGGCGCGGTGTCGACGACGACGTAGCGGAACTCGTGGCTCAGCGTCTCGATGAGCCGGCCGACCTGTTCGGCGGTCACGGCGTCGCCGGAGGCCGGCGACTCGCTGCCGGCGACCACGTAGAGGCCGCTGGGGTGCCGGGTGAGGAAGGTCTTGAGGACCAGCGGGTCGTTGCTGGCCGCGCCGTGCACGGTGTCGGGCAGCGAGTACTCCGGCGCGAGGGCCAGGGCGCTGGCGACGTCGCCGAACTGCACGTCGAGGTCGACGATGACGGTCGGGCCGACGCCGGCCTTCGCCAGGCCGACGGCGAGGTTGGTCGACACGGTGGTCTTGCCGACGCCGCCCTTGGGCGAGGCGACGACGATGACGCGGTGGTCGGGGCGCGAGGCGGTGCCGGCCTGGGTGGCCTCCCACCGGGCGCGCGCGAGGTCACCGGCGCGGCCGAGGACCGCCGCGACCTCGCCCGGGCCGGCGTCGGCGGCGAGGACGTCGCGGACGCCGGCGCGCATGGCCGCCATCCACAGGTCGGGGTCGGCCGGGGCCACGACGACGACGCTGGTGGTCGGGGCGGCGACGTCGACGTGGCCGGCGAGAAGGAACGCCCGCTCGAGCGGCACGGCGGGACCGAGCACGACCACCTGCGGGCTGCCGGCCTCGGCGATCCGGGCGAGCAGGCCGCCCTCGGCGTCGAGCGACTCGACGCCGAGGTTCAGCAGCGCGCCGTTGCTGGCGTGGGCGAAGCGCTGGACGAGGTCGGCGCCGACGCCGACGGTGAGGACCTGGGTCACTTGTCGCCTCCGGAGGTGGTGCTGGTGCTGGCGGTGGTCCCCGCGGCGCCCGCGGCGGGCGTCTCGAGGGAGAGGTAGAGGGCCTGTGCGGTCGAGCCGATGACGAGCAGCTCGGCGTCGGCGGGCGAGACGGCGAGGGTGACCAGGAAGCCGGTGGCGGCGTCGGTGGGCACCTCGACCCGGGTGACGAGCACCTGGTGGAAGACCTTGAAGACGGTGTAGGCGGTGAGGCCGTCCACGTCCGGGAGCTGGCTGGTCAGCTGGACGCCGACCTTGTCCCCCGCCTGCAGCGCGCCACCGGCGGCTCGCTGCGCGTCGAGCGCGACGGTCACCTCGACGGCGCCTGCCGGCGCGAGGACCGTGCCCTCGGGCGCGAGCGCGGCCGGGTCGACGAAGCGGTCGGTGAGCAGCTGCTCGCCGGGCAGCAGGTCCGTGGTGGTGACCTTGCCGGAGGCGCCGCTGATGTCGGTCATGGCGTCGGGCGCCACCAGGCGGGTGGGCACCTCCTCGGTGCGGACCGCGCCGCTGACGGTGATCGCGTCCGCGCCGGCAGGCACGAAATCGTCGACGACGAGCACCGAGACGAGCTCCTCGTCGGCGCGAGCCTCCTCCTTGTAGCTCTCGACTTCCTTGATGAGGATGACCGCCCCCAACATGGCGATGGCGAGGGCCGTGAAACCGGCCAGCAGACGACGTCGCATGGGTCCTATCCCTGGGGTTCGAGGAAGACGGAGTACGCGCCCCGGTACTGCGCGTCGAAGGTGGTGAGGTCCGGCGCCGTCCGGGAGACGGCGGCCGCGACGGGGGCCGACGACGGGAGGGCGGCGCGCGAGAAACGGCCGATCAGCGCCGGGTCGTCGGGCCGGTTGATGTAGTCGTAGCCCTCGAGGTAGAAGGCGGCGTAGGCGTACACCCGCATCTGCGCGCTGCCCTCCGCGCCGGTCACCCGGTCCCAGATCGGCACGATCACCGTCGTCCCGATGAGGCTGCCGAGGTGGGCGTTGGTGCAGCTGATCGGCAGCCGGTAGGAGGTCGTGTACATGCCGGTGTACTGGCTGACCGTGCCGCCGATGCTCGACGTCGTGCCGCAGGAGGAGTTGCCGCCGTCGCCGTTGGTCACGGCGTAGCCGACGCGGACCGGCGTGACGCCGTCCGGCCCGATGCAGGTCTCGGGGGACCCGAGGTCGGTGGTCGCGTTGACGCGGATGGTCGTGGTCCCCGTGCGGTCGCGCTGCATCTGGCCGACGTACTCGCACCAGCTGATGACGAGCGGGAACCGGGCGGTCCCGGCGGAGGTCGGGGCCCAGGTGGCGCGGCTGGTGGCGGTGACCCGGCTGGAGTCGCGGCCGAGCAGCGGGGCGAACCAGTGTGCGGCGTCGGCGGACGTCGTGACGTCGACCCGGCGGGTGCCGACGGTGACGGCCGGCGTCCGGAGGGCCGCGTCGAAGGAGTCGGCGACGGAGGCGTTGGCGGTCTGCAGCGCCGTCGCCGTGGTCGTGGTGTTCCCGCAGGCACCGCGGGCGCAGTCCGAGGCGATGGCGATGGCCGCCGCGTCGGCGGCGTTGAGCAGCTGTGCGCGGTCGGAGTAGTACGAGGCGACGTCGACGGCGATGGCGCCGCAGGCGAGCAGCGGCACGAGCAGCATCGCCGTCATCACGGCCGTGGCCCCGCGCTCCTCGGCGAGGCGGCGCGGGGCGAGGCGGCGGAACGGCCAGGTGATCAGCCGCCGCATCGCATCCTCGCCGTGCCGGAGAGGTCGACGCCGGTGCGGCCGAGGAAGCCGGAGACGAAGGTCTGGCGGTAGGTGATCCGGGCGGTGACCGTGTCGGTCGGCGTCGCGCCGGAGCAGGAGGTGCCGCGGGAGAACGTGAAGGTCACGGAGCCGGCCGGGACGCCGAGCGAGGTCGCGGCGTTCACGGCGGCGGTGCGCGCGTTGGTGACGTTGTTGGTGAGCGCCATGACCCGGACGCCCTCGCGGGCGGCGGCGGACAGGGTGCTCTGCGCCTGGAACATCTTGCTGCACTCGACGATGCCGATGAGCAGCATGATCAGGACCGGGGCGACGAGGGCGAACTCGACCACGGCGGCACCCCGCTCCCCCAGCAGACGGGTGCGCAGGGTGCGGGGACGGCGGCTCGACCGGGAGCGCATGGCCGGTGCACGTCCTCTCGGGGTGGTCAGGCAGGGATGCCGGGCGGCCCGGCGGGATGGGGCGAGAGGGGTGGAGGCGGCGCGGTGCCGGGAGGGCACCGCACCGCCTCGCACGACCCTTCGGGAGCGGCTGGGCCGCGACGGGTCAGGGGATGATGCGCTCGAAGAGGCCCGTGAGGTCGTCGGTGAAGGCGGCGACGGCGGTGGCGACCACCGCGGCGATGGCGGCGACGAGCAGCGCGTACTCGACCATCGTGGCGCCCTTCTCGTTCTCCTTGACCGCCGCGAGGCGGTCCGAGACGACGAAGGACAGGGTCTGCAGGGCGGCGAGGATGCTGGTCACGGGGTGCTCTCCTAGAGGGTCGGCCGTCGGCGGTCCGGGTCGGTGTGAACCGGTGTCGCGGCGTCGCAGTGGTGTTCGGCCGGTCGACCGGGCGGGTGAAGCAGGTGGCGCGGCGTCTCCCCCCGGGGGGTGAGGCCGGGCGCTCCACAGGCCCGGTCAGGTCCGGCGGTTCAGGTGCGTCTCCGCAGGTCAGCCGGGCGTTCGCCCGTTCCGGGGGCGGGCCTGCGCCGCGGGGTCCACCCCGGGTCTCCTCCGGTCACGGAGCGTGCGCGGGACCACCGGGACGGGTGGCGCGCAGCACCCGTCCGGGGGCACGGGCGCCGTTCGGCGGTCACAGCAGGCCCTGCCAGGTGCCGGCGAGCACCGCGGCGGCCAGCGCGCCCGCCGCGAGGGCCGGCCCTGTCGGCAGCTCGGTGCGCCGCCCGGCGCGGCCGGCCGCCATGAGCGCCAGCCCGAGGACGGCCTGGAAGAGGAAGCCGAGGAGGAAGCCGACCAGGACGACGGCCCAGCCGAGCCAGCCGAGCAGCAGCCCGAGCAGGCCGGCGAGCTTGACGTCGCCCATGCCCATGCCCGACGGCGAGACCAGGACCAGCGCGAGGAGGACGCCGTAACCGGCTGCACCGGCGAGGACCGCGCGCAGCAGGTCGTCCCAGCGGTCCCCCGCGGCGGCGGCGACGGTGAGCAGGACCAGCGCGCCGGCGACGGCGGGCAGCAGCACCCGGTTCGGCAGCAGCTGCTCGCGCAGGTCGATCACGCTGAGCAGGACGCCCGCGGCGACGAACCACAGCCAGGCCGGGAGCTCCGCCGTCGGGCCGAAGCGGAGGGCGGCGAGGAGGAACAGGGCCGCCGTCGCCGCCTCGAGCAGCCCGCGCGGCGCGGCGCCGCCGCGGCCGCCGAGCACGGCGCCGACGGTCGCCGGGCGCG
The DNA here is from genome assembly GCF_037034165.1 of Geodermatophilus sp. FMUSA9-8. Classification (NCBI taxonomy): domain Bacteria; kingdom Bacillati; phylum Actinomycetota; class Actinomycetes; order Geodermatophilales; family Geodermatophilaceae; genus Geodermatophilus; species Geodermatophilus sp. FMUSA9-8. Next base: position 95,898 of record NZ_JBAGKE010000014.1, on the reverse strand, counting down.
GCCACGGGAAGCGTGCGGCGGCCCGGTCGACGAGGTGGCCGACGCCCGCCCCGGTCAGTGCCGCCAGGACCGGCACCAGCACCGGCGCGGGGCCGGTCACCGGGCGGTCCGGGGGCGGGAGGCGGGCACGGCGTGGACGCTGACACAGCGCGGACACCGGTCCCGGGCGGTCCCGCGGGCGCTTTCCCCGCGTCGTCCCGCTCGTCACGGACGGCGCAGTCGCCCCACCGTCCCCTCCCGCCCACGGCGAGATGCCACGGGATCGGTGCTGGTCGGACGGCAGGTCCTGCCGAGAGACGTGCGACGATGCGCCCGTCGGCCGACGCGGCCGGCGGGGGGAGGTCGCGTGGACGAGCAGGCGCCCGAGCGGCCCACCCGGCGCGCGCGGCGTCTGGCGGCCCGGGCCGAGGCGCGGGTCGACGCGCGCGGCCCGCGCACCGGGGAGATCGCCGTCACCGACGCCGCCCGGGCCGCCCGCGAGGCGGCCGGCCTCCCGGCGGAGCCGTCGGACACCGCCCGCTGGCGGTGGCTGCAGCGTGAGGAGGAGCGGGCCCGCGCGACGCCTCCTCCCCCACCCTCGGGCGGGCGGCACCGCGCCCCGGAGTGAGCGCCGATCCGTCATGCTCCGACCGTGCGCACGCTGCCGGTGCTCGCCGTCCTGTGGTTCCTGCCGCTGACCGCTGCCTGCGACCTGGGCGGCTGCGACCAGTTCGCCGTGTCCCTCGCCTCGGACCGGGGTGGCGCCGCCTCCCCAGTGGCCGCGGCGGAGGAGTACGCCGGGCCCGGGGACGTGCCGTCCACCGGCTGGCGGGTGGTGGACGAGGACGCGACCGGCGTCGAGGTCAGCGCCGGCGACATCACCCTGCACGCCGTCCAGGGGCCGGACTCGACCTGGCAGGTCGACTCGGGACGCCGCTGCTGAGGCCGCGGGGCGTGAGCCGGAGGTCGCGCTGGCGCTGCTCGCCGGCTGAGCTGTCGGTGCCCCGCGGCAGGGTGTGCGCATGGCCTTCGAGACGACGCTCGTCCGCTCGCCCGGCTCCGGCGGCTGGGTCTTCGCTCCGGTGCCTGCCGAGCACGCGCCCGACTCGGCCGGCCCCTTCGGCCGCGTGCCGGTGACGGCCACCGTCGACGGGAGCACGTGGGCCACGAGCGTCTGGCGCGACCGCCGCGCCGGGTGGCTGCTGGCCGTGCCCGCGCGGGTCCGCCGCGGCAAGGACGACGGCGACGTCGTGACCGTCGAGGTGACCGTGGACCCGACGCGGATGTGAGCCGATCCGGCGGCTGACCTGCCGTTTCTGTCGTACCCCCGCCGTAGGTTCGGGTCATGTCGGCGGGCGCGGAGCACGTGTCGCCGATCGAGCGCGCGCTGGCCGGCTGGCTGATCGAGCAGCCGGTGTCGGTCAAGCGGCTGCCGGTCGGGGTGCTGTCCGACGCGCAGGCCGCCGCCGAGCTGGCGCGGGTGCAGGCCCGCAAGGCGATGGACGCCGCCTACGAGGCCGAGCTGGTGCTGCGGCTGGCCGCGACCCGCCCCGCCGACCTCGACCCACCACCGGGCACCCCGGGTGCCCGGTCGGGGTCGTGGGCGCCGGACCCGGAGGTGTCGGAGTTCTTCACCGCCGAGCTGGCGGTCGTGCTCAACGTCGGCCGGCCCACCGCCTCCACGCTGGCCAAGCGGGCGTGGACCTACCGGGAGTCGCTGCCCGCCACCTGGGCGGCGCTGGCCGCCGGGCAGCTGGACGAGCGCCGGGCGATGGTGCTGGTCGACGTCCTGCAGTGGACCAACCCGGCGCTGGCGCGGCGGGTCGAGGCCCGGCTACTCCCCCACGCCACCGGCTGGACCGTGCGGACGCTGCGCACGCGGGCGGTCGAGGCGCTGCTGGAACTCGACCCCGACGCGGCCCAGCGCAAGAAGGACGACGCCACCCGCACCGCCGACGTCCGGATCGTGCCCTCCCCGCAGGACGGGATGGCGGTGCTGATCGCCGAGCTGCCCGCCGAGGTCGCCGCCGCCTGCATGGCCGTGCTCGACTCCTTGGCGCGGCTGGCCAAGGACGCCGGCGACCCCCGCCCGATCAGCCAGCTGCGCACCGAGCTCTACGCCGCGGTGTTCCTGCGCGCCGGCGACCCGGGCCGGCCGGCGGTCACCGCGCACCTGCAGATCATCGCCACCCTCTCCGCGCTGCTCGGGCGGTCCACCGAGCCCGGCGAGGTCGACGGGCAGCCGATCACCGCCGCCCATCTGCGCGAGCTGCTCGCTCAGCTCGACGCGCTGGGCATCCACGTCCCCGCCGGCGGGTCGGTCACCCTCGCGGTCACCGACGACGACGGCACCCTGCGCGCCACCACTCCCCTCGACCAGGCCCGTCGCCTCGCCCGCCGCGGCTGCCCCGACCACCCGGCCACCGACCTGGCCACCGACGAGGACGCCGACACCGCGGACGACGCCGACTGCGACTGCCCGGTGCTCGACCGGCCCGAGCCCACCGACCGCTACACGCCCACCCGGCCCCAGCAGCGGTTCGTGCGCACCCGCGACCGCACCTGCCGCTTCCCCACCTGCGGCCAACGCGCCGGGTGGGCCGACGCCGACCACGTCATCCCCCACGCATCCGGCGGGAAGACCGACTGCGCCAACCTCTGCTGCCTGTGCCGCAGCCACCACCGCCTCAAGACCTTCGCCCGCGGCTGGCGATTCCAGATGACGCCCGACGGGGTGCTCACGGTGACCACCCCGTCGGGCATCACCCGCACCACCCGCGCACCCGGCATGCGCCCACCACCGGAGCGAGACCCGCCACCCAAACCCGACCCGCCACCGACGACGGCACCCGAGCCGCCACCGTTCTGACGCGCGCCCGCGACGGCGCGCGCGTCAGCCGAGAGCCCGGTCGAGGAACGACCCCACGACGGCACGGTAGGCGGCCGGCTGCTCCACCCACGGGAAGTGGCCGCAGCCGTCGACGACCGCGGCCTCCCCGCGGGGGAAGGCGTCGGCCACCGCGAGCACCGGCGCACAGCCGGCGGCCGCGTCCTGCGCGCCCGCGACGACGAGGACCGGTGCGGTCATCGCGGGCAGCCGCTCGCGCAGGCCGTCCGGGGCGTCCCCGGCCATGAACGCCCGCGCCGCGGCGAGCGAGTACCGCATCCCCTCGGCATGCGCGCGCGTCGTGGCGTCCCACCGGGCGTAGCCGAGCGGCGCGGTGCGCAGGCGCCAGGCGGTGAAGTCGTCGTCGGTGAGGCCAGGTCCTCCCTCGAGCGCCGCCAGTGCCGACGCCACGGCCGGCTCCCCCGCCCGGGCAGCCAGCAGGTCCGGGACGTCGGACGGCACGTCCACCAGGTACTCGGCGGGCGGGGTCACCAGCACCAGCGCCGAGAGGCGCTCCGGGAAGCGGGCCGCGTACGCCACCGCGAGGCGGGTGCCGGCCGAGTGCGCCACGACCGCGCAACGATCCAGACCGGACGAGGCCCGCAGCCGGTCGACGTCGTCCATCTGCTCCCACCGCGAGGCGAGCGGCGCGGCGCTCGACCGGCCGACCCCGCGCAGGTGCGGCACCACCAGCCGGTACCGCTCCCCCAGCCCGGCCAGGTCCCCGAGGTAGGACGGGTGGGCCGCCGCGCCACCGGCCAGCACCAGCACCGTCGGTCCGTCGGCCCGCCCCAGGACGTCGGCGTGCAGGTCCACCGCACTCACCGGCCGTACCGGACGGTCAGCAGCCCGTCGTCGGAGTCGGCCAGCCGGCCACCGGCGGCGGCCATCGCCGCGGCCACCCGCGCCAGCCGCTCGTAGGCCGCGGCGGCGTCGACCAGCGTGGCGACCCGGTCGGCGGCGTGCCGGAACGTCAGCGCCTCCGTCGTGCGCACGAGCGCGCCGTCCTCGACCGCGTGCACGCGCAGCGCGACGGCGTCGGCGACCAGGTCGCGCCCCGGCCCCACGCGCGCCGGCACCACCGCCCACCAGCGCTCCCCCGCGTCGGCCGCCGTCACCTGCCGGCCGAGCTCGTCGAGCACCCCGGCGGCGAGCCCGGGGCCCGACACCTGCCGCGGACCGGAGGGGCACCACGCGACCACGGGCGTCCGCGGCACGGCGCCCAGGTCGAGGACGTCGTCGCCCGGTGCCGGTGGCTCGTCGACCACCCGCACCCGCCAGCCCGGCAGCGGCGGCGCCTGCCCCTCGCCGGGCGGGACGGCGACGCCGTCGCGGGCGCGCGCCCGGCGGGAGGGCCGCGTGGCGAGCAGGTGGCCGTCGCGCAGCGGCTGCGCCGGGACCCACCCGGCGGCGTGCGCGGCCCGCAGCTCGGCCGCGAGCGCGGTGAGCCGGGCGACGACGTCGTCGAGCGTGCGGGCGCCGTCGAGCTGCCAGCGGTGCTCGGTCTCGTGCCGGGAGCCCGGCCAGGGCGACGGCGGGTGGGGTGCGGTGGCGGTCATGGCGTCTCCACGCGGATGCACCTCGGGCCACGGCGGGGTGGCGGCGGGAGGTGCCGCGCCGGCGCCGGGCCCGGGGGGTGCGTCGCGGGTCGGGGCCGGCGGGGGTCCCCGGTCGGGGGCCGCGCCGGCCGGGCCGATCATGGCACGCCCCGGCGGTCAGTCCAGGGCGTAGGTGGCCTCGACGACGGCGTGCACCGTCACGTCCTGCGGGTCGAGGTGCAGCTCGGGCTCCCCGCCCATCGCGCCGCGGCCCTTGGCCATCATGAGCTCCGGCCCTCCGGCCGTCGCCGACGACAGCCCCGCGTCGGCCAGCTCCACCAGCGCGCCCAGCGGCCGGCCGACGGCGTCGGCGAGGTCCTCGGCGGCCTCCCGGGCGGCGTCGACGGCAGCCCGGCGGACGGCGCGCCGCGCGGACGCGGGGTCGTCGAGCTCCCACGCCACCCCGCCGATCTCCGCACCGGCGCCGGCGGCGACCTCGGCGACGGCGTCGGCCGCGTCGGCGTCGACCCGCACCGACCCGCTCACCGACGCCTCCCACCCGTCGGGCCGGTGCCGGCCGGTGTCGGGGTCCCAGGCGTGCCGCTCGTGCACCGACACCCGCGACAGCACCACCCGGCGCACCCCGGCCGCCGGCTCGAGCGCCGCGCGCAGGCCGGCGGCCAGCGCCGAGGCCCGCTTCAGGGCCTCGGACCGCGACGACGGCGACACCGCGCGGGCGTGCACGGCCAGCACCGCGGCGTCCGGCGCGTGCTCGGCACTGGCCTCCCCGCGGACGCGCACGACAGCGGTCACACGCGCGACCCCGCGGGCGCGGCCAGTGCCGCCTCGAAGCAGCCGTGCAGCAGGTCGAGGCGCTCCACCAACCGGGCCACCCACGCCGGCGAGGTGCTCACCGGCACCGGCTCGAACATCAGCGACCAGAACAGCCGGTCGACGGCGCCCGCCCGCACCCACCGCAGCTCCTCCGCCGACAGCGTGCTCCCGATGGCGGCGGCGAGGTCCTGCGCGACCCGGCGCCGCAGCCGGCCCGCCGCGGGACCCGTCGCGGGCCCATGGGCGACGAGGCCGATCGCGCGGCCGAGCAGCGGCAGCAGCCGGGGCCGGTCGGCGTCGGAGAGGACGTCGTTGGCGTGCCGCAGCACGACGGCGAGCTCGGCGTCGACGCAGCGCGGCGCGTCGGTGAACGCCTCGCCCGCCAGCAGCGCCGTGTACTCGAGGAAGCACGCGCCGCGTGCGGGTGTGCGGTGCCGGCCGCGGCCGAGCACCGGCAGCGAGTCCGGGATCCGTTCCATGGCAGCCCCCTCCGCCGGGAGCCCCGAGCGTAGGTCCGCGCGCCTCCTCCTCCCACCCCCGGAGCGCAGCGGATCGAGAACGGACGCCGGACCGTCTTGTGAGGCAAGGCTGTCCTCACTATCCCTGTGTCCGTGACCCGTTTCGGCATCGCCTCCTGTGCCACCGCCGGGCTGCTCGTCCTCGCCGGCTGCGGCACCGACGACGAGCCCTCCGTCGCCGCACCGGCCTCCGGCGGGAGCGCCGACGACCAGGTGGTCGTGGCGCTCGACGACTTCGCGGCCATGCACGCGCTCGCCCTGGGCGTCGAGCCCGACCTCGTCCTCGAGGCCTTCGCCTACGAGTCGACGTCCGCCGTCTTCGACGACCTGGGCCTCCCGACCCAGCCCTACGGCGACGCCCTCGACCCCGAGGCCGTGGCCGCCGCGGACCCCGACGTCGTCATCGGGGTCTCGCTGCCCACCACCGTCGCGGCGGAGGCGCATCTCGAGGCCATCGCCCCCACCACGGTCGTCGACTACACCGCGGGCTGGGACGAGCAGCTGGCCACGGTGGCCGGGGCGCTCGGCCGCGAGGACGAGGCCGCCGCCGTGCGCGAGCGGCTCGACGAGCAGACGGCGGACCTCGCCGCCGACCTCGAGGAGGCCGGGCTGGCCGGGGCGGTCGTCTCCGTCGTCGGCGACAACGGCGGCTTCTTCTCACCGCCCGGCGCGACCGCCGTCGGCTCGCTGCTCAGCGAGGTCGGCCTCGCCCGGCCGCCGGCGCAGGAGACCGCGGGCAGCGCCGACAGCCCCTTCGCGCTCTTCGGCGCCGAGACGCTGACCGACCACGACGGCGACGTCCTCTTCCTCCTCTCCGGCGGGCCGTACCTCACCGAGGGGCTCACCGGGTCGCCGCTGTGGAGCGGGCTGCAGGCCGTCCGCGACGACGCGGTGCACGAGGTGAGCGGCGAGGTGTGGCTGTCGGCGTCGGCCTTCTCGGTCGCGTGGGTGCTCGACGACGTGCGGGCCGTCCTCCTCGACGGCGGGACGGCGGCCACCGGCGCCGAGGCGCCCGAGCGGTTCGCGGAGTTCACCGGTGTCTGACTCCACCGCCGCCTGGGACGGCGACCTCCTGCACGTGGCGCTCGTCGGCCGGCTCACCGCGGAGCACATCGCGCTGATCGTGACGGCGCTGACGTCGGCGGGCGACCGCTTCGGCGTCGTCCTCGACCGGCGCCTGCTCGGCGCGCCCACCGCTGACGGCCGCGCCGCCCTCGAGCGGTGGGCCGCCGAGGACCTGCCGGCGCACGTCCCGGCGATCGCCGCATGGGCCGACGTCCTCGACGAGCGCCGCTACCGGTCGCTCACCCGCGACGGCGCGTCCGACGACCACGGCCCCGGCTATCCGCAGCGGACCTTCGACGACCACGACGCCGCGGTCGCCTGGGTGCGCGAGCGGTTGGGCGCGGCCGCCTGACCAGCGCACAGGGCAGTTGGCCTCTGTCCCCGGGACGCGGTGCGGAGCAGCGTGCGGGGCCTCGCACCCTCAGGTCCGCCACCCGCAGGAGGAGCCATGTCCCTCGCCCGAGGAGCCACCGCCGCCGGCCTGGTCGCACTGTTCAGCGCGGCGATGACCGGCGGGGCCCTCGCCGAGCCCCCCGTGCGCGAGTCGATCGACGACGCGTTCACCGACGTCGTGACGGACTTCTGCGGCGAACCGGGGCTGACGGTCGACGTCGAGGGCACCGTCACCGGCCGGCTCCAGATCACCCGTCACGGCCGGGACGGGCTGGCCTACTTCGCCGAGCACCTCGTCGTCGAGCTCACTCTGTCCACACCGGACGGCGCAGTCACCGAGGTCGACCGGGTCCTCAACAAGGACCTCCACGTGGTCGCCACCGATGGGAACACGCTGACCATCGAGACGCTCTCCACCGGTAACGCCACCCTCTACGGGCCCGACGGGAAGGCCATCGCACGCAACCCCGGGCAGGTGCGGTTCGTCTTCGTGGTCGACGACAACGGGACGCCGGCCGACCCGGACGACGACACCGAGATCAGCCAGGTGCAGACGAAGGGGTCGACCGGGCGCAGTGACGACTTCTGCGACGCGGCCGTGCCCGTACTGCAGGGCTGAGGTGACGGCTCCCGCCACCGGCCCGGTCCGGTGGCGGGGCGCCCGTCAGGGGACGACGTCGGGGACGAAGCGCTGGCTGTCCTTGGGCGGGCGGACGTAGTCCTCGTCGACCGGCGGGCGCGGCGGCAGCTGCGGCGGCTCCGGCGTGAGGTCCTCGTAGGGCACCTGGGCGAGCAGGTGGGTCATCACGTTGATCCGGGCGCGCTTCTTCACGTCGGCCTCGACCACCCACCACGGCGCCTCGGGGATGTCGGTGGCGGCGAACATCGCGTCCTTGGCCTTGGAGAAGTCGACCCAGCGGTTGCGCGCCTCGAGGTCCATCGGGCTGAGCTTCCACCGCTTGGTCGGGTCCTCGAGCCGCTTCTGGAAGCGCTTCTCCTGCTCGGTGTCGCTGACGGAGAACCAGTACTTGACCAGCACGATCCCGCTGCGAACGAGCATCCGCTCGAACTCCGGGCAGGAGCGGAGGAACTCCTCGTACTCCTCGTCGGTGCAGAACCCCATGACCCGCTCGACGCCGGCGCGGTTGTACCAGGACCGGTCGAGCAGGACCATCTCGCCGCGGGTGGGCAGGTGCGCCACGTAGCGCTGGAAGTACCACTGCCCGCGCTCGCGCTCGGTCGGCGCCGGGAGCGCCACGACCCGCGCGGCCCGCGGGTTGAGGGTCTCGGTGATCCGCTGGATCGCGCCGCCCTTGCCGGCCGCGTCCCGCCCCTCGAAGACGACGACGACGCGCAGCCCGCGGGCGCGGATGAACTCCTGCTGCTTCACCAGCTCGACCTGCAGCCGCGCGACCTCCTTCTCGTACCAGGCCGTGTCGACCTTGCCGGTGGAGGTCGGCGCCTCCTCGACGGAGTGCCCGGACCGCTGCTGGGTGGCCATGCCGCAGCATCGACCCGCCGCCGCCCGGGGGCAACAGGGCGGCGTCCGCCGAGGTGCGACCTCAGGTGCCGCAGAAGGTGACGTACGGGCCGGCCGGGCCGGGCTCGGCGTAGCGCTCCAGCCCCGGGCGCTCCTCGAACGGCCGGCTCACCACGTCGACCAGCCGGTCGAACGGCGCGAGGTCGCCGGCGGTCGCGGCGGCCAGCGCCTCCTCCACGAGGTGGTTGCGCGGCACGTACACGGGGTTGACCCGGTCCATCGCGTCGGCGTCCGGGCCGGTGGCGCGCCAGCGCTCGAGCCAGGCGTCGATGCCGGCGAGGTCGAGCACCAGCCGGCGCACCGGCTCGGCGTCGCCCCGGGCCGCCGACGACAGGCGGCGCGCGAACGACGTCAGGTCGACCTTCCCGGCCTGCAGCAGGTCGAGCAGGTCGGAGACCAGCGCGGTGGCGACGGCGTCGTCGAGCCCGGCCGGCAGGCCCAGCTTGGCCCGCCACCCGCCGAGCCACGCGGCGTCGTAGGCGGGGCGGAAGCCGCCCAACGCGGCGACCGCGAGCTCGACCGCCTCCTCCTGCTCCTCGGCGAACAGCGGCAGCAGGGCCTCGGCGAGCCGGGCGAGGTCCCACTCGGCCACCAGCGGCTGGTTGCCGTAGCGGTAGCGCCCGCCCTGGTCGACGGAGCTGTACCAGGCGTCGGCGTCGTAGCCCTCCATGAACGCGCAGGGCCCGAGGTCGATGGTCTCGCCGGACAGCGTCACGTTGTCGGTGTTCATCACGCCGTGCACGAACCCGACGAGCATCCAGCGCGCCACGAGCCGGGCCTGCGCGGCGACGACGGCCTCGTACAGCGCCAGGTACCGGTTCGGCGCGTCCGCGGCGGCCGGGTGGTGCCGGTCGATCGCCTCGTCGGCCAGGCGCCGCAGCAGGTCGCGGTCGTCGGTGGCGCGCGCGTACTGCGCGCTGCCCACCCGCAGGTGGCTGGCCGCCACCCGCGCCAGGACGGCGCCGGGCAGCAGGGTCTCGCGCCGCACCGGCCGGCCCGTGGCGACGACGGCGAGCGCGCGCGTGGTCGGGATGCCGAGCGCGTGCAGGGCCCGGCCGACGACGAACTCGCGCAGCATCGGCCCGACCGCGGCGAACCCGTCGCCGCCGCGGGAGAACGGCGTGCCGCCCGACCCCTTGAGGTGCAGGTCGCGCAGCCGGCCCCCGCGGTCGGTCAGCTCGCCCAGCAGCAGCGCCCGGCCGTCGCCGAGGCGCGGGTTGTAGTAGCCGAACTGGTGGCCGGCGTAGGCCTGCGCGACCGGCCGCGCGCCGTCGGGGACGGCGGTGCCGGTGAGCAGCCCCAGCCCGGCGGGGGTGCGCAGCGCGGCGGCGTCGAGGCCGAGCTCGGCGGCCAGCTCCTCGTCGAGGGCCAGCAGCCGCGGCTCGGGCACCTCGGCGGCCTGCCAGGGCACCGCCATCTCCGGCAGGGTGCGGGCGAACCGGTCGCCGAGGGCGACGGTCGGGGCGGCGGGCGCGGCACTCACCCCGGCCAGTCTACGAGCGCCCCGCCGCCCGGACCCCCGCCGCTCAGACCCCCGCCGCTCAGACCCCCGCCGCTCAGACCTCCGTCGCGACGCCGCGCTCGACCCACCGGAACCGCCGCCGCACGTCCTCCGGCGCCGCCGCGAGCTCCCGCTCGGCGCCCGTGCGGCCCTGCCGGAAGTGGCTCCAGCCCTCGTGGTGCACCGGCACGACCACCCGCGGCGCGGTCAGCCGGGCCACCCGCGCCGCCTGCCGCCCGGTCATCGAGTACCGCAGCGGCCCGCTCACCGGGAAGCGCACGCCACCCAGGTGCAGCACGGCGACGTCGACCCGCAGCCGCTCCGCGACCTCCCGGAGCCCGCGGAAGGCGACCGTGTCCCCGGAGATCCACAGCACGCCGTCGGTCCGGCCCGGCTCCCGCAGCGCGAACCCGACGACCTCGCCGACGACCGGGCGGCTCAGCGGCGGGCCGTGCCGCGCGGGCGTGGCGGTGACCTCCAGCGGAGGCAGCCCCGGACTCGCGAGCACCGTCGACTCCCAGGGCCGCAGCCCCCGGGCGTCCCCGCCGAGCCGCCGGGCGCCCGGGGCCGTGGTCACCACCACCGGCACCCGGTCCAGCAGCGCCCGGCCGGCGTCGTCGAGGTTGTCGGCATGGTGGTCGTGGGTGAGCAGGACGGCGTCGACCGGCAGCAGGTCCACCGGCGTCAGCGCCGGCCCGGCGGTCTTCGTCGACCCGGTGCCCCAGCCGAAGGAGTAGGACCGGCCGGGCGGGTCGAAGGTGGGGTCGGTGAGCAGCCGCCACCCGTCGACCTCGACGAGCAGCGTCGGCCCGCCGACGTGCGTCAGCCTCACTGCGCCCCGGCCGGCTCGGTCCGGGCGCCGGTGGCGTGGGCGAGCGCCCAGTCGAGGACCTCGTCGGCGATCCGCTCCCACCCCGGCTGGGCCGGCAGCAGGTGGGCGTAGCCGGGGTACTCGCGCAGCTCGGTGGTGGTGTCGCCGCGGTAGTGCGCCGCGTTCGAGCGCTGGATCGCCGGCGGCATGATGTGGTCCTCCCCGCCGGAGACGAACAGGAGCGGCGGGCGGGCCGGGTTGGCGTAGTCGACGTGCGCGTCCTGCGGGCCGGGCATGAGGTTGGCCAGCACCGAGTTCCACAGGATCCGGCCCGACGCCGGCACGTGGTAGCGCCGGTAGAGCTCCCGGGACTCCCCCTCGGAGAACGTGTTGGTGAAGGCGTAGTGCCACTGCTCCTCGGTCAGCCCGACGGCGCGGTGCCGGTTGGCCGGGTTCTTCAGCACCGCCCACGTCGAGCGCAGCTGCGACAGCGGGACCACCCGCACGCCCTCGGTGGGCGCGGAGTTGAGCCACGCCGCACGCGCCGAGCCCGCGGTCGAGCAGCAGCTGCACGATCGTGCCGCCTGCCGAGTGGCCGATGAGCACCGGCGGGCGCTCCAGGCCGCGGACCACGTCGGCGATGGAGTCGACGATCGCCGGCAGCGTCACCTCGGCCACCGGCGTCGGGTCGGCGACGAGCGCCTCGACCTCCACCTCGAAGCCGGGGTAGGTGGGCGTCAGCACGCGGAACCCGCGCGCCTCGTAGTGCGCCTTCCAGTGCTCCCAGCTGCGCGGGGTCACCCAGAAGCCGTGGACGAGGACGATGGTGTCGGGGACGGACGGCTGGGCTGACGGCGGCACGGTCATGGTCGCTCCCTCGCAGGTGGTGGCCGGTGATCGGGAGCCTGGCAGCGGAGCCCCGGGCCGACCGTGCCCTGCCTGCACGACCACGGTCCCTGCCCGCACGTCCGCTGCTTCCCGGCGCGCGGCCGCTCTGCCAGGCTCGTCGCCGTCCACGGGGACCTCCGCAGACCAGCCCAGGACGGCGCCATGCTGCTCTTCGACACCGCCCCGCTGCCCCGCGCCGACCGCGCCGAGGCCTTCCGCGTGGCGATGCAGGAGGCCGCCGCACCCTGCCGCGTCGAGCACCGCGAGGACCCGGGGGCGATGGAGGCCCGGATGCAGGCGTGGCCGTACGGGTCGGTGACGCTGCTGGCCACCGACGCCACGCGGTTCCGGATGGTCCGCACCCGCCGGCACGTGGCCCGCGACGACGGCGCGGTGGTGGCCCTGGCCTTCCAGCACCGCGGCCGCGGCGAGTTCGACCAGCTCGGCCACGAGCAGCACGTGCAGGGCGGGGACCTGATGCTCGTGGACATGTCCTCGCCCTACGGGTTCGGCTGCGCCACCGGCGGCGGCTCGCGGGCGCTGCTGGTCCCGCTGGACCGGCTGGGGCTGCCGGTCGACGTCGTCCGCCGGGCGACGCCGCGGCTGCGCGCGAGCCCGCTGCACGACCTGGTCCGCGACCACCTGCAGCGGCTGGCCGACGCCGCGCCGGAGCTGTCGGCCGACCCGGGCGCCGCGGCCCTGGGGACGGCGACCGTCGAGCTGCTGCGGGCCCTGGTCGTCTCGGCGGCCGGCGACGACCGGCACGGCCCCGAGGTGCGCGGACACGCTGGTGACCCGCGTGCGCGCGCACGTCGCCCGGCACCTCACCGACCCCGCGCTGACGCCGGCCGCGGTCGCCCGCGCCCACGGCGTCTCGGTGCGCCACCTCTACAAGGCGTTCGCGGCGGCCGGCGCGAGCCTGGAGCAGGAGGTGATCGCCGGCCGGCTGGAGGCCGCGCGGTCACGGCTGGCCAGCCCCGCGGGGCGGCACCGGCCGATCGCCGCGACGGCCCGCGCGTGCGGCTTCGCCGACGCCAGCCACTTCGCCCGCCGCTTCCGCGCGGCGTACGGGATGAGCCCGCGGGAGTGGCAGCGGGCCGCCGCCGGCTGAGCCGTCAGGGAGCGACCTGGACGACGGCCTCGATCTCGACGGCGATGTCGAAGGGCAGCTCGGCCATGCCCACCGCCGAACGGGCGCCGCGGCCGCGGTCCCCGAGCACCGCGACCAGCAGGTCCGAGCAGCCGTCGATCACCGCGGGCGTGCGGGTGAAGCCGGGCCGGCAGTTGACCATCCCGAAGAGCTTCACGACCGAGCGGACGCGGTCGAGGTCGCCGAGCTCCGCGCGCATCGCGGCGAGCATCTGCAGGCCGGTGAGGCGGGCCGCCTCCCGCGCCGTGTCGAGATCGAGGCCGCCGTCGCCCACCTTGCCCGCCACGAGGGTGCCGTCGGGTCGGATCGGCCCCATGCCGGAGAGATACAGCAGGTCGCCGGCCGCCTTCGCGGGGAGGTAGTTGCCGGCCGGGGTCATCGGCTCGGGCAGCTCCAGGCCGAGCTCGCGCAGTCGTGCGTCGACGTCCATGCGCCGATGCTGGTCCTGCCACCGGTCCGGCGCGAGCCCCCGCGCGCGGCCCGTGGGCCGGCGCGCCCCTCCGCTTTGCCGATCGGGCGCGGTGGGAGCACCCTCTCCCCCACCACGGGGCCAGCGACGAGGGGACGCCCATGAGCACCCGCGATGCGCATTCGATCTGGCGGCGCATCCCGGTGGAGTCGATGCACGACGAGGAGGAGCGCACCGCCGGCGGCGCGCTCGCCAAGAGCCTGGGCCTGTGGCAGCTGACCGCGATCGGCGTCGGCGGCATCATCGGCGTCGGCATCTTCTCGCTGGCCGGGCTGGTGGCCGCCGGGGACGAGAGCAACGAGGGCGTCGGCCCGGCCGTGCTCATCGCGTTCCTCATCGCCGGCCTGGCGTCGGCGGCCGCGGCGCTGTCCTACGCCGAGTTCGCCGGCATGATCCCGCGGGCCGGGTCCGCCTACACCTACGGCTACGTGGCCCTCGGCGAGGTCATCGGCTGGTTCATCGGCTGGGACCTGCTCCTGGAGTACATCGCGATCGTCGCGGTCGTGGCGATCGGCATCTCCGGCTACCTCGGGGAGCTGCTGGACAACCTCGGGCTCACCCTGCCGACGTCGCTCACCGCGTCGGCGGAGGAGGGCGGCGTCGTCAACGTCCCCGCCGTCCTGATCTGCCTGCTCGTCACGTTCATCCTCAGCCGCGGCACGAAGACCTTCGGCCGCTTCGAGCTGGTGGCCGTCGCCGTCAAGATCCTGCTGATCCTCGGCATCATCGGGCTCGGCGTGTTCTACGTCGAGGCCGGCAACTACGACCCGTTCCTGCCCTCGGGCTTCGGCCCGGTGCTCACCGGCGCGGCCACCGTGTTCTTCGCGGTCTTCGGCTACGACGCCATGAGCACCGCCGCCGAGGAGGCGGAGGACGGCAAGCGGCACATGCCCAAGGCGATCATCCTGTCGCTGGTCATCGCGATGCTGCTCTACGTCGCCGCCACCCTGGTGCTCACCGGGATGCAGGACTACCGCGACATCGACCCGACCGCCGGCTTCGCCTCGGCCTTCGAGGGCGTGGGCCTGCCGGTGATCGCCAGCATCATCTCGGTCTTCGCGGTGCTGTCGATCCTGACGGTGATGCTGACCTTCCTGCTCGGCGTCACCCGCGTCTGGTTCTCCATGAGCCGCGACGGCCTGCTGCCCCCGTGGTTCGCGAAGGTCGACCGGAGCGGCACGCCGCAGCGGGTCACCTGGATCGCCGGCGTCTCGTCGGCCCTGCTGGCCGGCGTCTTCCCCATCCGCGCCGTGGCCGACCTGACGAACATCGGCATCCTGTCGGCGTTCATCGTCGTCTGCGTCGCGGTCATCCTGTTCCGCTACACGCGCCCGGACACGCCACGCTCGTTCCGCCTGCCCCTCATGCCCGTGGTGCCCGCCTTCGGGGTCCTCGCGTCGCTGTTCCTGATCTGGCAGCTGCCGTGGGAGACCTGGGCGCGCTTCGGGGTCTGGCTGCTCATCGGGCTGGTCCTCTACTCCACCTACGGCCGGAAGCACTCGCTGCTCAACCCCGACAGCCCCCACCACCGCCGGCAGGCCGACGTCTGAGCGGACCGTCAGGGACGGACGGCCTGGCTCAGCCGGTAGGACAGGTCCCGCACGGCGCGGAACAGCGCGACCGGCTGCAGGTCGTCGGCGCCGAGCGTCGGCCGGAACCGCAGCTCCTCCGACACCTCCCCGGGCAGCGGGTCGCCGAGGGTGAGCCGGCCCCACCGCGTCCAGCCGCCGGCGAGCGGGGCGGCCAGCAGGTCGTAGCCGTCGCCGGCCTCCCGCGCGCCGAGCAGGACGGTGCGCCCGCTGCCGGTGCGGTACGGCAGCACGGAGGAGAACGTGCGGCCCAGCGGCGCGGGCAGGAACACGTGCCGCAGCCCGGGCGGGCCGCCGGCGGTGTTGACCAGCAGGTCCAGCGGGCCGCCGTCCCGGCCGAGCCCGTCGAGCCGGATCGCCAGGCCGACGACGTCGGGCAGTGGTTCGGGCAGCCCGGCACCGCGCGAGACCCGGACGACGGCGCCGTGCCGGCCCGCACCGTCGAGCAGCCGCGCGCCCCACGCGCCGCCGCCGTCGGTCTCGACCGTCGCGGCCCGCGCGACGCCCCGCGGGTGGAACACCCGGGCGCCGCGCACCGCCGTCCCGAGCGCGAGGGCCGACGACGTGAGGGCGCGGGGGACGGCGAGCGGGTCCAGGGAACGGAGGGGCATGCCGACCGCCTACCCGGGCTTGCGGCCGCCGACCCGCTCCCTCGGCAGCGGGCCCGCAGCACCTCGATGCCGTCGCCGGACAGGTCGCCGACGAAGGCGGCGCGGCCGGCCGTCGCCATGACGAGGGCCAGGGTCGGGCCGCGGACGAGCGGCCCGGCCCCGGCGGCGAACGGCCAGTCGGTGGCCTCCAACCGGAGGCCGGCGGCGCGGCCGCGCGCGTCGGCCGCCCGGTCGCCGCGGGAGGAGTAGGCGGCCACGCGGGTGAGGACGTCGATCGGCGGGGTGCCGGGGAGCCCGAGCGGCCGGCGCACGTCGGCGCCGTGCACGACCACCTCCCCGAGCAGCGCGATCCGCGGCAGCGGCGGGGCGGTGGTGCGCGCGACGACCCGCTCGAAGCGGGCCAGGGTGTCCGCGCCGGAGCAGCCCAGGTGCTCGCGCAGGCGCACCGCCACCTGCCGGTCGCGGTCGACCCGGAGGCGCAGCGCCCCGGCCAGCCGGCGGAACCCGCCGAGGCGCGCGCCGGCGGTCAGGTGGGCGAGCACCTCGCGGACGGTGAGCCCGCCGCACAGCGAGGGCGTGTCCCACCGGTCCTCGTCCAGGCCGCGCAGGTCGGCCGCCAGCGCGCGGCGCTCGGCGTGGATGAGGGGCCAGTGGTCGACCGCGGTCGTCGTCACGCGGAAGGGACCCGGGAGGCGGGCGGAACTCATCGCCGCTCCTCGTCCCACCTCAACGTATAGCGCCTGCCGGGGCTTGCGGCAAGACCCGGGGAGGGGTCGAGGATCCCCGGCCGTGGCTGCACAGACTCCCCTCTCCACCAGCGCGTTCGACCTCCCCGCCCGCCTCGCCGCGAAGGCCGACCCGGCCCTCGTGGCCGCCGACGAGGCGCACTTCGCCGCCATGGCCGACAGCCTCCGGCGGACCGTCGCCGAGCTCTCCGGCCGGCTCGACGCCGAGCGCCGGGCGCCGGGCGGCACCGGCCAGGAGGCGCTCGACCGGGACCTGGAGGTGCACCGGCTCACCGCCCGGCTGCGGACGCTGCGCCGCTTCGGCCTGGACCTGTGCCTGGGGCGGATGGTGCCCGCCGACGGCGGGGCGCCGGTGTACGTCGGCCGGTTGGGGCTGACCGACGGCGCGGGCGGGCGGCTGCTGGTCGACTGGCGCTCCCCCGCCGCCGAGCCGTTCTTCGGCGCCACCCACGCCGACCCGATGGGGCTGGCCAGCCGGCGGCGCTACCGCTGGACCCGCGGCCGGATCACCGACTACTGGGACGAGGTGTTCACCCCCGACGGGCTCGAGGGGCACGCCGCGCTCGACGACCAGTCGGCCTTCGTCGCGAGCCTGGGCACCAGCCGGTCGCCGCGGATGCGCGACGTGCTCGGCACCATCCAGGCCGACCAGGACGCGATCATCCGCGCCGGCTCCCGCGGGGCGCTGGTCGTCGACGGCGGCCCGGGCACCGGCAAGACCGTCGTCGCCCTGCACCGCACCGCCTACCTGCTCTACGCCGACCCGCGGCTCGGGCACCGGCGCGGCGGGGTGCTGTTCGTCGGCCCGAGCCGGCCGTACCTGACCTACGTCGCCGACGTGCTGCCCGGCCTCGGCGAGGAGGGCGTGCGCACCTGCACCCTGCGCGACCTGGTGCCCGAGGGCGCCGCCGCCGTCCCCGAGCCCGACCCGGAGGTGGCCCGGCTCAAGGCCGACGCCCGGATGGTGGCGGCGGTCGAGCCCGCGGTCCGTCTCTACGAGGTGCCGCCGGCCAGCGGCACCGACGTCGTCACGCCGTGGGGCGACGTGCGGCTGGACCCCGCCGACTGGGCGGAGGCGTTCGCGGCGGCCGAGCCGGGGTCGCGGCACAACGACGTCCGGGACCGGGTGTGGGAGGCGCTGCTCGACGTCCTGGTCGACAAGCTGACCGAAGGGGCCGACGAGGACGACGACGGCGATGACGACGGCGACGACGACCAGTTCGACGCCTACGGGCTCGGGCACGCCGACCCGCACGAGCGGTACCGGCGGGCGCTGGCGGGCAACCGCGAGCTGGTCGGCGCGTTCGGGCGGGCCTGGCCGCTGCTCGAGCCGGCCGACCTCGTCGGCGACCTGTGGTCGGTGCCCGCCTACCTGCGCCGCTGCGCGCCCTGGCTGACGCCGGAGGAGGTCTCGCTGCTGCAGCGCCCGGACCCCGCCGCCTGGACGGTCGCGGACCTGCCGCTGCTCGACGCCGCCCGGCAGCGGCTCGGCGACCCGGCCGCGGCCCGGCTCCGCCGCCGCCGGGAGGCCGAGGTGGCCGCCGACCGCGCCCGGATGTCCGACGTCGTCGAGCACCTGGTCGCCACCGACGACTCGGACATGGGCGTGATGTCGATGCTGCGGGGACAGGACCTGCGCGGCGCCCTGGTCGACGACGCCGCGCTGCCCGCCCCCACCCCGGACGCGCTGGCCGGCCCGTTCGCGCACGTCGTCGTCGACGAGGCGCAGGAGCTCACCGACGCCGAGTGGCAGATGCTCCTGCTGCGCTGCCCGTCACGGAGCCTGACCGTGGTGGGCGACCGGGCGCAGGCACGCCACGGGTTCCCGGAGTCGTGGGAGGAGCGGCTGGCGCGGGTCGGCGTCCCCGAGGTGTCGGTGGCCTCGCTGACGGTGAACTACCGGACGCCGGCGGAGGTGATGGCCGAGGCCGAGCCCGTCATCCGGGCGGCGCTGCCGGACGCGAACGTGCCGACGTCGGTCCGCAGCAGCGGCGTCCCCGTCGTGCACGGGCCGGCGTCGGACCTGCCCGCGGTTCTGGACGACTGGCTGGCCACGCACGCCGAGGGCACCGCCTGCGTGATCGGCGCCCCGGGGTTCCGCGGGAGCGAGCGGGTCCGGTCGCTGACGCCGGTGCTGGCGAAGGGGCTGGAGTTCGACCTGGTGGTGCTCGTCGACCCCGAACGCCTGGGCACCGGGGTCGAGGGCGCCGTGGACCGGTACGTGGCGATGACCCGGGCGACGTCGCGGCTCGTCGTCCTGACCTCGCCCATCAACCAGGGTTGACGGACGCCGTCGCATCAACCTAAGTTGATGGCCATGGCCGAGCTGCAGTCCCTGCCGGGTCCCGAGGACCCGGAGGCCGCCCTGGCCGCCGTCGTGGCCCTCCGCCGGCTCGCGGGCCGGCTGGAGTCCGCGGCGGTGGCCGAGGCGATCGGCCAGGGCTGGACGTGGGCCCAGGTCGGCGAGGCGCTGGGGATCAGCGGCCAGGCCGCGCACAAGAAGTTCGCATCCGAGGTCCGCGCCCGGCGCGGCTCCTGACCGAGAGGACAGACCATGGGGCTCCTGACCGCCGTGCGGGACGTGCGCACGATCAAGCAGCTGCTGACGACGGCCGAGGCGGAGGCGCGGGCCGGCGGGGAGGACACGCCGGGCGCGGAGCACCTGCTGCTGGCCGCGACCGCGCTGCCCGACGGGACCGCCGGCCGCGCGCTCGCCCGGGTCGGCGTCGAGCCGCAGCGGCTGCGCGCGGCCGTCGAGGAGGCGCACGCCGGCGCGCTGGCCGCCGTCGGGATCGACGCCGGGCCCGCCCCCGCCGCGCCCGCTCTCCAGGCGGCGCCGGCGGGTGCGTTCCGCTCCACGCCGCAGGCGCAGCAGGTCTTCCAGGACGCCGTCGCGCTGGCGAAGGGGCGCGGCCGGCTGACCGGCGCGCACGTCGTCGCGGCGGCCGCCCGGCTCGAGCACGGCACCGCGGCCCGCGCGCTGGCCGCGCTCGGCGTCGACCGCGACCGGCTGCGCGCGGCCGCGGAGGCCGAGGCCGGCCTCGGCTGAGCCGGGTCAGACCTCGGCGACCCCGCGGACGGCGAGCGAGACGGCGAGGGCGGTCATCACGACGGCGATGACGCCGTCGAGGACCCGCCACGCGGCGGGGCGGGCGAACACCGGACGCAGCAGCCGCGCGCCGAACCCGAGCGCGGTGAACCACACGATGCTGCCCAGCCCCGCCCCGGCCGCGAACGCCCACCGCTGCTCGCCGTAGGTGGAGGCCGTCGACCCGAGCAGGACGACGGTGTCGAGATAGACGTGCGGGTTCAGCCAGGTGAGCGCCAGGCAGGTGCCGACGGTGACCGCGAGGCCGGCGCGGATCCCGCCGGCATCGGGCAGCAGGGTCCCCGGCCGCAGCGCCCGCCGGGCGGCGAGCAGCCCGTAGCCGAGGAGGAAGGCGGCACCGGCGAAGCAGACGACGGGCACCAGCCAGGGCAGCCGGTCCAGCGCCGCGCCGGCCCCGGCGACGCCGGCCAGGATGAGGACGAGGTCGGACAGGGCGCAGACCGCGACGACGGCGGCCACGTGCTCGAGGCGCAGGCCCTGGCGCAGGACGAAGGCGTTCTGCGCGCCGATCGCGACGATCAGGCCCAGCCCGAGCGCGAGTCCGGAGGCGGCGGCGAGCAGGGCGGGCGTCGTGAGCACACGCCCGACGCTAGGAAGTGCCGCGTCGGCGGTCCAGCTAAGGATCCTGATGCACCGTTAGCCTCGCTGTCCGTGGAGCTGGACCTGGCGCAGCTGCGGGCGCTGGACGCGACGGTGCGGGGCGGGACGCTGGAGGCGGCGGCGCGGGCGCTGCACGTGACGCCGTCGGCGGTGAGCCAGCGGCTGCGCGCACTGGAGGTGGCCACCGGCCGGATCCTGCTGGTGCGCAGCAAGCCGGTGCGGGTGACCGAGTCGGGGCAGGCGGTCCTGCGCCTCGCGCGGCAGGTCGACCTGCTCACCGCCGACGTCGCCCGCGAGCTCGGCGACGACCCGGAGACCGCGGCCGTCCCCACGCTGCCGGTGGCCGTCAACGCCGACTCGATGGCCACCTGGGTGCTGCCGGCGCTGGCGCCGCTGGCCGGGGAGGTCTGCTTCGACCTGCACCGCGCCGACCAGGAGCACACCAGCGCCCTGCTGCGCGCCGGCACGGTGATGGCGGCGGTGACGGCGGAGGCCGAGCCGGTGCCCGGCTGCACCTCCACCCGGCTCGGCTCGATGCGCTACCGGCCGATGGCCGCCCCGGCGTTCGCGCGGCGCTGGTTCCCCGGGGGGCTCACCGCCGAGGGCCTGGCGCGGGCGCCGGTCGTCGTCTTCGACCGCGAGGACGAGCTGCAGCACCGGCTGCTGCACGCCTGGGCCGGCAGCGACGCCACTCCCCCGCTGCACTTCGTGCCCGCGTCGGCCGACTTCGTCCGCGCCGTCGCGCTGGGCTTGGGCTGGGGCATGGTGCCCGACCTGCAGGCCCGCGACCTCGACGCGGAGCTGACCGACCTCGACCCGTCCGCCGCCGTCGAGGTCACGCTCTACTGGCAGCAGTGGAAGCTGCGCTCGGCGACGCTCGACCGCGTCCGCGAGACCGTGCTCGCGGCGGCCGCCCGGGAGCTGGACCGGCCCTAGGGTCGGCGCGTGATCCGCGTCTGCTTCGCCGGCGTGACCGGCTGGACCGCACCGCCCGTCCTCGCGGCGATCGACGCCGCGGAGGACCTCGCACTCACCGCCGGGGTCTCCCGCTCCGCGGCGGGCCGGACGCTGTCGGAGGCCACCGCCTCGACCGCCGACGGCCCCGTCTCCGCCACCGTCGCCGATGCGCTCGCCTCCGCCGAGGTCGACGTCCTGGTCGACTACACCAGCGCGGCCGCGGTGCGCGGTCACGTGGAGACCGCCGTCGCGGCCGGGGTGCACGTCGTCGTCGGCTCGAGCGGCCTGACCGCCGCGGACTACGCCGACCTCGACCGGCTCGCCCGCGACCGCGGCGTGGGGGTGATCGCCGCCGGCAACTTCTCGCTCCAGGCCGCCGTCCTCCAGCAGGCCGCGAAGCTTGCCGCGGCGCAGCTCGACCGCTGGGAGATCGTCGACTACGCGAGCGCCGGCAAGCCCGACGTGCCGAGCGGCACGGCCCGCGAGCTCGCCGAGGTGGTGGGCGCGGTCCGCAGGCCGCTCGGCGCGGTGCCGCTGGAGGACCTGCACGGCCCGGTCGAGGCGCGCGGCGCGGACGTGGCCGGGAGCCGGGTGCACTCGGTCCGGCTGCCGAGCTTCGTCGTCAGCACCGAGATCGTCTTCGGCGGCACGGGCGAGCGGCTGGTCATGCGGCACGACACCGGGGAGTCGCCGGACCCCTACGTCGCCGGCACCCTGCTCGCCGTCCGCCGGGTGGCCGAGCAGCCCGGCGTGCGCCGCGGGCTCGACACGCTGCTGTTCGGCTAATCCGCGGCGGGCAGCCGCACCGTGACGCGGAGGCCCCCGCCGGCGCGCGGCGTCAGGGTGAGCGCGCCGTCGTGCGCCGCGGTCACCCGCTCGACGATCGCCAGACCCAGGCCCACGCCGGCGTGCCCGGTGCGGACGCGCCGGCCGCCGCGCTGGAACGGCTCGGTCAGGGTGGCGCCCAGCTCGGGCGCGAGCTCCTCGCCGGTGTTCTCGACGGTGAGCACCACGGCGCCGGGGCGCGCCGTCGTGGAGATCCACACGCAGCCGCCGGGCACGTTGTGCACCACCGCGTTCTGGACGAGGTTCGCCGTCAGCTGCAGCAGCAGCGCGGGCGAGCCGCAGGCGGAGGCGACCTCGCCGGCGGTGTGCACCTGGACGCCGAGTGACTCCGCCAGGGGCAGCAGCGTCTCGGCGGCCTCCTCGACGAGCAGGGACAGGTCGACCCGCTCGCGGTCGGGCGGGCGGTGGTCGGCGCGGCTGAGCAGCAGCAGCGCCTCGGTGAGCTCGATGGCCCGGGTGTTCACCTCGTGCAGCCGCTCGACGAGGACGTCCGGGTCGCGGCCGGGGTCCTGCCGGGCGACGTCGAGGAGGGTCTGCGTGATCGCCAGCGGGGTGCGCAGCTCGTGGGAGGCGTTGGCGGCGAACCGGCGCTGCTCGGCGACGTGTGCCTCGAGCCGGGCCAGCATGCCGTCGAAGGCATCGGCGAGCTCGCGGAACTCGTCGCTGCGCCCGGGCAGGGCGATCCGGTGCGACAGCGAGCCGGTCGCCGCGGTGCGGGTGGCCTCGGTGATCCGGGTGAGCGGCGCGAGCACCCGGCCGGCGAGGAACCAGCCGCCCGCGAGGCCGACGAGCAGCAGGAACGCGAGGGCGGCGGCGGCCCGCGGGACGAAGGCTCGCTCGAGGTCAGAGCGGTTGGGGACGAACAGCCCGGGGCCTCGTCCGGGGCCGCCGCCGGTGACCAGGACGGCGTCGGGCACGTACCGGAGCAGGAAGACCCAGACGACCGCCAGCAGCAGGGCGCCGGTGAGGACGACGACGCCGGCGTAGCTGAGGGTGAGGCGCAGGCGGACGCTCGGGCCGGGCGCCCGGGTCACCGGCCGCCTCCGAGGGCGCTCGTCGGGGCCTCGATCCGGTAGCCGACGCCGGGCACGGTGGCGATCAGCCACGGCTCGCCGAGGCGCCGGCGCAGCGCGGAGATGGTGATGCGGACGGCGTTGGTGAAGGGGTCGGCGTTCTCGTCCCAGGCGCGCTCGAGCAGCTCCTCGGCGCTGACCACCCCGCCCTCCGCGGCGACGAGCACCTCGAGGACGGCGAACTGTTTGCGGGTCAGCGCGACGTAGCGGCCGTCGCGGAACACCTCGCGGCGGAACGGGTCCACCCGTAGTCCGGCGATCTCCCGCACCGGCGGGCGGTGGTGGGCGCGGCGGCGGTCGAGCGCGCGGAGCCGGAGCACGAGCTCGCGCAGCGCGAAGGGCTTGGTGAGGTAGTCGTCGGCGCCGAGCTCGAAGCCGGAGGCCTTGTCGTCGAGCCGGTCGGCCGCGGTGAGCATGAGGATCGGCAGGCCGCTGCCCGAGGCGACGATGCCCCGCGCGATCTCGTCGCCGGAGGGGCCCGGCACGTCGCGGTCGAGCACGGCGACGTCGTAGGTGTTGACGGCGAGTAGCTCCAGGGCAGCGTGCCCGTCGCCGGCGACGTCGGCCGCGATCGCCTCCAGGCCCAGCCCGTCGCGGATGGCGCCGGCCAGCACGGGCTCGTCCTCGACGATCAGCACGCGCATGCGGCGAGGGTAGGGAGCGGGGGCGTATCGCCGGCGTATGCACGGCGGCATACGCCCCGGCAACACGCCCACGCCTTGGCTGCCGGGCATGCCCGCTCCCCTGCTCCGCCGCGCCCGGCCGCTGGCCGCCGCCGTCCTGGTCCTGGCCGCCGGCTGCGAGGTCGCCGGTCCCGCCCCGTCCCTCCGGCACGGCGGGAGCCCGCCCGCTCCGCCGGGAGGCGTCACCGTCGACGACGGCGTGCTCCCCGACGGCGCCGGCGTCTTCGACGACCGGTACCCGGCGGTGTCCCGGCTCGACGCCGAGCTGCTCACAGCCCTCCGCGCGGCGGCGTCAGCGGCATCCCGCGACGGGGTGGAGTTCGTCGTCACCAGCGGGTGGCGGTCGCCGGAGTACCAGGAGCAGCTGCTGCGGGAGGCGGTCGACGAGTACGGCTCCCTGGAGGAGGCGGCCCGCTGGGTGGCGACGGCGGAGACGTCGGCGCACGTGACGGGAGACGCGGTCGACGTCGGGCCCACCGACGCCATGTCGTGGCTGTCGCAGCACGGCGCGGACTTCGGGCTGTGCCAGGTCTACGGCAACGAGCCGTGGCACCACGAGCTCCGCCCGGCGGCCGTCGAGGACGGGTGCCCGGCGCCGTACGCGGACCCCACGGAGGACCCCCGCATGCAGCCGTGAGCAGCGGCTAGAAGCTGCCGACCGCCAGCGCGGTCGTCGCGGCGAAGACGACCAGGGCCAGCGGCCCGACGGCCAGCGCGGCGGCTCGCGCCCATCCCGGCCGGCGGCGCCTCGCGGCGACGACCAGCACCAGCCCGACGACGAGCAGGACACCCTGCAGCACCCACCCCGCGGTCAGCCACGTCTGGGCCGTGGTGCAGGGCCGGCAGCCGGTCACCGTGCAGCTGTGGGTGTTCGTGCAGTTCGTCATGACGCCGAAGGAGGCGCCGAAGCTGCCGAGCGTGGCGAGGAACAGGGCCACGGCGAGCGAGCCGACGCGCAGCAGGCGCTCCACTAGGCCGGGATGACGGGCTGGGCGAGGAGCACGCGGTCGAGCATCGCAGCCGGACGGCCCTCCGGACATCGACCGTCGGGCGTACACGGCCGGACGTCGTCCCGGGGCTGCTCTTCCCATCCGCCAGTGTGACGGGGTCTTCGCCACCTGGCACCGGGCCGAGGACATCGCCTTCGACGTCGACCTGGAGGCCGGCCCGGTCGACCCCTCAGGCTCTCCTCCGCCCCCTCCTCCGCCTCCTCCTCCGCCCGGCCGGGAGGGCCGACGGGCAGCCGCCGAGCAGGCCCAGCCGCTGGCCGACCGCCTCCGCGAGCTGGCCGGCCGCGAGCTCCGAGGCCGGCGGGCTCCGGTCCGCCCGTCGGCCGACCACGGACGGGTAGCGTCAGCGCGGAACGAGGAGGCTCCATCGCCACAGACCGTGGACGCGACGCCGACGCCGATCCCGACTCCCCCGCGCGGGGCGGGGAGACGACGGACAGAGAACCGGCCGCCCGGCTCACCGACGCCCAGATCCCGTCACGCCAGGCCGTCGAGTGCCCCGAGTGCGGCGCCCCTACGTCGGCGCGGGCGCTGTCCTCATGGGGGAACTGCCGCGCGTGCCGCACGGCCCAGTCCCGCCTGACCGACCCGCTCCGCTGGTGACCGGCGTCGTCACCCGTGGATCCCGGGCGCCCCGACCTCACGCAGGTCGGTGACCGCCAGGACCCGGCCGGTCGGGTACAGCTCAATCTCTGCGTCCTCGGTCGCCGCCGCCATCGCCGTCAGCCAGCCGGCGGGCCCGAACCGGACAATTCGGCGCACCAGCTCCAGCTGACGGGACGGATCCGCCGGGTCCTGGACCACGACGCGGGCCTGGTAGAGGTGCCGGTCGTTGACGGTGGTGATGTCCATCGGCCGAGCCTCCTCCGCGGCGTGCCTGC
Source organism: Geodermatophilus sp. FMUSA9-8 (assembly GCF_037034165.1). Taxonomy (NCBI): domain Bacteria; kingdom Bacillati; phylum Actinomycetota; class Actinomycetes; order Geodermatophilales; family Geodermatophilaceae; genus Geodermatophilus; species Geodermatophilus sp. FMUSA9-8. The sequence continues at coordinate 70,220 of NZ_JBAGKE010000014.1, read as the reverse complement.
GTGACACCTGCGGCGGATGAGGGGACCCCGCCGGACCTGAAAGCGCAGGTCAGGCGGGAGGCGACGGACGAGTCGGCCTGTACGCCGGGTTCTGTCCTCGGGCGCCTCGCGGCCTCCCGATGGGCGGTCATCCATCTAGGCCCGCCGTTGCCGGCGGGCTCGAGCGGTCCACCCGCAGGCATCGGGCGGGCAGCCCTCGAACGCCTGCGCAGGACGACGGTCGCCCGCCGTCCCTTCTCGACCTTGCTCCGGGTGGGGTTTACCGAGCCGCACCGGTCACCCGGTGCGCTGGTGGTCTCTTACACCACCGTTTCACCCTGACCAGCAGCGAACTGCTGGCGGTCTGTTCTCTGTGGCACTGTCCCGCGGGTCACCCCGGGTCGCCGTTAACGACCACCCTGCCCTGTGGAGCCCGGACGTTCCTCGGCGACGGGGTCTCCCCCGCCGACGCGACCGCCCGGCCGACTCGTCCGTCGTGCCGGCCAGTCTACGGGTCGCCGTCCGGTCAGTTCTCCGGCTCGTGCAGCGGCTCGTTGCCCCCGCCGACGACGACCGGCCCGGCACCCGAGCCCCACTGCCAGCCCGCCACCTCCGGCAGGTCCTCCCCGTGGGTGCGGATGTACCGCTTGTGCTCGATCAACCGGTCCCGCAGCCGGTCGCGCAGGTGGGCGCCGCGGGAGCGCAGCCGCGGCACCCGGTCGATGACGTCGATCGCCAGGTCGTAGCGGTCGATGCCGTTGACGACGCACATGTCGAACGGCGTCGTCGTCGTGCCCTCCTCCACGTAGCCGCGCACGTGGATGTTGCCGTGGTTGGTCCGGCGGTAGGTCAGCCGGTGGATCAGCCACGGGTAGCCGTGGTACGCGAACACGACCGGCCTGTCGGTGGTGAAGTACGCGTCGAACTCGGCGTCCGAGAGCCCGTGCGGGTGCTCGCGGTTGTCCTGCAGCCGCATGAGGTCGACGACGTTGACCACCCGCACCCGCAGGTCCGGGAAGGCCGAGGTGAGGATCTCCGCGGCCGCGAGCGTCTCCATCGTCGGCACGTCGCCGGCGCAGCCGAGGACGACGTCGGGTTCGGCGCCGGCGTCGGTGCTCGCCCACTGCCAGATGCCGATGCCCTTGGTGCAGTGCTCGACGGCGGCGTCCATGTCGAGGTACTGCAGCGCCGGCTGCTTGCCCGCGACGATCACGTTGACGTACTGCCGGGTGCGCAGGCAGTGGTCGGCGACCGACAGCAGCGTGTTCGCGTCCGGCGGCAGGTACACCCGGATGACGTCGGCCTTCTTGTTGACGACGTGGTCGATGAAGCCCGGGTCCTGGTGCGAGAAGCCGTTGTGGTCCTGCCGCCACACGTGCGAGGTGAGCAGGTAGTTCAGCGACGCGACCGGCCGCCGCCACGGGATGTCGTTGGTGGTCTTCAGCCACTTGGCGTGCTGGTTGACCATCGAGTCGACGACGTGGATGAACGCCTCGTAGCAGGAGAAGAGCCCGTGCCGGCCGGTCAGGAGGTAGCCCTCCAGCCAGCCCTGGCACAGGTGCTCGGAGAGCACCTCCATGACCCGGCCGTCGGGCGCCAGGTGGTCGTCCTCGGGCTCGCGCCGCGCCATCCAGGTGCGGTCGGTGGCCTCGAGCACCGCGCCGAGGCGGTTGGAGTTGTTCTCGTCGGGCGCGAAGACGCGGAAGGTCTGCGGGTTGCCGCGCATGACGTCGCGCAGGAACTCCCCGAGCACCCGGGTGGCCTCCACCGCGCCGGTACCGGGCTCGGGCACGGGGACGGCGTAGTCGGCGAACGCGGGCATCCGCAGCGGCTGCAGCAGCAGCCCGCCGTTGGCGTGCGGGTTGGCGCTCATCCGGCGCGGGCCCTCCGGGTGGAGGTCGCGCACGGCCGGGACGGGGGCGCCGGCGTCGTCGAAGAGCTCCTCGGGGCGGTAGCTGCGCAGCCACTCCTCGAGCACCCGCCGGTGGCCGTCGTCCTCGCGCGCGTTGGCGAAGGGCACCTGGTGCGAGCGCCACGAACCCTCGACGCGGTGCCCGTCGACCTCCGCCGGCCCGGTCCACCCCTTGGGCGAGCGCAGCACGATCATCGGCCAGCGCGGCCGCTCGGTGGCGCCGCCCTCCCGTGCCCGCCGCTGGATGTCGGCGATCTCGTCGAGGCAGCGGTCGAGCGTCGCGGCGAACTGCTGGTGCATGAGCGCCGGGTCGTCGCCCTCGACGACGTACGGCGTGTGCCCGTAGCCGCGCAGCAGGGCGTCGAGCTCGTCGGGCTCGATGCGGGCCAGCACGGTCGGGTTGGCGATCTTGTAGCCGTTGAGGTGCAGGATCGGCAGCACCGCGCCGTCGCGGGCCGGGTCGACGAACTTCGTGGCGTGCCAGCTCGCGGCCAGCGGCCCGGTCTCGGCCTCGCCGTCGCCCACGACGGCGGCGACGACGAGGTCCGGGTTGTCGAAGGCGGCGCCGTAGGCGTGCACCAGGGCGTAGCCGAGCTCGCCGCCCTCGTGGATCGAGCCGGGGGTCTCGGGCGCGACGTGGCTCGGGATCCCGCCGGGGAAGCTGAACTGGGTGAACAGCCGCTTCATCCCCGGCTCGTCCTGCGACACGTCGGGGTAGACCTCGCTGTAGGTGCCCTCCAGCCAGGCCGACGCGACCGGGCCGGGGCCGCCGTGGCCGGGCCCCATCACGTACATGCAGTCGAGGTCGCGCGCGGCGATCGCCCGGTTGAGGTGCGCGTAGACGAAGTTCAGCCCCGGCGTCGTGCCCCAGTGGCCCAGCAGCCGCGGCTTGACGTGCTCCGGGCGCAGCGGCTCGCGCAGCAGCGGGTTGTCCATGAGGTAGATCTGGCCGACCGACAGGTAGTTGGCCGCCCGCCACCAGGCGTGGATGCGGGTCAGCTCCTCCTGGGTCAGCGGCCCGACGCCGTCGGTCGCGGCGATCTCCTCGCGCGTGCTGGCCTCGGTCACCGTCGTCCTCCCGGGGGTGGTCGCGCTCGACGCCCCCACCCTGGCGGACCCGGCCCCGCCCCGCAGGTCGGTGCGACGGCCGGCCGCCCGCCCCACCGGAACTCCCCGGTCCCCGTTGCCGGGCCCCGCGGGCCTCCCTACGGTCGACCCGTCCGGACGGCCCTTCGCGCCCCAGCCGGGGTGATCCGCCCGGACGCCGCCGAGTCGCGGACCACGCCTGTGGCCGCGAGCCGGGGACCCACCGCGTCACCGGGGTGAGTCCCACCGCCCGGTCCTCCGGGAGGTGGGTAGGGCGACATCCCCGCCCGAACCCGTCAGCTGACCCGGTAGGCGGCCACGGGAGAAACGGAGAGCCGCGACACGGGGAGCGCCGTCGGCGCCTGCCCCGACGCGCCCCGCCCCCAGACACCTCGCCGCGGCCCGCGCACCCGCGCCGGCCGCCGCGCCTCCGGGATCCGGACCCGACCGGCCTCCGCACACGCCCCGCCCGGGCTGCCGCGTGCCGTCCCGGACCCCGTGCCCTCCCCTGCCCCGCGCCGGGTGCCTGCCGAGCAGACGGCGGGACCGCGCGGGGCCACACGACAGGAGCTCTCCTCGTCATGCGCAGACACGCCCTCCGCCGCACGCTCACCGTCGGCACCGCCACCGTCGCCCTCTGCCTGGCCGGTCAGTCGGCCGCCTCCGCCGACCGTCCCTGGGACGGCGACCGGCACGACCGGGGCGGCTGGTCCGAGCACTGGTCCGGCCGCGGCGACGCCGCCGCGGCACCCGCCCCCGCCGCCGAACCAGCAGCGGCACCGGCGGCGGCTCCCGCACCGGCGGCGGCTCCCGCAGCCGCGCCCGCCGCCGCGGCGGCCACCGCCGTCGTCGCCGTCGCCACGGACCTGACCGGGGCACCGACCCCGACGTCGACCGCCTACAGCGCCTGGGCGCCGCACGTGCGGCCGGCCGTCGCGGAGGTCACGCAGGCCTTCGCGGTGTCCACGGTCCTCACCCGGCCCGGGCACTCCCCGACGCAGCAGCTGGCCGCCGACTTCATGGTGTACGCCGACGCGGCGAAGGGGGACGCGGTCGCCCAGTTCGTCATCGACAACGCGACGCGGCTGCGCGTCGAGTACGTCATCTGGCAGCAGCGGATCTGGCTGGTCGGCGGGTCCGGCTGGCAGGCCATGGCCGACCGCGGCTCGCCGACGGCCAACCACAGGGACCACGTCCACGTGAGCTTCCTGCCGTGACGCCCGCCTGAGAGGTGGACGGCCGGCGCGCTCAGCCGGCGTAGAGCGCGAAGCCGGTCCTGCGCCGGCCGTCCACCTCCGGCGTCGCCATCTCGACCTGTCGCCGTGCCTGCTCCTCGACCGGGTCGTCCGACAGCGCCTCGAGGTAGCGGCGGTGCTCGGCGAGCGAGGCCACCGCCCGGTCGACGACGCCGGTGACGTCGACGGTGTGCGTCGCCCCGACCGGCGTGGCGACGGCGATCCAGCGCACGCCCCGCCACGGCTCCTGCCCGGCGAGCTCGGGGAAGATCCACTCGTTGGCGGCGTCGCCCACCGCGTCGACCACGGAGCGGCCGAGCGCCCGGTGGTCGGCGCTGTTCCAGTACGCCGGGGCCACGCCCGGCGGCGTCCACGTCTCGCCGAAGTGCATCGTCACCACCAGCTCCGGCCGGTGCCGGCGCATCGCCGCGGCCAGCGACCGGCGCAGCTCCAGCCCCTCGACGACCCGGCCGTCGGGGAACCCGAGGAACTCGACCTCCGAGACGCCGACCACCGCCGCCGACGCCCGCTGCTCCCGCTCGCGCAGCGGCCCCGCCTCCCCCGGCGGCAGCCCGGCGATGCCGGCCTCCCCGCGGGTGGCCAGCAGGTACCGGACGTCGCGCCCGGCGTCGGTCCACGCGGCGACGGCGGCCGCGCACCCGTACTCGACGTCGTCGGGGTGGGCGACCACGACCAGCGCCCGCGTCCAGTCGCCGGGAAACGGCTCGGTCACGCCCGGCCCCGGGCCACCCGCAGCGCCGCGCCGATCATCGGCGCCTGCAGCGGCAGCCGCAGCACCCCGGCGGCCAGCAGCGCCGGCCTCCCCCGCGCGATGCGGAGGTGGTGCAGGTGCGCCGGCACGAACGACGCCAGCAGCCCGGCCGCGGCCCAGCCTCCGGCCCGGCGGGTGGGCGGCGCGGCCAGCAGCGCGGCGGTGGCCACCTCGGCCACCCCGCTGCCGAGCACCCAGGAGCGGGCGTCGCCGAGCTCCGGGGGCACCAGCCACTCGTAGGTCCGCGGCCGCACCAGGTGCAGCACGCCGGATCCGCCGAGGGCGGCGGCCAGCCAGGTCGCCGGGGCGGGGAGGCGCATGGCGCCACCGTAGGCTCCCGCCCCGTGTCCGCCGCCGACCTGGTCATCGCCGCGGCGGTCTCCCTGCTCGCCGGCGTCATCAACTCGATCGCCGGCGGCGGGTCGCTGATCCTCTTCCCCACCCTGGTCGCGCTCGGCCTGCCCACCGTGGCGGCCAACGTGACCAACTCGGTGTCGCAGTGGCCCGGCTACCTCGGCGGGATGCTCGGCTTCCGCCGCGAGTACGCCGGCCAGCGCGGGCGGCTGGTGCGCCTCGGCGTCGTCGCGGTGCTCGGCGGCACGGCCGGCAGCGTGCTGCTGCTGACCACGCCGAGCGAGGCCTTCGACGTCGTCGTGCCGGTGCTCGTGCTGCTCGCCAGCCTGCTGCTGGCGGTGCAGCCGCTGCTGACCCGCCGGCTGCGCGACCGCGACGACGGCGCCGTGCGCGACCCGTGGTGGCTCTACGTCGCGCTGTTCCTCGCCACCGTCTACGGCGGCTACTTCGGCGGGGCGCTCGGCGTGATCCTGGTCGGGGTCCTCGGGACGGCGCTGCACCGGCTGGCGCTGGCCAACGCGCTCAAGTCGGCGCTGTCGGCGGTGACGGCGACGGTCACCCTCGTCGTCTTCGGGCTGTTCGGGCCGATCGCCTGGGAGGTGGTCGCGGTCGCCGCGCCGGCCAGCCTGGTCGGCGGGTTCGCCGGCGCGCGGATCGCCACCCGCATCCCCGCGACGCCGCTGCGGGTGCTCATCGTGGCCTTCGGCGTCGCGGTCTCGGTCTACCTGTTCACCCGCATCTGAGGTGACCGACCCGGTCGCGCTCGGCACCGCCGGCGTCGTGCTGGCCGCCACCCTCGCGGCGGCCACGGCCGGCACCCGCCGCGTGCCCCCGGCGGCGGTCGCCGTGGGGGGCGCGGTCTACCTGATGGCGGTCGGCGCGGTCGGGTTCGCCGCGGCCGAGACGGCGGTGCGCGGGGCGCTGCCCACCGTGGCCTTCCTCGTCGTCGTCCTGGTGCTCGCCGACCTCGCCGACCGGGAGGGCGTGTTCACCTGGGCGGCCGCGGCGACGGCCCGGCGGGCGGGGCGCTCGGCCGGCGCGCTGCTCGGCCGGGTCGTGCTGCTCGCCGCCGGGGTGACGGCGCTGCTCAGCCTGGACGCCACGGTCGTCCTGCTCACCCCGGTCGTGCTGGCCACCGCGGCCCGGATGGGGCTGCCGGCGCGCCCGCACGCCGTCGCCACCGGGCACCTCGCCAACTCCGCGTCGCTGCTGCTGCCGGTGTCGAACCTGACCAACCTGCTGGCGTTCTCCGCGAGCGGGCTGTCGTTCCTCGCCTTCGCCGGGCTGATGGCCGGCCCCTGGGTGGCCGCGGTCGCCGTCGAGTACCTGATGCTGCGGCGGCTGTTCCGCGCCGATCTCGCGGTGCCCGTCGCCGCGCCCGTGGCCGAGGTGCCGCCGGCGCCGCGGGCCGCCCTGACGGTGGTCGGGCTGACCGCCCTCGGCTCCGGCGCCGCCTCGCTCGCGGGCCTGCCGCCGGTGTGGCCGGCCGTGGCCGGCGTCGCCGTGCTCGCCGTCCGGCTGGCGCGGGCCGGGCGGCTGCGGGCGGCCGACGTCGCGGCCGCCGCCGACCTGCCGTTCGCGCTGTTCGTCTGCGGGCTCGCGGTGGTCGTACAGGCCGTCCTGGGCGCCGGGCTCGAGCAGGGGCTGGCCCGGTTGCTGCCCGACGGCGAGGGCCTGGCCGAGCTGCTGGCGGTCGCCGTCGTCGCCGCGGTGCTGGCCAACGTCGTCAACAACCTGCCGGCCATGCTCGCGCTGCTGCCGGTGGCCGCGGCCGTGGGCCCGGGCGCCGTGCTCGCCGTCCTGGTCGGCGTGAACGTCGGGCCGAACCTCACCTACGCCGGGTCGCTGGCCAACCTGCTGTGGCGCCGGGCCCTCGGCGCGGAGGCGCCGTCGGCGGCGCGGTTCGGCGCGCTCGGCCTGGCGACGGTGCCGCTGACACTGCTCGCGGCCACCGTCGCCCTCTGGCTCGTGGTGAGGTGATGGAACGGCCGCCCTTCAGGGTCCCGCGCCGAGCTTGCGAGGCGTGGGGGGAAGGGTGGTCCTTCATTCCCCGCCGCGGCCGGGCTCGCCGATGGCGACCATCGCCTCGACGGCACGGCGGGCGCGGGCGGCGGTCCCCGGGTCGACGTCGATCGCGCCCTCGCCGGTGCGCAGCGTGTGCAGCAGCTTGGCCGGAGTGATCATCTTCATGTAGCGGCAGGCGGCGCGCTCGTTCATCGGGATGAACGCCGTCCCGCTGTTGAGCGCCCGCAGCTGGTGCAGGATGCCGACCTCGGTGGCCACCAGCACCTGGCCCGACGACGTCCGGGCCGCGGCCTCGACCATGCCGCCGGTGGACAGCACGCGGGTGCGGTCGGCGGGCAGGTCGCCGTGGCTGACCAGGTCGAGCACCGAGGTGGTGCAGCCGCACTCGGGGTGCACGAGGATCTCCGCGTCCGGGTGCGCGGCGATCTGCGCGCGCACGTCGGCCGGGCTGATGCCCGCGTGCACGTGGCACTCCCCCGCCCAGACGTGGATGTTCTCGCGTCCGGTGACGCGCTTGACGTGCGCGCCGAGGAACTGGTCGGGGCAGAAGAGGATCTCGCGGTCCTCGGGGATCGACCGGATGACGTCGGCGGCGTTCGACGACGTGCAGCAGATGTCGGTCTCGGCCTTCACCGCGGCGGTGGTGTTGACGTAGCTGACCACGACGGCGCCCGGGTGCTCGGCCTTCCACTCCCGCAGCTGCTCGGCGGTGATCGAGTCGGCCAGCGAGCAGCCGGCCGCGTGGTCGGGCAGCAGCACCGTCTTGTCCGGCGAGAGGATCTTGGCGGTCTCGGCCATGAAGTGGACGCCGCAGAAGACGATCTCGCGGGCGTCGGTCTGCGCCGCAACCCGCGACAGGTAGAGCGAGTCGCCGGTGAAGTGGGCGACGTCCTGGATCTCGGGCACCTGGTAGTTGTGCGCGAGCACCACCGCGCCGCGCTCGTCGGCCAGCCGGCGGACCTCGGCCGCCCAGGTCTCGTACTCGGCGGGCGACAGGGTGCGCTCGTCGCCGGCGACGGCGGGGGTGGCGGGCGCGATGGTCGCGGTCACGGGGCTCCTCGGAGATGCGGGGGGCTCATCGTCCCCGTCCCGCCGTCGGAGGCCGGACCGGGGTGCGCCGGGTACAACGCCGGCCGCCCCGGCCCGCTTCCCGCCTCGAGCCGCAGCTCACCGCCGGACGTCGTACGCCAGGAACGTCACCCGGCTGCCCTGCACCACCCGCGGGTCCTCGAACGCGATCTCCGGCGGGCCGCCCACGCCGAAGAAGGGCCGGCCCGAGCCGAGCACCACCGGCACCTGCGCCAGCACCACCCGGTCGACCAGGCCCGCCCGCAGCGCCTGCCCGCCGACGTCGCCGGCGCTCACCGTGACGTCCCGGTCGCCCGCGAGATCCCGGGCGCGCTCCACCGCCGCCGGCACGTCGGGCGCGAAGGTGAAGGGCGCGGTGCCCCGGTGCGGCCAGTCGTCGGCCGGCCGGTGGGTCACGACGACGACGTGCTCGCCGTTCGGCGGGACGCCGCCCCAGCCGTCGGTGAGGTCGAACAGCCGGCGGCCGCAGACCATGACGCCCACCCGGCCGGCGAACTCGCGCAGGAGCCCCGCCGTCGGGGCGGTCACCCGGAACGGCCGGGCGGGATCGCTGAAGGTCAGCTCCACGTCCCCGTTGCCGTACCAGTCGAACAGCGGCCCCGGCATGTCGTCGTCGCGGCCGACGAACCCGTCCAGCGAGACCGCCGCGAACAGCACCACCGCGCCCATGGCGCACCTCCTGCGTCCCGGCTCCCCGGCGGAGCCGATGAGGGTCAGACCGCGCCGCCGTCCTCAACTCATCGGTTGAACAGGCGAGGTGAGGCCGGACACACCGTCCCCGGACCTACGATTCCCGCGCCGCACCGACCTCAGCCAAGGGACCCCCATGCGCCGTCGCCCCCTCCCCCTCGTCCTGGCCGCCGCCACCACCCTCGCGGTCGTGGCCTGCGCCCCGCAGGAGGAGTCGACCGACGCCGGCACCTCCTCCGGCGGCGGCTCGGCCACCACCGGCGCCTGCACGCCCGACGAGCTCGACACCCTCGAGCCGGGCACCCTGACCGTCGCCACCGACCAGCCCGCCTACGAGCCGTGGATGGTCGACGACACCCCGGAGAACGGCGAGGGCTTCGAGTCCGCCGTCGCCTACGCCGTCGCCGAGCAGCTGGGCTACGCCGAGGACGACGTCACCTGGACCCGCGTGCCGTTCAACGCCGCCATCCAGCCCGGCCCGCGGCCCTTCGACTTCGACATCAACCAGTTCTCCATCACCGAGGAGCGCCGGCAGGCCGTCGACTTCTCCTCGCCGTACTACACGGTCAGCCAGGCGGTCATCACCACCGCCGGCTCCGCGGCCGACGGCGCGGCGAGCCTCGACGAGCTGCGCAGCCTGCGCCTCGGCGCCCAGGTGGCCACCACGAGCCTCGACGTCCTCACCACGGTGATCGACCCCGAGTCCGACCCGGTCGTGTTCAACACCAACGACGACGCCAAGCTCGCCCTGCAGAACGGCCAGGTGGACGCGATCGTCGTCGACCTGCCGACGGCCTTCTACATCACCGCCGCCGAGCTCGACAACGGCGTGATCGTCGGCCAGATCGAGGACTCGGGCGAGAGCTCCACGGCCGAGGGGGACTCCTTCGGCCTGCTCCTCGCCAAGGACAGCCCGCTCACCGACTGCGTCAGCCAGGCCGTCGACGCCCTGCGCGAGGACGGCACGCTCGCCGACCTCGAGCAGCAGTGGCTCTCCGACGTCGCCGACGCGCCCGTCCTGTCCTGAGCACCGTCCTCCCCGGCGGGGCGCTGCCCCCGCCGAGCGCGCTCGAGCTCGAGCGCCGGGCCTGGCGCACCCGCCGGGCCCGGCGCTCGACGCTGGTCGCGCTGGCCTCGACGCTGCTGTTCGCCGTCGTCGCCTACCTCGCGGTCACCCGCTCGCCGGGCTGGCCGCGGGTGCAGGCCACCTTCTTCTCGCCGTCGGCCGCGCTCGACGCGCTGCCGGAGATCGCCGAGGGGCTGCTGGTCAACCTGCAGGTGCTCGTCGTCGGCGGGCTGCTCGTGCTCCTCGTCGGGCTCGGCACCGCCGCGCTGCGGACCCTGCGCGGGCCGGCGTGGGCGCCGCTGCGGATCCTCGCGACGGTCTACGTCGACCTGTTCCGCGGCATCCCGCTGATCATCGTGCTGTACCTGGTCGGCTTCGGGTTCCCCGCGCTCGGCCTGCAGGGCGTGCCGACGTCGCCGTTCGTCCTCGGGACGGCGGCCATCGTGCTCGTCTACTCCGCCTACGTGGCCGAGGTGTTCCGGGCCGGCATCGAGTCGGTGCACCCCAGCCAGCGCGCCGCCGCCCGCTCGCTCGGCCTCACCCACCGCCAGACGATGCGGATCGTGGTGCTGCCGCAGGCGCTGCGCACGGTCACCCCGGCGCTGCTCAACGACTTCGTCGCGCTGCAGAAGGACGTCGGCCTGATCTCCGTGCTCGGCGCGATCGACGCCGTGCGCTCGGCGCAGATCCAGGTCGGGCAGACCTTCAACTTCACGCCCTACGTCGTCGCCGGGCTGCTGTTCGTGCTGCTCGCCGTCCCGTCGGCCCGGCTGGCCGACGCCGTCACCGCGCGGGCGCGCCGCCGCCAGCAGAGCGGATCGCTGCTGTGAGCGTCCTCGAGCTCCGGAACATCGTGAAGGCGTTCGGGTCGAACGTCGTGCTGCGCGGCGTGGACCTCGCCGTCGACGAGCACCGGGTGGTGGCGCTCATCGGCGGGTCGGGGTCGGGCAAGTCGACGCTGCTGCGCTGCGCGTCGCTGCTGGAGACCGTCGACGACGGCCAGGTCCTGCTCGACGGCGAGGACGTCACCGACCCCCGCGTCGACGCCGACCGGGTGCGCCGGCGCCTGGGCGTCGTCTTCCAGGCCTACAACCTCTTCCCCCACCTGTCGGTGCTCGACAACGTGACGCTCGCGCCGACCGCCGTGCACGGGCGGCCGCGGGCGGAGGCGGTCGAGGAGGCGCGCGGCCTGCTGGCGCGGATCGGGCTGGCCGACAAGGCCGCCGAGTACCCCGACCGGCTCTCTGGTGGCCAGCAGCAGCGGGTGGCGATCGTGCGGGCGCTCGCCGTCCGCCCGCGGGTGCTGCTGCTCGACGAGGTGACCAGCGCGCTGGACCCCGAGCTCGTCGGCGAGGTGCTCGCGCTGGTGCGCGAGGTGGCCGGTCAGGGCATGACGATCGTGATGGCCACCCACGAGATGGGCTTCGCCCGCCAGGTGGCCGACACGGTGGCCTTCCTCGACGGCGGGGTCCTGCTGGAGTCCGGCCCGCCGGCGCAGGTGCTCGGCGAGCCGGAGCACCCGCGCACGCGGCAGTTCCTCTCCCGGGTCATCGACGCGGGGAGGCTCTAGGAGCCGCAGGCGACTGCGGGGTCCCGGCGCGGGGGCCGGAGGCCTCCCGGCGGGTTCCCGCGGATGGGCTCAGCGCGACGGGAGGACGGCTCCTGGCCGCGGTGCGGTCCGGAGGACCGCAGTGTCACCGCAGGTGCGCGATGTCGTTGACGACGCGGACGGACGTGCGGCCGTCGGAGCTCCACGCGACCGTCGACAGCGACGCCGCCTCGAGGAATACCCGGTGGACCACCTCGTCGCCGACGCCGAGGCCCGCGGCGAGCATCAGCTTGATCGGCGTGACGTGGCTGACCAGCAGCACCGTCCTCCCGGCGTGCCGCTCGAGCAGCCGCGCCCGCGCCCGGGCCACCCGCCGCGACACGTCGGCGATCGACTCGCCGTTCGGCGCGGGCACCGTCACGTCGGACATGAACCGGCGCGCGGCCAGCGGGTGCCGCTGCTGGGCCTCGGCGCCGGTCAGCCCCTCGAGGTCGCCGAAGTCGAGCTCGACCAGGTCGTCGTCGAGGTCCACCGGCAGGCCGAGCGCGCCGGCGACGACCTCGGCGGTCTCCCGCGTCCGGCGCAGCGGCGAGGCGACGACGACCTCGATGCCGAGCTCCTTCGCCCGGACGGCGGCCGCCTCGGCCTCCGCGCGCCCGGTGGCCGACAGCGGCAGGTCGTTGCGGCCGCTGTAGCGGCGCTCGGGCGTGTGCTCGGTGCGCCCGTGCCGCAGCAGGTGCGTCACCGTGGTGACCGGCGGCGCGGGCTCGGCGGCCGGCTGGACGTCGTCCTCGACCACGGTCGGCTCGGCGGCGAGGTCGCGGTGCACGGGCCGGCCGTCCATCGCGCTGTTGGCCAGGGCGTCGGCGGCGCCGTTCTGCGCGCGCGGCACCCAGGTGTAGCGGACGCTGCCCAGGCGCCGGGCGATCTCGCGGGCCTGCACGGCCAGCTTCTGCATGTCGGGGTGCTTGATCTTCCAGCGCCCGGACATCTGCTCGACGACGAGCTTGGAGTCCATCCGGACCTCGACGTCGGCGCTCGCGTCCAGGTCGAGCGCCGCCTGCAGCCCGGCCACCAGCCCGCCGTACTCGGCCACGTTGTTCGTGGCCCGACCGACCGACGCCGCCCGCTCGGCGAGCACCCGCCCGGTGTCGGCGTCGCGCACCAGGGCGCCGTAGCCGGCCGGCCCCGGGTTGCCCCGCGAGCCGCCGTCGGCCTCGACGACGAACCGCCTGCTCACAGCCCGGACTCGGCGGTGCGGACCAGGATCCGGCCGCAGTTCTCGCAGCGCACCACCTCGTGCGGGTCGGCGTTGCGGACCGCGGCGAGCTCGCGGCCGTTGAGCTCGATGCGGCAGCCCTGGCACTGGCGGGCCTTGAGCATGGCCGCGCCGGTGGTGCCGGTCTGGGTGCGGATGCGGTCGTACAGCGTCAGCAGCGGGGCCGAGATGCCGGCGGCGACCTCGTCCCGCGCGGCCTGGTGCCGCGAGGTCGAGTCGGCGATGTCGGCGAGGGAGTCGTCGCGGAGCTGCTCGGCCCGCTCGCGGTCGGCGACGGCCGACGCCCGGCCGGTCTGCGCGGCGACCAGCGCGGCGTCGGCGGTCTCCCGGCGCTCCATCAGCTCGAGCACCTGGTCCTCCAGGTCGGACTGCCGCCGCCCCAGCGACTGCAGCTCCGACTGCAGCGAGGTGATCTCCTTCGGCGTCGCCGCCCCGGAGTCGATCCGGGACCGGTCGCGGTCGGCGCGCTGCCGGACGGTGTCGACGTCGCCCTCGAGCCGCTTCTGCTCCCGGTCGAGGTCGCGCACCTCGGTCTCCGCGCGGACCTCCGCCTCGGCGAAGGTCCGCTCGGACTCCAGCGCGGCCTCGACGGCGGCCGTCTCCGGCAGCGTCCGCTTCCGGTGGGCGAGCTGGGTGAGCGCGACGTCCTCGTCGGCCAGCGCCAGGAGCTTCTGCTGCTCGAAGTGGTCGGCCTTCACCAGGACAACCTACCGGGGCAACGCCCGGGCCCCCGGTCCTCCCGCTACCTGCGGGCCGCGCGCCTCCCCGTGCCCTGCTCCACCCCGGGCGGGGCGGACTCCAGCGGGTCGGGGAGCTCGCGGAACGTCGGGTCCTCGCGCTCGGCGGTGTAGTCGGCCGGCGCCGTCGCGTCGACGCCGTCGGACACCTTCATCGCCCGCAGGACCACGGTGACGAGCACGGCCACCAGCAGGTTGGCCAGCAGCGCGAGCAGCCCGGTGTAGACGCTGGAGGCGCTGTCGAGGCCGAGCTTGGACAGCGCGAACGACGAGCCGCCGAAGTGCTCGCGCACGACCGTGCCGTCCGGGCCCAGGCGCGGGATGTTGTAGAGCATCAGCAGGCCGGAGGCCATGCCGGCGAACCAGCCGGCGATGAGCCCGCCGCGGTGCAGCCAGCGGGTGTAGAGGCCCAGCGCCACCGCGGGCAGCGTCTGCAGGATGATCACGCCGCCGATGAGCTGCAGGTCGATGGAGAACTGCGGGTCGATGAACAGGATCGCCGCGACCGCGCCGAACTTGACCACCAGCGAGACGATCTTGGCGACCTGCGCCTCCTGCCGCGGGGTGGCGTCCCGCTTCAGGAACTCCTTGTAGATGTTGCGGGTGAACAGGTTCGCCGCGGCGATCGACATGATGGCCGCCGGCACCAGCGCGCCGATGCCGATGGCGGCGAACGCGACGCCGGCGAACCAGCTCGGGAACATCTCCTGGAACAGGACTGGCACGATCGTGTTGCCGTCCTCGCCGATCGGCGTGACCCCGGCGGCGATCGCCATGAAGCCCAGCAGCGCGATGAAGCCGAGCGCCAGGCTGTAGACCGGCAGCGCGCTCATGTTGCGCTTGAGCACGTCGCGGTTGCTGGCGGCCAGCACGCCGGTGAGCGAGTGCGGGTAGAGGAACAGCGCCAGCGCCGAGCCGAGGGCCAGCGTCGCGTACCCCAGCTGCCCGGTCGCCGGGAGGATGACCCCGGCTCCGGTGCCGGCGGAGAACTTCTCCTCGGCGGCGCCGAAGATGGCGTCCCAGCCGCCCAGCTTCACCGGGATGACGATGACCGCGACGATGATCGTCAGGTAGATCAGCGTGTCCTTGACGAACGCGATGAGCGCCGGCGCCCGCAGCCCGGAGTTGTAGGTGTAGAGCGCCAGGATCACGAACGCGACGATCAGGGGCAGCTCGCCCTCGACGCCCATCGCCTTGAGGATCGCCTCGATGCCGACCAGCTGGAGGGCGATGTAGGGCATCGTCGCGACGATCCCGGTGAGGGCGACCAGCAGCGCCAGGCCCGGGGAGTCGAACCGGGCGCGCACGAAGTCGGCCGGGGTGACGTAGCCGCGCACGTGGCTGACCGACCACAGCCGGATCACAACGAGGAAGACCAGCGGGTAGATGACCACCGTGTACGGGACGGCGAAGAAGCCGGCCGCGCCCGCGCCGAACATCAGCGCCGGGACGGCGACGAACGTGTAGGCGGTGTAGAGGTCACCACCGAGCAGGAACCAGGTGACCCAGGTGCCGAAGTTGCGCCCGCCCAGGCCCCACTCGTCGAGGTGCATGAGGCTCTCCGCCCGTCGCCAGCGCGAGGCGACGAACCCCAGCACCGTGACGACGACGAAGAAGAAGATGACGATCGACAGCTCGACGACGTTGACCCCGTCCACGGCTCAGCGCCCCCCGTCCCGGTCGGTGTCGCGCGGCGTCGTGCCCCGCGCGGTGGTGTCGCGTGCAGTGGTGTCCCGCGGCGTCGTGTCCCGCGCGACCGCGGCGCGAGCGGCGGCCTGCTCGGCCGGGCTGCGCCGGGTGGCCCGGTAGACGACCACGGTGGTCAGCACGCCGAGGGCGACGAACAGCAGCTGCACCCAGTAGAAGAACGGCCAGCCGAACAGCGTCGGCTCCACGCGGTTGAACAGCGGGACGAGCAGCGGCACCACGATCGGCACCAGCAGCAGCCAGTTCCACGGGCTGCGGTCGCTGCGCACCGGCGCCCCGTCGGTCCCCCGCGGTGCGCCCGCGGGCGGTGTCACTGCGCTGGCCATGCGTCCCCTCCTCGTCCACCGGCCGGTCGGGCCGGGTCGTCCCCCGTGCGCGGGCCCCGGTGCACCGTCCACGGATCGGTGCGCAGCCGCGACGCGGCCACCGAGACCCTGCCCGACAGGTCCCCGGCCAGCACGTCGGCGGCCACGGGCACCCAGGGCCACTCGGAGGCGAAGTGTGCCACGTCACAGACCGCGGGCCCGGCCGACTCCCGGGACTCCGACACGGGGTGGTGCCGCAGGTCGCTGGTGAGCAGGACGTCGGCGCGGGCGGCCGCGGCGGCCGGGAGCAGCGAGCCGCCGCTGCCCCCGCAGACGGCGACCGTGCGCACCGGCCGGTCCGGGTCCCCGGCCGCGCGGACGCCGCCCTCGGTGGCGGGCAGCACCGCCGCGGCGAGCGCGGCGAACCCCGCCAGCGTGGTCGGCTCCGGCAGCTCCCCCACCCGGCCGAGCCCCTGCCGCGAACCCGGGGCCACCGGCTCCAGCGGCCGGGTGCCGGTCAGCCCGAGGACGGCGGCCAGCGCGTCGTTGACCCCGACGTCGGCGGCGCGGTCGGCGTTGGTGTGCGCGACGAACAGCCCGCACCCCGCCCGGACCAGCCGGTGCACCAGCCGCCCCTTCGGGTCGCCGGCGGGGACGCCGTGCACCGCGGTGAGGAACAGCGGGTGGTGGGTGACGAGCAGCTGCGCGCCGGTGTCGATCGCCTCGTCGACGACGGCCGCCACCGGGTCGACGGCGACGAGCACGCGCCCGACCGGCTCGGCCGGGTCGCCGCACACGAGCCCGACGGCGTCCCAGCCCTCGGCCAGCGCCGGGTCGTAGCGGGCCTCCAGCGCGGCGACGACCTCGCCCAGGGTGGCGGTCACGGGCGCCGACCCTAGGTGCGCCGCCCCGGCCCTCCGCCCGCCGGGTGGCAGGCTCGGTCCCGTGGCGGACAGGTCGCTGCGCGCACCCGCGTGGCTCGAGGAGCTGGTGCGCACCTCGCCGCCGCCGGTGCCGTGGCGCGACGTCGCCCGCTTCGCCGTCGCGGTGCCCGCGCCGCTGGCCGTGGCGCTGCTCGTCGGCGGCCAGCACGCCCTGGGCGCCGGCGTCTTCGGCACCACCGGCGCGCTCGCCGCCACCCTCGCCCCGCAGGGCGGGCCGCTGCGCGACCGGCTGCGGCGCACCGCGGCCGCGGTCGGCTTCGGCGCCGTCGGGCTCGTGGCGGGGCAGTACGCCAGCGGCGGCGGGGTGCTGCCCGTCCTGGTGGTCGCGCTGCTGGCGGCCGCGGCGGCGCTGATCAGCGCGGTCAACTCGGCGATGTCGCTGGGCGCGCTCCAGCTGCTCGTCTACACCGCGCTCGCGTCGGGCCTGGTCACCTCGCTGCCGGCGGAGGCGGAGGTGGCGTTCTTCGCCGCGGGCGCCGGGTGGGCGACGCTCCTGACGCTCGTGCAGGCCGCGACCGATCCCGCCGACCCCGACCGCACCGCGGTGGCCGCCGTCCTCACCCGGATCGCCGGGCTGCTCACCGCCGTCGGCACCGACGGCGCCGACGGCGCCCGCCGCGAGCTCACCACCGCCCTGAACGCCGCCTACGACCGGGTGATCCGCACCCGCAGCCTCGCCGCCGGACGCAACCGGGAGCTCGCGGAGCTGGCCGGCGTCCTCAACGCCACCGCGCCGCTGGTGGAGGCCGCCGTCGCCTCGGCCCGGGCGGGCGTGCACGCCGACCCGCACGACGTCACCGCGGTGCACGCGCTGGCCGCGGCCGTCACCGGCGGCCGCTCGCTGCCGCCCGACCGGCCCCCGGCGCTGGAGGAGGGCCCGCCCCAGCGGCGCGCGGTCCGGCACGGGGTGCGGCTGGCGTGGGCGGTGGTCGGCGACCCCGAGGAGCGGGCCGGCGCCGCCGTCGCCCAGGACCGCCCGCCGTGGCGCGAGCGGCTGCGCGACGTCGCCGACCGCACCCTCGGCAGCCCCGACACGCGCGACTTCGCGCTGCGCCTCGTGCTGTGCATGACGATCGCCGAGGTCGCCCGCCAGCTGCTGCCCATCGAGCGGCCCTACTGGGTGCTGCTCACCGTGGCGATCGTGCTCAAGCCCGACTTCGGGTCGGTGTTCACCCGCGCGGTGCAGCGCGGCGCGGGCACGCTGCTCGGCGTCCTCATCGGCTCGCTGCTGCTGTCGGTGCTGCCCGGCAACGCCTGGGTGGTCGCGGCGATGGCCGTCGGCGCCGGGCTGCTGCCGTGGGCTCGGGGCGCGAACTTCGGCCTGTTCTCGGTGTTCCAGACGCCGGTGATCATCCTGCTGCTCGACCTCGCCGTGCCGGGCGGGCCGGGGCTGGTCGGCGCCCGGCTGGTCGACACCCTCATCGGCTGCGCGATCGTGCTGGTCGCCGGCTACCTGCTCTGGCCGCAGACCTGGCGGGCGCCGCTGGACGAGGCGATGCGCGCGGCCGCCCTCGCCCTCGACGAGTTCGTCGGCGCCGCGTTCGGCGAGGACGCCGTCGTCCGGCGGCGGGCGCGCCGGCGGGCCTACCGGGCGCTCACCGAGCTGCACACCCAGCTGCAGCGGCGGCTGGCCGAGCCGCCGCCGATCAGCACGCGCGCCGGGGCGTGGTGGCCGGTGATCGTGCAGCTGGAGCGGACGGCCGACGCCGTCACCGAGGCGGTCATCGCCGTCCGGCACGGCGGGCACTCCCCCGACCCGGCGCAGGTGGCGGTGCTGCGGCGCGCCCTGCGCGAGCTGGAGGACGACGTCCGCGCGCACCGGCCGCCCGACGACGCGGAGATCCACGCCGACGGCGTCCTCGCCCCGGTGGCGCGCGAGGTCGACGCCGCCCGCCGGCTCGTGCGCGACGCCGCCCCGGGCAAGCGGCCGGAGACGACGGCCCCGGGCGGCTGAGGGGCCTCTGTCGTCCTATCGGCCCCCGGTCGCCGCCCGCGGGGACCTGCGTTGTCATGGACGGATGCCGCGCCGCCGCCGGGCCACCCCGCCCGCGCCCCGCATCCCGATCGTCCCGGGCACCGGCGGTCCCCCGCCGCCGGGCTCGCGCACCGTCCGCACCGACGACGGCGTCGACCTGCACGTGGAGTTCGACGGCACCGAGGACGCGCCGGTCACCGTCGTCTTCTGCCACGGCTTCACCGCCCGCCTGGGCGAGTGGCAGCTGCAGCGCGAGGCCGTCCGCGACCGCGCCCGCCTGGTGCTGTGGGACCACCGCGGCCACGGCCGGTCGAGCTGGGCCGACCCGACGACGGCGACCATCGACCGCACCGCCCGCGACCTCGGCCAGGTGCTCGACGCCGTCGTCCCCGCCGGGCAGCCGGTCGTGCTCGCCGGGCACTCGATGGGCGGCATGACCGTCATGGCCTATGCCCGGCAGCGGCCGCAGGAGATCGGCACCCGCGTCGTCGGCGCCTTCCTGCTGGCCACCTCCGCGGGCGGCCTGGTGTCCGAGGGCCTGCTCGGCGCGGCCGTGGGGCTGATGCGCCGGCTGCACCTGCTCCCGCTCTACCTGTGGTGGCTGCGGCTGCTCGCCCCGTTCCTCGAGCGCCACCGCCGCCGCGGCACCCGGATCGGCCGCCGCGCCATGCGGACGTACCTCTTCGGCCGCGACGACGCGACGCCCGAGGCCGTCCGCGTGGTGCAGGACATGCTCGAGGAGACGCCGCTGACGGTGACCATGGCCTTCTACGGCACCTTCCTCGACCACGACGAGACCACGGCGCTGCCGGTGCTCGGCCGGGTCCCCACCGCCGTCGTCGCCGCGGAGTACGACCGGCTCACCCCCGCCGCCCACGGCCGCCGGCTGGCCGAGCTGCTCGGGCCCGGCTGCGAGCTCGTCGTCGTCCCGGGGGCCGGGCACAGCGTGAACCTGACCCGCACGTCCGTGGTGGACGAGGCCCTGGTCGCGCTGCTCGACCGGGTGGCGGCCGGGGACGCCCGCCGGGCGGGCTGACGACGCGCCGTCCTACTGTGTCCGGCACCACAGCACGGGGTTCGGCCGGCCGGTCGGTGGACACAGGACCGGACGGAACAGTCTCGACCAGCGAAGGAGCGACCGTGGACCGCCTGAGCTCCACCGACGCCGGCTTCTACTACGCCGAGAGCGAGAACGCGCCGCTGCACGTGGGGTCGGTCGCGGTCTTCGAGGGCCCGGCGCCCTCCTACGGCGACCTCGTGCGGCTGCTGCTCAGCAAGCTGCCCCAGGTGCCGCGCTACCGGCAGCGGGTGCGCGAGGTGCCGCTGAACCTGGGCCGGCCGCTGTGGGTCGACGACCCGCACTTCCAGATCCTCTACCACGTCCGGCACACCGCCCTGCCCAAGCCCGGCGGCCAGGAGCAGCTGCGCAACCTCGCGGGGCGCGTGCTCGGCCAGCGCCTGGACATGGCCAAGCCCCTGTGGGAGGTGTGGCTGGTCGAGGGCCTGGAGGACGACCGGTGGGCGATCATCTCCAAGGTCCACCACTGCATGGTCGACGGCGTCGCCGGCACCGACCTGATGCAGGTCATGTTCGACCTCGACCCGAACGCCGAGCACCCCGCGCCGCGCGACTGGTCGCCGCAGCGCACCCCCTCGGGCCTCGCGATGGCCGCCGGCGCGGTGGCCGAGACGATGACGGCGCCGCTGCGCCAGCTGACCTCGCTGCCCGGCCCGGAGGCGGTCTCCCACGGCGCGAAGGGCCTGGTGTCCAGCGCCCGCGCCGCGGCCGCGAGCCTGCCCACGCTCGCCCGCCAGGCGCTCACCCCGCTGGCCCGCACGCTGACCGGACCGATCGGCCCGCACCGGCGGTGGGCGTGGTCGGACGCGGAGCTCGCCGAGATCAAGGCGGCCCGCGCGGGACTCGGCGGCACGGTCAACGACGTCGTCCTCACCGCCATCACCCGCGGCTTCCGCGACCTGCTGCAGGGCCGCGGCGCGCTCGGCGGGGACACGGTCGTGCGCACGATGGTCCCGATCTCGGTGCGCCGGGAGGACGAGCGCGGGTCGCTCAACAACCAGGTGACGGCGGTCTTCGTCGACCTGCCCGTGGGCGAGCCCGACCCCGTGGCCCGGCTGGCGTCCATCCGGCGCCAGATGGACGAGTACAAGAAGACGATGCAGGCCGTCGACGCCCGCTCGATCATCGCGATGGGCGACTACATGGCCCCGACGCTGCTCGCGCTCGGCGTGCGGGCGGCGGCCTCGGCCGGCCAGCTGTGGTGCCAGGCGGTGACCACCAACGTGCCCGGCCCCCGGGTGCCGCTGTACGTGCTCGGCAGGCGGATGGTCTCCGCGCACCCGTACGTCCCCATCGGCGGCGGCACCCGGATCTCGATCGGCATCTTCAGCTACCTGACCTCGATGACGTTCGGGATCAACGCCGACTTCGACGCCTTCCCCGACCTCGACGTCCTCTCCGACGGCATCCGGCGGGGCCTCGACGAGCTGGTGGGCCTCGCCGCCCAGCCCGCGGCGGCGAGCAGGTGACCCGGTTCACCTCCGGAGGGGTCGGGTAGCGGAACCGTCGTGACCGCTCCGCAGACCGACCTCACCGTCGCCGTCACCGGCCCCACCGGCACCTTCGGCGAGGGCCTCGTGCCCCTGCTCCAGACCGACGACCGGGTGCGCCGGGTCGTGGGCATCGCCCGCCGACCGTTCGACCCGGCCGCCCGCGGCTGGACGAAGATGGAGTACCGGCGGGGCGACGTCCGCGACGCCGGCGCGCTGCGCGAGGCCTTCGCCGGCGCCGACGTCGTCGTGCACCTGGCGTTCCTCATCACCGGCAACGCCTCCCGGCAGACCACCCGCGCGATCAACGTCGACGGCACGCTCAACGCCTTCCGGGCCGCCGCGGCCGCCGGCGCGGAGCGGTTCGTCTACGCCTCCTCGGTGGCCGCCTACGGCTTCCACGCCGACAACCCCGTCGGCATGACCGAGGAGTGGCCGGTCCGGCCGGCGTCGCGGCTGTTCTACGCGCAGGAGAAGGCCGAGCTCGAGCACCTGCTCCAGGAGGAGGCGGCGAGGCACCCGGAGATCGGGCTCTACCTGCTGCGCCCGCCGGTGGTGCTCGGCCCGCACACGCTCGGCGCCAAGGACGTCCTGCCGGGCCCGCTGGCGCCGCTCGGCCGGCGCCTCGCCGAGCAGTCCACCCGCCGGCTGCCGGTCCCGGTGCCGGTGGCGGTGCCCGCCCTGCCGCTGCAGTTCATCCACGAGGACGACGTCGGCTCCGCGCTGCTGCAGTGCGTCGTCGCCGCCGGCCCGCCCGGGGCCTACAACATCGCCGGCGACGGCGTGCTGACCGCCGCGGACGTCGCCCGCGAGTACGGCGCGCTGCCCCTGCCGCTGCCCGCTGCGCCGGCCCAGCTCGCCGCGCGGGCCGTGGCGCGGCTGCCGTTCCTGCCGCCGGTGGCCGAGTGGGTGGAGGCGGCGAGCCATCCGGCGATCATGGACACCACCAAGGCCCGCGAGCAGCTGGGCTGGCGCCCGAACTACTCCGGGCTGGAGGCGCTGCGGGCCACGCTCCGATCAGGGTGAGGGGCCTTCTCCCCGCGGCGCCGGACCGGCAGGCTCGGCGTCCCCCGGGCGT
The DNA here is from genome assembly GCF_037034165.1 of Geodermatophilus sp. FMUSA9-8. Taxonomy (NCBI): domain Bacteria; kingdom Bacillati; phylum Actinomycetota; class Actinomycetes; order Geodermatophilales; family Geodermatophilaceae; genus Geodermatophilus; species Geodermatophilus sp. FMUSA9-8. The sequence goes on along the minus strand of NZ_JBAGKE010000014.1, from coordinate 47,870 downwards.
GAGCGAGCTGCCGCCGGCCGTCGACACGAAGCGTGCAGCAACGAGCGATCCCGGGTGAGCCCCGGAGAGAGGTGCGCATGACCCCGCCGCTGGACACCGACGTCCCGCTGATCGTGCTGACCGACGTGGGCAGCGAGGTGGAGCGCCGGCTGGTGGCCGACGCCCTGCCCGCCGACCCCGGGCGCGCCACCGTGCTGCCGCTGCACGGCGAGGCGCTGGCCGGCCCGCTCGCCGACGCCTCCCCCGACACCGTGGTGACGGCGGTGCGCGTCGCCTGGTCCGGCCGGCGCCCCGCCGCGCCCGGCCGCCGCGCGGGCACCCGCCGCCGGCTGCACGACGCCCGGCCCTCGCTGCTGCGCCGCCCGCCCGCGGCGCTGCAGGCCGCCGCGCTGCGCCGCGACCCCGACCGGGCGCGGGTCGTCGTCGCCGAGCCCGCCACCGTGGCCGAGCTGCGCGAGCGCTGGGACGGCACCGGCGACGTCGCCGCCTTCATCGCCCACCAGGCCGCGCTCGCGCTCGACCGCGCCGAGCGGCTGGTGGTCGGCGACCGCGCCAAGGTGCCGCGGCACGTCGCCGAGGCGATCCAGTACAGCCCGGAGTTCCGCGCCGAGGTGGCCGCGCTGGCCGACCGGCTGGAGCGCCCCGAGGAGGAGGTCACCGCCGAGGCGGTCGAGGACCTGCGCGGGCTGGTCGCGGCGATGGACCCGGTCGCCGTCGAGCTGTTCACCGGGCTGCTGCGGCCGGTGCACGCCCGCGCCTGGGACGTGCAGGCCGACACCGCCCGCCTCGACGACCTGCGCGAGCTCAACCGCCGGCACCCGCTGGTGTTCCTCCCCAGCCACCGCTCCTACGTCGACCCGCTCGTGCTCGCCGACGTGCTCGCCGCCCACGACTTCCCGCGCAACCACGTCCTCGGCGGGGACAACCTGCGCTTCTGGCCGGTCGGCCCGATCGCCAAGCGCGCCGGGCTGGTCTTCATCCGCCGCAGCTTCGGCGACGACCAGGTCTACAAGCTCGCCGTCCGCGAGTACTTCGCCTTCCTGCTGGCCAAGCGGTTCAACCTCGAGTGGTACATGGAGGGCGGCCGGTCGCGCACCGGCAAGCTGCGCCCGCCCCGCCACGGGCTGCTGCGCTTCGTCGCCGACGCCGTCGAGCGGGGCCGGGTGGAGGACGCCTACGTCGTCCCCGTCTCGATCACCTACGACCAGCTGCGCGAGGTCACCGGCATGGCCGCCGAGCAGGGCGACGCGGCCAAGCGCGGCGAGGGCCTGTCGTGGATGGCGTCCTACATCCGCGAGCAGGTGCGCACCCCGCTGGGCACGGTGCACGTCGGGTTCGCCGAGCCGATCTCCCTGGCCGCGGCGCTGCGCGGCGGCGCCGACCCGGCCGACCCCGACGCCCGCCGGCTCACTCTGCAGAAGGTGGCCTTCCAGGTCGCCGTCGGCATCAACGCCGTCACCCCGGCGACGGCGACCGCGCTGGTCACCCTGGCGCTGCTCGGCGTCCGCGACCGGGCGCTCACCCTCGCGCAGGTGCAGCGGGTGCTCGAGCCGCTGCTGGCCTATCTCACCGCGACCGGCCGGCCGCACTCCGGCGCCGCGCTGCACACCCCGCGCGGCGTGCGCCACGTGCTCGGCGCGCTGGCGCAGCAGGGCGTCGTCACCGTCTACGAGGGCGGCGAGGAGCCGGTCTACGCCATCGAGCGCGGCCAGCACCTGGTGGCCGCCTTCTACCGCAACAGCGCCATCCACCACGTCGTCGACCGGGCGATCGCCGAGCTGGTCATGCTGCGCGACCCGGTCGACCGCTGGGAGGAGGCGGGCCGGCTGCGCAAGCTGCTGGAGTTCGAGTTCTTCTTCCCCGAGCGGGAGGCCTACCGGGAGCGGCTGACCGCCGAGCTCGAGCGGCTCAATCCGCACTGGGAGACCGCCGACGGCCGCGAGGTGCTCTGCGGCGCCCCCCTGCTGCTCGCCCACCGGGTGCTGCGCTCGTTCGTCGACGCGCAGCTCGTCGTCGCCGAGCGGCTGGCCGCCCGCGACCCGCGCACCCCCGTGGTGCAGGCCGACTTCCTCGCCGAGTGCAGCGGCGTGGGTCAGCAGATGCTGCTGCAGGGCCGGCTGCACGGGCCGGAGTCGCTCTCCCGCGAGCTGTTCGCCAGCGCGCTTCAGCTGGCCGCCAACCTCGACCTCGTCGACCCCGGCCGCGAGGAGCTGGCCCGCCGCCGCCAGGAGTGGGCCGCTCAAGTCCGGGACGTCGTGAGCCGAGTAGGAGTGATCGACGAGTTGGACGCCGCGGCGCGGCGCGAGAACGTGGGGGTGGAGCCGTGACCGACGGCGGGACGACGCCGGCCGGCGGGCTGGGCGCGCAGGCCGCGGCCATGGCCCGGACGAACGTGTGGACCGAGGAACAGCTGGTCGCGGACGTGGAGTCCGCCCCGCCGGGCCCGCGGATCGGCGCGTTCTTCGACTTCGACGGCACCGTCATCGACGGCTACTCGCTCGCGGCCTTCGCCCGCCACCACCTGCGCTCGCTGGAGGTGACGCCGAACTCGTTGGGCGAACTGCTGCTCAACGGCCTGCGCGGCGTCACCACCGAGGAGGACTTCGAGCGGTTCACCGTGGCCGGCATGCGGGCGTGGGCCGGGCGCAGCGAGGACGAGCTGCTCGAGCTCGGCGAGCGGCTGTTCGTGCAGGGCATCGCCGGCTCGCTGTACCCGGAGGCGTGGCGGCTGGTCACCGCGCACCTCAACGCCGGGCACACCGTCGTCCTGGCCTCCTCGGCCACCCGCTTCCAGGTGGAGCCAGCCGCCCGCGCGCTCGGCGTCGAGCACGTGCTCGTCTCCCCCGTCGAGATCGTCGACGGCGTGTGCACCGGCCGGCCCGGCGGGCCGCTGCTGTGGCGCAAGGGCAAGGCCGCCGCCGTGCGCGCCTTCGCCGAGGAGCACGGCATCGACCTGCTGCAGAGCTACGCGTACTCCAACGGCGACGAGGACGTGCCCTTCCTGCGCACCGTCGGGCGGGCCCGCGCGCTCAACCCCGGACGCGGGCTCGTCGCCGCCGCACGGCACTACTCGTGGCCGGTGGCCCGCTTCCGGCGCCGCGGGAGCACCTCGCCGGTCGACCTCGCCCGCACCGTGGCGGGGATCGGCGGCATGCTGGGCGGGTTCGCCACCGGCGTCGCGGTGGGCGCGCTGGGCGGCTCCCGGCGGGAGGCGGTCGACCTCGGCATCACCCTGGCGGGCGAGCTCGGCAGCGCGATCGCCGGCGTCCGGGTCGACGTGCAGGGCGCCGAGCACCTGGCCACCCGGCCGGCGGTGTTCCTGTTCAACCACCAGAGCCAGCTCGACGTCCTGGTGCTCGCCAAGATGCTGCGCGGCGGGTTCACCGCCGTCGCGAAGAAGGAGCTGGCCCACACCCCCGGCTTCGGCCTGGCCTTCCGCCTCGCCGACGTCGCCTTCGTCGACCGCGCCGACTCCGGGCAGGCCCGCAGGGCGCTCGAGCCCGCGGTGCAGCGCCTGCGCGACGGCATCTCGCTGGTCATCGCGCCCGAGGGGACACGGTCGGTCACCCCGACGCTCGGCCCGTTCAAGAAGGGCGCCTTCCACGTCGCCATGCAGGCCGGCGTCCCGATCGTGCCGATCGTGCTGCGCAACACCGGCGAGCTGATGTGGCGCGGGGCCACCACGGTCTCCCCCGGCGTCGTCCAGGTGCGGGTGCTGCCCCCGATCCCCACCGAGGGCTGGACGGCCGAGGAGATCGGCGACCGGGTGGCCGAGGTGCACGACCTGTACGTGCGCACGCTCGCCGACTGGGGCGGCCGCGCCGAGCGCCCGGTGGTCAGCGAGGAGCCCACCGCCGGGCAGCCCGCGGCCGTGCCCGCCACCCCGCTGGACTGGGGCAGCGCGCCGGAGATGAACCCGCTGGAGACGGCGATGTGGCGCGCGGAGGTGGCCGACCCTCGGCTGCGCGCCAACGTCGCCCTCCTCGAGCTGCTGGACCCGGCGCCGGACTGGGAGCGGCTGCGCGCCGCGCACGAGTGGGCCTCGCGGATGGTGCCGCGGATGCGCCAGCGCGTCGTCGAGCCGGCGCTGGGCATCGGCACGCCGCGCTGGGTGACCGTCGACGAGCTCGACCTCGACGCGCACGTGCACCGGGTGCGGCTGGAGGAGCCGGGCTCGATGCGGCAGCTGCTCGACGTCGTCGGGGAGTTCGTGTCCGCGCCGCTGGACCGCGACCGGCCGCTGTGGCAGGTGCTGTACGTCGAGGGGCTGGCCGACGGGCGGGCCGGCTACGTCGTCAAGACCCACCACAGCACCACCGACGGCCTCGGCGCCGTGCAGCTCATGGGGAAGCTGCACAGCCGCACCGCCGAGCACGACCCCGTGCGGCCCGAGCCGCCGGTGCCGCTGCCCGGCGACGGCGTGTCCCGCACCGGCCTGCTCACCGAGCAGCTGGTCGGCACCGCCCGCTCGGCGCCGCTCGCGGTGCTGCGCCGCGGCGTCGAGGCGCTGACCACCGGCGCCCGGCCGTGGGAGGTCGTCACCTCCGCGCTGGGCTCGGCCCGCTCGGCGTCGCGCACGCTGCAGCCGCCGGGACCGGGCTCGGACCTGCTCGCCCCGCGCGGCGGCGGCTGGCACCTGGAGGTGCTCGAGGTGCCGCTGGCCGACCTCAAGGCGGGCGCGAAGGCGGCCGGCGGGTCGCTCAACGACGGCTTCCTCGCCGCGATGGTCGGCGGGTTCCGCCGCTACCACCAGCGGCACGGCGCGCCGCTGGGCACGCTGACCGTCGGCATCCCGATCAGCCTGCGCTCGCAGGACGCGCCCGAGGGCGGCAACCGGTTCACCGGCGCCCGCTTCCCCGCCCCGCTGGAGGAGGCCGACCCGGCCGCCCGCGTCCGGGCGATCCGGGAGTTCGTCCTCTCGGTGCGCGGCGACAGCGGCTCCGGCGTGCTCAACGACCTGCTCGCGCCCACGCTCAGCTGGCTGCCCGCGCCGGTGATCGGGGCGGTGTCGGGGCGGTTGACCAGCGCCAACGACGTCCAGATCTCCAACGTGCCCGGCGTCGCGCACCCCGTGTACATCGCCGGCTCGCGGATCACCCGGATGTTCCCGTTCGGCCCGCTGCCGGGCTGCGCGGCGATGATCACGCTGCTGTCGCACGAGACCCAGTGCTGCATCGGCATGAACCTCGACGCGGCCGCCGTCACCGACCCGGCGGGCCTGGTCGCCGACCTGCAGGCGGGCCTCGACGAGGTGGTGGCCCTGGGCCGGGGCTGACGCCGCGAGGTGTGGAACGCCGCCGGGGCGGTACTGGACCGGGTGTCACCCACGTCACAGGGCAGGAGCGGCCATGAGCTTCAACCTCGCCACCATCCTCCGCGAGTCGGCCCTCGCCTCGCCGGACAAGCCGATGCTGCTCATCGGCCCGACGACGCTCACCTACCGGCAGGTCGACGTCCTCTCCGGGCAGGTGGCCGCGGGGCTGCGCGCGGCCGGGCTGCGGCGCGGCGACTCGGTCGCGCTGCAGCTGCCCAACGTGCCGCAGTTCGTCCTCACCTACTTCGGCGCGCTCAAGGCCGGGATGACCCTCGTCCCGCTCAACCCGCTGCTCAAGGCGCCCGAGGTCGCCTACCACCTGTCCGACAGCGGGGCCAAGGCGCTCGTCACCTTCGACGCCTTCGCCGACGAGGCGGTCAAGGGCGCGGCCGAGGCCGGCGGCGTCCCGGTCTGGGTGGTGTCCGCCGGGCAGGCCGCCGCACCCCCCGACACGACGCCGTTCGACGAGCTCGTCGCCGCCGGCGCGGGCGGCGACCCGGCCGAGGTCGAGCAGATGTCCCCCGAGGACACCGCGGTGATCATCTACACCAGCGGCACGACCGGGCGGCCCAAGGGCGCCGAGCTCACCCACTTCCAGGCCTACATGGCCGCGTCGGTGGCGGCGGAGACCTTCGCCTACCGCGAGGACGACGTCAGCATGGCCGTGCTGCCGCTGTTCCACGTCTTCGGCCTGTCCAGCGTGATGAACTGCGCCGTCCGCTCGGCGGCCACGCTGGTGCTGGTGCCGCGCTTCGACGTCGGCGCGGTCCTCGACGCGATGGAGCAGCACCGGGTGACGGTGTTCTGCGGCGTGCCCACGATGTTCGTGGCGCTGATGCACGCCGACCTCACCGGCCGCGACGTCTCCGCGCTGCGGATCTGCGTCTCCGGCGGCGCCTCGATCCCCGGCGAGGTGATCAAGGGCTTCGAGGCCGCCTACCCCGCGACGATCCTCGAGGGCTACGGCCTGTCGGAGACCGCCGCCATCGCCACCTTCAACCGCAGCGCCGAGGAGCGCCGCGTCATGTCGATCGGCAAGCGGCTGTGGGGCTGCGAGGTGCGCGTCGTCGACGGCCAGGACGCCGAGCTGCCGCGGGGCCCCGAGCACGTCGGGGAGATCGTGCTGCGCGGCCACAACGTCATGAAGGGCTACCTCGGCCGGCCCGACGCCACCGCCGAGGCCATGCGGGGCGGCTGGTTCCACACCGGCGACCTCGGCTACCAGGACGACGACGGCTTCTTCTACATCGTCGACCGCAAGAAGGACCTGGTCATCCGCGGCGGCTTCAACGTCTACCCGCGCGAGATCGAGGAGGTCCTGCACGAGCACCCCGCGATCCGCGAGGCCGCCGTCATCGGCCGGCCCGACGAGCGGCTCGGCGAGGAGGTCGTCGCGTTCGTCAGCCTGCGGCCCGGCGCGACGGCCGAGCCCGCCGACGTCATCGCGTTCTGCAAGGAGCGGCTGGCGGCCTACAAGTACCCGCGCGACGTCACCGTGGTCGACGAGCTGCCCAAGGGCCCGAGCGGGAAGGTGCTCAAGACCGAGCTGCGGAGCCGCTGACGGCGACGTCGCCGAGCCAGGAGAGGACGAGGCCGGCCAGGCGGTCGGGCACCTGCAGCTGCGGCACGTGCCCGACCCCGGCCAGCTCCTCGTAGCGCCAGCCGGGGTTCTCCCGCGCCGCCTGCCGCGCGGCGTCCACCGACACCAGCCGGTCGCGGTCACCGTGCACGAGCAGCACCGGCGCGGTCACCCGGGCCATCGCGCCCCGGTAGCGGCGCGGGTCGAGCAGGATCCACAGCAGCGAGCGCGCCGCTGCGAGGAACGCCCGGTCCATGCCGGCGGCGTCCTCGCGCTGCTCGAGCAGGGTGACCGCCCGGTCGACCACCGGCGCGGGCAGCTCGTCGGGGTCGACGCCGACCAGGTCGAGCATCGCGCGCACGCGGGTGAGCGGCGTCGACCGGACCCGCCGCAGGCGCAGGAACCGCTCCCCCACCCCGGGGACGGCGTACAGCGCGAAGGTGGCCGCCACGAGCGGGTCCAGCCTCCGGCGGCCGCCGGGCAGCGCCGGGTCGAGCAGCACCAGCGCGCGGACGGCGTCGGGCGAGGCCGCGGCGGTGAACAGCGAGATCATCCCGCCCATCGAGTTGCCGACCAGCACCGCCGGCTCCCCCACCACCTCGCGCAGGAAGCGCTGCAGGACGCCCACGTTGGCCTGCACCGTCGTCCGCCGCTCACCGGGCTCGCTGCGGCCGAAGCCCGGCAGGTCCAGGGCCCACACGCGGGCCGACGGCGTCAGCAGCGGCGCGAACAGGTCCCAGTTGCCGTGCGAGCCGCCGAGGCCGTGCACCAGCACGACGGCGGGGCCGCCCTCGAGCCCGCCGTGGTCGACGACGTGCACCGGCCCGCCGAGGTCGATCGTCCGGCCGGTCCCTGCTGGCTGCTCCACGTGCCGTCCCTCCCGCTCCGCCGGCGCGCCCGCGCCCGCTCCCCCGACGGTTGCACGACCGGGTGGACCGTGCAGCGGGACCCCTGTGGTCCGTGTGGCGTGGGACACACTGCGGTCCACCGGATCGCCCGCGATCGGGCAGTCAGGTGTGACCGGCTGCCGAGAGTGGTACCGGAGCGGACACGTGGCACCGCTGCCACAGGCGAGGAGGACGACGTGTCGGGATCCGGGTACGAGCAGCCGGCACTGCCGCTGTACCTCACCGAGGTGGGCCGCGCGTTCGGCGACTACGGCCTCTACCTGGCGGCGCGGCCGCTGCTGTCGCGGCTGCCCGCCGGCGACGGGCACCCCGTGCTCGTGCTGCCCGGCCTGATGGCCGACGACATGTCCACCGTGACGCTGCGCCGCACGCTGCGCCGCCTGGGCTACCGGGTGCACGGCTGGCGGCTGGGCCGCAACATCGGCCCGACCGCCGAGTGCGTCGAGGGCATGGCGCAGCGCATCTCCGACCTGAGCGACCGCTACGGCCGGCCAATCAGCCTCGTCGGGCAGAGCCTGGGCGGCATCTTCGCCCGCGACCTGGCCCGCAAGACGCCCGACTCGGTGCGCCAGGTGATCACCCTGGGCAGCCCGTTCGCCCTGCAGCGCGACGACCAGACCCGCGCGCACAAGGTCTTCGAGCGCTACTCGCACCTGCACGTGGAGCGGCGCGTGCTGCCGCTGGAGACCGAGTCGACGCCGCTGCCGGTGCCCTCGACGTCGATCTACTCGCACCAGGACGGCATCGTGCCGTGGCAGGCGTGCCTCGACCGGCTCTCCCCCACCGCGGAGAACGTCGCCGTGTACGCCAGCCACCTCGGCATGGCCCACCACCCGGCGGTCATCTACGCGGTGGCCGACCGGCTGGCCCAGCGCGAGGGGACGTGGCGCCCGTTCCGCACCCCGCTGGCGCTGCGCCCGTGCTTCCCGCGCGCCGACGTCCCCGAGCCCTCGTGGGCGGCCGCCGCCGCGGCCTGACGCCGGGAGCGGCCCCACCGGCCGGCTCGCCGCCGCGCCGAGTGGTCACGGATCGGGGGCTCCGCCCGGCGGGGACCCCGGCAGGCGACCGCTCGACGGCGGGAGGACGGGTGGGTGGGCGCGGCAGGGATCGAACCTGCGACCGCTCGCTTGTAAGGCGAGAGCTCTCCCGCTGAGCTACGCGCCCCGCCCGACCAGGGTAGAGGCCCCGGACGGGGATCCCGCTCAGGCGGCCAGCGCCGCGACGGCGTCCTTCCAGCCGGACTGCTCGCGGGCGTCGCCGGGCGAGTTGACCTCGGCGAAGGCGATCTTCCCCTCGGCGTCGACGAGGAACGTCCCGCGCAGCGCCATGCCGGCCTTGTCGTTGAACACCCCGTAAGCCTGGGCGGTGGCCCCGTGCGGCCAGAAGTCCGACAGCAGCGGGAAGTCGAAGCCCTCCTGGGCCTTGAACGCCTTGAGGCTGAACACCGGGTCGGTGCTGACGGCCACGACCTGCACGCCGGCGTCGGTGTAGGTGGTCAGCTCGTCGCGCAGCTGGCAGAGCTCGCCGGTGCAGATGCCGGAGAAGGCGAACGGGTAGAAGACGACGAGGACCGGCCGGCCCCGCAGGCCCGCGAGGGAGACGACCTGGCGGTCCTGGTCGGGCAGGCTGAACTCGGGCGCGGCGTCGCCGACGGAGAGGGTCATGCCCCCATGGTGACGTGCTGGAACCGGCCGCCTCGCAGGGGCCCGCCGCGAGCGTGCGAGCGGTGGGGAGCGAGGGGGTCCTTCGTCCTAGCGGCGGGAGCGGGCGGCCTTCGGGGTGACCAGCCGGATGCCCGACCAGTCCTTGGCCGCGGAGATGCTGCTGGTCTGCGACAGGCCCGCGGTGGGTGCCACCTCGGTGACGTCGCCGGGCTCGACGTGGCCGGGCCGCCCGGACTTGGGCACCAGCAGCCAGACGACGCCCTCGTCGGCCAGCGAGGTCAGGGCGTCGGTGAGGGCGTCGAACAGGTCGCCGTCGTCCTCGCGCCACCAGAGGAGGACGACGTCGGCGACCTCGTCGGTGTCCTCGTCGACCATGTCGCTGCCCGAGGCCTCGACGATCGAGTCCCGCAGGTCGTCGTCGGCGTCCTCGTCCCAGCCGAGCTCCTGCACGACCATGCCCGGCTTGATGCCCAGCCGGGCCGCCATGCTGGCGCTGCCCGAGTCGACGCTCATCCCTGCTGTTCCTCCGAAGGTCCGATGGTGTCCGGTCGCCGACCGGCGGGCACGCGACCGCGCAGCGCGCGTGCGTGGGGGGTGTGCAGGCCCACGGCGGACACGACCGGCGGGGATGTCACCCGCAGCCTGGTCATGTCACCCCTCTCGGACCCGGACGCGCGTTCCCGACGGCGTCGGTGCACGTGGGCAGGAGCGTAGGGCATGCCTGGTCAGGCGCAAGCCGTCGCGCGGACCCCGTCCGCGGCGCCGACGTGGCCGACTCGGGACCTCTACGTGACGCGGGGACGCCCGGCGCGAGACGATGGACCCATGAGCGCACCGCAGCAGGGTGGGGACCCCACCCGCGACGCCGGCCAGCCACGCGCGGTCATCACCGACGGACTGCCCAGCCAGCTGGTCGACACCGATCCCGACGAGACCCAGGAGTGGGTGGAGTCGCTCGACAGCGTCGTCGAGCACGCAGGCCGCGGGCGCGCCCGCTACCTCATGCTCAAGATGCTGCAGCGCAGCCGTGAGCAGCAGGTCGGCGTCCCGGCCCTCCGCAGCACCGACTACATCAACACGATCCCGCCCGAGCGGGAGCCCTACTTCCCCGGCGACGAGCACGTCGAGCGGCGCATCCGCGCCTACATCCGGTGGAACGCCGCGATCATGGTGCACCGCGCGCAGCGGCCGGGCATCGGCGTCGGCGGGCACATCTCCTCCTACGCCTCCTCCGCCAGCCTCTACGAGGTCGGCTTCAACCACTTCTTCCGCGGCAAGGACCACCCCGGCGGCGGCGACCAGATCTGGTTCCAGGGCCATGCCTCCCCCGGCATCTACGCCCGCGCCTACCTCGAGGGCCGGCTGTCCGAGGACCAGCTCGACGGCTTCCGCCAGGAGGTCAGCCACCCCGGCGGCGGGCTGTCGAGCTACCCGCACCCGCGGCTGATGCCGGACTTCTGGGAGTTCCCGACCGTGTCCATGGGCCTCGGCCCGATGAACGCGATCTACCAGGCGCGGTTCAACCGCTACCTGCACTCCCGCGGCGTCAAGGACACCTCCGACCAGCACGTGTGGGCGTTCCTCGGCGACGGCGAGATGGACGAGCCCGAGTCGCTCGGTCTCATCGGCCTGGCCGCCCGCGAGGAGCTGGACAACCTCACCTTCGTCGTCAACTGCAACCTGCAGCGGCTCGACGGCCCGGTGCGCGGCAACGGCAAGGTCATCCAGGAGCTGGAGTCGTTCTTCCGCGGCGCCGGCTGGAACGTGATCAAGGTGGTGTGGGGCCGCGAGTGGGACGCCCTGCTGGCCGCCGACCGCGACGGCGCCCTGGTCAACCTCATGAACCAGACGCCCGACGGCGACTACCAGACCTACAAGGCCGAGGACGGCGCGTTCGTCCGCGAGCACTTCTTCGGCCGTGACCCGCGCACGCGCAAGCTCGTCGAGGGCATGAGCGACAAGGAGGTCTGGGACCTCTCCCGCGGCGGCCACGACTACCGCAAGGTGTACGCGGCGTTCAAGGCGGCCGTGGAGCACAAGGGCCAGCCCACGGTCATCCTCGCCAAGACGATCAAGGGCTGGACCCTCGGCAGCCACTTCGAGGGCCGCAACTCCACCCACCAGATGAAGAAGCTGACCGCCGAGGACCTCGCCGCCTTCCGCGACCGGCTCTACCTGCCCATCCCCGACGAGCAGCTCGACAAGACGCTGCCGCCCTACTACAAGCCGGCGCCCGACTCCGACGAGATGCAGTACATGCTCGAGCGGCGGCGGGCCCTGGGCGGGGCGGTGCCGCGGCGGCGCTCGGAGTTCAAGACGCTCAAGGCGCCCGACGACAAGGCCCTCGACGTCCTGCGCCGCGGCTCCGGCAAGCAGGAGGTGGCGACGACGATGGCGTTCGTCCGCCTGCTCAAGGAGCTGCTCAAGGACAAGGAGCTCGGCCCGCGCTTCGTGCCGATCATCCCGGACGAGGCCCGCACCTTCGGGATGGACAGCCTCTTCCCGTCGCAGAAGATCTACAACCCGGCCGGCCAGCGCTACACCTCGGTCGACCGCGAGCTGATGCTGGCCTACAAGGAGTCCGAGCAGGGCGTGATCCTGCACGAGGGCATCAACGAGGCCGGGTCGACGGCGTCGTTCACCGCGGTCGGCACGTCGTACGCCACGCACGGCGAGCCGATGATCCCGATCTACATCTTCTACTCGATGTTCGGGTTCCAGCGGACCGGCGACTCGTTCTGGGCGGCCGCCGACCAGATGACCCGCGGCTTCGTCCTCGGCGCCACCGCCGGGCGGACGACGCTCAACGGCGAGGGCCTGCAGCACGAGGACGGCCACTCGCTGCTGCTGGCGCAGACCAACCCCGCCGTCGTGTCCTACGACCCGGCCTTCTCCTACGAGGTCGGCCACATCGTCAAGGACGCGCTGGCCCGCATGTACGGCGAGGACCCGGGCGCGCCGCTGGGCGGGCACCGCAGCCCGGACGTCATGTACTACCTGACGGTCTACAACGAGCCGTTCCAGCAGCCGGCCGAGCCCGAGGGCCTGGACGTGCAGGGCCTGCTCGCCGGCATGTACCTCTACGCCCCCGGCTCCGGCGAGGGGCCCAAGGCGCAGGTGCTGGCGTCGGGTGTCGCGGTGCCGTGGGCGCTGCGGGCGCAGGAGCTGCTGCGCGAGGACTGGGGCGTGTCGGCCGACGTGTGGTCGGTGACGTCGTGGAACGAGCTGCGCCGGCAGGCCGACGCGGTCACCGAGCACAACTTCCTGCACCCCGAGGACGACCCGCAGGTGCCCTACGTGACCCAGCGGCTGCAGGAGGCCGAGGGCCCGGTCGTGGCGGTGTCGGACTGGATGCGCGCGGTGCCCGACCTGATCGCCCCGTTCGTCCCGGGCGGCATGGCGACGCTGGGCACCGACGGGTTCGGCCTGTCCGACACCCGCCCGGCGCTGCGGCGGCACTTCCACGTCGACGCCGAGTCGATCGTCGTCCGGACGCTGGGCGCGCTGGCCGACCGCGGGCTGGTCGAGCGCTCGACGGTCCGCGAGGCGGTCGAGAAGTACCGGATCCGCGACGTGCAGGCCGCCCCGGCGGAGGAGCGGACCGACCCGAGCCCGGCCACCTGAGCGGGCACCGGCCCGTCGCCGGCGGCGGCCACCTCACGGTGGCCGTCGTCGGCGGCGGCGTGGTCGGCCTGACCTGCGCGCTCGAGCTCGCGCGGGCCGGCCACCGGGTCCGGCTGCACACCGCCGACCCGTGGGCGGCGACCACCTCCGCGGTGGCCGCCGCCATCTGGTTCCCCTACCGGGCCGCGCCCGCCGACGCCGTCCTGCGGTGGGGCGCCACCTCGCTCGGCGTGCTCACCGCGCTGGCCGGCGACCCGGCCTCCGGCGTGCGGATGCGCCCGGGCACCTACCTGCACCGCACGCCCGACCCCGACCCGTGGTGGACGCCGGGCATCCCGGGCGTGCGGCCCGCGACGCCGGAGGAGCTCCCGCCGGGCGTCCCCGCCGGCACCCGCTGCACCCTGCCGGTGGTCGACACCGGCGACTACCTGCCCTGGCTGTCCGCCGCGTGCGCCGCGGCCGGGGTCACCACCGTGCCGGGCCGGGTGGACGCGCTGGACGGCGTGCCCGGTGACGTCGTCGTGGTGGCCGCGGGTCTGGCGTCCGGGCCGCTGCTCGGCGACGGCACCGGCGTGCCCGTGCAGGGCCAGGTCGTGCGCCTCGCCGACCCCGGGATCGGCGAGTGGCTGCTCGACGAGGACGGCCCGGCCGGGCTGACCTACGTCGTCCCCCGCGGCCGCGACGTCGTCGTCGGCGGGACGGCGGTCGAGGGCGCCACCGGCCGGGAGCCCGACCCGGCGGTGGAGGCGGCGATCCTGGAGCGCGCGTGCGCGCTGGTCCCGGCGCTGCGCGGGCAGCCGGTGCTCTCGCGGGCGGTCGGGCTGCGGCCGGGCCGGCCGACGGTGCGGCTGGAGCGGCTCGACGTCGGCGGGCGGCCGGTCATCGCCTGCTACGGGCACGGCGGCGCCGGCGTCACCCTCTCCTGGGGCTGTGCGGCCGAGGTGGCGGACGAGGTGGCCGCCGCGGCGAGCGCCCTGGCCTGAGCGTCGGCCAGCAGGAGCCAGGCCTGCGCTTCGGGCGAGTGCCCGGGGCGGTCGAACCGGGGCGCGGCCGCGGCGCCGGTGACCCGCCCGAGGACGTCGAGCGCCGCGACGACGTGCGCGAGCAGCGAGCGGCCGACGTCGGCGTACCCCCGTGGCAGCCACCTCTCGCGCGCGCCGGTGAGCGCGGCCCAGGCGAGCATCGCGGCCACCGCGGTGTCCGGCGGCGCGGCGGCGTCGTCGAGCACGTCCCCGAACGACCCGTCGGGACGGCGGTGCGCGAGGCACGCGTCGAGGTGCGCGCGCGCCTCCGCGGCGAGCCCGGCATCCGGCAGGAGGGACACCGCCCGGGCGAGCGCCGCGGCCACCCAGCCGTTGCCGGTGCCCCAGGCGCGGCCGTCGGACGGCGCGCCCGCGGCGTCGTCCCAGCGCGCCCGCCACAGCCCGTCGGGGCGCCGCAGCCGGGCGCGGTGCCCGGCCAGCTGGGCGAGCGCGGCCTCCCTGTGCCCGGCCGCGGCCATCGGCGGCACCACCATGAACACGGTGTCGGCCCAGACCTCGCGGCCGCCGAGCAGGTGGTACAGCGTGCCGTCGGCGGCGCGGGGCGCGCCGGTCAGCAGCCAGTCGCGCTGGCGGGCGGCCGCGGCGGCGAGGCCGGCGTCGCCGTCGCGGCGGGCCACCCGGTCGACGTACTCCCCCACGACGCCGCCGTTGACGCTGCAGGCGGGGTCGAGCTCGGCCAGCCGGCCGTCGGGCAGCTGCCGGGCGACGGCGTCGTCGACGAGCGCGCGCAGCGCCGCGGCCTCCCCGCCGGCATCGAGGACGGCATCGAGGACGGCGGCGGTGAGGCCCTGGTCCCAGGAGTGCCGCTGGCAGACCAGCAGCGCGGCCAGGACGCGGCGGCGCGTCGGCTCGGCTAGAACGAGATCTCCTCGCCGTCCTTGACGATCCGCCCGGTGACGGTCGCGGGCTCGCGCAGCAGCGCCAGCGCGCCGGCCGCGCTCTCCTCGACGGTGCCGGGAGCCTGCTGCCCGCCGAGGTCGGTGCGCACCCAGCCCGGGTCGAGGGCGTTGACCGCCACCTCCCCGCGCAGCTGCGCGGCCTGCATGAGCACCAGCCCGTTGAGCGCGTACTTGCTCACCCGGTAGCTGCCGATCCCGGGCTCCGCCATGCCGTCGCGGGTGCCGGCGCCGGAGCTGACGTGCACCACCTGCGGCTCGTGCCCGGCCCGCAGGCACGGCAGCAGCGCGAGCACCAGCCGGTGCGGGGCCACGAGGTTGACCGCGAGCGTGTCCTCCAGCGTGCCGGCCGGCTCGTCCTCGAACCGCTCGTCGCGGGCGAGCATCACCCCGGCGTTGCTGAAGAGGACGTCGAGGCCGCCCCAGCGCCGGGCGACCGTCCCGGCCAGCAGCGCCGGCGCGGCCGGGTCGGTCAGGTCGGCGACGACCGGCTCGAACCGGCCGGGGCCGGTCACCTCGGCGGCGAGGGCGTCCAGCCGGCCGGCGTCGCGCGCCGTGCCGAGGACGTCGGCGCCGGCGGCCACCAGGGCGCCGACGACGGCCCGCCCGACGCCGCGGGAGGCGCCGGTGACGAGGACCCGGCGGCCGGTCAGGTCGCGACCGGCCGCCGGCCCTGCCGGGGATGCCTGCGTCACTGCGCCTCGCGGTGACGGCGGAGCACCTCGGCGTAGACCCGGCCGCTGTCCTTGACGGTGCGCCGCTGGGTCTCGTAGTCGACGTGCACCAGCCCGAAGCGCTGGGCGTAGCCGCGGGCCCACTCGAAGTTGTCCAGCAGCGACCACGCGAAGTAGCCGCGGACGTCGGCGCCCTTCTCGATCGCGGTGGTCATCGCGGCGAGGTGGCGGAGCAGGAAGTCGACGCGCTCGGGGTCGTGCACCGCGCCGTCGGTGTCGACGACGTCGTCCCACGCCGAGCCGTTCTCGGTGATGACCAGCGGCACGCCGGGCGCGCGCGAGCCGATCCAGAGCAGCAGGTCGGTGAACGCCTCGGGGCTGATGCCCCAGCCCATCGTGGTGGTGACGCCGACCGGGTCGAGCTCGAGGACGTCCTCGCCGCCGATGAACGACGTCGGCTTCTCCGCCGGGCGCGGGCCCGCCTGCACGGTGGACTCGAAGTAGTAGTTGACGCCCAGCCAGTCCAGCGGCGCGGCGATGACCTCGAGGTCGCCGTCGCGGATGGGCAGCGGGGCGCCGGCGGCCTCGAGGTCGGCGACGACGTCGGCCGGGTACGCGCCGTTGACGGCCGGCTCGAGGAACATCCGGTTCTGCTGGCCGTCGAGTCGCCGGGCGGCGTCGAGGTCGGCGGCGGAGTCCGAGGCCGGGTTCATCGGGGTGAAGTTCAGCGTGATGCCGAACGAGTCCACCCCGGCGGCGCGCAGCCGGCCGGCGGCGAGGCCGTGGCCGAGCAGCAGGTGGTGGGTGGCGGCCGAGGCGGCGACCGGGTCCTGCAGGCCGGGGGCGTGCAGGCCGCTCATGTGGCCGAGCAGGGCGCTGCACATCGGCTCGTTGAGCGTCGACCAGTGCCGCACCCGGTCGCCGAGGGCGTCGACGACGACGGCCGCGTAGTCGGCGAACCGCTCGGCGGTGTCGCGGTCGGCCCAGCCGCCGCGGTCCTGCAGCGCCTGCGGCAGATCCCAGTGGTACAGCGTCAGCCACGGGTCGACGCCGGCGCCGAGCAGCTCGTCGACCAGCCGCCGGTAGAAGTCCAGGCCGCGCTGCTCGACGCGGCCGCTGCCCTCGGGCAGCACCCGCGGCCACGACACGGAGAACCGGTAGGCCGAGAGCCCCAACTCCTCCATCAGCGCCACGTCGGCCGGGTAGCGGTGGTAGTGGTCGACGGCGACGTCGCCGGTGTGGCCCTGGAAGGTGCGGCCGGGCGTGTGGCTGTAGGTGTCCCAGATCGAGGGGCCCCGCCCGTCCTCGGTGACGGCGCCCTCGATCTGGTACGCGGCGGTCGCGGCGCCGAAGACGAAGCCGGGCGGGAACGTCAGGCCGGCGAGCAGGTCCTCGCGGGCGTCGGTGGTGGTCACGGCAGGGGTTCTCCTCGGAGCAGGGGATCAGGAGCAGGAGGTCGGGCGGAGGTCAGGGGCCATCGCGGCGGCGTCGCGGCGACGCCGTCGCTGGTGTGGGGATGGATCGGGCGCTAGTCGATGCGCTGCTGGGAGACCGGGTCGAACACGTGCAGGCCGCCCTCGCGGACCCGCAGGTGCACCGTCTCCCCCACCGCGGGGGCGGAGCGCGGCTCGGTGCGCACCACCAGGTCGGCAGTGTGCAGGACGTCGCCGTCGTCGGAGGCACCCAGGGTGGCGTAGAGGAAGGCGTCCGAGCCGAGCTGCTCGACCACGTTCACCACCACCGGCACGCCCTCGGGGGCGAGCTCGACGGCCTCGGGGCGGAAGCCGACGGTCACCCGCCCGCCGTCGCCGGCGGCGCGCAGCAGCCGCTCGCGCGGCACCGGCAGCACCGCACCCGCGAGCCGGACGCCGCCGTCGACGACCGGACCGGTGATGACGTTCATCGCCGGCGAGCCGATGAAGCCCGCGACGAAGGTGTTGGCCGGCCGCTCGTAGAGCGTCCCGGGGGTGTCGCACTGCTGCAGGAGGCCGTCCTTGAGCACGGCCACCCGGTCGCCCATCGTCATGGCCTCGACCTGGTCGTGGGTGACGTAGACGGTGGTGACGCCGAGGCGCCGCTGCAGCGCCGCGATCTGGGTGCGGGTCTGCACGCGGAGCTTGGCGTCGAGGTTGGACAGCGGCTCGTCCATGAGGAACACCTGCGGGCTGCGGACGATCGCGCGGCCCATGGCCACCCGCTGCCGCTGGCCGCCGGACAGCGCCTTGGGGCGCCGGCCCAGGTAGTCCTCGAGGTCGAGGATCTTCGCCGCCTCGGCGACCCGGGTGGCGATCTCCGACTTGGGGACGCCCGCGATCTTGAGCGCGAAGCCCATGTTCTGCTCGACGGTCATGTGCGGGTAGAGCGCGTAGTTCTGGAAGACCATCGCGATGTCGCGGTCCTTGGGCGGCGCGTCGGTGACGTCGCGGTCGCCGATCCGGATGCTGCCGGCGTCGATCTCCTCGAGGCCGGCGAGCATGCGCAGCGAGGTGGACTTGCCGCACCCGGAGGGGCCGACGAGGACGAGGAACTCGCCGTCGCCGATCTGCAGGTCCAGGCCGTCGACCGCCGGGCGGTCGGACTTCGGGTAGATGCGGGTCGCGGAGTCGAAGGTGACGGTGGCCATGGCTCAGGCGCCTTCCGGGCAGGAGGTGGGGGGAACGGGGGTGGACGGGCGCCTCATCCCTTCACCGCGCCCTGCATGATGCCGCCGACGATCTGCTTGCCGAGGACGACGAAGACGACGAGCACCGGCAGGGTGCCGACGAGCGTGCCGGCCATGATCACCGCGGTGTCGGGGACGTAGCCGCCACCGAGACCGGCCAGCGCGACCTGCACGGTCGGGTTCTCGCTCGTGAGGGCGATGATCGGCCAGAAGAAGTCGTTCCACGCGGTGAGGAAGGTGAGCATCGCGAGCACCGCCATGGCCGGGCGGGCGACCGGGACGACGACCGACCAGAAGGTCCGCATCGTCGAGGCGCCGTCGACGCGGGCGGCCTCGAGCAGCTCGTCGGGCAGCGCCTGCGACAGGAACTGCCGCATGAAGAAGACGCCGAACGCGCTGACCAGCGTGGGCAGCACGACCGCCTGGAGGTGGTCGACCCACTGCAGCTGGGCGATGAGGATGAACAGCGGGATGATCGCCAGCTGCGTCGGCACCATCATCGTGCCGATCACCAGCCCGAGCAGCGTCTTGTTGCCCCGGAAGCGCAGCTTGGCGAAGGCGAACCCGGCCAGGGTGCTGCACAGGACGGTGCCCACCGTGATGCAGCCGGCGACGATGACCGAGTTGACGATGGCCAGCCCGATCGGCGCCTCCTCCATGGCCCGGCCGATGTTGGTGAACAGGTCGGCGTCGGGGAGGAACGGCGGCGGGGTGCCGGCGAGCTCGGCGTTGGTCTTCGACGCCGCGACCGCCGTCCAGTACAGCGGGAAGACCGACAGGAACGCGGTCAGGACCAGCAGCACGTGGGTGAGCGGCCCGGCGGAGGTGACCTTGCGGGCGCCGCGGCGGCGGGTCCGGGTCGGGGTGGCGGCCGGCGCGGGCGCCGTCTGCTCCGGCGCGGAGGCGAGGGTGGTCATGACGGCTCCTACCGCTCGGCCCGGGCGCGGCGGCGGGCGATCAGCCCGTAGACGCCGACGACGACGAGGATGATCAGGAACATGGTCCAGGCGGTCGCGGCGGCCTGGCCGAGGCGGAAGTTCGTCCAGCCCTGGTCGTACATGAGCAGGCCGAGGGTCTGGTACTGGTTCGAGACGCCGCCGTTGGTCATGCCGTTGCCACTGAACAGCAGCGGCTCGCCGAACAGCTGCACCGCGCCGATGGTCGAGACCACGATGGTGAACAGGATCGTCGGCTTGAGCGCCGGCACCGTCACGTGCACGAACTGCTTCCAGCGGCTGGCGCCGTCGAGGGTGGCGGCCTCGTAGAGGTCGTTCGGGATGGCCTGCATCGCGGCCAGGTAGATGAGCGCGTTGTAGCCGGTCCAGCGCCAGGTGACGATCACCGAGATGGCGATCTGGCTGGTCCAGCTGCCGCTCTCCCAGTCGATGCGGTCGAAGCCGACGGCCTCCAGCAGCGTGTTGATCAGGCCGTAGTCGTGGCCGAACAGCTGCGCGAACACGAGCGTGGCGGCGGCGATGCTGGTGGCGTAGGGCATGAGCATCGCGATGCGGAAGAAGGTGCGGCCGCGCAGCCGGTAGTTCAGCAGGTGCGCGAGTCCCAGGGCGATGGCCAGCTGGGGCACCGTGGAGAGGATGCCGATGGTGAGGGTGTTCCTCGCGGCGTTCCAGAAGAACTCGTCCTGCAGCAGCTCGGTGTAGTTGCCGAAGCCGACGAAGACCGCGCCGTCGAGGTCGGAGAGCCGCACGTCGTGCAGCGAGATGTAGGCGGTGTAGAGGAACGGGTAGAGGCTGAAGGCGGCGAAGAGGAGGAAGAACGGGGCGACGTAGGCGTAGCCCCAGCGGTTGCGGGTGAGCCGGGACCGCCGCCGGCGGGCGGCCGTTGCGGGCGCGGGCGGGGCGGACGGCGGTGGTGCGGCGGCCGCCGCGACCCGGGGGTCGTCGCTGGCGATGGTCATGCGGGGTGCCTCACTGCGGTGTGCGGGCGGGAGGAGCGGGGGCCGGCGAGGTGCCGCCGACGTGGTGCCGGCCGGTGCCCGGGCGGGTGGACGCGCTCGGGCACCGGCCGGGGTCTGTCAGCCTCCGGTGACCTGCTCGATCTCCGCGAGTGCTGCCTGGAAGGCGTCGTCGGGTGAGGTCCCGTCGGCGACCGTGCTCAGGGCGTTGGTGAACGCCTCCTGGATCTGGGTGTCGTAGGGGCCGATCGGCGTGAACTGCAGCGCTGCCGCCGAGTCCGCGAAGATCTGCCCGACCGGCGCGCCGCTGAAGTACTCGTTGGTCGCGCTCGACACCTGCGGGTCCTCCGCCGCCTCCTGGCTGGAGGGGAAGTGGGCCTCCTCGGTGAACATCTTGATCTGCTGCTCGGGGGCGGTCAGCCACTCGACGAGGGCGATGGCCTCCTCGCGGTGCTCGCTGTTCTCGGTCACGCCGAGCCAGGAGCCGCCCCAGTTGCCGGCACCGCCGGGCAGCGGCGCGACGTCCCAGGCGCCCGAGGCCTCCTCGCCGGCCTGCTCGCTGATGTAGCCGAGCATCCAGGCCGGGCAGGAGATGGTGGCGAAGGCGCCGTTGGCGAAGGCGGAGTTCCACTCGTCGCCGAACTGGATGAGGTTGGCGGTCATCCCCTCGGCGGCCGCCACGGCGGCGTCCTCCCAGGCGGCGGTGACGCCGGGGCTGGTCTCGGGGATGGGGTTGCCGCTCTCGTCGTTGTAGGCGGTCTCGCCCTGGTACACCGCGGCGGAGAAGACGCTCGCCGGGCTGTCGACGAACGAGGTGCTCTCCGGCTTGGTCGGCGAGGCGTCGTACTCGCGGCCGAGCTCCAGGTAGCCCTCCCAGGTCGACCAGCGGGAGGCGAGCTCCGTGCGGTCGGTGGGCAGGCCGGCCTGCTCGAACAGGTCGCGGCGGAAGCACATGGCCTCGGGACCGGCGTCGGTGCCCAGGCCGATGACCCGGCCGTCCTCGGTCGTGGCCGGCTCGACCTTCCAGTCGTAGTAGTGGCCGAGCAGCTCGTCGGCGTTGCCCTCGGCGGCGAAGTCGACGAACGCGTCGGCGTGGTTCTCGACGACGTCGGCGACGAAGCCGATCTCGATGCCCTGGATGTCGGCGAGGCCCGAGCCCGCCGCGAGCCGGGTCTGCAGGGCCCGGTAGTAGTCCGCCGACCGCTCCACCGAGGTCTCCTCGATGCGGATGTCGGGGTTCAGGCGCATGTACTCGTCGTACAGCCCGGCCTGCTCGAACCCGAAGGTCCCGAACAGGCCCAGGTCGAGCGTGACGGTGCCGTCGTCGGCGGAGCTCGAGCCCCCGCAGCCGGCGGCCAGGAGCGAGGCGACGAGGGCGGCGCCCAGTGCGGCCCTGCGTCTCGGGGGAACGGTCATCGGTCCTCCTGGATCGGTTCCCGAACGACCTCGTCCGGGCTACTGTGTCCGGCGTGAAAGCGCTCTCACGACCGGCTGGGAGGAGAGTGATGGGGACCACACCCGGCTGTCAAGTATGAGGTCGTGCGCTTCGCGGAACCGCCCGGGCCGTGCACCATGGACCCCGACCGCGACCCCAGGAGGACCCGTGACGACGCTGGCCGGACGCGGCTCCTCGCCCACGCTCGACGAGGTCGCCGAGCTCGCCGGCGTCTCCCGGGCCACCGTGTCGCGGGTGGTCAACGGCTCGCCGAAGGTCCGCCCGGAGGCGCGCCGCGCCGTCGAGGCCGCCGTCGCGCAGCTGCACTACGTGCCCAACCCGATGGCCCGCAGCCTGGTCACCCGGCGCACCGACACCATCGCGCTGGTGCTGTCGGAGTCCAACGCCCAGGTGTTCTCCGACCCGTTCTTCGCCCGCGTCTTCCGCGAGCTGTCGGAGTCCCTGGCCGACACCGAGATGAACCTCGTGCTGCTCGCCGCGCGGGGCGAGCGGGAGCAGGAGAAGGTCGGCCGCTTCGTGCGGCAGGGCCACGTCGACGGCGTCGTCCTGGTCTCCCCGCACCGCGACGACACGCTGCCCCGCATGCTCGACGAGGCCGGCGTCCCGCTGGTGCTGTCGGGCCGGCCGCCCGACGGCCGCGACCTCTGCTACGTCGACGCCGACAACACCGGCGGGGCGCGCACGGCCACCGAGCACCTGCTCGGCTCGGGCCGGCGGCGGGTGGCCACGGTGACCGGCCCGCAGGACATGATCGCCGGCCTCGACCGCCACGCCGGGTACCGCGAGGCCCTGGAGGCCGCCGGGCTGCCCGTCGACGAGCGGCTGGTGGCCGAGGGCGACTTCACCGAGGCCGGCGGCGCCCGCGCCATGGCGGCGCTGCTGGAGCGCGCCCCCGACCTCGACGCCGTCTTCGTCGCCTCCGACCCGATGGCGGTGGGCGCCCTGCGGGCGCTGCGCGAGGCCGGGCGCACCGTGCCCGGCGACGTCGCGGTGGTCGGCTTCGACGACGCCGCCGTGGCGGCCACCTGCGACCCGCCGCTCACCACGGTGGCGCAGCCGCTGGAGGACATGACCCGGCTCATGAAGGAGCTGCTGTTGTCGCAGGTCGAGGGCCAGGAGGGGGTGCGGGCGCGGGTCTGCCCCACCCGCCTGGTCCGGCGCGCAAGCGCCTAGGGGAGGAACTCGACCCACGCCCCGGGTTGGAGGCGGGTCCGCGACCCGGGGATGAGGTCCCAAGCGTCCCCGCCGTGTCACCGGACCCGTCCGTCACACCGTCCCCATCGTTGCCGCACGCGCCGGGCCCCCGGCGCGCCCGGCACACGATGGAGGACACATGCAGCACTCCGGTACGGCGAGACGTCCCCGCCCGTCGGCGGCCGCCCGCGGGCTGACCGTCACCGCCTCCGCCGCCCTGGCGCTCGCCGCGCTGCCGGCCGGCGTCGCGGCGGCGGGCGGGGGCACCACCTGGGTGGTCTCCCCCGGCGAGTCGATCCAGGCCGCGGTGGACCAGGCGAGCTCCGGCGACACGATCCGCATCGAGGCGGGCACCTACGAGGAGGCCGTCTGCGTCGACGGCAAGGGCCTGACCATCGTCGGCGAGGGCCGCGGGGAGGACGGCACCCGGATCGTGTGGCCCGAGTGGACCACCCCCGACCAGCTGCCCGAGGTCGCGCCGACCGCCTGCTGGGAGGCGCAGAACGGCGGGGACCCCGAGACCGACCCGGGCACCCTGCGCGACGACGTCTCCGGGCTGTTCTTCCTCGAGCCCGACGGGCCGGTGCGGGTGAGCCACCTGTCCACCTGGAACCACCCGGCCAACGGCATCGCCGCCTGGGGCGCCGACGGGTTCCGCGTGCACAAGACCGGGGCGCACGCGCACGAGCGCTACGGCATCCTCGCCGCGGACTCCACGCACACCCGGATCTCGCGCAACGTCCTCGAGGGCCTCGACCGGGGCACGGCCGAGGCGCCGAACAGCGGCACCGCGGGCATCGGGATCACCGACTCGCACGAGGCCTACGCCGACGTCGTCGCCAACGACGTCCGCGGCTACAACCTCGGCGTCTTCGCGCGCGAGTCGCGCGTCGGCGTCGTCCGCAACAACTACGTGGCGGGCAACTGCGTCGGCATCCTCGTCTTCGACGACGCGGCGACCGAGATCCCCGACTTCGACGGCCGCGTCGAGGGCGGCGACTGGCAGCTGAAGTGGAACGAGGTGACCGGCAACGACCGCTTCTGCCTCGCCGGCGTCGGCGAGGTGCAGGCGTCGCTGCGCGTCTCGGGCACCGGCATGGCGGTGGTCAACGCCGACACCGTGTCGATCCGGCACAACGACGTGCACGACAACGCGCCGTCGGTCGACCCCGCCTCGCTGCAGTTCCCGGCCGGGGGTCTCGCTCTGGTGTCGCTGCCGCCGTTCAACAACGCCGGCGGGGTCGACCCCGGCCCGGTGGACGGCGTCGTCGTCACGGGCAACGACCTGACCGGCAACGCCCCGGTCGACGTCCTGCTCAGCTCGCCGCAGGTCAGCCCGTTCCTGCGGGACGTCGGGGCGGTCGAGTTCGAGGACAACGTCTGCGGGTCCAGCGTCCCCGCGGAGGTCTGCGCCCCGTGAGGCACGACCGGGGGCCCTCCGCCGGAGGGCCCCCGGTCACCCCGCCCAGTCGGGACGGGCGGCGTCGACCGCCCAGACGACGGCGCGGCCGCCGCCGGGCCGCAGCACGACCCCGTCCGGCACGCCCGCCCCGTCGTCGCCGAGCCACAGCCGGGCGTCGGGCCGGCCGAGGTCGACCCACCCGGCGGGGGCGCGCAGCACCTCGTGCGACGGCGCGGCGCCGGGGTCGCCGGCGCGCAGGTGGCACTGGAGCACGCGGGCCCCGGCGGGACCGGCGACCTCGTCGTGGTCCAGACCCGCCCCGGCGCGGAGCACCCCGACGTCGCCCGCTGCCAGCGGCGCGTCCCCGCCCCAGCGGTGGGTGAGCGACCCCTCGAGGACGACGGCGACGACGTCGACCGCGCGGTGGGCGTGCACGCCGTAGCCGGCGCCGGGCGGGAGCCGGTCGTCGGTGACGCGCAGCAGCGGGCCGAGCGACCCGTCGCCGGGCTCGAGCAGCGGAACTCCCTCGACGGCGGTCACCGCGCGGCCTCCTCGGCCTCCCGCTCGGGCAGCGCCGCCGGGCCACCGGGCAGGCCGCCGAGGACGAGCGCCACCGCCAACGACCAGGCCAGGCCCAGGGAGAGCCCGCCGACGACGTCGGAGGCGAAGTGCACGCCGAGCCAGGTGCGGGTGAGGCCGACGAGCACCGCCAGCGCCACCCCGGCGGCGACCGCGGCCCGCCGGCCCCGGGCGGTCAGCCGCGGCCAGGCCAGCACCAGCGCGACCGTGACCAGGGTGGCGATGCCGGAGGAGTGCCCGCTGGGGTAGCTGAGGCCCGGGTAGTCCAGGCCGCCGTGCTCGAAGGCCGGGCGGGCGCGGCCGGCCAGCTCCTTGAGCCCCGTGGTGACCGGCCCGATCGCAGTGATCGCCACGACCACCCACAGCAGCGTGCGCCAGGCGCGGCGGGTTCCGAGCCAGGCCAGCACCGGGAGGAACACCAGCACGCGGAACCAGGTGACGCCGGGGGTGGTGAGCACCTCGAGCAGGCCGCCGACGAACGGCGAGCGGTCGTCGCCGGCGTACAACGCCCGGCTGAGCGCGTCGTCGAGGCGGACCTGCGGGGTCCACCCGGTGACCACCCCGGCGCCGAGCACCCCCAGCACCGCCAGGCCGCCCCCGATCGCGGTCAGCACCCGGCGGCGGGCGCGGGCGGGCCGGGACAGCGGCGGGGCGGGGACCACTCCCCCACTCTCCCCGACGCCCGCACCCGTGACACGCTGGCCGCCGTGCCAGCCCGCGGGACCGACCCGCCGCCGTCCGCCGCGACGCTGCGGCGGCTGGAGCGCGCGTCGGGGGCCATCGCCACCCGTGCCGTCGCCCGCATGGACGAGGACCTGCCGTGGTTCCGCGCCATGCCCGCCGACCAGCGGTCCTGGGTCATGCTCGTCGCGCAGGCCGGCATCGCCTCGCTGGTCGAGTGGTGCCGCAACCCCGGCCGACCGCCGCGGCTGACCGGCGAGGTGTTCGGGGCGGCGCCCCGCGACCTGGTGCGCGCGGTGCCGCTCAAGCAGACCGTCGACCTGGTCAAGCTCACCGTCGAGGTGATGGACGACCACGTCGAGTCGGTGGCCGAGCCCGGCGACGCGGTGCCGCTGCGGATGGCGGTCCTGACGTTCAGCCGCGAGGTCGCCTTCGCCACCGCGCACGTCTACGCCAGCTTCGCGGAGAACCGCGGCGCCTGGGACGCCCGGCTGGAGGCGCTCGTCGTCGACGCGCTCGTGCGCGGCGAGCGCACCGAGGAGCTGCCCGGCCGCGCGGCGGCCCTCGGCTGGGCCGGCACCGAGCCGGTCACCGTGCTCGTCGGCGCCGCGCCGCCCGACGGCGACGCGCACGCCGCGGTCCGCCGCGCCGCCCGCTCCTCGGGCGGCGAGGTGCTCGTCGGCGTGCACGCCGAGCAGCTGGTGGTGGTGCTCGGCGGCGCCGAGGACGTGGCGGGCGCCGCCGCCCGGGTGGCCGAGGAGTTCGGCCCGGGCCCGGTGGTGCTCGGGCCGGTGGTCGACCGGCTCAGCGCCGCGGGCGGGTCGGCCGCGGCGGCGCTGGCGGGGCTGCGCGCGGCCCGCGCGTGGCCCGGCGCCCCGCGCCCGGTGCCGGCCGACGCCCTGCTGCCCGAGCGCGCCCTCGACGGCGACCCGCTGGCCCGCGCCGCGCTCTCCGAGCGGGTGGTGCTGCCGCTGCGCGGCGCCGGAGGCGAGGTGCTCGAGACGGTGCGCGCGGTGCTCGCCGGCGGTGGCAACCTCGAGGCCAGCGCCCGGGCGCTGTTCGTGCACCCGAACACCGTGCGCTACCGACTCAAGCGCGCCGCCGAGCTCACCGGGCAGGTGGCCACCGACCCCCGCGGGGCCTGGACGCTGCACGTCGCGCTCGCCCTCGCCGACCTCGACGGCGGCCGCTCGCTCTGGCACTGAGCGCGCGACCGCAGTGTGGTCCCCACCACGGATCGGCTCCGCGACGGCCCGGCGAGGCCCGCCACTTGTGGAGACCCTCCAAAGAGGGGTGGTGTCCTTTCGTCGCGGCCGAGCGCGCAAGAGGCCCGCTCCTCTGACACGGTGAGGAGGTGCTGGCCGTCCTCGCCCCCGGACAGGGTGCCCAGAAGCCCGGGATGCTCACCCCCTGGCTGGATCTCCCCGGAGCCGAGTCCTTCTTCCGCTGGGCCGGCGCGATCGCCGACGCCGACCTGCTGACGATGGGCACCACCGGCGACGCCGAGGCCATCCGCGACACCGCGGTCACCCAGCCGCTGGTCGTCGCGATGAGCCTGTTCGTGGCCCGCGAGCTCGGCGGCCTGCCCGGCCCGGTGGTGCACTCGCCGCACACCGGCCGCGACGTCGTCATCACCGGCCACAGCGTCGGCGAGCT
This sequence comes from Geodermatophilus sp. FMUSA9-8, assembly GCF_037034165.1. Taxonomy (NCBI): domain Bacteria; kingdom Bacillati; phylum Actinomycetota; class Actinomycetes; order Geodermatophilales; family Geodermatophilaceae; genus Geodermatophilus; species Geodermatophilus sp. FMUSA9-8. Next base: position 20,626 of record NZ_JBAGKE010000014.1, on the reverse strand, counting down.
CACCGCGGCCGCGCTGGCCGGCGTGCTGTCGGTGGAGGCCGCGATCGCGCTGACCGCCGTCCGCGGCCGGGCCATGGCCCGCGCCTGCGCGCTCACCCCCACCGGCATGTCGGCCGTGCTGGGTGGCGACCCCGACGAGCTCGCGGCGGCGCTGGAGCGGCACGGCCTGGTGGCGGCCAACCTCAACGGCGGCGGGCAGACCGTCGTCGCCGGCCCGGTCGACGGGCTCGCCGCGCTGAAGGCCGAGCCGCCGGCGAAGGCGCGGGTGGTGCCGCTGTCGGTGGCCGGCGCGTTCCACACCGCGTACATGGCCCCCGCCCGCGACGAGCTCGAGGGCCTGGTCGGCGGCCTGCGCCCGGCCGACCCGAGCCGGCTGCTGCTGTCCAACGCCGACGGCGCGGCGGTCTCCTCCGGCGCCGGGGCGCTCTCCCGCCTGGTCAGCCAGGTCACCAGCCCGGTGCGATTCGACGCGTGCCTCACCACCCTGCGCGAGCTCGGCGTCACCGCCGCGATCGAGCTGCCGCCGGCCGGCGCCCTGGCGGGCCTGGCCAAGCGCGAGTGGAAGGGCTCCGACGTCGAGGTGCTGGCGCTGGCCGGCCCCGACGACCTCGACCGCGCCCGCGCCCTCATCGACGCCGCCCGCGGCCGCCCCGAGGCCGAGCACCAGCCCGACTGGCGGGTCGTCGTCTCCCCCGCCCGCGGCACGGTCAGCCCCGCCGACGTCCCCGAGGGCACCCACCTGCCCGCCGGCACCCCGCTGGGCTGCGTGCGCAGCCGCCGCGAGGAGGTCAAGGTCTCGGCCGGCTACGACGGCGTGCTCGCCGAGTGGCTGGTGCACGAGGGCGACCTGGTCGACGCCGGCGACCCCCTCGCCCGTCTCTACCCGGAGGTCCCCGCGTGAGCATCCGACTGCCCGCCGGCGCGCCCGGCGCGCGCATCCTCGGCCTGGGCGGCTACCGCCCGCGGCGCCGCGTGACCAACGACGAGCTCGCGCAGGTCATGGAGACCAACGACGAGTGGATCCGCACCCGCGTCGGCATCGCCGAGCGCCGCTGGGCGTCCGAGGACGAGACCCTCGTGGAGATGTCGGTCGCCGCCGGCGGCAAGGCGCTGGCCGCCAGCGGCCTGGCCCCCGACGAGGTCGACCTGGTGATCCTCGCCAGCGCCAGCCTCACCGAGCCCATCCCGGGCATCGGCCCGCAGGTGGCCCACCGCCTGGGCATCCCCCGCCCCGGCGCCTTCGACCTCAACGCCGGGTGTGCCGGGTTCTGCTACGCGCTGGAGGTGGCCTCGTCCGCCATCCGCGCGGGCTCGGCGCGCAACGCGCTCGTGGTCGGCGTCGAGCGGCTCACCGACGTCGTCGACAAGACCGACCGCTCCACCGCGGTGATCTTCGCCGACGGCGCCGGCGCGGCCGTCCTCGGCGCCTCCGACGAGCCCGGCATCGGCCCGGTCGCGTGGGGCAGCGACGGCGACCAGTTCTCCGCGATCGAGATCGCCGCGGGCACCGGCACGATGACCATGGCCGGCCAGGCCGTCTACCGCTGGGCCACCACCCGGCTCACCGACACGCTGGTGCAGGCCATGGAGTCCGCCGGCGTGGAGGCCAAGGACGTCGACGTCTTCGCCCCGCACCAGGCCAACCTGCGCATCGTCGAGTCCATGACGAAGCGGCTCGGCTTCGGCGAGGACGTCGTCGTCGCCCGCGACATCGTGCAGTCGGGCAACACGTCGGCCGCCTCCATCCCGCTGGCGCTCGCCGCGCTGCTGGAGTCCGGCGAGGCCAAGAGCGGCGACCTCGCCCTCGTCCTCGGCTACGGCGCCGGGCTCACCTTCGCCGGCCAGGTGCTCGTCCTGCCCTGACCGGCCCCACAGACCCCCGGACCACCGGGACCCGACGGCGGGCAACCCCCGCCTCCACCGAGAGAGAGGACCCCGCGTGAGCGAGGACATCCAGGCAGGTCTGGCCGAGATCCTGGAGGAGGTCGCCGGGGTCGCCCCCGCCGACGCCACCCCGGAGAAGTCGTTCACCGAGGACCTCGACGTCGACTCGCTGTCGATGGTCGAGATCGCCACCGCCGTCGAGGACAAGTTCGGCGTGGCCATCCCCGACGACGAGCTCGGCAACATCAAGACCGTCGGCGACGCGATCAGCTTCATCCAGAAGAACAAGGGCTGAGCCGGTCCCCCGGCCGCCCGCGCCCGCACGTCCCCAGGGAAGGACCGTCATGAGCTCGAACGACGACGTCGTCGTCACCGGCCTCGGAGCCACCACGCCGTTGGGTGGCGACGTCGCCAGCACCTGGGACGCGCTGCTGGCCGGACGGTCGGGGGTCCGCCGCCTCGACGACGAGTGGGTGAAGGAGATGCCGGCCCAGCTCGCCGCCACCCTCGCGGTGGAGCCCTCCGAGCAGATCGACCGGGTCCGCGCCCGCCGGCTCGACCGCAGCCAGCAGGTGGCGGTCGTCGCCGCCGAGCAGGCGTGGGCCGAGTCCGGCGCCGCCGACGCGGGCGTGGCGCCCGAGCGCATCGCCGTCGTCTTCGGCACCGGCATCGGCGGGGCGATGACCCTGCTCGGCCAGGACGACGTCCTGGAGGCCAAGGGCGCCAAGCGCGTCTCGCCCTTCACCATCCCGATGCTCATGCCCAACGGCCCGGCCGCGGCCGTCGGCCTCGCGATCGGCGCCCGCGGCGGCGTGCACGCCCCGGTCAGCGCCTGCGCCTCCGGTGCCGAGGCCATCCGCTGGGGCCTGGACCTGCTGCGCTTCGACCGTGCCGACGTCGTCCTGGTGGGCGGCGCCGAGGCCGTCGTGCACCCGCTGCCCATGGCCGGCTTCGCCGCGATGCGGGCGATGAGCACCCGCAACGACGAGCCCGGCCGCGCGTCCCGCCCGTTCGACAAGGGCCGCGACGGCTTCGTGCTCGGCGAGGGTGCCGCCGCCCTCGTGCTCGAGCGCGCCTCCTCGGCGCAGGCCCGCGGCGCCCGGGTGCACGCCCGGCTCGCCGGCGCCGGTGCCACCGCCGACGGCTACGACCTCGTCGCGCCGCACCCGGAGGGCGAGGGCGCCGCCCGCGCCATCACCGCCGCGCTGCGCGACGCGGGCCTGTCCCCCGCCGACATCGGCCACGTCAACGCGCACGCCACCTCCACGCCGGTGGGCGACACCGCGGAGGCCGCGGCCATCCGCAGCTCCGTCGGCGAGCACGCGCTGGTGGCGGCCACCAAGAGCCAGACCGGCCACCTGCTCGGTGCCGCCGGCGCGCTGGAGGCGGTGTTCACCGTGCTCGCCCTGCGCGAGCAGGTGGTCCCGGCGACGGCGAACCTCGACGACCCCGACGACGACGCCGCGGTCCAGGCACTCGACATCGTCCGCCACGAGCCGCGGAAGGCGAGCCTCAGCGCCGCGGTCAACGACTCCTTCGGCTTCGGCGGGCACAACCTCGCGCTGGTCTTCACGACCGCCTGACCCATTTCCCGCCCGGCCCGGTGCCGGGAGTCCCTGGAGGCCCGGTGACCACCACCGTCCACGCCGTCCCGACCCTGCCCAGCCCCGACCCGCGCGACCCCGAGGACCGCCTGCTGCGGTTCTTCGACGCCGGGTCGATGAGCCTGCTCGTCCCCCGCGACACCTCCGGCGTCATGGCCGCCCGCGGCACCGTCGCCGGCTCGCGGGTGGTCGCCTTCTGCACCGACGCCACGGTCATGGGCGGGGCGATGGGCATCGACGGCTGCCGGCACATCGTCGACGCCATCGACACCGCGCTGCGGGAGCGGGTGCCCGTCGTGGGCATCTGGCACTCCGGCGGCGCCCGGCTCGCCGAGGGCGTCACCGCCCTGCACGCCGTCGGCGAGGTGTTCGCCGCGATGGTCCGCTCCTCGGGGCGGATCCCGCAGATCTCCGTCGTCCTCGGCCCCGCCGCCGGTGGCGCCGCCTACGGCCCCGCGCTCACCGACCTGGTGATCATGGGGCCGGCCGGGCGGGTGTTCGTCACCGGTCCCGACGTCGTCCGGTCGGTCACCGGCGAGGACGTCGACATGGAGAGCCTCGGCGGGCCCGACACCCACGGCCGGCGCAGCGGCGTCGTGCACGTGGTGACCGACTCCGAGGCCGCGGCGCTGGAGACCGCCCGCCAGGCCGTCGACCTGCTCGCCGCGCAGGGGTCGTTCGCCCCGGCCGCCGACGAGCCCGACGTCGACCTGCGCGCGCTGCTGCCCGAGCAGACCAACCGCGCCTACGACGTCAAGCCGGTGGTGGCCGCGGTGCTCGACGGCCCCGGCCTGGAGCTGCACCCGCGCTGGGCGCCCAACGTGGTCACCACGCTGGGCCGGCTGGCCGGGCGGACGGTCGGCGTCATCGCCAACAACCCGCTGCGCCTCGGCGGCTGCCTGGACTCCGCGTCGGCGGAGAAGGCGGCCCGCTTCGTGCGGATGTGCGACGCGTTCGGCGTCCCGCTGGTCGTGCTCGTCGACGTGCCCGGCTACCTGCCCGGCGTCGGCCAGGAGTGGGACGGCGTCGTCCGCCGCGGCGCGAAGCTGCTGCACGCCTTCGCCGAGGCGGTGGTGCCCCGGGTGACGCTGGTGACCCGCAAGTCCTACGGCGGCGCCTACATCGCCATGAACGCCCGCTCGCTCGGCGCGACGTCGGTGTTCGCCTGGCCGGGCGCGGAGGTGGCGGTCATGGGCGCCAAGGCCGCCGTCGGCATCCTGCACCGCAAGAAGCTGGCCGCGGTGCCGCCGACCGAGCGCGAGGCGCTGCACGCGCAGCTGGCCGAGGAGCACGAGCGGATCGCCGGCGGGGTGAACCGGGCGCTGCAGATCGGCGTCGTCGACGAGGTCGTCGAGCCCTCGCGCACCCGCCGCCGGCTCGTGGAGGCCCTGGCCGCCGCCCCGGCCGGCCGCGGCGCGCACGGCAACATCCCGCTCTGAGTCCCCACGCGTGAGAGGGCCCGCCACCGCTGCTGCGGTGGCGGGCCCTCTCGCGTCGAGGCCGTCCGGACGCCGCTTCCCCGACGGCGTCCGGACGACCTGCGACGAGCCTACGACGGGGTGCCGGGGGCGCTCACGTCGTCGTGCCCGGATCGTGACCTGCGCGTTCCCGCGGGCGCCGGCTCAGACGACCTGGTGCAGCCAGGTGGTCTGGCTGCCGTCGCCGGCGTAGCGGTACACCTCGAGGTCGGCGTCCCACGCCGCGCCCAGGAGCTGGTCGACGCCGTGGCGGAAGGCCTCCACCGACGTCGCGGTGGCCGCGAGGGTGCGCAGCTGCTGCTCGGTGACGACGAGGTCGCCGTTGGCGCTCGTCGGCGCGCGGTAGACCCCGTGCCCGGGCACGTAGGACATCCGCTCGCCGTCGTTGCCGGAGCTGGCCTCCTCGGTCACCTCGAAGCGCAGCATCGGCCACGCGCGCAGCGCGGCGACCAGCTTGGCGCCCGTCCCGGGGGCACCGGTCCAGGCGACCTCGGCACGGTAGGACCCGTGCGCCGCGGGCTGGTCGGCCCACGACAGGGAGACCGGCGCGCCGATGACGCGCTCGAGCGCCCACTCGACGTGCTGGCAGAGCGCCTTCGGGCAGGCGTGCACGAAGACCACACCCTGGGTAGACCGTTGCCGCACGAGGCACCTCCATCGACTCGATCGGTCTCGTCTTCCCCAACGGACGATCGGTTCGGTGACAGGCTGTGGTCGGCACGGGTGGACCAGGGGTACTGGGGACAGTGTGCACGATGGAGTGCCGGTCGCGCCAGTGCGGATGGGGCGGCTGGTGCAGGAGAGGTCCCACACGCCGCTCGGGGCACGGAAGTGCTGGTCAGCGCCATAGCACGACCTGGCCGGAGGTGTCCAACCCGGCTCCGGGCTGCCCTGACGGTACACCGGGCCGGCCGTCACACCCCGTTGCCGCGCGGGGTGTCGCCGAACGGGGACGACGACGTTCCGGTGACTCTGCGTACTCGGTGAGCGGGCGCGGCCGTCACCCTGCGAGATCGCCCACCCTGTCGCCGCCGGCCGCCTTGGCCCGGTACATGGCCCCGTCCGCGCGGTGCAGCACCCCCGCGACGTCGTCCCCGGGGCCCACGAGCGCCAGCCCGACGCTGGCGGTCACCCCGCGGCCGGCGCCCGCCCCGGCGACGGCCGCGCGCACCCGGTCGGCGAGGGCGGCGTCGTCGGCGGGCCCCGGGGAGGCGGCCAGGACGGCGAACTCGTCGCCACCGAGCCGGGCCACGGTGTCGGTCTCGCGGACCGCGGCGCCGAGCGCGGCGGCCACCCGGCGTAGCACGGCGTCACCGGCGGCGTGCCCGTCGCGGTCGTTGACCCCCTTGAAGCCGTCCAGGTCGACGATGCAGACCACCGAGCGCCCGTCCCGGGCGGCGACCGCGCGCCCCACCCGGTCGAGGAAGACCCGGCGGTTGGGGACACCGGTGAGCGGGTCGGTGGTGGCCAGCGCCTCCTGGGTGCGCAGCAGCAGGACCTGCCGGTCCTGGGCCGCCCACTGGTTGGCCGAGGACAGCGTGCAGATGAGCGTGACGGTGCCGAGGACCGTGGTCACGAGCAGCGTCTGCGGCCCGAGCGGCCCGTCGACGAGCAGGACGTAGGCGGTCGTCATGAGCGCGCCGGTGAGCACCACGCCGGCCGGCGGGTAGGCCACCGCCATGAACACCAGGACGAGGAAGAAGAGCACCGGCAGCGGGCTGTCGGCGCCGCCGTCGAAGGCGGCCGCGGTGGTGACGATGGCCGTCACCGCGGCGTTCCACGCGTAGAACAGCAGCGGCCCCCGCAGGTCGCGGACCACGCGGTCCAGCGGCAGCAGCAGCACGAGCGGCGTCAGGACGACGACGGCGCCCGCCAGCGCGAGCAGCACGGGGTGCCGGTGCCCGGGCGTAGGGGTGGTCATCGTGTAGACCAGGCACGCCCAGCCGGCGATCTCGCTGAGCAGCACGCCGGTCTGCACGTGCCGCACCCAGTAGCGGGCGCGCTCGTCGTCCTCGGCCAGCGGGCGGTAGAGGCCGGCGGACAGCCAGCCGGGGGCGCGGCGCGGCGGCGCGGCGGGCGCCCCCGTGCGCGCCCGCCGTCCGCCCTCCAGCACCGTCACGAGGGGGACTACGGCCGGAACCGTTCCGTTCTGCAGTCGGGACGGGCGGGTCTCCCCCGTCGGGGTGCCCGCGCCGCGGCCGGGGTAGGGGCCGGGCGTGACGGGTGCGCAGCGCGGGCTGGCCGGGGCCGGCCGGGAGGTGGTCGGGCCGCTGGTGCTGGAGGCGTGGGACGCCTTCCTGGCGCAGGCGGAGGCGGTGGACCTCGCGCGGCCCAGCCGGCTGCCCGGGTGGCGGGCGCACGAGGTGTGCGTGCACCTGGGCGCCTGGCCCGACCACGAGGCGCTGGCCGACCTGACCGCCTCCGCCCGCGCCGGCGGGCGCGGGACGCCGCCCGACGTCGACGCCACCAACGCGCGGGTGACCGCCGCGCACCGCGACGCCTCCCGCGACGAGGTCCTCGCCGCGCTGCGCCGCAACCGCGAGGCCACCGTGCGGTACCTGGCGGATGCGGCCCCGGAGCTCGACCTCGCGCCCGCGGTGTCCACGGTGGGCCGGCTGCCGCTGCTGTCGGTGGTGCTCGGGCAGGTCTACGAGCTCGCCGTCCACGGCCTGGACCTCGCGGCGGCCGGCGCTCCCCCGGTCCCGCCGCCGGTGCTGCAGGCCGGCCTCGCCGCGCTGGCCGAGGTGACCGGGTCGCTCGCGGCGTCCTCCGGCATCCGCGGCGGGGCGGCGCTGCTGACGCCGGACGGCGGGTGGCTGTTCGCCGCGGACCCGCCGGGGTGGACGGTCACCCGGGTCGACGGCGGCCGGCCGGCGGGCGCCGTCGTCGAGGCGCCCGCCGACGTCCTGCTGGAGGCGGCCTCCGGGCGGGCCAACCCGGCCGCGGCCCTGGTGCGCCGCCGGCTGCGGGTGCGCGACCTGCCCGAGCTCATGCGGCTGGCGCCGATCGTGGAGGCGGCGCCGGGCATCCCGGGCGGGCCGATCCTGGCGCTGGCCGCCCGCACCGTCGGGGGCACGGGCGACCTGCTCGGCCGGCTGCGCGGCCGCCGGGGCTGAGCCCGCGCTCAGCAGCTGCCGAGCGACACCCCGTTCGCGGCCAGCCACGGCACCGGGTTGACGCGGCTGGCGTAGAGCCCGCCCTGGTGCACCTCGAAGTGCAGGTGCGGGCCGGTCGACTGGCCTCGGTTGCCCACCTCGGCGATCTTCTGGCCGGCGCTGACGACCTGGCCGGCCGAGACGTCGAAGCTGTCGACGTGCCCGTAGAGGGTGATCGAGCCGTCGCCGTGCTGGACGTAGACGGCCTGCCCGAAGCCGCTGGCGGGCCCGGCCTGCAGGACGACGCCGGGCTCGGGCGCGTAGATCGGGGTGCCGATCGGCGCGGCGATGTCGACGCCGTAGTGCATGGTCCCCCAACGGGCGCCGTAGCAGGAGGTGACCCGGCCGGTGGTCGGGGCGATGCCGCCGCCGGAGGCGGCGGGGGCGGACCGCACGTTGACGGCGGCCTGCTGCGCGGCGGCCTGCTGGGCGGCGTAGGCGGCCTCGGCGTCGCGGACGCCGCGCAGGCGCAGCAGCTCCACCTCGGCCGCGCGCAGCCGCTCGTCGAGACGGGCCTTCTCGGCGGCGCGGGCGTCGAACTCGGCCTGCGCGCCCGCGAGGCGGGCGTCGGCGGCGGCCTGCGCCTCGGCGGCGGCACGGGAGGCGGCGTCGCGCTCGGCCACGGCGGCGCGGGCGGCGGCGTCGGCTGCCGCCTCCTGGGTCTCCAGGATCTCGTACTGCTCGAGCGTCTCCGAGCGCTGGGCGCCGAGCAGGTCGAGGGTGGCGGCGCGCTCGAGCACCTCGCGGGGGCCCTCGCTGTCGAGCAGCACCGAGGCTGTGCCGCCCAGGTCGGCTCCCCCGCCGCCCATGTAGGCCTCGCGGCCGAGTTCGACCACCTCGGCCTGCGCCGCGGCCACGGCGTCGCGGGCGGCCTGGAGCTCGGCGGCGGCGACGGCGGCCTGCTGCTGTGCGGCCTGGAGCTCGGCCTGGGCGACCAGCGCGGCGTCCGCGGCGGCCTCGGCCTCGACGGTCATCCGCTGCAGCTGCTCCTCGGCCGCGGTGACCTCGCCCTGGATCCGGGCGACCTCGGCGACGAGGTCCCGCTCGGCGGCCTCCGCGGCGGCGACGTCGTCGTCGGGGTCGGCGTGCGCGACGGACGGTGCGGTGAGCAGCAGGCCCGCGGCGGCACCGGCGGCGAGCACGGCGCGGCGCAGACGGGGTGTGCGGACGGTCCGGTGGTGCAGGGACGCCAAGACGGCGGGTCTCCGTTCCTCGCGACCGCCTCCCCGGGTCACCACGGCCCCGGAGGGCGCGCGGCTCGTCCACGCTCCCCGTGCGTGGACGTGACCGAGCCGGGGCCTCGGAGAGGTCCCGGTCCCCCGGCGCGGAGGCCGGCGGTCAGGCGGGGCCCGGCCGGTGTCCTCGGGGATCGAGGAGCAGGAGGGCCCGGCAGGACCGCGGGCGAACGTACTACGGGTTCAGCAGGCCAGGTAACGAAACGGTCAAGGACCCGGCGCGGGTACTTGCGCTCTCAAGCGTGTGACCTGCGGTCCTGACGGGACGTGTGGGACGACGCACGGAGCGCCACGGAGCGTCCCGTGGCCCGTCGCGGGGGTGCCGTGGCTCACAGGTGCGTCACAGGTGCCGCGGGCACGCTGGCGCGCCGGACCGGCTCGAGAGGGAGGAGCGACATGGACGCGACGGGCATGCCGCAGCAGGCGCCGCCGATGCGCGCGGCCGACAGCGACCGCGCGGCCACCGTGCACGCGCTGCAGGACGCCGTGGCACGGGGGCTGCTGACGCCGGACGAGGGCAGCGACCGGATGGCGGCCGCCTTCGCGGCGGTGCACCTGCGCGACCTCCCGCCGCTGACGGCGGACCTGCCCGCGGCGGCGCCCGTGCGCCTCGGCCCGCCGGGGTGGCGCCCGCTCGGGTCGATGGCGTGGGAGCAGGTGCGGGCGACGGTGGCGGGCGCACGGTCCGGCGGCCCGGCGGCGGTGCGGCTGGCGATCGCTGCGGTGGTGGCGCTGGTGCTCCTGGCGACGCTGGTCTCGCTGGTGGTGCACGGACTGGCCGACGGCCTCGGCATGGACGGTCCCGGCGACCGCGGGTTCGGCGGACCGGACTTCGACGGGCCCGGCCGGGACTGACGGCCCGGCCGGGCCGCGGGGCTCAGATGGTGCCGCCCGTCCCGTCGTCGGTGGTGCCGTCGTCGGTGCCGTCGTCGGTGCCGCCGAGGCCGGGCGGGGTGCCGGGGACGCCGCCGCCCGGGAGACCCTGACCGCCGCCGGGCAGCGTGCCGGTGGTCCCGTCCTCGGTCGTGCCGGGCTGGACCACCGCGGTGCCGGCCGCGTCGTCGCCGGCGGTCGCCGAACCGACGGCGTAGCCGCCGGCACCACCGATCGCCAGGAGCGCGGCGGCGGCCGCACCGACCGCGGCACGCTTGCGCAGCCGCGGCGGCAGCGAGCGGCGCGGGCGCTCGGCGGCCGGTGGAGGCGCGGCGGGTGGGGCAGCCGCGGGCATCGGCAGCTCGGCGGTGGCCGACCGCGCGCCGGAGGGGTGCTCGGGGTGCCAGGCCGGCGGCTGCCAGCGCGCGCCGGCAGGGGTCTGCTGGTCGTCCACGGTGCTCCTCGTCGTCCGGGGAGCACCGACGTTCGCGGACCCCGCTGGACCGGAGCCGGGGCGTCGCTGTGGGTCCGCTGAGAGGCGCGCGGGCGTCTGGCAGGCTGGGTGGCACACGTCGGGGGCGGTAGCTCAGCCGGTCAGAGCATGGGACTCATAATCCCTGGGTCGTGGGTTCGAGCCCCACCCGCCCCACCGATATACGTACAGGTCAGAAGGTTGGTACATGATCGCCGATCTTGGCGATGGGGCCCCGTGCCCACACGGTGCCCACACTACGTACCGTGACGTCTTGTAACGGATGCCTGGTGGGCGGCGTCCATGCGTTCCGCGAGGGCGCCCAGGTCGTCGTCGAAGAGCCCGGAGTAGACGTCGAGGGTCATCGCTGCGGAGGCGTGACCGAGCATCCGCTGGACCGCCTTGACGTTCGCCCCGCTGGCCACCAGCAGGCTCGCGGCGGTGTGCCGGAGGTCGTGCGGGCTGAGGTCCTCGAGCCCGGCGGCGGTGGCCGCCGGGTCGAAGAACCGCCGCCGGAAGTTGCCCGAGCGCAGCACCGCGCCGCCCGGCGAGGTCAGGACGAGGTCGTCGGGCCCCTTGCCCTGACAGCGGCGGGACAGGGGCTCGAGGAGGATGCTCGGGATCGGCACGGTGCGCTGCTGGTGCGTCTTGGGCGCTCCGTACTCGACGGTGCCGCCGACCTCCGTGGCGCTCTCGGCGACGGTGAGCCGCTTGCGGAGGAAATCGACCCGGCGGACCCGCAGGGCGGCCATCTCGCCGAACCGGAGGCCGGTGTACGCCAGCAGGCGGACGACGTCGCCGTACTCCTCCGCCGCGTCCGCCAGCCGCTCCACCTCCTCGCGGGTGAGGAACCGGGGATCGGCGCGCCGCGCCCTGGGCAGCGGGACACCAGACGCCGGGTTGCGCGGGATGCGCCCGTCACGGACGGCAAGGGTGAGGATGAGCGCGAGCACCCGGTGCGCCTGCCGCACCGTCGCCGGCGCGAGGCCGCCGGCGACGAGTTGGGCCACCCACGAGGCGACCTCGGCATGGGTGACGTCGGCCAGCCGGTGCCGGCCCCAGCGCGGCAGGATCTGGACGCGCAGCAGTGACCGGTAGCGGTAGAGCGTGCTGGGCTTCAGCCCCGTCTGCGCGGCGAGCCACTGCTCTGCCCAGGCATCGACGGTGACCCGGCCACGCTCCGGCGCCGTCCAGGTCTGCGTGACGATCGCCGACGTCTGCTCGTCGAGCCATCGTTGGGCGTCGACCTTGCGCAGAAATCGCTTCTCGTGCTGCCGCCCACGAGCATCGCGGTACCGCGACCGGTACCGCTTGCTGCCGTCGCTGAGCACGTCCACGGTGATGCTGCCGGCCATCAGATGACCGTGCCCACGACGGCTCCCTGGGTCAACGCCGTCTCGAGTCTCTGGGGAGGCCGGCAGGCCTGTGGACAATGCCCGCTCATCGACGGTCGAGGGCCTGGGCGTGCTGTTGCGCGATCCAGGCGTGGAGGTCGTCGGTGCGGTACAGGACGCGGCGGCCGAGGCGGAAGCTGCGCGGTCCGGTGCCCAGGTGTCGCCAGTACCGCAGGGTGGCGACCGGGGCGCGGAGGAGTTCGGCAGCTTCGGTGATGGTGAGCAGGTCGGGCTGGCGCTTCGTGATGGGGTCGGACACGGTGGCTCCTGTCGGGTCGATGGGTGCCTGCACGGGAGAAGGCGCCGTTTTCGGCTGTTTGCTGACACCTGCGGACGAAGTCGACCCGACAGATCTCCTGCAGGTCTCCTGGTCTTCTCCCCTCTCCTTCGTCCGCCGCTCGCTGCTGGGGGTCCTGAGCACCGGCCGAGCCTCGACCCTGGCTCCGACCTCACCGCCCGAGGGAGGGGCCCGGGCTGCGGTGGCCGACGGCCCGTCCGCCCGGCAGCGGCACGGGACGCTCGTCGAGAGGAGCGGCGGCCGGCCACCGGCCTGCCGCCCGCCCGTGGGTGTCGGCGTCGCGATCGGCTCGCCAGGCGGCGCGCTCGTCGTCGAGGCGGCCGGGAGGCAGGGTGGCCAGGGCCGGCTCGTGGCGCAGGCCGGTGATGCGGGCGCGGGCGTCGGTCAGCCGCTGCTGCGCGTCGGCGAGTTCGCGCTGGGCCTCGGTGAGCCGTTCGGCGGTTCCCTTGTCCGGGGGCGCGGTGCCGGCGAGGCGGTCCTCGTGCCGGCAGCGGGCATCGTCCAGCCGGTGCTGGGCCTGGTCGGCAGCGCGCTGAGCCGCCTGGGCGGCCTCTCGCGATACGGCGTGCTGCGGATGAGCTCGTTCGGCGGCCCGGCGGGCGGCGGCGCTGAGGGCGGCCTCCAGGGTGGGCCGGTCGTCGGCCGAGCCGGCGACCTCCGCGAGCGCCTGGGGGTCAGTGGGTAGGTCGGGCAGGTGCGGGCGCCATCGTCCGGCCCAGGCGTTCAACTGCCCGGCGGCGCGGACCACGGCGGCGCGGCGCAGGCCGAGCCGGCCGGGTCCGTCGGCCACCGTGCGGGCGGCGTGGGCGGCGCCGGTCCGGTCGGCGTCCCAGCGGGTGAGCAGGTCGCCGTGGATGCGGTCGGCGGTCGCGTCGACCAGTGCGCCGACGGCCTCGACCTGCTGCCGCGCATCGGCGGCGTCGCGCGCCGCCGACCGGTGGACCGTTTCGGCCGCGGACATCACGGCAGCCCCGTCCGCGTCGGTGGTGACCTGGCGCTGGTAGGTGGCCTGCAGCCGCTGCCAGAAGGCCAATTGGTCGAGGACCCGCTGTTCGGCCGTACAAGCGCGGCGCAGGTCGCCCAGCGCGTCGTCGAGCGGGCGGGCCGGGGCATACCGGGCGGCTTCGGCTGCCGCCAGGGCGGCGGCGTGGCCGGGGCCGAGGTCGGCCCGGTCACGGGCGAACACCGCGATCCACTGCTCCCGTGCCTCGGCCGGGTCGGCGGCGACCAGGTGGGCGGTGTTCGCGCACCGGCCGCGGGTCATCCCCACGTAGGCAGACGCGGCGCCGGTGTGCTCACCGACCACCATGTGCGCGGCGAGCACGGTGTCACCTTGCACGCCGTGCGCGGTGCTGGCGTAGGCCAGCTCGACGTGCGACGTGACGTAGGCGGCGGACAGCACCCGCTCCCGTGCCCCGCCCGGGGTGACGGCGCGCGGAATGACAAGGCCGGGGGTGACATCGCCGATGGGCCGGTCTTCGGTGGGGGTGACAAGGAGCCAACCGGCCTCGTCGACGGCGGTGACGGCCCAGGTGTCGCGGTTGGCCACGCCCAGGTCGCGGTCGTTGCGGCGGGTGGTGATCCGATCCCCGGCGCCGATCCGCTGCCCCGCCCGGGTGCTGACCGCCCCGGTGTCGTCGACGCGGCCGTCGGCGACCAGCCGGTCGCGGATGGCGGCGTTGAGGTCGGCGGCCTGCTCACGGGTGTCCACCACCACGGCCACCGCCTGCCGGTCCCGGGAAGCGGTCGCGGCGAGCCCAACCAGGGCCTCCTGCAGCGCCGCCAGGTCGGGATGGACGGTGATCTGCCCGCGGGCGGTGAGCGCGTCGAACACCGCACCCGGATCGTCACCGGCCCGCATGGCCAGCGTCAGGGCGGCGTACTCCTCGTCCGGGGTGACGGCGCCGGTGGGGTCGGTGCGGGTGAACCGGTGCACCTCGTCCAGGGCGAGGTGGGCGGGAGGGTCGACGGCGCCGGCGGCGAGGTCCAGCACCCCACCGCGGCCGACCGCGGCCAGCTGCCGCCGGTCCCCGACCAGCGCCACCCGCAGCTGCTGCTCGTCGGCCAGGACGAGCAGGGCGCGGGCGGTGTCCTGGTCGAGCATCCCGGCCTCGTCGACCACCAGCAGGTCCCCCGCAGCCAACCGGGCCGCGTCCTGCGGTCCGGCGTACGTCGTCCCGGTCCGGAGGTCGCCGTCCCCGAGCGCCAGGCGGGTCCAGGTGCCGTCGTCGTCCCACCGCCAGCCGTGCTGGTGGGCCAGCCACGCCGCCGACCCGGTGCGGGCGCCGACCTCGGCGGCGGCGACCGTGGCCGCCTTGAGCGTCGGGGTCACCACCATGAGCTGACGACTCTGCGCCTCGAGCAGGTTGCGGGCGGCGGCGAGCAGGGTGGTCTTGCCCGCCCCGGCCGCGCCCTCCACGACCACCAGCGCCTGGTGGCCGGCCAGCGCGGCGGCCGCCGCGATCTGCCCGGCGTCCAGCCCGCCCGGCATTGGCGGTGTCACTTCGGCCCCGTGCGCCTGCGGGCCTGGGGACGGCGAGGCCTCGGCGCGGGCGGCGAGCCGGGCAACCAGGTCGGCCTCCACCTCCAGCACCGGGCGGGAGGTCCACGCCCGGACGTCCTCGGGCACGCCGCGTCGATCGAGCAGCGGCACGGAGGCGGCCCGGGTGCGGGCGGTGAGATCCTCGGCCAGCTCCAGGCGCACCGCCGGCTCGGCGACGACGCCGTGCGCGGCGATCCACTGCTCGACCCCGCCCCGGATCTCCGCGGCGTTCCACGCCGACGCGCCGGCGGCCAGCCGGGTCAGCACCGAGTCGACCGCGGCATCGCGGTCAAGCCCGCCCACCGGCACCGGCACCAAGTCGACCGGCCGGTCCCGGTCGACGTAGCCCAGCCCGGCCAGCTCAGCCACCCACCGGGCGGTGAGGTCCTCGCCCGGCTGCGGCAGGACCTTGTCCGGCCGCCCGTCGGCCCACGCGCGGGCGTCCCACACCCGCCGCAAGCGCGGCCCGGGTGTCCGCCCGGGGTTCGCCGCGGTCCACTGCTGTTCGTAGCGGTCGATGTTGCGGCCGATCTGCGCCGCCCGGGCGCTGAAGGATCCGGTGTACTCGGCGAGCTCCCGTACTTCTCCAGTTCCGTCCAGGCGGTAGCCGTGGGATGCCAGCGCCGTGCGGAAGCCGGGGTCGCACATGACCGCGGCGTGCCCGATGCCGTTGATCGCGGCGATGGCCTCCCGCACACCGACGGTGTGCAACCCCCGCCACCGCCCGTCCGCGAACACCCGGGTGTTGATCTGCAGGTGCAGATGCCGGTGCGGATCCCCCGCCCGCGACGTGTGGTGCCGCACCACCGCGGCCTCGATCCCCTCCACCGGCACCAGCACCTGCCCGCCGCGCGGGCCCACACGAGTGGTGCCGTGGGCGGCGAGCCAGCCAAGAATCTGCTCGGCCGCGCGGTCCTGCGCCGCGTCGTACGCCGCGGCGACATCCGGGTGCAGGGCGGCGGCCAGGGACCAGGACTTGGGCCCGTTGACGATGACCTCGACGAACCGCACCGCACGGGCGTCGCTGTGCAGCCGCCCCCGCGACTCCCCAGTGTCGGGGTCGATGCCGGCGACCCAGGACTCGTAGGCGTCGCCGTCCAGCGGCGCCAACTCGGCCACCGACCCGGCGGCAGTGGCGGTGTAGCGGCGGGCGACGCCGGCCCCCTCGGCCAGGTAGTAGTCATCCGCGCGGTACCGGCCGGCCTCCACATAGTGCCGAGCCCCGGCGGGTGCGCCGGTGAAGAACTTGACTCCGCCGTGCATTCTCAGCACCTGCCAACAATGGCCAACGAGTCACCCCTAGAAGCGGCGAAGGCCCCCGCGAAGCGGGGGCCGAACTGGCTACCAAGGTAGCATTCGTGCCGCGTCTTAGACGCTCTTTGAGTGAAGCTGTGGGCATGCGCAGGAGATGTCAGAAGCTCCGGGCGGCCAGTCGTCGCAGGCCTCATTCCACTTGTCGGTTATGGCGATTATTGACGGCAAGGCTCATCTCGTCCGCCCGGCTACTGGTGGCTGATAAGGCGCTCCCAGATGTATCGGTTCGGCCACGCAGCAGCCCTCCCGCGACACGATGACGTGGATGTCGAGCCGCTCGCGGACGGCGCTGCCCTGCCGGCCCGCAGGGTGTCCTGGTTGTCCTCCCATGCGGGAAGGTCCACCAGGCGGGCCTTACGGGACGGCTGCGCAGGGGCGCAAGTCTGTCCTGCCGGGTCGCCAGCTGGCGTCTCCCGCGTGGCGACGGCGACCCGAGGCGGCGGACCTGTCCCTGAAGGCGGCCTATGGGACACCCTGCGGCTGCGCGCTTGGTCGGGCGCGCACAGGGTTCCGCCGGTTGCATCCTCAGAGGACGGGGCGGAACGTGACGACTCTCGTGGCCGTCGGCATCTTCGCCATCGTGCTCGGCGGAGGGCTGCTACTCGGCCGGACACGTCTCGTTCGATTCGACGCCTCATGGGAGCGCCGAGCAGCCGCAAAAAGCAGCCCCTTGGCGAATCCGTTGCAGGCGCACGTGGGGGCTACCCGGGGTTGGTACACGGCCGCCGGTGCGCTAGCGATCGTCGCGGGCACAGTCATGCTGCTGATCGGGCTCATCGCCTGATCACCAGGGCCGTGCAGACTGTCAAGCCACCGCCGTCGGCATGGAAGCTTGGTGTCCCAATGTGGGCCGCTCAGGGATACGGGCGCGAGAAGGCGGCCTATGGGACAGGCCCTATGCGCTCTGCGCGCAGTGCCGCAAGGTCGGCGTCGAAGGCCTGTTGCGCGACCCTGGCAGAGGTCTGATCGTCGAGCCATTGAACCGCGCGCCGGGTGTCATTGCCGACGGTCATCTGCCCGCTGTCCCAGAGGTCAAGTTCGTCATGGAGGGCGTCCTGCTGCCACCACCCGTCGGCGTAGGCCTCCTGCACCCAGTCAGCCAAGATCCAGACCTCTACCTCGACGTAGGGATCGCTCCAGCGTCTCCACCAGAGGTGACCGCCAGTCTGGGTCCAGACGGTCATGGGGAGGACGAGCGCGTAGCTGGTGTCCTTGTCGTCGGGGCGGCTGAGGTCACCGACCCGAAAGGCGTAGCGGTCGACGCGGTGCGGTGGCGTCGGAGCTGTTGTCGGGGGCCGCCAGGACATGGTGGCCAACCTAAGCGCCATGGAACACCGTTGGGCCGCTAGATCGAGCCTGCCGGGCCGATGTCTGTCCCTAAGTGGGCCGCTCAGAGAAATCGGCCGCGCGGGTCGCCGTGAGGGCGCACCACCTCTCGTCTAGCTCGATGCCAGCCGCAGGTTCGGGCAGTATGGCGCGATGCTGTCCCGTGGGTCTTGGGTTCGCTCATTCATCATCTGCCCAGGTCTACTGGTGGCCGCTGCGGGTTGTAGCGAGAGCCGTTCGGATCGCCAGGATGCGGGGTCCCGCATCGATTCGGTGCTGGCGGTGCCGGAAGATGCCGAGCTCCTCGGGACAGTCTTCCCCGCCGAACAAGAGGGCGACTGGGATGCGGTCCTTATCATCACCGGTACGGAACCTCTCGTGGTCCTGCAAGACCTGATGGAACAGGTGGGAGAGTCCGGGTACGACGTCAGCACGTTTGACCAGGACGGCGACGTCTGCACCGTTCGTAGCGAATTGCTCTGGTGCGAGATCCTCGCGTCTCGGGAAGACGCGCCCGAGAGCTACCAGGTCTCACTGCACTGGGGCGAATCTGGCGGTGCGAGCTTTCGACACGTGCTTGTGCGGCGGCAAAGCTTCGACAACTACTTTCCACCGAACGTGACGACCATCCAGACTGACCTGCCGTCGCCTCCTGCACCGATTGACGAGTGGGATGCCCCGGAGGTCGGCGAGCTGGTCGCCATCCCGCCAGACGCGTTCGACCCCGACGGGACGGTCGTCGTGCTCGAACCTGGCGGACGCGTCACCGGTCCGCCCGGCCACTCTTGGAGTCTGACCGGCGGCTACAACGTCGTGGTCGCTCTCGATGACGACGCCGATGCCGGGGAGGTGCTCGCTGCATACGCGGTGCAGTTCGAGAACCTCGGCTTCCAGGGCACAACCAACGAAAGCGGCTCCGACGGAAACACGTCGGGGGCGGCGCGCTACAGCCAAGCTGGCGGGGGAAGTCTCGAGGCAGTCATCGCTGACGACTCAAAGTCTGGTGATTTGTTCCTCCTCCTGTCTCGTTCCAACGACTAGGACGCAAGGAAGTAACTGCGTTAGCGACGTCTCGACTTATTGTCCCTTAGTGGGCCGCTCAGGGCCACCGTGTCGTGGCTTGGTCCGAGAACGTCCGGGGACTGGTCTTGGACGCCGGTGGCCAGCGCTTCGCCCTCCCCTGACAAGGACGCCGGCGACGACCCGGACGTGGCGAGCGTCGCCAGCCAGTCAGAGCTGTGGCACCCCCGCGGCTCGGCGCACCCCGGACCTGTCCGAGCCCGCAGGGACGATCGGTCAGCGCGCCGTCGCAGCGCGGATGAAGGCGGTCTTGCCTCGCGTGTAGTCGTCGTAGTCCGGATCTCCGGCGTGGGCGGCGGCCAGCTGACGCTTGAGCTCCTCGTAGGAGGCGCGTAGGTCCGGGTCGGCGCGCAGCCGGTCGCGGAAGGCGACGGTGCGCCTGCCGAATGGGGATGCCGACAGGCGCAGGTGCAGGATCGCCGGCCGCGCCGGGTTGCTGGAGGCGAACAGCCGCTTGGCCCAGACCTCCTCCGGCTCGGTGTCGCCGGGAGCTGGGATGTCGCGGAAGACGCCCGGCGAGTCGGGTCGGCTGCCAGGCGCCGGAACCCATCCCAGAGGCGCAAGCGCGGCGTCCAGGGCCGTCGGCTCGGGCAACGCGGGGGCAAGCACCTGCAGGTCGATCGACGCCTTGGCGGCCAAGCCGGGTACCGCGGTGGAGCCGATGTGGTCGAAAGTGCAGGCGCTCACGTCGACCAGTGGAGCCAGTGCCCGACGCAGTTCCGTCAGCCCCTCGGCCGCGAGCGGCGCCCACTGCGGGTCGTGCGGGACCAGAACCGCCGGGCCGCTTTGAATGGGACCGCTCGCACGGCTGGCCAAGTCGCCACCACCTCCGCCCGCCGGACCGGTCACGACCTGAGCTTAGGGTTTCGACGCGCGGTCGCGCCGAACGAGACCGCACCAGACGACGGTGACAAGCAAGTCGATGCGCAGGTGCACCTGGTGCCAACCCTGCCACCGCCCAGGCCGCCGCTGGTGGTCCTCAACGGGCAACCAGGTCTGGGGCGGCAAGCGGCTCCGCGGGGCTCTCACCGACCCCGATTCCACATATGGGTGACTGGAGTCACTTTTCGCACATATGTACGGCGCGCCCCCCTGCACTTTCGTCGGTCGCCAGGGTCACGCTAGGTACGTGGCAGGCGAAGAAACTCCGCAGGCAACTAAGCAGCATGTGCCTGAGTGGCATTGGTGGCGCGATCCTTCGTGGTGGCGGGACACCGCAAGCAAGACCGTGTCCACTCTCATCTCCGGTCTCGTAGTCGCTGTAATCCTCAAGCCGTCGGTGCGGCCATGGGTTCTCGGCTTCGCCATCGCTGGGCTGGTCCTCCTCGCGGGCTGGATGATCGCGAGGCGCGTGCGCCGCTACCGCGCCGCCCTGAAGGCGCAGGGGCCGCCTCGGCACGGGATGCCGACGCGACGGCCCGCGAGACTCGCACCAGGTCGACCCGCACGAGACCCGCGGCGGCGGCGCCCTCCGCCTAGTTCCCGGCGGACCGCCATGCTCCTCGCCTGGGCGCTCGTCGGCGCTGTCACGGCGGGCGTGCTTGTAAATGCACCACCCGAGTCCGGCATGGACCCCTCACAGGACATGCCGAGCATCAGCGACACCGACGAGCCCGGCTAGAAAGCACATACAACAGCGGGTGTCCCGCCCCCTAGATTGATGAGCTTTCCGCCTGATGACCAAGATGAGATGCGCTTTGCTTCGGGAAGCGGAGCGTTGCGGGTCGGGTCGCCAACTTTTCGATTGCACGCGGGGCACTTCTTGAGCGGCGCTCACCTTTCCGCGGAAGCGTTTGCAGGCCGCACCCCTTGTTCGCCTTTCCGCGGAAACGTCCCCGCCAGCCTGTTCTCAAGTGGGCCGCTGAGGGCGACGCCAGACGGGGGGCAGTCCCTCCCTGTGTTGGAGATGCGGCGGGACACTCCAGGGGGTGTCCATTTCTCCCCCCGCCGCGGGGGGGGGGGGGGGGGGGG
>NZ_JBAGKE010000013.1:0-165765 GCF_037034165.1 Geodermatophilus sp. FMUSA9-8 | reverse complement strand
CGCCTCGCACAGCTCGGCCATCGCGTTGATGAACGAGATCTTCGTGGCCAGGAACGAGTTCGCCGCCGTCTTCACCATCTCCGCGGTCGCGTAGTCGGTGGTCACCTTCGGCGTGCCCCGGGCCACGATCGGCGCGTACACCTCGTCCAGCAGCCGCTCCGCGACCACGCCGTCGCCGTCGGCCGGCAGCCCGTACACCAGCCGGTCCGGGTGCAGCGTGTCGCGCACCGCGAAACCCTCCCGGAGGAACTCCGGGTTCCACGCCACGATCGACCCGGGCACCTTGCCCTCGAACAGCTCGGCCAGGCCGGCCGCGGTGCCCACGGGCACCGTCGACTTGCCCACCACCAGCTCGCCGGGCTCGACCACTTGCAGCAGCGACTCCGCCGCGGCCTGCACGTAGCGCAGGTCGGCCGCGTACTCACCGCGCCGCTGCGGGGTCCCGACGCAGACGAAGTGCACCTGCGCCCCGGCCGCCTCGCCCACGTCGGTGGTGAAGCGCAGCCGGCCCGACGCCAGGCCGTGCTCCAGCAGTGCCGGGAAGTCCGGCTCGTGGAAGGGCGCCCGCCCCTCCGACAGCGCGGCCACCTTGCGCTCGTCGACGTCGACCCCGACCACCTCGTGCCCGAGCTCCACCATCGCGGCGGCGTGCACCGCGCCCAGGTACCCGCAGCCGACCACCGAGATCCTCATGCCGCTCTCCTCTCGACGCGGGCGGCGGAGCCGCACCGCGGTGGGACCGGGCCGGCACGTCGCCAGGCCCGGGACGTGCTCAGTACGCGCCGGGCCCGCGCAGGACGGCGCCGAGGGTCTTCCAGAGGATCATCAGGTCGAAGGCGAGCGACCAGTTCTCCACGTAGCGGACGTCCATCCGGACCGAGTCGTCCCACGACAGGTCCGACCGGCCGCTCACCTGCCACAGCCCCGTCAGGCCCGGCTTGACGAGGAACCGGCGGTGCATGTCGACGCCGTAGCGCTCCACCTCGCCGGGCAGCGGGGGACGCGGGCCGACCAGCGACATGCTGCCGCCGAGGACGTTGAACAGCTGGGGCAGCTCGTCGAGCGAGTAGCGGCGCAGCAGCCGGCCGACCGGGGTGACGCGCGGGTCGTCCCGGCGCTTGAACAGCACGCCGTTGCCGTCGCTGGCGCCCTGCAGGACCGCCGTCTGCCGGTCGGCGCCGTCGACCATGCTGCGGAACTTCAGCATCGGGAAGGTCCGACCGTCACGGCCGACCCGCTCCTGCCGGAACAGCACCGGACCGGGGCTCGTCGTGCGCACGGCGACGGCGACGGCGAGCAGCACGGGCGCGGTGAGCAGGACCAGCAGGGCCGCGGCCGTCCGGTCGACGACGACCTTGGTGACCCGGCGGGCGCCGCGCAGCTCCGGGCGCTCGACGTGCATGAGCGGCAGCCCGCAGACCGGCCGGATCCGCACCCGCGGGCCTGCGACCTCGGTGATGGCCGGGGCGAGGAGCAGCTCGGCCCGGGTGCCCTCGAGCTCCCAGCCCAGCCGCCGCAGGCCCGGGCCGTCGATCTCGGGGCTGGGGAGGACGGCGACCGTGTCGATCTCGTAGCGCTCGACCACCGCGGCGACGTCGGCCAGGCCGCCGAGCACCGGCAGCCCGCCGAACGTGCCGTCGCCGGCGTCCGGGCCCCCGGGCAGGCAGCACCCGACGACGCGGTAGCCGTGGTACCCGTCGCGGGTCATCTGCTCGGTCAGCGCGGCCACGCCGCTGCGGTGCCCGACGACCAGGGTCGTGGACTGGTGGGCGCCGTGCTCGCGGCGGCGGTGCAGCCACTGCCGGTGCGCATGGCGGCTGACCAGCGTCAGCGCGGTGGCCAGCGGCAGCGCGACGACGACGAGGCCGCGCGCGAGCTCCAGGGCGAACGCCCAGGAGACGACGCCCACGCCGGCGAGGACCAGCGCCGCGGCGAAGAAGACCCGGCGGAACTCCTCGGGCCCCTCCCACAGGAAGCGCTTCTCGTAGGCCCGCGCGACGTACATGACGACGACCCAGGTGACCGGCAGCGTGAGCGCGAGCCACGCGGAGGCGGGCGCCACGGCGGGGGCGGTGGGGTCGGCGGGCGGGAAGCGCACCAGGTACCCGACGACGGCGGCCACCGACGCGCACGCCGCGTCGAGGACCACCGCCCGGCGGACGTAGGCGCGGCGCCAGGCCCGGCGGGCGGCCGTGCCCTCGCCGCGCAGGCGGGCCTCCTCGCCGGGGCGCCGGCCCGAGGGCAGCCGGCGCCAGGACCCGCGGGAGCGCAACCGCGGGCGCTGCTCCGGGATGTCGATCGACGTCACGAACACTGCTCCCGTTCCACGACCGGCCGGGGCGCGCCGCGACGCGGACGTGCCCGGGGATGCCGGTGGGGGTGCCCGAACTCCGGTGTCCGTGTCGGCGCCAGGAACGTAGCGAGCCGCCGTCCGCGGGCGCGGGACGATCGTGTGAACGCTGGTCGACAGCGATGTAGACCATGACACAGCGTCACCGATCGGGACGCCAGCGTGAGGACACGAGGCACATCCGCGCTGGTGGGACGGGTCTAAGCGCGGCGGCGGGCGAGGTGAGGTCTGCCACAGCTCACCGGCTGTAGCGCAGAGCACAGCCGTCGGGCCGCCACATTTCACGCGGCCGTCATCCACCGGACCCCGTGCTGCACCAGGGTGTGCCGAGCCGGACCGATGCTGCGCCGGCCTGCACACCCGGGGTCGGGGTGCCGCGCAGCTCCCGCCGCGCGGCCCCGGCCGGCGCGAGCGAGCGGACGGAGGCGGGGATGAGGCACACCGGACGGACGTGCGCCGCCGTCGTCGCCGTGCTCGTCGCGTCCCTGGCGGGCTGCTCGGACGCCGGGGCGCCGGCCGGGCGCCTCGAGCCGGCCGCGACCGGGACCACGGTGGAGGAGGGCATCCCCTACTCCACCGGCCCAGCCGGCGACCTGCTGCTCGACGCCTGCCTGCCGGCCGCCCCGGAGGGCCCGGTGCCGGTGGTCGTCGTCGTGCACGGGGGCGGGTTCACCAGCGGCGACCGGGAGACCGGCGGCAGCCGCGGCATCTGCGAGCTGGCGGCGTCGATGGGTGCGGCCGGCTTCTCGATCGACTACCGGCTCGCCCCGGCCGCCACCTGGCCCGCCCCGGTCGACGACGTCGGCGCGGCGGTGCGCTGGCTGCGCGAGCCGGCCCAGGTCGAGCGCTTCGGCCTCGACCCGGCGCGGGTGGCCCTCGTGGGCAGCTCGGCCGGGGCCGTGCTCGCGCAGAGCCTGGCCACCCGGGGCAGCGGCCCACCGGACACCGGTGAGCGGGTCGCCGCCGTCGTCTCCTTGTCGGGCGTCTCGGTGATGACGCCCGAGGCACTCGGGGCGGGGACGCCCAGCACGCAGGCCGTGCAGCTGGTCCTCACCTACCTGGGCTGCACCTCGGTGACCGCCTGCCCGCAGGGGCAGGCCGCCTCCCCGGTCACCGCCGTCGACCCCACCGACCCGCCCATGCTGCTCGTCAACGGCACCGACGAGCTGGTGCCCGACGAGCAGGCCCGGGCGATGGCCGGGGCCCTCGAGGCCGCCGACGTGCCCGTCGACCTGGTGCTGGTCGACGGCTCCGACCACGGCACCGCGCTGCTGGACGCCGACGTCCGCCGGCGGGTGCTCACCTTCCTGGAGGAACACCTGTGACCGCTGCGCCCGACGCCCCCGCGGCCCCCGTCGAGTCGCCCGTCCCGCGGATGCCCGCGGACGGCCTGCCGCCCGGCGCCCCGCTGCCGGTCCCCCCGCCGTACCGGCCGCGGCACGGCGCCACGGACACGCGGGCGACGACGCTGCGCGGCGTCGTGCGGGTCGTCCGGCGCAACCTGCTGGTCCTGCTCGCCTGCCTGGTCGCCGGCGCGGCCGCCGGCTGGGGGGTCGCCGCGGCCACCCCGGTCACCTACGAGACCGAGACCAAGGTGGTGTTCACCGCCCTCGTCGACCCGGCGGCCGCGGTGCCGGTGACCCAGGCCGCCACGCTGGTCGCCGACCAGGTGCCCACCTACGCGGCGCTGGCCACCACGCCGAGCGTGCTCGACCCCGCCATCGCGGCCTCCGGCGCTGACGTCGCCTCGACCGAGCTGGTCGAGGACGTCACCGCCGAGGTGGTGCCGCAGACGACCATCGTGGCGATCACCGTCACCGCCGACTCCGCGCGGGGCGCCGCCGAGCTCGCGAACGCGATCTCGGCCAGCCTCATCGAGCAGGTGCAGGGACAGTCGCCCGACGGCAGCCCGGTGTCGGCGACCGGCTCGGTCGTCCAGGCGCCGGAGATCCCCACCTCGCCGGCGTCGCCGCTCCTGCTGCTCGACCTCGTCGTGGGGCTGGCCGCCGGGCTGCTAGTCGGCTTCCTCGTCGTGGTCACCCGCCAGGCCTGGGCCGCGGGCTGAAGGGCCGTGCTCCTCGAGACCCCGCCCGCTCCGCCGCGCGGCGCACCCCCGCACCGCCGGCGCGGCCTCGGCTGGGCGCTGGGCGGGGCCGCGGCGACGACGGCCGTGGTGGCCACCGGGGTGCTGTCCCCGCTGCTGCCCCTGGCGCTGCTCGCCGCGGTCGCCCTGCTCCTGGTCGCGGCCTTCCGGCCGAAGACGCTCGTGGTCCTCGTGCTGGTGGCCGTGGTGCTGTCCACGCCGATCGAGAACGTGCTGGGCCTCGGCAGCGCCACGGACGAGGCGGGCATCGCGCTCGCCGCGGTCGCGCTGTGCACCCGGCGGCTGGTCACCGAGGGCAGGCTGGTGTGGCTCCCGGGAGCCGGCTGGTTCGCCGGGTACCTCGTCCTCGGGCTGGTGAGCGCCGCGGCCGCGGGCGTCCCGGCCGGCACCGCGGTCCCCGCGGCCTTCATCGCCGTCAAGGGCGTCGTCCTGGCCCTGGCCCTGGCCCAGGTGCGGTGGACCCGCGACGACCTCGTCGTGCTGGTGCGGCTGGGCCTGGTCGCCACGGTGCTGGTGGCGGTGTCCGGCCTGCTCAACGTGCTGGCCCCGTACGCGTGGGCGCAGCTGACCACCGGCCGGCCGCCGATCACCTTCGTCGGGCCGATCCCGGCGGTGAACGGCCTGTTCCAGCACCCGGCCGCCTTCAGCCGCTTCGCGGGCGTGCTGGCCGTGGGCGCGCTGGTGTACGGGCTGGTGGTGCGCCGCTCGACGGCGAACACCGTGGTGGTGCTCCTGACCGGCGGGCTGTCGTTCCTGACGCTGCAGGTGAAGTCGATCGTCGGCCTGCTGGCCACGCTGGCGGTCCTCGGCGTGCGCCACCTGCGCCCGGCCGGCGTCGCCGCCACCGTCTGCCTGGCGCCGCTGGCGCTGCTGTTCGTGGTGCCGCCGCTGGTGGCGCTGGTCGGCGGGGACCTCGCGCTCTACGCCGGGCAGGACTCGGCCCGGTCGCTGCTGCTGGCCGGCGGCGTCACGGTGGCCTGGCGGTACTTCCCCCTCGGCGCCGGGTTCGGCCGCTACGGCAGCGCGACGGCGGCCGAGGAGTACAGCCCGCTCTACCACGCCCTCGGCTTCGCCGACCGCTACGGCCTGGGCCCCGGCCCGGAGTCGGGGCAGTTCCTCAACGACACCCAGTGGCCGGCGATCTGGGGCGAGGCCGGGTGGTTCGGCGCCGCGTGCTTCGCGCTCGGGCTGGCCTGCATGGCGGCGTCCCTGCTGCGCCGCGTGTCGCCGGGTGAGGACCCACTGGTGCGCTGGCTGCGGATCGCCGGGCTGGGCTGGCTGGTGCTGCTGCTCGTCGAGTCGGTCGCGGCGCCGGTCTTCGTCTCCACGCCGTCGTTCCCGTTCGTCTTCGCCGCGGCCGGGGTGGCCGCGTCGTTCCGCAGCGCCGCCCGCGACCGGGCCCGCGCGGCCTGACGCCGTCCCCGCCGCCGGTGCGCACGGCGGGGACGGCGCCGGTCAACGGGCCGTCGTGCCCTGCTGCAGCACGTCGTCGACGCGGCGGCGCGGGGAGCGGGCCACCCGCAGGCCCGCGCGCGGGAGGCCCGCGGCGACCATGGTGACGACGTCGACGTGGTCGGGGATCCCGGTCAGCGCGCGGAGCTCGCGGGTGCGCCGGTGGCCGACCGACCAGTTGAGCATGCAGGTGGCCACGCCGAGGCCGTGCAGGGCCCAGACCAGGCTCATCGCGTACAGCCCGCCGTCGACCCAGCGCTGGTTGCGCTCGGCGGAGCCGGCGAACAGCCGCGTGTCGACGCCGATCACCAGCAGGCACGGGATCGACTCGCGGAACCCGGCGCTGCCGTTCTGGAGGGCCGCCACCCGCTCGACCGCGAGCCGGTCGTGGAAGGCCCACACCGCCCACGCCTGGCGGTTGCACACCGATGGCGAGTGCAGCGCCAGCTCGGCGGCCCGCCGCACGAGCGCCGGGTCGAGCGGGTCGGGGGCGAAGTCGCGCACGCTCGTCCGCGAGCGGAACAGGGCGCCCACCTCGTCCGGGTCGAGCCCGGCGGACGCGGGCGGCCGGCGGGTCGGGCCGTCGTCGGCGAGCTGCGCCTCGGCGTGCCACAGAGCGAGCGCGTCGAGGGCGGAGCGGCCGTGCGCCAGGACGGCCGGGTCGTGCCCGGGGAGCGCCGCGTAGCGCGGCAGGTCGCGCCGGAGCCGGGCCGCGACCGCGGCGCCGAACCCGGCCCGCGGCGTGCGCAGCGACAGTCCCTTCTCGATGCGGTGGTAGTCCTTGGTGATCTGCGCCTCGAGCTGGCGCGTCCCGGCCGGGAGGCCGCTGCGCCGGTCGACCGCCGCGGCGTAGGCGGCGTGCCGGCGTCCGTCCTCCCAGGTCTCGCGGGCGATCGACCACGTGTCCTTGAGCCGTCCCAGCCGCTGCCGGGCAGGCGTGAGCCCCATCCGTTCCCCCTCGGTGCGTCCCCCGTGCCCTCCCCCGCCGCGCGTGTCAGGCGGCGAGGCTGACCTCCGAGGTCACCGCCTGCACGACGGTGTCCCTCCGCAGCTCCTCGAGCTCGACCGGACAGCCGACGCCGGCCTGCCGCAGGAGCGCGACCAGCTGCCGCTGGTGGTCGTCGACGTGCTCGCCCCGGTGCCGCCGCCGGGGGACGACGACCGGCGAGATGCCGTGCTCGAGCAGGCCCAGCACCGTCCCGACGCCGGCATGGGTGACCACGCAGTCGGCGTCGAGGGCGGCCCGCTCGAACTGCTCGGCCGACATCTCGCGGTGCACCGTGCCGGGCAGGTCGCGGGAGACGCGGGTGTCGCCGAGCTGCCAGACGGTGTCCGGGCCGGCCAGGCCGAGGTCGACGATGCGGTCGACCAGCGCCGGGAAGCCGTAGCCGCGGATGGTGCCGAGGGTGACGAACAGCCGCGGCGCCCCGGGGCAGGGTGTGGCGCGGGCGGCACTGCGGTAGGTCGACAGGACACTCGGGTGCAGTCCCCACCGGCCGCGCGCCCAGGACGGGTGCTGGGTGCGGATCTCGCCCAGGCGCAGGCCGGCGATCACCCGGCCGCTCACCGACGGGCCCTCCATCCGGGACACGCTCTCGACGTAGAGCGTCGGGACGCCGGCGCTGCGGGCGGCCGGCAGCGCCGCGAGGGCGAGGGCCGCACCGGTGCTCACGGCCGCCGCGAAGCCCTGACCGGCCAGCCGCGGGCGGATGGCGGCGAACGCGGTGCACACCGAGCGGAGGTCGCGCGGGCGGATGTAGGGGACGTGCAGCACGTCGCGCCCGGCGAGCAGCGACTCGCTCTGCGGCGTGCGGAAGGTGATCCACAGCGAGTCGTCGGAGGCGCCGAGGCCGGGTGCCAGGCGGACCAGCTGGGCCAGGTGTCCCCCGGTGGAGGCGGCCAGGACCAGCCGGCGGGGCGTCTCGGGGCGGAGGGCGGGCAGGACGGATCGTCGCACGGCGGGCTCCTCGGTGCAGGGGACGTCAGGGAGCGGGCAGCGGCCGGGTGGTGTCCCCGCCGCTGCGCAGGGGCGGCCCGCCCGGCGCGCGGGGCGCGGGCGGGACGACCGGAGGGGACGCGGGCGGCTGCGGCAGCGGTGCCGCCGGCGGGGGCAGGAGGGGTGCCTCCCCCGCCGCGGGGGAGGGACGGCGCCGGCCGCCCCGGAGGAACGCCGGGGGCTGCCACAGCCAGCGCACCCGCCCGGTGAGCCGGGCCAGGAGGAACGAGCCGGACAGCGCGACGACGAACAGGGCCACCTGGACGGCGACGTCGACGGCGCGGGGCCAGTCGGGACGCAGCAGCTCGACCAGCGCCACCGCCGGCACGATCACGAACAGGTGGAGCAGGTAGATCTTCAGGCTGTGCACGCCGACGGTGGCCAGCCAGCGCATCGGCCGGCTGCCCGCGGCCCGGCGGCACAGGAACAGCCCGAGCAGCACCGCCGCCAGCTGCCCGGCGAGCACCACCAGCGGCACCCAGCGCAGGCCGAGCACGGTGGCCGCGGTGGCCGCGACGAACACCGCCGCGGCGCCGAGGACGTGCGGCCAGCGGGCGCGGGTGACCAGGTCGCGGATCCGGGGCGCGGCCACCGCGCCGAGGACGAAGAAGAAGAACAGCGCCCCGACCCGGTTCCAGCCGAGGTTGGTCGTGTCCAGCAGGCCGGTGGTGAACGCCGTCGACACCGCCGCGCTGCCGGTCAGCTGGACCCACGCCGGCAGCCGGGCGACCAGCCAGCGGGCGAGGGTGAACAGGAACAGCGCGTAGAGGAACCAGTAGCTGCTGCTCGGCCAGAACAGCACCAGGGGCAGCGCGCGCGGGTCGGTCGCGGGGATCTCGCCGAGCTCGCCGTTGAGGCCGGGGACGACCGCGTAGAACAGCGTCCGGACCACCGACCACAGCAGGTACAGGTAGAGCAGGGACAGCAGGCGCCGGCGCCACAGGTCCCCGAATTGGTACTGGGCCTGCCGCCCGGCGAAGAGGCCGGCGATGAGGAAGAACGCCGGCATCGGGAACAGCTCGAACGCGGCCTTGGCCCGGCCGAGGACGGCGTCGACGCCGGCCGACTGCAGGTAGAGCGTGGCGTGGAAGGCGACGACCATCACCATGGCCAGGCCCTTGGCCGAGTCGGTCCACGCCACCCGGGAGGAGGCCGCCGGTCGCGCTGGTGCGCTCATCGAGGACCTCCGTCACTCGGGTCGGTGGTGCACCGTTCGGGTCCCACCGCGCCGTGTGACGGGAGGGACGCTAGTGACGCCACGGCCCCCGGGCGGGTCGTCCCGGTGAAGCTCTCGTTAAGGACTCGCAGGTACCGGCGCGGCGCTGTGACCTGCGCCTCCGGCCGGCGCCGGGACCTCCTCGAGGCGCCGCACGAGGCGGGCGGGGACCCCGGCGTAGACGCAGTCGGGCTCGGTGTCGGCGGCCACCAGCGCGCCCGCCGCGACGACGCAGCCGGCGCCGACCCGGACGCCGCCGAGCACGGTGACGCCGGCCCCGAGCCACGCGCCGTCGCCGATCGCGATGGGCGCCGCGGTCACCGCCGCGGCACGCTGCCGCGAGGGGCCGAGGTCGTGCGTGCTCGGCAGCAGGCTGACGCCGGGGCCCAGGTGCACCCGCTCCCCCACCGTGACGGCGGCGTTGGCGCCGACGGTCAGCCCGACGTTGACGAAGCAGCCACGCCCGAGGACCAGGTGCGACACCCCGCCGACGAAGCGGATCCACGGCAGGACGCGGGCGCTGCCGTCGGTGCGCACGCCGAGCAGCCGCAGCAGCCGCGTGCGCACCCGTGGCGGCCACACCGGGCTGGCCGCCACGGTGCTGGCCAGGACGCCCCGCGCGCGGCCGGCCACTACGCGGCCCGCCCGGCCGGCACGGGCGCCGCGAGGCCCTCGACGTTGCGGCGCGCGAGGGCGACGACGCCGGGCAGGGCGGCGCGGACGGCCGCCCGGGCC
Organism: Geodermatophilus sp. FMUSA9-8; assembly: GCF_037034165.1. Lineage (NCBI taxonomy): Bacteria > Bacillati > Actinomycetota > Actinomycetes > Geodermatophilales > Geodermatophilaceae > Geodermatophilus > Geodermatophilus sp. FMUSA9-8. Next base: position 155,912 of record NZ_JBAGKE010000013.1, on the reverse strand, counting down.
GGCGACCCCGCGGGCAGCACCCGGTCGAGCACCCCGACGACGGCGTCGCCCATGCCGGGGCCCGGCTCCACGCACAGCTCGGGGACGCCGACCAGCCGCATCAGGCCCTCGACCTTGCCCTGGGTGGCGAGGGTGACCGCCGGGACGCCGTGCAGCAGGGACATCACCGCGAGGTGCATCCGGCCGGTCACGGTCACCGTCGCGCGCGCGGTCAGCCCGCGGACCTGCGCCGGGGTGAGCAGGTCGGGCACCACGGGGGCGCCCACCCGCTCGGCGACGGCGGTGCACGCGGCGACGTCGTCGGTGCCGGGGCGCGCGACGTGCGGGACGAGCAGCACGTGCAGCCCGCGCTCGCGCAACGCCTCCACGACGGTGGCGTACTCCGCGGTCTGGTCCAGGCGCCCGCCGATCAGCCCGCTGACGTTGACCAGGGCCACGGGGGCGGTCACGCCGGCGAGGAGCCGGTCGGCGGCGGAGGGGTCGGTGGTGCGGGCGGCGAACACGACGTCGGCGGTCTCCTCGACCGGGCCGATGCCGTCGCGGCGGGCCCGCTCGGCGGAGACGGGGTCGCGCAGCAGCAGGCGCACCCCGGCGGCGCCGGCGTCGGCCAGCGAGCGCCGGGCGGCGGTGCGCGCCCGGTCGCTCCAGCTGAACCCGACCACCCGGGTGTCCACGCCGAGCCGCGACGCCGTGGCGGCCAGGGAGGAGCGCCGGACCGAGGCCGGGAGGGAGTAGCGGCCGTCCATGACGTCGGCGCCGATCACGGACAGGTGCGCGGCGCCCGCCAGCGCGCGGCCCAGGGCGGCGACGTCCTCCCGGTGCGCCGGCCCGGTGCCGTAGACCAGCTCGGGGAGCGCGAGCGGGGTGACGCGTGCGGCCAGCTCCGCCGGCAGCCCGGGGGCGCCGGCGCCGGTGAGGACGAGGGTGGCCGGGCCGTCGGTGTTCTCGAGCAGCGCCTCGGTGAGCGCCTGGTCGCCGATGTTGCCGCTGCCCGGGGCGGCGAGCACGAGGTGGGTGAGGGGCCGGCGCGGTGCCGCGCGGAAGGCCCGGGCGAGCACGGCGGCGTCGACCCGCGACGGCACCGTGGAGGTGACGACGGCGCGGGTGCGCAGCCGGCGGGCGCGGGCGAGGACGGGGACGACGGGGCTCACGGGACGGCCTCCACTCGGGGGACGGGGGTCACGCCGGGCCCGGACGAGGGCTCGGACGAGGGCACGGACGACGGCTCGGGAGCGGGCGCCGGGGCCGGGGTGCGGCGGCCGCGGAGGTGGCGGCGCAGGCCCGCCGCGCGGCGCAGGTCGCGGCGCAGCGCCGGCCAGGCCGCGCCGAGCAGGGCGGCGGCGACCGCGGCGCCGGCCAGCCCGGCGGCCAGCCGCGCCGGGGCGGCACCGGCCGGCAGCGGCAGGGCCGCCGCCCAGGCCCCTCCGGCGGCGACCAGGGACAGCGCGCCGGCCTCGAGGCCGTTGCGTGCCATGGCCGCGGCCGGTCCGGTCCGCCGGATCCACAGCAGCGCCACCGGCCAGGTCAGCGCGGTGCCGATCGCGTAGCCGGCGGCCACGCCCTGCACGCCCCAGGCGGAGCCGGCGAGCACGAGCGCGATGGTGACCGGCTTGACGGTGAGCGCGTAGCGCAGCTGGGAGCGGGTCAGCCCGCGTGCGAGGAACACCCAGCCGACGGCGTAGGTGGCGGCCTGGCAGAAACCGGCGACCAGCAGCAGCCGGAACAGCGGGACGACCTCGCCCCAGGTCGGGCCCAGGACCACGGCGACGGCGGCCGGAGCCTGCGCGAAGAGCACCGCGAAGGAGAGCCCGACCAGCGTCAGGAGCACGAACTGGCCGGTGACCAGGAAGTCGCGGAAGCGGCGATCGTCGTCGCGCAGGCGGGACAGCACCGGCAGCGCCACCCGGGTGGCGGGCGCCTGCACCTGGAGCAGCGGCATGCTGACCAGCGAGAACGCGCGGTTGTAGAGACCCGCGGGCACCGCGCCGAAGCGGGCGCCGATGACCAGGGTGTCGGCGTTGGTGGCCAGGTGGTTGACCACCTGCGTGCCGAGCAGCGGCAGCCCGTAGCCGACGAACGACCGGATCGAGGCCGTGCGGTCCGGCCACCCCGGCACCCAGCGGGCGGTGGCCACCAGCGCCACCTGGGTGACCAGGCCCTGGGTGAGCTGCTGGGCGACCAGCGACCAGTAGCCGGCGCCGAGGGCGGCGAGCGCGATGCCCGCGGCGACACCGGCCACCTGGCCGCCGGTCTCGCAGGCGGTCAGCGTGCCGAAGCGCAGCGCCCGCTGGTGGGAGGCGCGGTACTGGGTGGAGACGCCGTTGAGGACGAACGTCGCCGACAGCGCCAGCGCGAGGCCGGTCAGCCGGTCGTCGCCGAAGACCACCGGCAGCAGCGGGGACAGCCCGCACAGCAGCGCCGCGAGCGAGGCGCCGAGCGCGGTGTTGAGCCAGAACAGGTTGTCGCGCTGGCCGCGGCCGAGCACCGGTGCCTGCACCGCCGCCGACGACAGCCCGAGGTCGCGGAACAGCTCGCCGAAGGTGACGACGACGGCGACGATCGCCACAAGGCCGTAGTCCTCGGGCGAGAGCAGGCGCGCCAGGACGGCGATCCCGGCCAGCTGGACGAGCAGCCGCAGGCCCTGGCCGGTGAGGGTGGCGACGGCGCCGCGGGACGCCGACCGGGCCAGTCCCGCGGAGGTCCCGGTCACCGCCCCCGGCACAGGGCCCGGGCGCGCAGGTAGGCCGCGTGGTGCCGGCGGCCGACCTCCGCCCAGTCCCGCTGGTCGAGCCGCGGGCGCTCCGCGGGCGGGGTCGCGGTCTCGGCCAGCGCGCCGGCGAGCACCTCCGCCGTCAGCTCGCCCTCGTACTGCAGCACCCAGCCGGGGCCGGCCTCCTCGGCGAGGACCGCGTTGGTCGGCGAGGCGGGGACCAGGACCGGCCGGTCGAGGGAGAGCGCGGCCAGCAGCGAGCCGGAGTTGTGCATGCCGCCGCGGTAGGGCAGCACCACGAGCTGCGCGCGGCGGATCTCCCCGACCAGCTCGGCGTCGTCGACGAAGCGCAGCGTGCTGCTCACACGGGGGTCGCGCGCCTGCGCCTCCCGCACCACCTGCGCCTGGCCGGCGTGCGGGTTGCCCACCACACGCAGCCGCAGGTCCGCGCCGGGGGTCGCGGCGAAGGCGCGCAGCAGCGTGTCGACGCCCTTGTAGGGCCGGATGATGCCGAAGTAGAGGACGCGGCCGGGTTCCGCGGCGGGCTGCGGGTGCGCCGCGAAGGGCCGGCGGTAGTGGCCGTGCAGGATCGTCTCCTGGGCTCGGCCGGTGGTCACCGGGCTCGCGGCGTTGAGCCGGACGGTCAGGTCGACGCGGCGGGCGAAGCGGCGCAGCGACCGCTGCTCGGAGGCGTCGCCGGGCTCGTGCGGGCTGAGGTTGTGCGCCGTCCACACCAGCGGCGTGCGGGTCAGCCGCAGCCGCAGGAGCAGCAGGTCGAGCATCCGGCGGCGGACCCCGCGCAGCCACGGACGCCGGCTGTCGCGGATGAGCAGCTCGGGCCAGTGCACGTGCAGGACGTCGTAGCGGCCGAGCAGCGCGGTCCGCCAGCCGAACCAGCGCGGCCGCAGCCCGGGGACGGCGGCGCCGGCCATGTGGTCGGCGTACTTGGTGGTGCCGTCGGGCCGGCGCAGCGAGTGCAGCACGACGAGCTCGGCCGGCACCTCGCCGGCCGGCGTCCCGGTCCGCCGGGCGGTCGCGGTCACAGCCAGCTCTGGAAGGTCGCGACCATGTCGGTGTGCGTCCAGCCGGGGACCACGTGCCCCTCGTCGTGGTACTGCACGCGGACGTCGGCGGCCACGGGCCGGGCGAGGTCGGCCAGGGCCACGCCGTGCTGCGCCGGCGGGACGAGCGGGTCGAGCAGCGAGACGACCGTCTTGACCCGCTTGCGGGCCCAGCTCGACTGCGGCAGCCGCGCGGGGTTGGTGGCCGCGACGAGTGCGGGGTCGTCGCCGTAGGGCGGGCCGATCCGTCCCGGGTCGCGCGCGTAGAGGTCCTCCATGTCGTAGGCGGCGTTGGCGAGGTAGATGCCGCGCTGCGCCGGGACCATCCCGGTGGCGTAGGCGTAGGTCATCAACGGCCCGCCGCCGGAGTTCGCCCGGGCGAAGGAGACGGTCGGCCTGAGCGCGTTGCGGACGTAGGTGGCCCAGGTGGCCTGGTGCGCCAGCGCCGCCTGCGTCGTCCAGAGGCTGCCGCCGTAGTCGGGGCAGATGCACACCGCGCCCTTGTCGACGGCGAGCATGCCGGGATAGGCATAGGCGCCGTCCATGGCCGTGTGGTCGCTGCCGTTGGAGTGGTAGAACCAGATCATCACCAGCTGCGCCGCCTTGGGCGGCGTCGCCCACGGCACGTAGAGCCGCGCCCGGTCGCCGTTGTAGACGACGTCGATGCACTCGTAGTTCTTCTTCCCGACCCGTGACACCCGGGTGTCGGTGCGCGACACCTCGTAGGGCAGCTTCGGGATCGGCGTGTACACCGGTGCCGCGGCGGCGGTGCCCGTGCCGGCGGCCACGGCGGCCAGTCCCGCGGCGGCGCCGAGCAGCACCGAGCGGCGGCTGATCCCGCGGGCAGGGGGGTCCAGAGCGCTCAACGGCGTCCTCTCGGCGGGGACCCGCGGGGAGAGGACGCCATCGGCCTGCACGGGTCGGTCGGCGGGGACGCTAGGCAGCCGCGTCGCCGTCCCGCAAGCACCGGGAGCCACACGGAACACAGTCCTGCCGCGATCGTCACGTGCCGTTCACGTGGCCCTGTGACCTGCGCCCCTGCCTTTGACAGCGGGCCGCGCCCGGCCCCACGATCGCGCTCGCAGACCCCGGTGGCCCGCTGACGCGCTCCGGACCGGCCCCTCCCCCGCCGTCCCCCCGCGATGCCGCCTGCCGGAGGACCCATGCCCTCGCTGACCGTCGTCGCCCCCGCCACGGGCAGCCGCGTGCGCGGCACCGTCGACGTGCGGGTGCGGCTGCGCGGCGGCGGGCGGGTGTCCGACGTGCAGGTGGTGATCGGGCCGCCGGCCTACGGCACGCGGCAGGCGTCCCCACTGGGCGGCGACACCTGGGGCTGGCGGTGGGACACCACCCGCAAGCTGGCCGACCCGGCCGTGCCCGCGCCCTGTGACGCGCTGTTCTGGATCAGCGCGGTCGCCGTCGTCGACGGGGTGGAGGTGACCGCGCCCCACGTGCCGGTGGTGACGGCCAACGCGCCGGCGGCGACCTCCCGTCGCGCCGCCGGCGGCTGGCGGCCGGAGCTGGCCTGGGCGGCCGACTACGGCGGCGACCTCGCCCGCTGGCGGCGCAGCAACTCCGCCGTGATCGGCGCGGCCTACGCCACCCTCGCCGACGACCCGGTGCTCGGCAGCGCCCGCCGGGCCGTGCGGGTCTCGGTGCCCGACTCGGCCCGGGACGACGCCGACCAGCCGAACCGGACGACGGTGCGCTTCCAGTCCTCGAGCCGGCGGGTGATCACCGAGGGCGACGAGTTCTGCGTCGGCTTCGCGTTCCTGCCGCCGGCCGACTTCCCGAGCGTGCACCCGCGCGGTGACGTCACCAACCCCAGGGGCGAGGAGGCCACCGGCTACCTCGCGCTGTTCCAGGTCTACGGCCCGCCCTACGGGGCGGGCTCCCCCTTCGTGCTGCACGCCGAGCGCCGGGCCCTGGACGACCCGGTCGACGAGTTCGCGGTGCGCGGCAACGAGCTCAACCCGGGCGACCCGGTGCCGCTGCTGTCGCTGCCCTACCGGCGCGGGCGCTGGACCGACGTCGTGTTCCGCATCCGCGCGTCGTCGTCGATCGAGCAGGGATGGGTGGAGACCTACGTGAACCAGGGCGAGTCGACGGCGGTGCGGCCGCTGCCGCTGGCCACCGGGCAGCTGCGGGTGCCGCGGGTGCTGCTGCGGCCGGACTCCGACACCTTCCGGACCGACGTGCAGCTGTACCGCGTCGCCGGCCGCTTCGACCGGGTGACGATGTGGCACACCGGCCACCGGGTCGCCCGCACGGTGGCCGAGGCCGATCCCCGCTCCTACCGGAACGGGCCGCGGCCGTGACGCCGGCGAGCCGCCGGGTGTTCCTCCGGCGCGGCGCGGTGCTGCTCGGCGTCGGCGGGCTGGCGCTGGTGGCGGGGTCGGAGGTGCTGTCCGAGCGTCCTGCCGCCCCGGTGGGGGTCCGGCTCGACACCGCGGCCGGTGGCACGCCGGGCACGCTCGCGGCGGTGCTGGCCGAGGCCTCCTCGACGGCCGGGCGGCGGCTGCTGGGCAGCCCGTGGGAGACGTGGGCCGGCGCGGTGACGACGGGGTGGAGCGGCCTGTACGTGAGCTGGCTGCTCCGGCACCTGGGCGGCACGCCGACGACCGACGTCGCCGCCGTCCGGAACGCGCTGGCCGCCCGGGGGCGCACCGGCACGGCGCCGGCGGTCGGGGCCGTCGTCTTCTACTCCCCCGGCTCCACCGCGCCGCCGACCCGCGCCGGCCTGGTGACCTCGGTGACGCGCGGCGTCGCCCAGACCGTTGAGGGCGACCACCCCGTGACCGTCCCCCTGTCCGAGCGGTTCGTGCGCCGGCTGTCGCGGCCCGGGCACGGCACCGTCTCCTACGGCTATCCGGAGTACATGTGAGCCGCCCGCTGGTCAGCGTCGTGCTACCCGTGCACGACGACGCCGCGCACCTGCCCGCGGCGGTCGAGCGGGTACTCGGCCAGCGCGGCGTCGACCTGGAGCTGGTGGTCGTCGACGACGGGTCGAGCGACGCCTCCGGCGCCCTCGCCGAGGAGGCGGCCGCCGCCGACCCGCGGGTCCGGGCCCTGCGGATGCCGGTGAACGGCGGCGTCGCGCGGGCGCGGCGGCGCGGCGTCGAGGCCGCCCGCGGCGAGTGGGTGTGGTTCGTCGACAGCGACGACGGCTGGCCCGACGACGCGGCGGCGCGGCTGCTGTCGGCGGCCACGGGCGACGTCGACGTCGTCGTGGGCGGGGCGGCGGTGACCTTCGCGTCCGGCCGTGCGCCGGTGCTGCGGCCGGCGCCGGAGGGGCCGCCGGTCCCGGGGCGCGAGGCGTTCGGCCGGCTGCTGACCGGGCCGGTGACCGGCCACCTGTGGAACAAGCTGTTCCGCCGGGAGCTGCTGACCGGCATCGAGTTCACGCCGGCGCGGGTGCAGTCCGACCTCGCGATGACCGCGCAGGCGCTGGCCGCCGCGCGCACGGTGGCCTGGCTGCCGGAGGTCGTCTACGAGTACCGGATGCGCAGCGGGTCGGTGATCACCAGCCGCTCCCGGCGCGCGGAGTCGCTGGAGCTCATCGCGGCGGCGGTCGAGGGCGCGGCGCGCTCGCTCGGGCCGCCGGTCGCCGACGGCGACGAGTACCGCTACTTCGTCACCCGCTACCTCACGCTGTCCGGGCTCAAGGACGCCGTGCAGGCCGCCTACGAGCCCGAGGACCGCGACCGGCTGGTCCGCACGCTGCGCGGGCGGCTCGGCCCGCGGGAGCTGGCGCTGCTGGCGCGGCGCCGCGACGCCCGCCGGCTGGCGCTGGCGGTGGCCGCGCGGACCTCGCTGCCGGTCTACCGCCGGCTGCTCGCCGCCGCTGACCGGTAGTCCGCCCGACCGAGACGCAGCGGCCACAGACGCTTCACCCGCAGGTCACACGGGTGGGCCAGGCTGACCGGGACAGCGCCGTCGCCCCCGAGCAGCCCAGTCCCCCTCCCGGAGGTCGGCGGATGTCCCAGGTCTTCGCGGTCGGCCGCGGTCAGTACGACAACATCGGCGACATCGTGCTGCGCCGGCAGTTGCTCGACTGGGTGCGGCCGGCCGGCGAGCTGCACGTCTACGTGGGTGAGTCGCCCGCCGGCTACGACGACGGGCTCAGGCTGGCGCCCACGGACCGGGTGTACCGCTCCTTCCGCGCCTGGTACCGCGCCGCCCTCGACGCCGCGCTGGCCGGCGAGGGCCGCTACGTCTTCAAGCCGGGCGAGATCCAGCTGACGCTGCCCGGGATGAAGGAGCACCTGTCGGTGCTGCCGCTGCTGGCCACGCTGCGGGCGCGCGGCGGGCGGGCGGTGCGCGCCGGCGTCGGCACCCGCAACTACGCGCCGCTGCCGCGGGCGCTCATGCGCCCCTCGATCGCGCTGTCGGACCTGACCCTGTGGCGCGACGTCTCGACCGGCGCCTACATGGGCTCCGGCGGGGTCATGCCCGACCTGGCGTTCGGGGAGGGCGCGCCCGACGAGGAGGTGGCCGGCTTCGCCGCGCCGGCGCCGGACCGCGACGTGCTGGTGGTGTCGATGCGGTCCGACGGCGTGACCCGGCCGTGGCCGAGCGACGCATGGGTCGAGGGCGTGCGCCGGCACGCGGCGGCGCACGGGCTCACGCCGTGGGCCGTCACGCAGGTGCGCGACGACGAGGCCTGCACCCGGCGCCTGGCCGAGCAGCTCGGGGGCGAGGCGCTGACCTGGGCGCCCGAGACGCCGCACGACGTGCAGGAGGACCGGCTGCGGGCGCTCTACCGGCGGACGTCGATCGTGGTGTCCGACCGGCTGCACGTGGTCATCGCCGCGTACACCGAGGGCGCGCTGCCCGCCGGGGCGACGACGCGTCCCTCGGACAAGGTGGCGCGGCACCTGCGCACGATCGGGATCAACGACGTCACGCTCGACGCCGGGGACACCACGGCCGACGACGTCTCCCGGCGCCTGGACGAGATCTCCCGGCGGCGGCCCGAGCTCACCGCGCGGCTGCTCGAGGCGCGGGCCACGCTGCGCCGGCACCGCGACCAGGTGCGGCGGGTGCTGGGCATGCCGACGTCGGCCGCGGTGTACGACCTCGAGGAGAGGCTGGCCGGGTGAGGCCGACCGTGTTCCACCTGGGCCGGGTGGGCGAGGTGGCCGGGGGCATGACGCAGGTGCTCAACGGCTACCTGGCCTGGCCGTTCCCGCGGGTCGACGTCGCGGTGGTGACCACCCGCGGTGAGCCCGGCGACCTGCGCGCTGGGCTGCGGGCGGCGTCCGGCGCGGCGGCGCGGATCCGGCGCATGGACCCGGCGACGTCGGTCGTCGTCGGGCACCTGTCCTACGGCGGGTCGTTCGTGCGCGAGGGGCTGCTGCTGCGGCTGGCCGCCGCGCGCGGGATCGGCACGGTGGCGCACCTGCACGGGAGCTCGTTCGCCCGCTTCGCCGGCCGGTACCCGCGGCTGACCGGGTGGGTGCTGCGCGCGGCCGACCGGGTGGTGTCGCTGTCGGAGGAGACCACCGACGTCGTGGCGCGGTTCGTGCCGCGGTCGCGGGTGTCGCTCGTGCCGAACGCGATCCCGCCCGGGGACCCGGGGCCGAAGGAGGACCTGGTCGTCTTCGGCGGGGCGGTGTCGCAGCGCAAGGGCGTCGACGTGCTGCTGGCGGCGTGGGAGCGGGTGGCGCCGGCCGGCTGGGAGCTGGTGGTGGCCGGGCCCGTGCGCGACCCGGAGGTGGTGCGCGAGGACGTGCCGGGGGTCCGCTTCGCCGGGGCGCTGGCGCACGCCGAGCTCATGGCACTGCTGGACCGGTCGCGGGTGGCGGTGCTGCCCTCCCGGGCCGAGGCGATGCCGGTGTTCCTGCTCGAGGCGATGGCGCGGGACAACTGCGTGGTGTCCACCGACGTCGGCGGCATCCCGGCGGTGCTCGGCGGCGGGCGCGGCGTCGTCGTCCCGGCCGGGGACGCCGACGCGCTGGCCGGGGCCCTCCGCTCGGTGCTCACCGACCCCGGCCTGCGGGCGCGGCTGGCCGCAGCCGGGCGCGCGGCGTTCGACGAGCACTTCAGCGCGGACGCGGTCTTCGGGCAGGTGGAGGACCTGTGGCTGTCCGTGCTGCCCGCCGGGTCGATCGGCGTCGACCACGCGTCCCGCTGACCCCAGACACCTCAGGCGTCCGTCGTCGTCGGCGCCTCCGCCCGTGAGGATCGGGGCGTGTCCTTCCTCCTCGGCTCGACCTGGCTGGCGCTGCACGTGTTCATGGCCGAGCACGGCTCCCTGCTGATGGCGGCCGCGGCGTGCGGGATCGCGCCGTCCGGCGCTCTGCTGCGCCGTCGAGTCGCCGCCTGAGCCCAGCGCCGGCGGACGACGGAACAGGGCCACGTCCCCGCCCCGCCTCCACGATGCTCGCCTGTGTCGTGGGCGGCATGTGGCACCCGGGCGCAGCGAGCAGTGCACGTCGCGCATCCGCTCAGCGGAGCGGTGGCTCCATGCCCACCCAGCACGGACGTCCTCCGGCCACCGCACCGGGGCATGAAGACCGGCGTCAGCCGGTGCGCGAGCGGGTCCGGCGCCACCACAGGACACCGCCGGCCACGAGCAGGAGCACCACGGCACCCTCGACCACCAGGCCGCCGGGCGAGGTCACCCACTCCGGCAGTCCGCCCACCGAGGCGCCCACCGCCACCTGCAGCGCCGACCCGGGCACGATGCCGAGCACCGTCGCCGCGGTGTACGGCGCCAGCCGCATGGCGGTCAGCCCGGCCGCGTAGCTGACCGGCATGAACGGGATCGGCGAGATCCGCACCAGCAGCATCGGCCCGAAGCCGTGCCCCACCAGCCGCCGGTCCACCTCCGCCAGGCGGCGCCCGGCCAGCTTCGTCACCGCGTCACGGCCGAGCCACCGGGCGAGCCCGAACGCGCCGAGTCCACCGAGCGCACCGCCCACCACGGCCGCCGCGAAGCCGCCCCAGAAACCCAGGACGACGCCGAGCAGCAGCGACAGCGCCGTCCGCGGCACCGGCGCGAGCAGCGCAACGCCGACGCCCGACGTCAGGAGCACCAGCCCGGCGAGGCCCGAGCGGTCCACCCAGCCGCGCACCGTCCCGACGTCGGGCAGGTCCACGGTGAGCGCCACCACCCCCGCCGCCGCGAGGAGGGCGACGAGCACGCCGGCCCGCACCCACGTCCCCCGCACGGTCCCATCGTTCCCCACGGCCGCGAGGCAGACTGGGGCGACCGCCCGCCCGCGCCCGGAGGAGAGCGATGCGCCCGCCCGCCCGGACCCGCCCGGCGCTCGCCTGCGCACTGCTCGCCCTCGCCCTGACCGCCTGCTCGGGGTCGGGGGATCCGCAGCAGGAGCCGGCGGCCGAGAGCTCTGTCACCAGCAGCAGCGCCCCCGCCACGACGAGCGCCGAGCCCTCCCCGCCCCCCGCCGACCCGGTGGAGGAGCAGGTCGACGCCGCCCTCGCCGCCCTCGACCGCCGCGGGCAGGTGGCGCAGCTGTTCGTCATCGGGGTCCGGCTCGAGGACTTCTCCCCCGGCGACGCCCTGGTCGCCGACGGCGTCGGCGGCGTCTTCCTCGCCGGGCGCTCCCAGGCCCCGGCCGAGGACATCGCCGCCGTCACCGGCCGGTGGGTCGACTCCGCGCCCGGGCCGCGCCCGTGGACCGCCGCCGACCAGGAGGGCGGGGCGGTGCAGAGCCTGCAGGGGCCCGGCTTCGAGCGGCTGCCGGCCGCGGTCGACCAGGGACAGCTGCCGCCCGACCAGCTCGCGGCGCTCGCCGACGGCCTCGGCGCCGACCTGGCCTCGGCCGGCATCACCCTCGACCTCGCGCCCGTGGCCGACGTCGTCCCCGCCGGCACGGAGGCGGACAACGACCCGATCGGCGCGTTCGGCCGGCAGTACGGGAGCACGCCGGCCGACGTCGTCCCGGACGTGCAGGCCGTCGTCGACGGGCTGGCCGCCCACGGCGTCACCGCGACGATCAAGCACTTCCCCGGCCTCGGGCTGGTCGACGAGAACACCGACGAGGTCCCCGGCGTCACCGACGACGTCACCACCGCCGCCAGCGAGCAGGTGGCCGCGTTCGGCGAGCTCGCCCGCTCCGACGCCGACCCGTTCGTCATGGTGTCGTCGGCGACCTACCCGCGGCTGGACCCGGCCGCGCCGGCGACGTTCTCGCGGCAGGTCATCACCACGCTGCTGCGCGGCTTCCTGCGCTTCGACGGCGTGGTGATAAGCGACGACGTCGGCGCGGCCGTCGCGTTCCAGGACGTGCCGCCCGGCGACCGCGCGGTGCGCTTCCTGGAGGCCGGCGGCACGCTGGTGCTCACCGTCGACCCGGCGGTCTACCCCGAGATGCTCGACGCCGTCCTGGCCCGCGCCGAGGCGGACCCGGCCTTCAGCGAGGTCGTCGACGCCGCCGTGCGCACCGCGCTCACCGCGAAAGCGGAGTCCGGTCTCCTCGGTTGACCGGGCGCCGGTCCGGGCGGGCCAGCACCAGCAGCATGAGCATCGCGACCAGCCAGCCGGCGCCGATGAACAGGTCGCCCAGGTGCAGCCCGTGCGTCACCGACAGCCGGACCAGGACCGGCCCGTCGTTGATGTAGTTGCCGGTGACCAGCAGGAAGGCGAACCCGGACAGGACCGCCCCCGTGACGGCGGCACACGTCCAGCGGAGCATCCGCGCCACGGTAGTCGCGGAGCGGACGTCGTGCCGGAACTGCGCCGCCGTCGTACCCGGTGGAGTGGCACGCTGGCCGGTGGACGGCCCGTGCCGGGCGGCCGGACGACGGGACGGGGGCGCGCGTGACGGGTGAGCAGTACGGGCCACCGCCCCGGCCGGCGACCGCCGTCGCCGCCGCCGTCCTCGCCCTCGCGCAGGCCGCGGTGCTCCTGCTGCTCGTCCTCGTGGTCGTCGTCGACGTCGCGGGCCTCGGGCGCGGCGCCGACGTCGGCCTGCCCGCCCTGTTCGCCATCGCCGCCTGCACGCTGGCGGGCCTCGACCTGCTCGGCGGCCTGCTCCTCCTCCGCGGTGCCGGCCGGGCCCTCCTGCTGGTCACCGCCGCGGTCGAGGCGGGCGTCTCCGGTCTCGCGTCCGTCGTCGCGCTCGCCGGCCTGGTCCGCGCCGGCGCCTCCTCCTCCGGCGACGCCCTGGTGCTGCTCGCCGCCGTCGCCCTGCTCGCCCTGCCCGTCGTCCGGCTCGTGCTGGTCAGCCGGGCCGAGGTCCGCGCCTGGGCGCGGACGGGCCGGGACCCGGTCCGCACCGGGACGGTCGCCGCGCTGCTCGGGCCGGTCGCCGCCCTGGCCGCGACGGCGACCGTCGTCCTCGCGGTCACCGGCACGGACGCCGTCTTCACCGACGGCGTGGGGGGCACGTACTCCGGCAGCGGCGAGCCGGTGGCCCCGCCCGCGCCCGGCGGTCAGGACTTCGACGGGCAGTTCGCCGACACCGCCGGTGACTGCTACGGCGGCGAGATGGCGGCCTGCGACGACCTCTACGCGCAGACCCCGGTCGGCGATCCCTACGAGACCTACGGCTCCACCTGCGGCGGCCGCCTCGACGACGAGACGTACGGCGGCTGCGTCCGGGTGTTCGGGCCGACCGACTGACCCGCTCTCACCCCTCGGGGTGGGACGGCGGGTGCCCGGCTGTCGGGACGGGTACCGGCGGCCGTTCTGACCGCCATGACCATCGCGCACGACCCGATCGCCCTCAACACGTTCGCCCCGCTGGTGGACGGCCTGCCCGCCCTCGAGCTCGGCTCCGCCGGGCTGCTCCCCGGCCCGGCCGGCGTCCGCGCCGAGCTCGAGCGCCGCGTCGCCCGGGCGGCGCACCGGCCGCGCGCGCTGGTGGTCCTCGGCCTGCTCCGCCGCGACGACACCTGGCCCACGTCGCCGGGCGTCCTCGACGCGACGACCGCGCTCGTGGCGCGCACCCTGCGCGGCGACGACTGGCTCGGCCGGTCCGGTCCCGCGGAGTTCGCCGTCCTGCTCGACGGCTCGGCCGACGACGCCGACGCGGTGGCCGCCCGCCTCACGGCCGGCGTCGCCGCGCTGGGGTCCTCCGGCCTGGGCGCGGGCGCCGGCATCGCGGTGCTCGAGGACGGCGTCGCCGCCGGGGAGGTGCTGCGCCGCGCCACGCTCAGCCTGAGCACCGCCCGCTCGGCCGGCGCCGGCACCGTCGTCCGCTACCGCGGCGTGCGCTGACTCCTGGGCGGCGGTCCGCGACGGCGCGGACCGGCCCGGCAGGCGCGTCAGCGGGGCCCGTCGACCTCCTCGGCCGACGGCCCGCCGGGCTCGTCGTCGGTGGCCTCGTGCCGGTCCGCGTTCCGGATGGCCGCGCCCAGGACGAGCGCCGCCACCACCGCGAGCACGACCCAGGCCACGAGCACCCACGCCCACCACGGCACTGCTGTTCCCCCAGCCGGACTCCGACCCCCGTGGTGACGTCCTGACACCTGCACACCGCCGACCGCGAGCGGCCCGCTGACCGCCCACCCCAGCGTCCCCCTCGCGGACGGCCGCCGGTCACCCGGCGCGCCGCTGCTCCGCGGGCGGGTCCTCCTCGTCCGGCGGGGCCTCCTCGCCCGCCGGACCGGCACGGCGGCCGGACCGGTCAGCCGCCCCGAGCGCAGGCCCGAGGACCACGCCCAGCACGACGGCCACGGCGAGCCACCCGACGAGCACCCACGTCCACCACGGCACCGCTCCCCCCGGACGGAGGGCGACTCCCCCTGATCACCCTCCGGCCTTCGGAGACTACCGAGAGTGAGTGGACGTCGCACGGCGGACGGCCACGGTGTGACCTCCGACGGGATGGATTGCCCGCAACCGACCGTTCCGGTACACCTGTGACTCGACCTCCTCGAGCACCCGGGGTGTGGTCACGCGGGACCCGGTACGGGCCGGGCCCAGGAGAGGTGCCGTGAAGGACGCAGGACAGCCGGGGCCGGTCGACGCCCCGACCGGGGCGGCACAGCACCCTGCCCAGCAGCACGTCGACGAGATTGCGGCCGCCCTCCGCAACGAGCTGGCGATGGACGCCGCCGGCATCGGCACCTGGGACTGGGACCCGGTCACCGGCACCCTCGACTGGGACGACCGACTGGTCGAGCTCTTCGGCTACAGCGACACCGGCTTCGACCGGAACCTGGCGAGCTTCGCCGCCCGCGTCCACCCCGAGGACCGCGACGACGTCCTCGCCGCGCTGCAGCACGCCCTCGACACCGGCAGCGACTTCGCCTCCGTGTACCGCATCGTGCTGCCCGGCGGCGTCCTCCGCTGGATCTCCGCCCGCGGCCGCACCCTCACCGACACGCGGGGGCGGTCCACCCGGCTGCTGGGTGCCGCCTCCGACGTCACGGAGCAGCGCGGCACCGAGCTGGCGGTCACCCGCGTCCTCGAGGCGATGCCGGCCGGCTTCTACTCCCTCACCCCGGACTGGCGCTTCGCGCAGGTCAACGCCGAGGGCGAGCGGCTGCTCGGCGTCAGCCGGGAGCGGCTCCTCGGCACGGTCATCTGGGAGACCTTCCCGGCCACGGTGGGCTCGGAGTTCGAGACCGGCTACCGGCGCGCGGCCGAGACCGGCGAGCCGGTCTCCTTCGACGCCTACTACCCCCCGCCGCTCGACGGCTGGTACGGGGTCCGCGCCTGGCCCACCTCCGAGGGCCTGTCGGTGTACTTCCTCGACGTCACCGAGCGGCTGCGCGTCCAGGAGCAGCTGCGCCGCAGCGCCGAGCGGGTGGCGACCGTCGCCCGCATCAGCACCGAGCTGGCCGACTCCCTCGACGCCGAGGTCGCCACCGGGCAGGTGCCGCGGTTGGTGGTCCCCGCCCTCGCCGACGCCTGCATCGTCAGCGTCCTCGACCAGCACGGCCGCCCCCAGGGTGTCAGCTCCTGGCACGCCGACCCCGCCGCCCGCGAGCTGCTCCAGGACTACGCCGCCGCCCGGGCCGCCGCGCTCGCCGCGATCCCCGCCGTCACCCGCACCCTCGCCACCGGTGAGGTCCTGCAGCTGACCGGCGCGCAGGCGCTGGCCACCACCCCGCCCGGCCGGCCCCACGACCTCCTCGCGGCGATCGCCCCCAGCGCCGCCGTGGCCCTCCCCCTGCGCGGCCGCGGGCACACCCTCGGCCTTCTCTCCCTGCTCTACACCGACGGGCGCGCGCCGACGGCAGAGGAGGTCGCCACCCTGCGCGACGTCGCCGACCGGGTGGGGATGGCCCTCGACAACGCCCGCCTGTACCGGACGCAGCGGCGCCTCGCGCTGGAGCTGCAGCACTCGATGCTCACCGCGCCGCCGGAGCCCGACCACGCCGAGATCGTCGTGCGGTACCACCCCGCCGCCGAGGCCGCGGCGGTCGGCGGCGACTGGTACGACGCCTTCCTCACCGCCGAGGGCGCGACGACGCTGGTCATCGGCGACGTCGCCGGCCACGACACCGCCGCGGCCGCCACGATGGGCCAGCTGCGCAGCCTGCTGCGCGGGGTGGCCCTCGGCACCGGCGCCGGCCCCGCCGCCGTCCTCGGCGAGCTCGACCGCGCCATGGACCTGCTGCGGCTGGGCACCCTCGTGACCGCCGCCGTCGCGCGCCTCGAGCAGACGCCGGAGGAGATCGCGCGCGGCGTCACCCGCCTGCGCTGGGCCAACGCCGGCCACCCGCCGCCGCTGGTGCTGCACGCCGACGGCCGGGTGAGCGTGCTGGCCCCCGAGCCGGCCGACCTGCTGCTCGGTGTCGATCCCACCCGGCAGCGGCGCGAGTCGGTCGTCGAGCTCCGCCGCGGCGACACGGTGCTGCTCTACACCGACGGACTCGTCGAGCGCCGCGACGGCGACCTCGACTCCGGCACCGCCCGGCTCGCCGAGACGCTGACCGCGCTCGCCGGCCGGCCGCTGCAGGAGACGTGCGACCTGCTCGTCGAGCACATGGTCGACGGCCGTCCCGACGACGACGTCGCGCTCGTCGCCGTGCGCCTGCACCCGCAGGACGGCCCGCGCCCGGCCGCCGCCGGACCGGTCGACGTGCCCGCCGCCGTCCCGCCGGACCCGGCGACACCCGCCTGAGCCCGTCCCGGCCCGCTCTATGGTCGGGCGGGTGATCGTCGTGACCGCCGCGGGCGGGGCCACCGGGACCGCCGTCGTCCGGGCGCTGCGGGACCGCGGCGAGCAGGTGCGCGCCGTCGTCGCGTCCCCGCGGCCCCGGCCGGAACTGGAGGCGCTGGGCGCCGAGGTCGTCGCCGCCGACCTCACCGGCGACCCCTCCGCCGCGCTCGACGGCGCCGACGCGCTGTACCTGATCTGGCCGAACTTCGACCCGGCCGAGGCCGACGGCGCCCCGGCGGTGCTGCGCGCGGCGGCCCGGTCGGGCGTGCGGAGGCTGGTCTACCACTCGGTGCTGCGCCCGCAGGCGCGGTCGATGCCCCACCACGCCGCCAAGGACCGGGTGGAGGAGGCGCTCGACGCCGTCGTCGCCGGGACCGGCGCCCGCTGGCGGGTGCTGCAGCCGTGCGCCTACGCCGACAACCTCGACGACGCCGTCGCCGCGGCCGCGCGGTCGGGCGAGTTGCGCAGCGTCTGGGGCCTCGAGCGCGCCCAGTCGCTGGTCGACCTGCGCGACGTCGCCGAGGCCGCCGCCGTGCTGCTCACCGGGGACGGCCTGGACAGCGGCACCTTCGAGGCGGCCGGTCCCGAGGAGCTCAGCGCGCCGGACCTGGCCCGGCTGGCCGGCGCGCACCTCGGCCGCGAGGTCACCGCCGTCGACGCCGACCCGCCGGCCGACGACGGCAGCTACGCCCGCCGCTGCCTGCGGGCGATGTTCGCCGAGTACCGCGCGCACGGGTTCACCGGCAGCCCGCGGGTGCTCACCGCGCTGCTCGGCCGCCCGCCGCGCACCTTCGCCGACCACCTGAGGGGCCGTCAGCGCCGCTGAGGCCCACCCAGGCCGTCACCGGGTGATCGTCGAGGCGTGCCCGTCCAGCTTCGCGGCCTCCTTGGCGGCGAGCCGCTCGCGCTGCGGCACCACGGTGTACTTCGGGTCCTTGGCGCTCACTAGCCCGGCCTCGAACACGCCGAACCGGGTGAGCAGCGAGCCGGCCGCCAGCAGCGCCCCGGCCACCACCGCCCCGGCCCGCCGGCGCCCGGCGACGACGGTCAGCGCCGCACCGGCCGCGGTGCACGCCTTGGCCGCGCGCAGCAGCGTCCCGGGCCGGCCCTCGAGGTAGGGCTCGCTGACGATCCCGTGGTCGTGCTCCACCCGGTGCATGACCGCGAGCTCGATCGCCGCGCCCGCCACCGCGGTGCGCCGCGACGGCGCCGCCTCGGCCACCGGGGTGAAGACCATCGTCACGCCGCCGCCCGCCGCCATCGCCGAGCCGCCGAAGACGTACGGCAGCTGGTCGTGCGCCGCGTGCCACGAGGGCACCGCGGTGTTGGCCAGCAGCACGCCGGTGTAGGTGGCCAGCGGCCCGCCGAACAGCGCCGACACGACGCCGCCGAAGCGCTTGAGCCGCGGGAACCAGCCGAGCAGCTCCACGGCCGCCGTCGCCGCGGCCGCCCCGCTGAACGGCGCGAGGATGTAGGAGCCCACCGACAGCGGCGAGGTCGGCTTGAAGACCCGCAGCATGTGCAGGAACCGCTCGGGCCGGCCGAGGTCGTGGATGAGGAAGACCACCGAGGCCAGCGCCCCGCCGCCGGCGGTGTAGCGGCTGACCCGGGTCAGCGTCGGCCGGCCGGTGACGTCGGCGACCGCCGCCAGGATCGACGACGACCCCGCCATCCCGCCGAGGAACAGGTAGAGCGGGACGTCGGGCGACTTCCACACCGGCGGCTTGACGATCGGGCGGCCGTAGTAGGAGGTGAAGGTGGCGTCGTCGACCATGGCGACCTCGCCACCGCCGCCGCGCCGCCCGCCCCTGCGCCGCCGCTTGCCGCGGGCCTCCGCGGCCGGGCCGTCGGCCCGCCGCCAGCCGGCGCCCGGTGCGGTCAGCCCCTCGGTCACGGCCGCCGCCCGAGGAACGACGAGATCACGACGCCGGCGATCATCGCCGCGCCGGCCGCCGCGGCCCGCCACATCGAGGGCAGGTCGCGGGTGGTCACCACCGGGTCCGGCGGCAGCCCGTAGACCTCCGGCTCGTCGAGCAGCAGGAAGAACGCCCCCGCGCCGCCGACGCCGTCGTCCTCGTCCCGGCCGTAGAGCCGCGCCGTCTCCACGCCCTGCGACTTGAGCGTGGCCAGCCGCGCGTCGGCGCGGGCCTGCAGCTCGTCGAGGTTGCCGAACTGGATGGACTGCGTGGGGCAGGCCGTGGCGCAGGCCGGCTGCAGCCCGTCGGTGAGCCGGTCGTAGCACATCGTGCACTTGAAGACCCGGCCGTCGTCCTTGCGCTGGTCGATGACGCCGTACGGGCACGCGGGCACGCAGTAGCCGCAGCCGTTGCAGATGTCGCCCTGGACGACGACGGTGCCGAACTCGGTGCGGAACAGCGCCCCGGTGGGGCACACGTCCAGGCAGCCGGCGTGCGTGCAGTGCTTGCAGACGTCGGAGCTCATCAGCCACCGGATCTGCTTGTCGGTGCCGCTCTGCCCGGTCTGCGGGTCGAACTCGCTCAGTGCCTCGGCGTTGAGCACGCTCGACTGCTGCGCCGCGACGAGGCTGCCGTCGTTCTCGCCCTCGGCCACCGACGGGCCGCTGCCCCGCCGGTCGTCGCCGGGGCGGCCGAAGGTCGGCATGGGCAGGTCGACGGCGCGCGACTGCTCGATGAAGGCCACGTGCCGCCAGGAGTTGGCACCCAGCTGGCCGGTGTTGTCGTAGGACATCCCGGACAGCCCGATGACGTCGCGCACGCCGTGCGAGTCGTCCATCGGCAGGGTGTTCCACTCCTTGCACGCCACCTCGCAGGCCTTGCAGCCGATGCACACCGAGGTGTCGGTGAAGAAGCCCACCCGCGCCGGGTGGTCGGTCTCGTAGCCGGACTGCCCGGTCACGTCCGGGACCGGCCCGAAGAGCCGGTTCTCGGGGTCGTTGCCCGTGAAGGCCGCGCTCGCCGAGCTGATCGTCGTCACTGCTGCGACCCCTCCCCCGCCTCGGCGGCCACCGGCTCGCGGCCGTTGACGCCCACGCGGCCGGACTCGACCCCGGCGCGGCGCCGGTAGCCCTCCACGAACTCGAGCAGCTCGGGCCCACGCGGGCGCCGTCCCGGCCGGATGTCGGCGGTGCTGACCTTGTCCTCCTGGATGTGCGTGTTCGGGTCGAGCACGATCCCGAGCAGGTCGTTGGCCGAGTCCCCGGTCGAGATGCCGCTGTAGGACCAGTGGTAGGGCATCCCGATCTGGTGCACGACCTGGCCGCTGCGCAGCCGGATCGGCCGCATCCGCTCGGTGACCAGCACCTTCGCCTCGATCGCCGTCCGGGTGCTCACCAGCGTCGCGAACTCGCCGTTGACCAGGCCCCGCAGCGCGGCCAGCTCCGGGCTGACCTCGACGAAGAACTCCGGCTGGAGCTCCGAGAGGTAGGGCAGCGTGCGGCTCATCCCGCCGGCCGTGTGGTGCTCGGTGAGCCGGTAGGTGGTCACCTGGAACGGGAAGACCGGGCTCAGCGACGGGTTCTCCCGGTTCCACGGGCCGTTGATGTGCTCGATCGTCGGGTTCGCCTGCTGCTTGTACAGGGCGTTCTCGACGACGGACTCCGCCGGCTCGTAGTGCGTCGGCAGCGGACCGTCGACGACGCCCGCCGGCGCGTACAGCCAGGCCTTCCCGTCCCCCTGCATGATGAACGGGTCGGAGCCGCCGATCGCGTCCTGCGCCCGGGCCCCCTCCGGCGGCACGTAGTCCGGCCGCTTGGTCGCCTCGAAGTCCGGGTTGTCGACGCCGGTCCAGCGGCCGGCCTCCTCGTCCCACCACACGTACTTCTTGCGCTCGCTCCACGGCTTCCCGTCGGGGTCGGCCGAGGCGCGGTTGTAGAGGACCCGCCGGTTGTACGGCCACGCCCAGCCCCACTCGGAGGCGACCTGGCCCTGCTCGCGGCCGGGCCTGCGCCGCGCGGACTGGTTGACCTCGTCGGCGTAGACGCCGGAGTAGATCCAGCAGCCGCACGACGTCGACCCGTCGTCCTTGAGCTCCAGGTAGCCGGAGACGGCGCGGCCGTCGGGGCCGACGCCGTTGATCTCCCGCAGCACGTCCTCGGCGCTGGGCTCGGCGTCCGGCCCGTGCGTTGGGTAGTCCCACGTGAGGTCCAGCAGCGGGCGGTCGCGCGGGTCGGTGGAGCCCGCGAGCCGCTCGCGCAGGATGCGGCCGAGGTGGAAGTAGAACCACAGGTCGCTCTTGGCGTCGCCCGGCGGCTCGACGGCCTTGTGCCGCCACTGCAGCAGCCGCTGGGTCTGGGTGAAGGTCCCCTCCTTCTCCGCGTGCGACGCCGCGGGCATGAAGAAGACCTCGGTGGCGATCGTCTCGGGCGCGAGCTCGCCGGTCTCGATCTCCGGCGACTCGTTCCAGAAGGTGGCCGACTCGATCATCTGCAGGTCGCGGACGACCAGCCAGTCGAGGTTGGCCAGCCCGAAGCGGTTCATCCGGCCGTTGGGGTGCCCGACCGTGGGGTTCTCGCCGACGAGGAAGTAGCCGGAGATCTTCCCCTCGATCATGTCCTTGATCTGGCGGTAGGAGCTGTGGTCGCCGTCGATGCGCGGCATGTAGTCGAACGCGAAGTCGTTCTCCGCCGTCGCGGCGTCGCCCCACCAGGCCTTGAGCAGGCTGACGATGTAGGCCCGCTTGTTGCCCCAGAACCCGGCCTTGCCGGCGGCGTCGGCGCAGTAGTCGTCGAGCGACTCGTGCTGCATCGCGTGCGGCATCGGCAGGTAGCCGGGCAGCAGGTTGTACAGCGTCGGGACGTCGGTCGAGCCCTGGATGCTGGCGTGCCCGCGCAGCGCCAGGATGCCGCCGCCGGGACGGCCGATGTTGCCCAGCAGCGTCTGCAGGATCGAGCAGGTGCGGATGTACTGCGCGCCGACGCTGTGCTGCGTCCAGCCCACCGAGTACACCCACGCCGTCGTCCGGTCGCGGCCGCTGTTCTCGGTGACCCAGCGGGCCACCTGCAGGAACACCTCCGGCTCGACGCCGCAGACCTCGGCCACCATCTCCGGGGTGTAGCGGGCGAAGTGCCGCTTGAGGACCTGGAAGACCGTCCGCGGGTGCTGCAGCGTCTCGTCGCGCTTCGGCTTGGCGGCGATCGGCGGGCCGCCGCTGCCGGCGGCCTGCGCCTTGTCGGTCTTGCGGATCTCGGGGTGGTCCTCGAGCTCGTCCTGCTCGGCGGCACCGGCCGGGTCGTCAGAGCCCGAGTGCGGCGGCTCCTCCGGCTCGTACTGCCAGCTGGACTCGTCGTAGGTGTTGTTCTCCGGGTCGAAGCCGGAGAACAGGCCGCCGAGGTCCTCGGCGTCGGCGAAGTCCTCGCTCACCAGCGCCGCGGCGTTGGTGTAGGCGACGACGTACTCCTTGAAGTACAGGTCGTTCTCGAGGACGTAGTTGATCAACCCGCCGAGGAAGGCGATGTCGGTGCCCATGCGCAGCGGCACGTGCAGGTCGGCGATCGCGCTGGTGCGGGTGAACCGCGGGTCGACGTGGATGATCTTCGCGCCGCGCGCCTTGGCCTCGCTCACCCACTGGAAACCCACCGGGTGGCACTCGGCCATGTTGGAACCCTCGATGACGATGCAGTCGGAGTTCGCGAGGTCTTCCTGGGAGTTCGTGGCACCGCCACGTCCGAACGAGGCACCCAGACCGGGCACCGTGGCGGAGTGCTATATGCGCGCCTGGTTCTCGATCTGTATGGCGCCCATGGCGCTGTACAGCTTCTTCATGAGGTAGTTCTCCTCGTTGTCGAGGGTCGCCCCTCCGAGGCTCGCCAACCCCATGGTGCGGTTCACGCGCTTGCCGTCGTTCTCGTCCTGCCAGCCCTTGCGCCGGGCCTCGAGGACGCGGTCGGCGATCATGTGCATCGCCGTGTCGAGGTCGAGGTCCTCCCACTCGGTGCCGTACGGCCGGCGGTAGCGGACCTTGGTCACCCGGGTCGGGCTGGTCACCAGGGACTTGCTCGCGCTGCCCTTGGGGCACAGGCGTCCGCGGCTGATCGGCGAGTCGGGGTCGCCCTCGATCTGGACGATCTGCTCGTCCTTCACGTAGATCCGCTGCCCGCAGCCCACCGCGCAGTAGGGGCACACGCTCTGGACGACGCGGTCGGCGGTGGCCGTGCGGCTCACCACACCCTCCGTCGCCTTGCTGCGCGCCGCGGCGCCGCGTCCGAGGGGGTCGGGACCGGTCAGCTGCCGGAACACCGGCCACGCGTCGAGCCAGGTCTTCACCCGGTTGACTGTGCCACCGCGACGGCGATCCGGCGCGCGGAACGCCGCGGTACCGATCGGACCGGTACCGCGGCGTCCGTGCATCTCCGCGGAGATGCACGGTGCATCTCCGCGGAGGTGCACCGTGCACGTCCGCGGAGGTGCACGGATCGGGTCCGCGGGCGGGCGCTCAGGCGCCGCCGGCGAGGTGCTCGCGCGCCAGCCGCCGCGGCGCCCTGGCCAGCCACGCGTCGGTGACCAGCTCGGCGAGCTCGCCGGCGTCGACGGCCTCGAGCCGGACGAGGACGGCGGCGTACCCGTCGAAGTGCGGCGTCGTCAGGTAGACGGCGGGGTCGCCGGCGACCAGCGCGCGCTTGACGCCCTCGTCGGCCACGGCGGCGCCGAGCAGCGGCCCGTCCGGGGCGCCGGGGCCGAGGTGCTCGAGGTCGGCGCGGCGCAGCGGCCGCTCCCACACGAAGGTGCGGCCGCGCACCTTCCACGCCGGCGAGCCCCAGGACGTGCCCTCGGCGGTCTCCGGCAGCGCGAGGGCCAGGCGCCGCACGTCCGCCCAGGTGGCCACCCGCGGGAGGCTAGCGGCGGCCGGCGTCAGCCGGGGGCGCCGGCGTACCCGGGTGAGACGTAGCCGAGCCCGACCGTGCCGGCCGGGACGAAGTCGCCCTCCGGCGGGCTGCCCTCGTGCACGCCACCGGTCAGGGTGGGGTTGCCGGGCCAGGTGGCGAAGCCGTCGGTGACCGTGGCCGGGCAGGTGAGCCCGTCCGTGCGGGGCCAGATGCTGCGGCCGAACTGGCGGCCCGCGCGCGGCTCGATCCAGACGTCGTCGAACACGAGCGGGTGGCCGTCGGTGCAGTCGGTCCACAGGAAGTGGCCGCCGCCCTCGACGGGCGTGACCTCGGAGCTGCCGACGTCGGCCCGGCGGACGGTGCCCGCTCCGATCTCGCCGAGGTTCTCCGAGATGTGCAGCCCCTGGTAGTTGCTGGTGCCGGTGAGCCGGTCGATGCGGAACTCGCGCAGGCCGCCCCACGGCTGGAAGACGTCGGCGTGGTTGCCGCTCTCGGTCCCGCGCACCCCCTCGATGCGCACGTTCTGCACCTGGAGCACCGCCTCCGGGGCGTTGGCGGCGATCCCGTCGGACTGCGAGCCCTCGACGTCGCCGTCGACCAGCAGGCCCTCGAGGTGCACCGTGCCCGTGCAGTCCCGGACGTAGACGGCGCGCTGGTCCTGCCCGTCCGCCGTGGCCGAGGGCAGCACCGTGATCTGCCCGCCGATCAGCACGGCGTTGCGGCAGTCGGTGACGGTGACCGGTCCGACGGCGGAGTCGGCCGGCAGCACGATCCGGACGTCGCCGCCGCGGGCGTCCACCACCGTCATCGCGTCGGTGGCCGTGACCTCCCGCACCGGGTAGTCCTCCCAGCCGGCGGGCGGCGCCCAGCTCAGCCGCGCCTCCGCGGGGGCGGGGCCCGCGGGCGCGGTGGTCGCGCCGGGGACGGTCGTGGTCGGGCCGGCCGTCGCCGTGGCACCGGTGGTCGCCGCCGGCGCCGGGGTGCTCGTCGCGACGGGGGTGGTCGGCGCGGCGGGGGTCGTCGGCCCGGGAGCGGTCGTCGGCGCGGGAGCGCTCGGCGCGGGCACCGTCGACGGCGGCGGGGGCCCCGCGGCGGTCGTCGGCGACGCCGGTCCTGCGGGGCGGCAGCCGGTCAGGAGGCAGGCGAGGACGGCCAGCGCCACCACGCAGCGCGATCGAGCAGGCACGCGCGGCAAGGTAGCCCCGGGGCGGGACGGGCGGTGGACGCCGCGCCGGACCGTCCCGTCACGGCCTCCGGACCGCCCTCAGGGCGCGGACGCGGCCGTCCGGGGAGCGCGCGGCGGGAGCGCGCGGCCGCAGGCAGCCAGGTGCTCGCGCAACCGGCCGGCCTCCTGCCTGCGCTGCTCGGCGCGGCGCCGCAGCACCGCCACCTGCCGGGGATCGGTCGTGCGCTGCGCCCGCAGGTCGAGGACCGCCGCCGTCTCGAGGAGCAGGGCCATGCGGCGCAGCTCCTCGGACAGCTCGGCAGCCGGTCCGGTCGACCCCGGGTCGCGCCCCGCTGAGGTCATGGCAGGCATGGTGGGCCGCCTCCGCGCCGGGCGCACCTCGAGCGGACGGATCCGTCCGAGGGAAAGCGCTCGGGGACGTCGGTGCCGGGGTCGATACTGGCCGGGTGGGGAACCCCGGACTGCACTGGCTGGGCCACTCGACGGTCCGCGTCGAGCTGGCCGGCAGCACGGTGCTCACCGACCCTGTCCTCACCGCCACCGTCGGGCCGCTGCGCCGCGTCGTCCCCCCGCCGCCGGAGCCGGCCTGGGCCGGCACCGACCTGGTGCTGGTCAGCCACCTGCACGCCGACCACCTGCACCTGCCGTCCCTGCGCCTGCTGGGCGACGACGCCCGCGTCGTCGTGCCGCGCGGCGCCGGGCCGTGGCTGCGCTCGCGCGGCCTGCGCTGGGTCGACGAGCTGGCGCCGGGCGAGTCGCTGACCCACGGCGGGCTGCGGGTCACCGCCGTCCCGGCCGCGCACAGCGGCCACCGGTGGGGCCCGCGGCTCACCCACGGCCCGGACACCGCCGCCGTCGGCCACCTGGTCGAGGGCGACGGGCGGACGGTCTACGCCCTGGGCGACACCGACCTGTTCGACGGCATGGCCCGCATCGGCGAGCGCGGGGTCGACGTCGCGCTCGTGCCGGTCTGGGGCTGGGGTCCCACCCTGGGCCCCGGCCACCTCGACCCGAGGCGCGCGGCCGAGGCGGTGGCGCGGGTGCGCCCGCGGTTCGCCGTCCCGGTGCACTGGGGCACGCTCACCGTGCCCGGCGGTACCACGGTGCCGGGGCTCGCCCGGCGCTACCGGCGACTGCTCACCGAGCCGCCGCGGGAGTTCGCCGCCGCCGTCGCCGGGCGCGCGCTGCCCACCACGGTCGTCGTTCCCGAACCGGGCGAGCCGGTCGTCCTGCCCACCCCGGCAGGGGCGCCGTGAGCGCCACCGGGACGCTGGCGTCGAGCTGGACCGACGGGTCCTCGCTCGGCTACCCCGTCGTGTTCGGCGGCGTGCTGCTCGGCTCGATCGTGCCGGTCGTGCCCACCGGCGCCGTCGTCGGCGCGGCGGCCGCCCTGGCGGTGAGCACCGGCCGGCTCGACCTCGCGCTGGTGCTCGTGCTGTCCACCCTCGGCGCGTGGATCGGCGACGTCGTCACCTTCGCCGTCTGCCGGTTCGGCGGGCCCGCGGCGGTGCGCTTCGTGGCCCGGGGCCAGCACGCCGACCGGATCGAGGAGGTCCGCGCGCAGTTCCGGGCGCACGGCTGGCAGATCGTGCTGGTCGGCCGGCTGCTGCCCGCCGGGCGCATCCCCGTCCTGCTCGCCGCCGGCGCCCTGGCCTACCCGTGGCGGCGGCTGCTCCCCGCCTCCCTGCTCGCCGCGACGCTGTGGGCGGTCGCCTACGCACTGCTCGGCGTCGTCAGCGGCGGTGTCTTCGACAACCCGCTGGTGGCCACCCTGGTCGCCACGCTGCTCGTGCTCCTCGTGGGCGCACTGCTCAACCTCGTCGCCGCCGCCCGCCGGCGCCGGGCCGCGCCCGAGCGGCCCGGCGACGACCCCGCGCAGGAGCCCGCCGGACAGGCCAGCGCGTCCCCGTGCGGCCCGGCCTCGTGAGCGCCGGGTCCCCGGGACGCGCCGGGGGGCGCGTGCTCGGTTCCGGCCGGGCCACCGCGCGCGTGCTGCTCACCTGGGCGCTCAGCACGCTGGCGCTCGTCGTCCTCGACCGGTGGCTCGCCGGCTTCGCCATGCGGAACTGGTGGCAGCCGCCGCTGGCCGCGCTGCTGCTCGGCCTGCTGTCCGGCGTCGTGTGGCCGCTGGTCATGCGGGTGGCGCTGCCCCTGGCGCTGTTCACCCTGGGCCTCGGCAGCTTCCTGCTGCTCGGCGCCGTGGTGCTCGCCGCCTCCTTCGCCGTCCCCGGCGTCACCGTCGCCGACCTGCGCACGGCCGTGCTGGTCGTGGTGGCGATGGCCGGGGTGACGGCGGTGGTCACCAGCGCGCTGGCCGTCGAC
This sequence comes from Geodermatophilus sp. FMUSA9-8, assembly GCF_037034165.1. NCBI lineage: Bacteria > Bacillati > Actinomycetota > Actinomycetes > Geodermatophilales > Geodermatophilaceae > Geodermatophilus > Geodermatophilus sp. FMUSA9-8. Next base: position 128,746 of record NZ_JBAGKE010000013.1, on the reverse strand, counting down.
GAGGACGAGCTGTTCTTCCGCCGCGCCCGCCGCCGGGCCGCGCGCACCCCGGCCGCCGCCCCGCAGCCGCCCGGGGTGCTGTTCCTGCAGATCGACGGCCTCGGGTTCGACACCGCGCGCCGCGCCGTCCGCGACGGGTCGATGCCCACCCTCGCCGCCTGGCTGCGCTCGGGCAGCCACGCGCTCACCTCCTGGCACACCGACTGGAGCTCCCAGACCGGCGCCGCGGTGTGCGGCATCCTGCACGGCTCCAACCACGACGTCGTCGGCTTCCGCTACTACGAGAAGGACCGCGACCACGTCGTCCAGGTCTCCCACCCGGCCGACGCCGCCGAGGTGGAGCGCCGGCACTCCGACGGGCGCGGGCTGCTGGCCGGCGGCGGGGCCAGCCGCGGCAACCTGTTCAGCGGCGACGCCCCGCACGTGAGCCTCACGATGAGCTCCCTGCCGCTGGTCACCACCCGGCGCTCGATCCGCCGCCGCGAGCGGGTGGGCGCCGGCTACTACGCCTACTTCGCCAACCCGGTGAACGCCGTCCGCACGCTGGGGGTCTCGCTCGTCGACGTCGCCCGCGAGCTGTCCGCCGCCGCCCGGCAGCGGCGCGCCGACGTCCGGCCGCGGGTCAGCCGCGGCGGCATCTACCCGCTGGCCCGGCCGGGCACCACGGTGATCGCCCGCGACGTCGTCGTGGCGGCGATCCTCGAGGACATGCTGGCCGGGCGGCCGGTGGTCTACGCCGACTTCCTCGGCTACGACGAGGTCGCCCACCACAGCGGCGTCGAGCGCTTCGACACCCTCGAGGTGCTGCGCACCATCGACCAGCAGATCGGCCGGCTGGCCCGGGCCGGCGCGCTCGCGCCGCGCGACTACCACCTGGTGCTGCTGTCCGACCACGGCCAGACGCAGGGCGAGGCGTTCGCGCAGCGGTTCGGCGAGACGATCGAGGCGTTCGTCGGCCGGCACTGCGGCGGCTCCCCCGCGCCCGGGCGCCGAGGCGGCGAGCCGAGGGACAGCCGCCGCCCCGCCGAGGGCTGGCAGGTGGCCTCCGCGCTCGCCGAGGCGGCGTCCGGTCCCGGGCCGATCGCGCGGCGGCTGCGCGAGCGGGTGGAGAGCGCCGGCGCCGGCGAGCACACGCACCGCACGCCGTCGGGCCAGCCCGGGCAGGTGGCCCGCGTGGCGCCGGGCGTGGTGGTCGTCGTCTCCGGCCACACCGCGGGGGTGCACTTCGCCGACCTGCACGGCCGCGTGCCGCTGGAGGAGATCGAGCGGCACTGGCCCGACCTGCTGCCCGCGCTCGTCGACCACGCCGGCGTCGGGTTCGCGCTCGTGCACTCCGAGGAGCACGGGCCGGTCGTCCTCGGCCGCGACGGCCTGCACCGCCTGGCCACCGGGGTGGTCATCGGCGCGGACCCGCTGGGCCCCTACGGCGAGCACGCGCCGGCGCTGGTCGCCCGGGTGTCGGCGTTCCCGCACTGTCCCGACGTGATGGTCAACAGCCGCTACGACCCCGACACCGACGAGGCCTCCCCCTTCGAGCCGCACGTCGGCTCGCACGGCGGCCTCGGCGGCCCGCAGCAGCGCGGCTTCCTCGCCCACCCCCGTGTGCTCTCCCCGCCCGGCGAGATCGTCGGGGCGGAGCACCTGCACCGGGTGCTGCGCGGCTGGCTCACCGAGCTCGGCCACCCCGAGCCCGACGGCGCCGGCGCCGCGGTGGGCCCGCTCAGCCGCACCGCCCTGCAGACGGCCGACGCCGGGCGGATCTGAGTCCCCGTCCCGGAACGGCGGGCTACGTGTTCGTGAACACCGGCTCCGTCCGTGGCGGGGCCGATCCCGTTCCACCACAGTGGGCCGATGCGACCCGACGCCCGCGCCTGGTTCACCGGCCGCACGTCCACGACCCGATCGGTCGACGACGTCGACGTCGTCGGGCTGCTGCGCGCCAAGCGGCGCGGCGGGCACCGGGTGAGCGTGGTCCTCCCCGCCCGGGACGAGGAGGCCACCGTCGGCGGGCTGGTCGCCGACCTGGTCGAGCGCTGGGTCCGCCGCGTGCCGCTGGTCGACGAGGTGCTGGTGGTCGACTCCGACTCGGGCGACCGCACCGCCGAGGTCGCCCGCGCCGCCGGGGCCGACGTCGTGGCCGCCGCCGAGGTGCTGCCGGCGCACGGCAGCCGGCCGGGCAAGGGCGAGGCGCTGTGGAAGTCGCTGGCCGCCACCACCGGCGACCTGCTCGTCTTCCTCGACGCCGACCTGCTCGGCGACGTCTCCCACTACGTCCCCGGCCTGCTCGCCCCGCTGCTCACCGACCCGCAGGTCGGCTACGTGAAGGGCTGCTACACCCGGCCGCTGGAGATCGACGGCCGCAGCACCCCCGCCGGCGGCGGGCGGGTCACCGAGCTCACCGCGCGGCCGCTGCTCAACGCGCTGTGGCCCGAGCTCGCCGGGTTCGTGCAGCCGCTGGGCGGGGAGTACGCCGGCCGCCGCGCGGCCCTGGAGCAGGTGCCGTTCGTCTCCGGCTACGGCGTGGAGGTGGGCCTGCTGGTCGACCTGCTCGGACTGCTCGGCCTCAACGGGCTGGCGCAGGTCGACCTCGGCGTGCGCCGGCACACCTCCCAGGACCAGGAGGCGCTCGGGCGGATGGCCGGCCAGGTGGTGTCGGCGGTGCTCGCCCGCGGCGGGGTGGCCTCGCCGGCCGGCCTGCTCACCCAGTTCCGCAGCGACGGCGCGGGGTTCGTCCCGGTCAGCACGGGCGTCGCGGTCGACGAGCGCCCGCCGATGGTCACCGTCGGCGAGTACCTCGCCGAGCGCGCCGGGGCCGTGTGACCCCGGCTCCTCCGCCGGCTCCCTCGATCGCCGCCGACACCCGCGCCCCCAGGGTCGCCGCGTACCGGCCGGCGAGCAGGTCGTTGTGCGTGCCCGGCACGGCCACCACCCGCAGGTCGGGCAGGTGCCGCCGCCACACCGCCATCTGGTGGGCGAGCACCGGCACGCGCCGGCGGATCCGGAAGTAGGTCACCGGCCCGGCGTGGTCGGGCAGCGGGAACGCCTCGTACAGCGCCGCCGAGTCGCGCAGCACCCGGCGGTCGGCCGGCAGCTGCGTGCTGCGCCGGTCGGCCAGGGCCGTGCGCACGCTCTCGTCGCTGAGGCCGGGGACGACGAGGGCCAGCGCCCCGGCCACCTTGCGCGCCAGCCTCCGCGCGCGGCCGAGCTCGGCGTAGGGCGGGCGGCAGTCGAACAGGCCGAGGAAGTCGACCTCCCGCCCCGCCGCGGTGAGCCGCCGGGCGACCTCGAGGGCCACGACGCCGCCGAAGGAGTAGCCGGCCAACCGCACCGGGCCCGCGGGCGCCCGGGCGGTCACCGACGCGACGTGGCGCGCGGCGAGCTCGTCGACGGAGAACCGCGACCCGTCCGGCCGCGCGAGCGGCCCGACCAGCCCGACGACCTCACCGGGCACCGTCAGCTCGGCGACCAGGGCGTGCCAGCTGTCGAGGTCGCCGTGCGCACCGTGCACCAGGAACAGCGGCGGCGCCGCGGGGTCGCCCTCGCGCAGCGTGCGGGTGTCGGGCTCGGTGCCGTCGCGCCCGGTGAGCAGCGCGGCCAGCGCACCGACGGTGGGCGCCTCGGCGAGGTCGGCGAGCTCCACCGGGCGGCCGAGCTCCTGGCGCAGCCGGCGCAGCAGCGTCATCGACTGCCGGGAGGTGCCGCCGAGGTCGGCGAAGGCGACGCCGCCCGGCACGGGCCTGCCGAGCACCTCCGCGAACACCCGGGCGACGACGGCCTCGACGCCCTCCCCCTCCGGCACCGGCGCGGCGGACTGCCGGGCCCGGGCCGCCGCGCGGATGGCGTCGAGGCAGGCCGGGTTGCGCAGCGACTGCAGGTTGGCCGCCGGCCGCCCGTCGAGGGCGTCGCGGGCGGCGCGCTCCGAGGGCTTGCCGTTGTGCGTGCGCGGCACCTCGGGGACGGCGAGCACGACGGCGGGCACGTGCGCGGGCGAGGCCTCCCGGCGCAGCGTGGCGCGGATCCGCCCGGCCAGCTCCTCGTCGAGCCGCAGCCCCGGCGCGAGGACGACGAGCAGCACCAGCCGGCTGCTCCCCCGCGCCCGCGGATCGCGCTGCTCGAGCGCCATCACGTCGACGACGCCCGGGATGCGCCGCACGACCGCGTAGATCTCCGACGGGCCGATGCGGACGCCGTCGACGTTGAGCACGCCGTCGGAGCGGCCCAGCACCCGGACGGTGCCGTCGGGGTGCACCTCCACCCGGTCGCCGTGGGTCCAGACGCCGGGGTGCCGCGCGAAGTAGGCCCGCTCGTAGCGCTCGCCGCCGGGGTCGTCGAGCACGCCGACCGGCCGCGAGGGGAACGGGTTGCGGCAGACCAGCTCGCCCTCCCGGCCCAGCACCGGCCGGCCGTCGTCGTCGAGCGCGGCGACGTCGAGGCCGAGGCTCAGCGCCTGCGAGCGGCCGCGGACCACCGGCAGCTCCGGGTGGCCGAGGACGAAGCAGCCGACGATGTCGGTGCCGCCGGAGATCGACTGCAGCGGCACCTCGCCGACCGCGTCGCGCACCCAGTCGAACTGCCACTCGTGCAGCACCGCGCCGGTGGACAGCACCGCGCGCAGCCGGGAGAGGTCCGCGGCATCGCGGGGGCGGAAGCCGGCGTCCTGGCACATCTGCAGGTACGCCGGGCTGGTGCCGAGGACGGTGACGCCGTGCCGGGCGGCCAGCGCCCACAGCGTGTCCGGGCCGGTGACCGGGCCGTCGTGGAGGACCACGTGCGCGCCGACGGCGAGCGCCGACAGCTGCCAGTTCCACATCATCCAGGCGGTCGTGGTGTGGAAGGAGAGCGTGTCCGCGGGCGTCAGGTCGCCGTGCAGCCGGTGCTCCTTGACGTGCTCGAGCAGCGCGCCGCCGGCGCCGTGCACCAGCGCCTTGGGCGGCCCGGTGGTGCCCGAGGTGCTCATGACCCACAGCGGGTGGTCGAAGGGCAGCCGCGGCCAGTCCGGCAAGCGCACCGGGTCGGGCAGCGCGGCGACGTCGTCGGCCAGGCGGGCGACGGTCACGCCGGGGCCGAGGTCGGGCGGCGGTGCGTCGTCGAGGAGCAGCACCAGCCGCACCGACGGGAGCTGCGCGGCGAGCTCGGCGAGGGCGTCACCGTGCAGGTCGCGCCGGTCGACGACCAGCGTGCCCGGGCGCAGCTGCCCGAAGCGGCCGAGCAGGGTGGCCACGCCCATGTCGGGCGTGGCGGTGGCCAGCGTCGCGCCGAGCGCGGCGACGGCGAGGGCCGCGACCAGCACCGGCGCGGAGTTGGCGCCCACGGCCGCGACGCGGTCACCGGTCCGGACGCCGCGGGCGGCCAGCGCGGCCGAGGCCCGCTCGACCGCGGCGCGCAGCTCCGCCCGGGTGAGCACCTCCGCCGGGCGGCCGGCGTGCACCGCGGTGAGCGCGGGCGCGCCGTCGTCGACCCCGGGCAGGGGCCGCAGCAGGTTCTCGGCGTAGTTGAGGCGCACGCCGGGGAAGAAGCGCGCGGTGCGGACGTCCGCGCCGGTGCGCACCGGCTCGGCGACGCCCTCCCAGGCGAGGCCCGACCAGTCCAGCAGGGCCCGCCAGAACAGGTCCGGCTCCTCGACCGAGAGACGGTGCAGCTCCGGGGCGGCCGACAGGTCCCGGCCGGTGCGGCGCTCGAGCAGCGCGCGGAAGGCAGCGAGCTGGGGCCGGCGCCCCGCCCCGGCGCGGACCGCGGTGCGGGGGGCAACGGCGGTCACCGGAGGCGCTCCGGCGTCAGCGGGCGCACGCGCGCCCGCGCCGGGTCCCAGCGGCGGTCCAGCGCGGCGGTGGCCACCCAGCCGGCGGGCACGGGCAGCGGCGCGAGCCACCAGGAGCCCAACCGGCCCCGGCCGCCGGCGGGGGTGACGACGGTGCGCGGGTCCCGCCGCAGGCCGGTCCCCTCCGCCTTCAGCACCGCCTCCTTGGCCGTCCAGGCGCGGGTGCGCTCGATGTCCCCACCCGTGCCCTCACCCGCGCGCCCGGCGAGCCGGGCGAGCTCGGGCGCGGCCAGCCACTCGTCGCCCTCGGGCCCGGGGCCGGCGGGCTCCAGGTCGACGCCGAGGCCGGCGCGCGGTGCCACGGCGACGAGCGCGAGGCCGCCGGCGGCGGAGCAGCTGACGCCCGGGCCGCGGCGGGCGCACCGGACCAGCGGCCGTCCCCCACGGACCTCGAGGGGGACGTCGGCCGGCGCCAGCCCGAGCAGGTCGCCGAGGACGGTGCGCAGCACGGCGCGCACGAGCACCCGGCGACGGCGGACCGCGGCGACCCCCCGGTCGGCGGCCGCGCGCTCGCCGGGGGTGAGCCGCGCGGCCGCGGCGTCCTCGTCCCAGCGATCGTCGGCGAGGTCGACCGACCAGACGTGCAGGGGCGCGGGCAGCGAGGGGCGCAGGGACGTCGGCACCGCTCCTCCTCCCGGTCGCGTCCCGGCCGCAGGTGCCCGGTCGGGATCTCGCCGGACCGACGGTACGTCACGCTGCGTAGCCGTTCCACGGGAACAGCGGGAGAACGCGCAGGTGCGTCGCGGCGTGACGCTGCGCAGCGTGACCGCTCCGGAGACGGACCGCAATGGGCATTGACGACCCACGGACGTCCGGACTCGGGCATCCTGTCGCGACGGGGGTCCCGTGCCGGCGACGGAGCCGGCACCCGACCGTGGGGAGCGGCATGCGCCCTGACGTCTCCCGCTGGCTGCGCCGGCGGACCTTCAGCGCGGCCACGTGGTGCGCCGCCGAGCTCGCCGAGGCCAAGTCGGCCCGGGGCTCCAGCGTCAGCGTCGTGCTGCCGGCGCTCGACGAGGAGCCCACCGTCGGGACGATCGTCGGCAGCATCCGGCGGGCCCTGGTGGAGGAGGCCCGGCTGGTCGACGAGGTGGTCGTCGTCGACAGCGGGTCGGCCGACCGCACCGCCGCGGTCGCCGCCGAGGCCGGGGCCACCGTCGTCGACACCGCGACCGTGCTGCCGGCCCACGGGCGGGTGCCGGGCAAGGGCGAGGCGCTGTGGAAGGGGCTGCACGCCACCAGCGGCGACCTCGTCGTCTTCGTCGACGCAGACCTCGTCGGGTTCGACCCGCAGTTCGTCGTCGGGCTGCTCGGCCCGCTGCTCACCGACCCGGCGATCGGCTACGTCAAGGCGCTCTACGACCGGCCGCTGCACACGCCCGAGGGCATCGTCCCCTCCGGCGGCGGGCGGGTCACCGAGCTGCTCGCCCGGCCGCTGCTCAACGCCTGGTGGCCGGAGCTCGCCGGCTTCGTGCAGCCGCTGTCCGGGGAGTACGCCGGCCGCCGCGAGCTGCTCGAGCGGGTGCCGTTCGTCTCCGGCTACGGCGTCGAGTTCGGCCTGCTCGTGGACCTGGCGGGGCTGGCCGGCGTCGACGCGCTCGCGCAGGTGGACCTCGGCACCCGCCGGCACAGCCACCAGTCCGACGCGGCGCTCGGGCGGATGGCGGGGCAGATCCTGTCCACCGCGATCGCCCGCCGGCCCGGCGCGGGGCGGCCGTCGTCGGAGCTGCTGCAGTTCCTCCGCACCGCCGACGGCGTGGAGGCGGTGAGCTGGGACGTCGGGGTGAGCGAGCGGCCGCCGATGCGCACGGTCCGCGCGGCCGCCGGCGAGCCCGGGCCCCGGTCGTGAGGGTGCTCATGGACGCCGGCCCGTGGCTGCCGGTGCCGCCGCCGGGCTACGGCGGGCTGGAGAACGTCGTCGCCACGCTCACCACCGCGCTGCGCGAGCGCGGGCACACCGTCGTCCTGGCCGCCTCCGGCGACTCCCCGCTCGCGGTCGACGGCCTGGTCAGCGCCTTCCCCGCCGGCCGCTTCGAGCGTCTCGGCCTGCCGTACCCGCAGGTGGTGGGCGACGCGCACGCCCACGCGCTCGCCGTCGCCGAGGCCGTGGCGGCGGAGCCGTTCGACGTCGTGCACACCCACCTCGAGGTGGTCGGCCCCGCGGTGCTCGGCGCGCTCGGCCCGGCCGCCCCGCCCGTGCTGGCCACGCTGCACTGGGACCTGCGCCGCAACGCCGCGTTCTACGAGCGCTTCGACGGCCGCGGCCGGGTGTTCTTCACCGGGGTGTCCGACAGCCAGGTGGCCCGCGGGCCCGACGCGCTGCGGCGCCAGACCCTGGCCGCGGTGCCGCTGGCCGTCCCGGTGGACGGCCAGCCGCCGCTGCCCCGGGAGGACCGCGACGACGCCGTGCTCGTGCTCGCCCGCATCTGCGAGCTCAAGGGCACCGACACCGCGGTGCGCGCGTGCGCCGCCGCCGGGGTGCCGGTGGTGCTGGCCGGCCCGGTGGGACCGTTCGCCGGCCCCGCCGAGCTCGAGGCCGCGCTCGACGCCGCCGCGGCCACGCCCGGCCACCCGGGGCTCGGCCACCCCGACGTCGCGTGGTTCCTGCGGGAGGTCGCGCCGCTGCTCGACGGCGGGCGCGCCAGGTGGGTCGGCAGCGTCGCCGGCGCGGGGAAGGACGCGCTGCTGCGCCGGGCGCGGGCGCTGCTGACGCCGGTGCGGTGGGACGAGCCGGGCGGCACCGCGGTGTGCGAGGCGCTGGCCGCCGGGACGCCGGTGGTCGCCACGCCGCGCGGCTGCCTGCCCTCGCTGGTCGAGGACGGCCGCACCGGGCTGCTCGCCGGCGACGAGGCCGGCCTCGCCGCGGCCCTGCGCCGGGTGGGCACGATCGACCCGGCGGTGTGCGCGGCCGAGGCGCGCCGGCGCTTCGCCCCGGCGGTGATGGCGGCGGCCTACGAGGAGCTCTACGCCGAGGTGGTCGCGCGCGCGGCCGCCGCGGACGCCGACCTGGAGTCCCTGGGGAGCCCCTAGCGCGACCGGCCCCCCTTCCGCGCGCGGAAGGCGGACCAGGGACTCCGCCTTCCGCGCGCGAAAGGCGGATCAGGGGCGGACGGGGGCGCCGGTGCGGGCCGACTCGGCCACCGCGACGGCGACGCGGTGGGTGCGCAGCGCCTCGGCGTAGTCGACCAGCCCGTCGGCGCGCGGCCCGCCGGTGAGCAGGTCGACGAAGGCCCGGTCGACGGCGAGGCGCGCGTCCACCGCGGGCTCCCGACGGTCCGCGCCCTCCGCGGTGGTCACCGTCAGCGCCGTCTCGCTCAGCTCCACCGCGGCGCCGGCGCAGGAGAGCTCGAGGCCGGCGCGGGTCCTGGCCGGCTGCGCGCAGGCGGCGGCGAGCGTGCCCACCGCGCCGGAGGCGAACCGCAGCACCGCCGCGGTGGCGTCGTCGACGTCGCGGCCGGGGTCCGACGACGGCGCGCGCAGCGCCTGCACCTCGGCCACCTCCCCGGCGAGCAGCCGGGCGAGGTCGAGCACGTGGGTGGCCTGCTCGACCACCTGGCCGCCGGAGCGGTCCGCGCGCGACCACCAGGCCGGCGGCGGCACCTTGTCCAGCCACGTGGCCGACACCAGCCGCGGCGGGTGCGCGGCGCAGACCTCCCGGGCGGCGGCCACGGTGTCGAGGTGGCGCCAGTGGTAGCCGGTCGCCGTCGGCACGCCCGCGGCCGCGACGGCGGCGGCCACCTCCTCGGCGACGGCGAGCCCCGCGCCCAGCGGCTTCTCGACGAACAGCGGCAGCCCGGCGCGGACCACCGCGAGCTCGAGCTCGCCGTGCGCGAACGGCGGCACGCACAGCCACACCGCGTCGAGACGCGAGCGCAGCAGCTCGTCCGGCTCGAGCGCCGGCACGCCGAGGTCGCCGGCCAGCGCCCGGGCCGCGGCCGGGACGGCGTCGGCCACCCCGACCAGCTCGACGTCGCCCAGTCCGGTCAGCGTGCGGCCGTGCCGCGCGCCCACGCCACCGGCGCCGACCAGTCCCACCCTCAGGGCCACGCCGGGCACCTGCCCCGGCGCGGCGGGCGTCAACCCCCGTGGACCAGCAGTCCCCGGACCGTCTCGCCGGCCGCCTGGTCGCGGTAGCCCTGGTTCAGCTCGTCGAGGGCGTAGCGGCGGGTGACCAGGCGGTCGAGCTCGAGCCGGCCCTCCTCGGCCAGGCGCGCCAGCATCGGGATGTCGCGGAACGGGTTGCACGAGCCGAACAGCGAGCCCTGCACGCGGTGCTCGAAGACGGTGGTCATCTGCCCGTTGAGGTCCACGTGGCCCTCGCGCGGGTGGTCGGCCAGCGCCGTGAGCACCAGCGTGCCGCCCTTGCCCAGGCACGCCGATGCCCCGGCCATCACCTCGGCCGACATCTTCCCGACGGTCACGACGACGACGTCCGCGCCGGTGCCGCGCGAGAGGTGCCGGGCCAGCTGAGCGGCCTCGCCGGCGTCGGCGACGGTGTGCGTGGCGCCCAGGGTCTGCGCGAACTCCCGCTTCATCGCCACCGGGTCGACGCCGACGACGTGCGCCGCGCCCGCGTGCACCGCGCCCTGGACGGCGTTGACGCCGACCCCGCCGAGGCCGACGACCACGACGACGTCGCCGGGGCGGGTGCCGCCGGAGTAGACCGCCGAGCCCCAGCCGGTGGGCACGCTGCAGGCGAGCAGGGCGGCGGTGTCCAGCGGCAGGTGCGGGTCGATGCGCACGCAGGAGAACTCGCTGAGCACGGTGTGCCGGGCGAACGCGCCGACGATGCAGAAGCCGCCGAGCGGCTCGCCGTCGAGCCGGAAGGGGTAGGTGCCGGTGGGCAGCTGCCCGATGGCGATGGTGGCGCCCGCGTCGCAGATGTTCGAGCGGCCGGTCGCGCAGTACCGGCAGTGCCCGCACGCGGGCAGGAAGCTGGTGACGACGTGGTCGCCGGGCGCCACGCCCGTGACACCCGGGCCGACGGCCAGGACGACGCCGGAGCCCTCGTGACCGCCGACGATCGGGTAGCGCCCGCCCGGGTTGGAGTGGCGCAGGTGCTCGTCGGAGTGGCACAGCCCGGCGTAGGCCATCTCGACCAGGACCTCGCCCGGCCCCGGGTCCACGACCTCGAGGTCGACGATCTCGTACTCGGTGCCCGCCTCGCGCAGCACCGCTCCCCTGGTCCTCACCCGCGTCGGTCCTCCTCGAGCCCGGCGGCGTCCCCGTCGGCGCCGTCCGGCGACCAGCCAACCCCACCGGCCCGGCCGGGCCGACGGCGGGGTGGCACCGGGTGCCAGGCCCGCCGGCCTGCGGGACCGGACGGTCCGGGGCAGGATCGTCCGGATGGCCGAGCACACCCCTGTCACCGCACCGGCATGCCCCGTCCGGCTGATGTCGTTCCGGATGGTGCCGGAGTCGCAACGCTGCGTTGCTAGCCTTGAACCGTGAGTGAGCAGTCCCTGCGTGCGCGGAAGAAGGCGCTGACCCGGGCGCACGTCCTCGCCACGGCCCAGCGACTGTTCGCCGAGCGCGGGTTCGACGCCGTTCCCATCGCCGACGTCGCGGCCGCGGCCGACGTGGCCGTGCAGACGGTGTTCAACCACTTCGCGACCAAGGAGGAGCTCTACTGGTCCGGCCGCGCCCCCTGGGTGACCGGACCGGCCGACGCCGTCCGCGAGCGGCCCGCCGGCGAGACGCCGCTCGGCGCCCTCCGCCGCCACCTGGTCGAGTCGATGGCCGACTTCACCCAGCGGCTCGGCGAGCCCGAGGGCCGCTGCGCCGTCGCCGCCCTCGACCGCTCGCCGGCGCTGCGGGCCGCCGAGCGCGAACTGCACCACGAGGCCGAGCGCCTGCTCGCCGAGGCGCTCGAGGAGGCCCTCACCGAGGAGCCGCCCGCCGGCCTCACCACGCCGCCGCGCCTGGCCGCGCGGCTGGTGGCGGCCACCTGGCTGTCGGTCACCCGGTCGCTGGTCCTCACGCTGCGCGACCCGCTGCCCGAGCCCGCCGACGTGCCCGCTCTCGTCGCGCAGGTGCGGGCGACGACGGGCCGGCTGCTGTCCCGCATGCAGGCCGACCTCGAGGACGCGGCCGCGGCCGGCCCCGGGAGCGCGGCCGGCGCCGTCCCCGGGTCGCTGCGGGCGGTCTGACCCGGCGCCCTCAGCTCGCGACCGGCTCCACGGCGGGCGCCACGATCGGCAGCAGGACGTCGTCGACGACCTGCTCCACGTGCTCGGCCACCAGCGCGCCGTCGCCGGCCACGGTCAGCCGCTGCCACCAGAACGCCTCGAGCACCGAGCGCAGCAGGGCCAGCCGCTCGGCCGGCACCTCCTCGCCCCGCGCCGACCAGCGGTCGCCGAGCGTCTCGACGGCGTCGGTGAGCGGGTGCACGAGGGCCGCGTCGAGCCCGGCGCGCAGGTCCTCGTCGTGCCGGGCGGCGCCGACCAGGCTGGCCACGGCGCGCTCCTCGCGCGACAGGGGCCGGCGCCACGAGGCGACCAGCGCGGCCAGGTCGGCACGGGGCGAGCCCTCGTCCTGCGGCGCGGTCACCAGCGTGAAGCGGCTGACCGCCGACCGGGCGAGCGCGGACATCGACGGCCAGCGCCGGTAGATGCCGGCCTTGCCCGCTCGCGCGCGGGCCGCGACGCGGTCGCTGTTGAGCCGGCCCCAGCCCTCCTCCGCGAGGATGTCGACGGCGACCGCGACCAGCTGCTCGGACAGCTCGGCGCTCAGCGGGCGTCCGGGCGTGCCGCTCACGAGCGGGTCCGTTCGCACGTCATCAGGTTGTGCACCGCCTCATACTGGCCTGTCGGTGGAGTCACCACAACGACCGGGGTGCCGCGTCACCCGACCGGTCCCCCGCAACCCCTCTAGCCGGAACGGCGGGTTGCGCGGGGCGCGCCAGAGGTCAGGCGCCGGCCGCCGACTCGACGTGGACCTGCAGGAACGCGCCGTCGTCGCTGACCCAGCCCCGCCCGCGGGCGGACTCGAGCATGCCGTCCCAGCGCTGCGCCCAGCCGGCGACGTCGGCGTCCGGCTCGGCCGCGGCGCGCAGGGCCGCGGCGTCCAGGACGCCGGTGTCGGCGTCCTGCATCCGGCCCAGGCCCGCGTCGCGCAGCGCCCGGTCGGCCTCCTCGTCGGTGACCTGGCCCAGGGCCAGGTGCAGCCGCGTGAGGTCGTCGGTGTCGACGACCCGCACCTCGGGGCGCTCGTCGGCGCCCCCCACCACCTCGACGATCACGGGTCCTCCGCTCACACGTGCCAGGGGCTCATACATGCCAGGGAAAGCGGGAGAAGTCGGGGTCGCGCTTCTCCAGGAAGGCGTCGCGGCCCTCGACGGCCTCCTCGGCCGCGTAGGCCAGCCGGGTCGTCTCCCCGGCGAACAGCTGCTGGCCGACGAGGCCGTCGTCGATCAGGTTGAACGAGTACTTGAGCATCCGCTGGGCGGTCGGGCTCTTGGCGACGATCCGCCGCCCCCAGTCCAGCGCGGTCCGCTCCAGCTCGGCGTGCGGGACGACGCGGTTGACCATGCCCATGGCGTGCGCGTCGGCCGCCGAGTACTCCTCGCCGAGGAAGAAGACCTCGCGGGCGAACTTCTGCCCGACCTGCCGGGCGAGGTAGGCCGAGCCGAAGCCGCCGTCGAAACTGCCGACGTCGGCGTCGGTCTGCTTGAAGCGGGCGTGCTCGGCACTGGCCAGGGTCAGGTCGCTGACGACGTGCAGGCTGTGCCCGCCACCGGCGGCCCACCCGGGGACGACGCAGACGACGACCTTCGGCATGAACCGGATCAGCCGCTGCGCCTCCAGCACGTGCAGCCGGCCGCTCGACCGGCCGACCTCGTGCTCGTAGCCGTGGCGCCCGCGCACCCGCTGGTCACCGCCGGAGCAGAACGCCCACCCGCCGTCCTTCGGGCTCGGCCCGTTGCCGGTGAGCAGCACGCAGCCGACGTCGGTGGACAGCCGGGCGTGCTCGAGCGCGGTGATCAGCTCGTCGACCGTCTGCGGGCGGAAGGCGTTGCGCACCTCGGGCCGGTCGAACGCGATGCGGACGACGCCGGCGTCGACCGCGCGGTGGTAGGTGAGATCGCCGAAGTCGAACCCGTCGACCGGCTGCCACGCGGCGCTGTCGAAGATCTCCGAGACGTCGTCGCGGGCACTCATGCCCCGAACCTAGCGGCGTCCGGGACGCCGGGCCGCCGGAGGCGGGCCCGCGGTCAGCCGCCGGGCAGCACCCCGGTGACGCCGCCGACGACACCGCCGACCGTGCTGCCGACCGTGCCGGTCACGTCCTGCACGACGCCGCCGACGGTCCCGGGAACGTCCCCGACGAGCTCCCCGACCGGCTCGGTCACCGGCGCGAGCGGGGCCGGCGGCGCGGGCACGGGGGCCGGCGCGGGCGCCGGGACGGGGGCGGGCGCCGGGGCCGGCGCCTGGGGAGCGGGCGCGGCCGGGGCCGCGGGTGCGCTCGCCGACCCGCCGGCCGGGGTGCCGGGGGCCGGCGTCCCGGGTGCCGGCGCGGGGGCGGCCGGCGCCGGGGCCGCGGCGGGCGCGGGGGCGGCGGACGCGGCGGCCCCGCCGAGGTCGAACAGCCCGGCCGACGGCGAGGCCGCCCGGCCGGCGGCGCCCTGCGAGGACGAGGCCGTGGTGCCGAGACCGGGGAAGAGGGAGCCGTCGGGCGTGCCGGGGACGCCGAAGGACGGCGTCAGGCGCGCGTACCCCGGTGCCGCGCCGGCCGTGCCGTCGGCGGCGTAGACGCCGGAGCCGTCCGCGCCGCCTCCCCCGGCGGCCCCCGCGGCGTCGGCGCCGGCGGTGGCCATGAGCGGGGCGACGACGAGGCCGGTGACGGCGAAGGACATGAGCACCCGCCAGGTGAGGCGCTGCGCGGCGGTCTCCGGGGCGGGGTCCTCCCCCGGGTCGGGCCGTCCGGTCGCGACGACGTCGGTCGCACGGTGCCGCGCGCTCATCGGCCGTTCCTCTCCGTCGAGGTGGGTGAGACCGCCCTCACACCGCCGGTACAACGAGGTACCAGCCGCGGGGTTGCGCGTCCACCGCGGGACCGCGCACGGGTGACCGTCCCCGGCTAGCGTCGCCCCCGTGCCCGACGGCGCCGCCCTGCGCGTGGGCACCCTCAACCTGGCCTCCGGCCGCGGCCCCGGCGGCCGCGTGCTCTCCCCCGCCGGCCTCGCCGCCGCGGTGGCCGAGCTCGACGTCGACGTGCTCGCGCTCCAGGAGGTCGACGGCGGGCAGCACCGCTCGGGCGGCACCGACCAGGCCGCCGTCGTCGCCGGGGCGCTGGGCGCCGCCGACTGGCGGGCCGCCGCGACGCTGCACGGCACCCCGAGCCCGTTCCGCGGCACCTGGACCGCCGCCGAGCCGGCGCTCCGGGGGCCCGGCGGCGCGGTGGACGGACCGGTCTACGGGGTCGCGCTGGTGTCCCGCCGTCCGGTGCACGAGTGGGCGGTGCTCGGGCTGGGCGCCGGCCGCGCCCGGCTGCCGCTGCGCGCGCCCGACCCCGCCACCGGCCGGGTGCGCACCTGGTGGGTGCCCGACGAGCCGCGCATCGCCGTCGCGGCCTGCCTGGACGGGCTCACCGTCGTCGGCACGCACCTGTCCTTCTCCCCGCCCACCGCGGTGCGCCAGCTGCGCCGGCTGCGGCGGTGGGCGGCGGCGCTGCCCGGGCCGGTCGTCGTCGCCGGCGACCTGAACCTGCCCGGCGGGGTGCCGGCCCGTTTGCTGCGCGCGACCCGGCTGGTCAGCGGCCCGAGCTTCCCCGCGCACGGGCCGCGCATCCAGCTCGACCACTTGCTGGCCCTGGGCCCGGTGCCGGCGCGCGACCCCGCGGTCCGCGCGCTGCGGGTCGGCGACCACCGCGCGCTGACGGTGGCGCTCGGCGCCTGACCTCAGGCCGCGGGGGGATCCGCCAGCAGGGGGCGCAGCCGGTCCAGCGAGCCCGCCAGCCCCGGGTGCAGCGTCACCTGGTGCAGCCCGGCCAGCGGCACCCAGGCGACGCCGGTGCTCTCGCCGTCGAGCCGCAGCCGCGCGGGGTCGAGCTCGCCGGCCGGGCGGGCCAGCACGGTGGTGTAGGCCCAGCCGCCGTGGTCGTCGACCGAGCGGGCACCCAGGACCAGCGCGCTGGCCGGCAGGCCCAGCTCCTCCTCCACCTCGCGCAGCGCGCCCTGCTCGGGACTCTCGCCGAGGTGCAGCGCGCCGCCGGGCGTCCCCCACGTGCCGCCGTGGTGCGACCACAGCGCCCGATGCTGGAGCAGCAGCTCGGGGCCCTCGGCGCCGTGGCGGTGCACCAGCAGGCCCGCCGCGCCCGCGCGGCCCCAGTGCCGGTGGCCGAGCGAGCAGGTGGTCCAGCCGTCGGTCGGCGTCAGCCCGCTGCTCCCCACGCGACCAGTGAACCGCACTGGCAGGATCCGGCGCGGACGCCGCCACCGACGACGGGAGCACCGCCATGACCACCACCACGACGATGGCCGAGCTGCCCGGCCTGGTCGGCACCGAGCTCGGCACCAGCGAGTGGTTCGAGGTGACGCAGGAGCACGTCGACACGTTCGCCGAGGCCACCGGCGACCACCAGTGGATCCACGTCGACGTCGAGCGGGCGAGGGCCGAGAGCCCGTTCGGCGGGCCCATCGCCCACGGCTACCTGACGCTGTCGCTGCTGGCCTCCCTGTCCGGGCAGGTGCTGGCGGTCACCGACACCGCGATGGGCGTGAACTACGGCCTGAACAAGGTGCGCTTCCCCGCCCCCGTGCCGGTTGGCTCGCGCGTCCGGCTCAGCGCCGGTCTCAAGGACGTGCAGGAGGTCGCCGGCGGGCTGCAGCTGACCCTCGCGGCGGTCATCGAGCGCGAGGGCGGCGACAAGCCGGTCTGCATCGCCGAGCCCGTCTTCCGCTACTACGGCGCCTGATGCGGGTCGCGGTCTTCACCGGCAGCCGGCCCGGGCCGGAGCCGCACCGCGCGGCCGCCGCGGCGCTCGGCGCCGACCTGGCCGCGGCCGGGGTGGGCGTCGTCTACGGCGGCGGGCACGTCGGGCTCATGGGCACGGTGGCCGACGCCGCGCTGGCGGCCGGGGGCGAGGTGGTCGGGGTGATCCCGCAGCACCTGGTCGACGACGAGCTGGCGCACCCCGGCCTGCCGCGCCTCGACGTCGTCGGGTCGATGCACGAGCGCAAGGCGCGGATGACCGAGCTCGCCGACGCCTTCGTGGCGCTGCCCGGCGCCGCCGGCACCCTCGAGGAGCTGTTCGAGGCCTGGACCTGGGGGATGCTCGGGCTGCACGCGAAGCCGGTGGCGCTGCTCGACGTCGACGGGTTCTGGCAGCCGCTGCTCGCCCAGCTGCGCCGCATGGCCGACGACGGCTACCTGGAGCAGCGCCGGCTCGACGCGCTCGGCGTGGTCGGCGACGCGGCGGGCCTGCTGGCCTTCGTCGAGGGCTACGAGCACCCGCCGCGGAAGTGGGCCGCCCGCTAGCGCCAGCCCGGCGCGGCGATGCCCTGCGCCTCGGCCTCCAGCTGCCAGGCGCCCTTGCCGTCGATCGACTCGCGGATGACGTCGGCGTGCCCGGCGTGGCGGGCCTGCTCCTCGATCTGGTGCAGCAGCATCCAGCGCACCGTGAAGACCGTGCCGGCGGGCATCCACCGGGCGACGTCGTCGGCGAGGGGGACGACGCGGTCGAGGTCGGGCTCCGCGCGCACGACCTCCTCGGTCTCCCGCGCCACCTCCGCCCAGCGGCGCAGCAGCACCTCGACGGTCTCGTCGGCGGCCACGGTGAAGCCGGCCATCCACCCGGCCTGCGGATCGGTCTCCACCGCGTGCGGGCGGCCGCCGATGCGCCCGGCCACGTTCACCCGCTCCCCCTGCGTCACGTGCTTGACCAGCGCCGACAGCGACAGCTCGCTCGCGCTGGGCCGCGCCCGCGCCTGCTCCTCGGTGAGGCCCAGCAGGGCGTTGCGCAGCCCGGTGCGCTGGTTCTCCAGCATCCGCAGCAGCAGGTCCCGCTCGTCCGGTGCGCTCACACCGGCCATCCTCCGCCGCGCGGGCGCAGTGCCGACAGCCCCCGGCTGGCCGCGCGGCTCGGGCCTGCCTAGCGTCGCGGGCGTGGAGCGCTGGGACGTCGTCGTGGCCGGCGGCGGCCCGGCGGGGGCGGCCGCCGCGCTCGCGGCGCTGGGCACGGGCGCCTCGGTGCTCGTGCTCGACCGGGCGGACTTCCCCCGCGACAAGGTCTGCGGCGACGGCGTCGCCCCCGAGGCGCTCGACGTGCTGGCGGGCCTCGGCGTCGACGTCGCCGCGCTGACCGCGGGCTACGCCCCCGTGCCGCGGCTGTCGCTGCGCTCCCCCGGTGGCGCGACGGTGGAGCGGGACACGCACCGGCCGTCGTCGGTGGTGCCGCGGGAGGTGTTCGACGCCCGGCTGCTCGCCGCCGCCCTCGACCGCGGCGCCGCCTTCCGCCGGCACGCCGTCCGCCGGGTCACGCCCGGCCCGGACGGGGTCGACGTCGACGGGGTGCTCACCGCCGGGGTGCTGGTCGGCGCCGACGGCGCGGAGTCGGTGGTGCGCCGGTCGCTGGGGCTGGGCCGCAACCGCGACGACCGGCTGGCCGTGGCGCTGCGCGGCTACGCGCCGGAGCTGCCCGGCCGGGCCGGGACGCAGGTGCTGGTGACCACCGAGCAGCGCTGGCCGGCCTACGCGTGGTCCTTCCCGCTCGGCGACGGGCGGGCCAACGTCGGCTACGGCGAGCTGGTCAGCGGCGGGGGGAACCGCGCCGCGCTGGTGGAGGGCCTGCACCGGCTGTTGCCGGGGGTGCAGCCGGAGGGGCTGCGGGCGCACCGGCTGCCGCTGTCGACCGGCCGGCCGCGGCAGCCCGACGGCCGGGTGCTGCTCGCCGGGGACGCCGCCTCGCTGGTCAACCCGATGACCGGCGAGGGGATCTTCTACGCGGTGCTGTCCGGCGTGCTGGCCGGGCGGGCGGCCGCGGCCGGGGCGGGCGCGGGTGCGCTGCACCGGCGGGCGCTGCGCCGGCGGCTGGGCGCGCACCACCGGTCGGCGTCGGCGGCGTCGTGGATCAGCCGGTGGCCGGGAGTCATGGACGCCGCCTTCCGCGCCGCGGCGGCCGACCAGCGGGTGTTCGACGACGTCGTCGCGCTCGGCCTCGCCGACGGCCGGCTCACCGCCCGCACCCTCGCCGCGGCGGCCCGCTCCCTGCGCTGAAGGGCCTCTCGAGCGCTGTCGGCCCTCCGTGCCAGGGTGGGCGCGTGGGCAGCCGCGACGACGACCTCCGCTACGGCGGCATCACGCTCCTCGCCTCGCCCGAGGGCGGCCGCTACCCGTGCGGCAACTCGCTGCTGGTCGCGGGCACCGAGGCGACGGCGCTGGTCGACCCGTCGATCGAGGTCGGCCGCCGCGGCCGCGCCGTCGGGCCGGTCGACCTGGCGTTCGTCAGCCACGGGCACGAGGACCACGTCGCGGGCCTGCACGTCTTCCCCGAGGTGCCGGCGCACGCGCACCCGGCCGACGCCCCCGCGGTCCGCGAGACCGACGCCCTGCTCGCCGGCTCCGGGATGGACGACGTCGCCGCGGACGCGTTCCGCGAGGAGCTGCGCACCGGCTTCGGGATCACCGGGCACGCCGACGTCCGCGAGGTGACCGACGGCGACGTGATCGACCTCGGCGGGCGCACGCTGACCGTCGTCCACCTGCCCGGGCACACCGCGGGGCACTGCGGGCTGCTCGTGGAGCCCGACGGCTTCCTGTTCACCGGCGACATCGACCTCACCGGCTTCGGCCCGTACTACGGCGACGTGAGCAGCGACCTCGACGCGCTGGAGGCCTCCTTCGACCGGCTCCGCGGGATCGAGGCCCGCTGGTACGGCACCGCGCACCAGAAGGGCGTCGTCGAGGGGCGGGAGGCGTTCCTCGCCGCGCTCGACACCTACGCGGGCGTCATCGCCCGCCGCGACGAGACGCTGCTCGGCCTGCTCGCCGAGCGGCCGCGCACGGTGGCCGAGGTGGTCGAGCACCGGCTGGTGTACCGCCCGCACGTGCAGCTGCCGTTCGTGCCGACGGTGGAGCGGCGCACCGCCGAGCAGCACCTGGCCCGGCTGGAGCGGGCCGGGGTGGTGCGCGCCGAGGGCGGCACCTGGGCACCGGCCTAGACCGGGCGGCTCAGACCGGGCGGCTCAGACCGGCGCGACCTCGACGCGGCCGCGGCCGCCGCGCTTGGCGCGGTAGAGGGCGCGGTCGGCGGCGGCGTAGAACTCGCGCATCCCGGGCGTGTGGCCGCCGGAGTGCGCCACGCCGACGCTCACCGACATGGCCAGCAGGCTCCCGTCGGGCAGCGTCAGCGGCGTCGAGAGCACGCTCTCCAGCAGCGCCCCGGCGCGGTCGACCGCGACGTCGGCGCTGCAGCCGGGCAGCAGGACGGCGAGCTCGTCGCCGCCGAGGCGGGACAGCACGGCGTCGCCGGCGCGGATCTGCCGGCGGATGATGCCCGCGAGGTGGACCAGCGCGTCGTCGCCCACCGGGTGCCCGTGCACGTCGTTGATCTGCTTGAACGAGTCGACGTCGAGGAGCATCAGCGCGGTGCCCTCGCCGGGGCCGGACCGGCGGCCGTCGAGCGCGACGGCGAGGGCGTCGTCGAAGACGCGGCGGTTGACCAGGCCGGTGAGGGTGTCCACGGTGGCCTGCTGCTCCAGCGCCTCGACCAGCCGCTCCTGCACCGACCCGGCCCGCTCGAGCATCGAGGCCACGACGGTGAGGACGACACCGGTGAGCAGGACGTCGGACAGCGCGGTCTCCAGCGGCAGGAGCAGCGGGACGACGACGGCGTTGGCGACGACCGCGGCGGCGGTGACGACGGCGACCGCGGCGCGGCGCAGGTGCGAGGCGACCCACAGCACCGGGAAGGCGAGGAAGGCCTGCGCGCCGGCCGAGGTGTCCTCGGTGATCCAGTTGAGCACGCAGACCATCGCCACCCCGGCGATCCCCACGGCGACGAAGACGCCGGCCCCGTCGAGCCGGCCGGGCTCGGTGCGGCGCACGACGACGGCGAGGACGACGAGGACCGCGACGCCCGCCCAGGTGGCCCCGACGGTCACGGCGCTCGCCGCGTTGGCGCCGAAGGTGCTGACCACGGCCAGCACGCCGGCGGACACGGCGATCATCAGCACGAGCGACCGCGCGGCGGCGCGCGGCTGCCGTGCGCGCAGTCCCCGGGCGATGGCCACACCTGGTCTTCGGCAGGCGGGGCCGCGATCGTGAGCCGGGGCCACCCCGAGGGGGGAGGTCAGCCCCGCGTGCCGGCGGGGACGCCCAGCTCGGCGAGCAGGCCCCGGACCCGGCGCTCGACCTCGTCGCGGATCGGCCGGACCGCCTCGACGCCCTGGCCGGCCGGGTCCTCGAGGGCCCAGTCGAGGTAGCGCTTGCCCGGGAAGACCGGGCAGGCGTCGCCGCAACCCATGGTGACGACGACGTCGGAGGCCTCGACGGCCTCGGTCGTGAGCACCCTGGGCCGCTGGTCGGTGATGTCGATGCCGGCCTCGGCCATCGCCTCCACCGCCGAGGGGTTGATCCGGTCGCCGGGCAGCGAGCCCGCCGAGCGGACCTCGACCGCGTCACCGGCGAGGTGCCGCAGCCAACCGGCGGCCATCTGCGAGCGGCCGGCGTTGTGCACGCAGACGAACAGGACGCTGGGACGGGTCACGGGGTGCTCCTGACGGGGACGGTCGGGTCGCCGGGGAACCAGCGGGCGGCCCACAGGGAGACGTAGACGAGCGCGACGAGGACGGGGACCTCGACGAGCGGGCCCACCACGCCGGCCAGCGCCTGGCCGGAGGTGACCCCGAACGTGCCGATCGCGACGGCGATGGCCAGCTCGAAGTTGTTGCCGGCCGCGGTGAAGGCCAGCGTGGCCGTCCGCGCGTAGCCGAGCCGCAGCCGCACGCCGAGCAGGAACGAGCCCCCGAACATGAGGAGGAAGTAGGCCAGCAGCGGCAGCGCGATGCGGGCGACGTCCCAGGGGCGCGACGCGATGGCGTCGCCCTGCAGCGCGAACAGCACCACGATCGTGAACAGCAGGCCGTACAGCGCCACCGGGCCGATCCGCGGCAGGAAGCGCTGCTCGTACCAGGCGCGGCCACGGGCCCGCTCCCCCAGCACGCGGGTGAGCGCCCCGGCGGCCAGCGGGACGCCGAGGAAGACCAGGACCGAGACCACGATCGCCGCGACCGAGAACTCCGCCGACGTGGTGGGCAGGCCGAGCCAGCCGGGCAGCACCTGCAGGTAGAACCAGCCGAGCGCGCCGAAGGCGAGCACCTGGAAGACCGCGTTGACGGCGACCAACACGGCGGCGGCCTCGCGGTCGCCGCAGGACAGGTCGGTCCAGATCAGCACCATGGCGATGCAGCGGGCGAGGCCCACGACCACCAGGCCGGTGCGGTACTCGGGCAGGTCGGGCAGCAGCAGCCAGGCCAGCGCGAACATCACGGCCGGGCCGACCAGCCAGTTGAGCACCAGGCTCGCGGCGAGGAGCCGTCGGTCGCCGGCGACCCGGCCGAGCTCGGTGTACCGGACCTTCGCCAGCACCGGGTACATCATCAGCAGCAGGCCGGCGGCGATCGGCAGGCTCACCCCGCCCACCTCGACGGCCGCCAGGGCGTCGTCGAACCCGGGCACCAGGCGGCCGAGCAGCAGGCCGGCGGCCATGGCGGCGAGGATCCAGACAGGCAGGAACCGGTCGAGGACCGACAGCCGCCGGAGCACCGGCGCCTCCGGCCCCGCGAGCGGGGCCTCGCGGACGGCGTCGCTCACGCGGGGACCGCGGCGGCGTCGAACAGGCCGGCGACGGCGGCCAGCGCCTCGCGGCGGACGGCGTAGTACACCCACACGCCCCGCTTCTCGCGGTCGAGCAGGCCCGCGGTGTGCAGCACCTTGAGGTGGTGGCTGATGGTGGCCTGGGTGAGGTCGAAGGCGGCGTTGAGGTCGCAGACGCAGGCCTCGCCGGTGTCGCTGCCGGCGATGAGGCCGACCAGCCGCAGGCGCACCGGGTCGGCCAGCGCCTTGAGCAGCCCGGCCACCTCCTCCGCGCGCTCGGCGGACATGGCGGTGCCCGTCAGGGGCGTGCAGCAGGCCACCGGGTCGCTCACGGGTCCTCCGTCCACGGGGATCACATCGACGACCATCCTATTGACAGGCGTCGATGTCAAGGCGCACGGTGGCCCGGACATCGACGAGCGTCGATGTCTTCCGACCCGAGGAGGTCCCCATGTCCCGGATCCAGCTCGCCCTGCGCGTCGCCGACCTCGACGCCGCCGTCGACTTCTACGGCCGCCTGTTCGGCACGCCGCCGGCCAAGCGCCGCCCGGGCTACGCCAACTTCGCCGTCGCCGAGCCGCCGCTCAAGCTCGTCCTGCTGGAGGGCGAGGGCGGGGAGCCCACCCGGCTCGACCACCTGGGCGTGGAGGTGGCGGACACGGCGGAGGTCACGGCCGCCACCGGCCGGCTCGCCGGCGCCGGCCTCGCCACGCGCACCGAGGAGCAGACCACCTGCTGCTACGCCGTCCAGGACAAGGTGTGGGTGACCGCGCCCGGCGGCGAGCCGTGGGAGGTCTACACCGTCACCGCCGACGCCCGGCCCGACCTGGAGGGCGCGACGACGACCGCGTCCTGCTGCTGAGCCCTGCTGCCGGGTCCTGCTGCCGGGTCTTGTCGCGCGGCGTTCAGCCGCCCGCCTCGGCGGCCGCCGTCCGCAGCGCCCCGCGCACGCGGTCGGCGAGGTCCGCCGGGCAACCCGGGTCGACGACGACGTCGTCGGCGCCCGCGGCGAGCAGCCGCGCCCGGGTCGCCCGGTCGGCCCGCGCGCACAGCACGAGGACGGCGGCACCGCCCGCGGGCCGCAGCGCGGCCGGCCGGGCGAGCGCGTCCTCGCCGCGGGCGGTGACCAGCACGACGGCGTCCGGCGGCTCGCCCGGCCCGGCCATCGCGAGGCCGGCGCGCACGAGGGCGCCGCGCACCGCCCGCCCGAGGGCGTCCTCGCCGGCGACGAGCTGCACGGTGGCCCGCCCGGACCGGCCCGGGCAGCCGGCGGCGGCCCGCACCGCGGCGCCGGCCGCGGCCACCGCGTCGTCGAGCCCGTCCAGGGACACCGGGCGGGCGAGGTGGTGGCCCTGCAGGTGGTCCACGCCCAGCTCCAGCAGCCGGGTCGCCTGGTCCCGGGTCTCCACGCCCTCGGCGGTCACCTCCAGGCCCAGGTCGTGGGCGAGGGTGACCATCGCGGTGAGGATCGCGGCGTCCCCCGGGCCGGCGCCCATCTGCTGGACGAAGGTGCGGTCGACCTTGACGCCGTCGACGGGCAGGTCCTGCAGCCGGCCGAGGGAGGAGTAGCCGGTGCCGAAGTCGTCGATGGCCACCCGGATGCCCGCGGCGCGCAGCTCGGCGAGCTGACCGACCACCCGCGGACCCGCCTCGAGGAACAGCGTCTCGGTCACCTCCAGCAGCAGCTGCCGCGGGCCGACGCCGGTGCGCGCCAGGATGCCGAGCACGGTCGTCGCGAAGTCCGGCTCGCGCAGCTGCACCGGCGAGACGTTGACCGCCACCGAGCGGCCCGGGTCGGCGGCCAGCCACGGGGCGAGCCCCCGGCAGGCGGCCCGCAGCACCTGCTGGCCGAGGGTCCGCACCAGCCCGCTGCGCTCGGCGACCGGGAGGAAGTCGGCCGGCAGCGCCAGACCGGACGGGCGCGGCCAGCGGACCAGCGCCTCGACCCGGGTGGCCGCGCGGGCGGTCACGTCGACCAGCGGCTGCAGGTGCACGACGAGCTCGTCGCGGTCGAGCGCCTGGCGCAGCCCGTTCTCGACGTCGGCGCGGGCGAGCACCGCCGTCGACATCGTCGGGTCGAACACCTCGTAGCGGCCCTTGCCGGCGCGCTTGGCCGCGTACATGGCGATGTCGGCCTGCTGCAGCAGCACGTCGGCGGGGACGGGCTCGCCGCCGGCCACCCGGGCCAGGCCGATGCTGCCGGTGGGCACGAGCTGCCGGTCGCCGAACCGCACCGGTGTGTCCAGCGCCGCCCCGATCCGGCGGGCCACCTGCTCGCCGTGCGCGGCCTCGGCCAGCACGACGGCGAACTCGTCGCCGCCCAGGCGGGCCACGGTGTCCTCCGGGCGCACGCAGCGGGTCAGCCGCCCGGCGACCTCGACGAGCAGCCGGTCGCCGACCTGGTGGCCGAGCACGTCGTTGACGTCCTTGAAGTCGTCGAGGTCGACCAGCAGCACGCTGACGCCGGCCGGGGGGCGGGCGTCCAGGGCGTGCTGCAGCCGGTCGGCGAACAGCGCCCGGTTGGCCAGGCCGGTGAGCGGGTCGGTGAAGGCCAGCCGGCGCAGCTGCTCGGCGCGGGCGGCCAGCTCGGCCGTGGCGCGGGCGGCGGCCAGCTCGGCGAGCTTGCGCTCGGTGACGTCGGTGGCGGTGCCGTGCAGGCGCACCTCGGCGCCGTCGTCGTCGCGGACGACGGCGGCCCGGCAGCTCACCCAGCCGACGCTGCCGTCGGCGCGCAGCACCCGGTGCTCGAGCCCGTAGTCCTCCCGGCCGGCCCGGACGTCGGCGAGCATCTGCAGCAGCTCGTCGCGGTCGTCGGGGTGCACCCGCGCCAGGTAGCCCTCGACCGTCGGCACCAGCGCGGCCGGCGGGATGCCGAAGATGCGGAACATGTCGTCGGACCAGACGACGACGTCGCTGCGCACGTCCCAGTCCCACCGGCCCAGGCGGGCCACCCGCTGGGCCTCGAGCAGCCGCCGCTCGCTCTCCTGCAGGCGGGCCTCGATGGCCACCCGCTCGGTGACGTCCTGCGCGGTGCCCACGAGCAGCAGCGGGCTGCCGTCCTCGCCGCGGGTCACCGAGCCGCGCGCCCGCACCCAGATGACCGCGCCGTCGCCGCACACGACGCGGTGGTCGAGGTCGAAGACCCCGCCGTCGGCGAGCGCGGCGAGGATGGCCCGCTCGGCCCGCGGGCGGTCGTCGGGGTGGACCATCTCCAGGCAGGTGGCGAAGGTCGGCGTCACGGAGCGGTCCAGGCGGTAGACGGCGCGGAGCTCGTCGCTGAACAGGACGGCGCCGGTGCGGACGTCCCACTCCCAGCTGCCGAGCGCGGCCAGGCGCTGGGCCTCGGCCAGCCAGCGCCGGCTGCGCTCCAGCGCCGCGGCGTCGTCCTCCCGCGCCTGCGTGCCGGCGTCCGGCACCGCTGCCCCGCTCATCGCACTCCCCGGCCCGTGGGGCCCGGTTCCCCGCGGAGGGGCACACGCTAGGCGATGGACGGCGCACGGAGGGGAACCGGCGGCGCGAGCGGAGGGCGTGGGATTCGAACCCACGATGGGTGTGACCCCATAGCGGTTTTCAAGACCGCCGCCATCGGCCTCTAGGCGAGCCCTCCCGGCCGCCCGAGGCTAACGCGCACCGGCGCGGGACGGGCACGGGCATGGACGCCGCCCCGACGGTGTTGTCCGGGAGTTGCCCCGCGAACGACCCGAGGACCCCTCCTGACCGACACCGCTCCCCAGCCGTCCACCGCCCGCCGCCGGGTGCGGCGCCCCGACGCCGACCGCCCGCCCGTCCGGACCGCGCACGACGCGTACGACCCCGGCGACCGCGCGGCCGCCCGCGCCGCCGAGCGTGCCGCCGAGCGGGAGGCCGCCCGCGCCGAGCGAGCCGCCCAGCAGCGCTGGGTCGAGGCCACCGCCCCGGACCTCCCCGTGCGCGCCACCCCGCCGCAGCGCGTGGTGTTCCACCTCGGCCCCACCAACTCCGGCAAGACGTACGAGTCGCTGCAGGCGCTGGCCGCCGGCGGGTCCGGCGTCTACGCCGCGCCGCTGCGCCAGCTCGCGCACGAGGCCTACGCCAAGCTCTCGGCGCTCCTGCCCGAGGGCACCGTCGGGCTGTCCACCGGCGAGGAGGAGATCGACCCGGGCGCGCCCGTCCTGTGCTGCACCGTCGAGAAGGCCCCGATGGCCGGCGAGATGCTCGTGCTCGACGAGTCGCACTGGGTCGCCGACCCCGACCGCGGCCACACCTGGGCGCGGCTGCTGCTCACCGGCGCGTACCGGGAGATGCACCTGATCTCCGCCGCCGAGGCCCACCCGCTGCTCGCGCCGCTGGTCGCCGACGCCGACGACGTCGAGGTCGTGCACCACCGGCGGCTGTCGCGGCTCGACGTCCTGCGCGCCCCGGTCCGCAGCACCGGCGTCCGCCCGCAGACGCTCGTCGTCGCCTTCTCCCGCAAGACCGTCTACGCCGTCGCCGCCGAGCTCGACCGGCACCGGCCCGGGAAGGTCGGCGTCCTCTACGGCGCGCTGCCGCCGGCCACCCGCCGCGAGGTCATCGAGCGGTTCACCACCGGCGAGCTCGACGTCCTGGTGACCACCGACGTCATCGGCCACGGCATCAACGTGCCGGCCACCACCGTGCTGTTCGCCGAGACGACGAAGTTCGACGGCACCGAGCTGCGGCCGCTGCGCAGCTGGGAGGCCGCGCAGATCGCCGGGCGCGCCGGCCGCTACGGCCTCACCGGGCACGGCACCGTCGGGATCCTCACCGGCGTGCGCGGGCTGAAGCCGTCGGCCGCGCTGGTGTCCCTCGGCGCCGAGGTGGCCCGCGGCGACCGGCCGAGCGACCTGCCCGGGCGCGTGCCGCGGCTGCGGCCCGAGCTCGACGACCTCGGGGCGCTCGAGCCCGTCGACCTGCCCGAGGCGCTGGTCCGGTGGCAGGCGTGGGCCCGCGCGGCCACCCGCGACCAGGCCGTCGCGCCCGACGACGTCACCGGCCTCGTGCTGCGCGTGCAGGCCCTGCTGCCCCTGCTGCGCGGCCCGCTCGGGGCGGCCGCCGACCTGCATACCGTCTGGCGGCTGGTCCGCCTGCCCATCGACTACGAGCCGCCGCGGCGCACCCGCTGGCTGCTGCTCGCCCGCGCGGCCCTGCGGCACGCCGTCGGCCTGCCGGTCCGGCCGGAGGTCGTGCTGCCCGACGTGCCGGTCGGCGGCAGCGTCGAGGAGTTCGAGCAGGCCGCCGCGGCCGCCCGCGACGCCCAGACGCTGCTGCGCCAGTTCCCCGGCGTCGCCGGGCTCGACGGCGACGACGCCGCCTGGGTCGAGGAGGAGTGCGCGGAGGCCATCAGCGAGCTGCTGCCCGACGCCATCGCGGTCAGCCGGTCGTCCGCGTGCGTGGAGTGCGGGACGCCGATCGCGCCGTGGTTCTCCACCTGCCGCCCGTGCAGCGCCCCGCGCGGCCGCGGCTCCGACGGGCATCCCCGCTCCGGCGGCCGGGACACCCGGCGGGCACCCCGCTCGGGCTCCCGGCAGGGCCGGCGGCCCGCCCGCAGCGGCCGCGGCTGACCCGCGCCGCCCGCGGTCAGTCCCGGTCGCGGGCGGGGGCGGGGGCGGCGGGGTCCTCCCGCCGCACGGGCGTCCCGACGACGCCGTGCAGGTGGCAGGCGGCCACGTGCCCGGGCGCGGAGCCCACCGCCTGCAGGGCCGGGTCGACGTCGGGGCAGGGCTCGAACACGTCGGGGCAGCGGGTCCGGAACCGGCAGCCGCTGGGCACCCGGGCCGGCGAGGGGACGTCACCGCGCAGCACGATCCGCTGCCGGGAGCGCTCCAGCGCCGGGTGCGGCAGCGGCACCGCCGACAGCAGCGCCCGCGTGTAGGGCATCTGCGGCTCCGCGGCGACGGCGGTCGCCGGCCCCACCTCGACCACCCGGCCCAGGTACATGACCGCGATCCGGTCGGAGACGTGCCGCACCGCCGACAGGTCGTGGGAGATGAACAGCAGCGTGAGTCCGAGCTGCCGCTGCAGCCGGCGCAGCAGGTTGAGCACCTGCGCCTGGATGCTGACGTCGAGGGAGGCGATCGCCTCGTCGCAGACCAGGAAGTCCGGCTCCCCGGCCAGCGCCCGCGCGATGCCGACCCGCTGCCGCTGGCCGCCGGAGAACTCGTGCGGGTACCGGGACGCGACGGCGGGGTCGAGGCCGACCAGCTCCAGCAGCTCCCGCACCCGCGCGGCGCGGGCCTGCCGGCCGGGGTGCAGGCGGTGCACCTCCAGCGGCTCGGACACCGTCTGGGCCACCGTGCGCCGCGGGTCCAGCGAGGCGAACGGGTCCTGGAAGACCATCCCCGCCCGCCGCCGCAGGTCACGCAGCTGCCGGCGGCCCATCGCGGTGACGTCGAGGCCGTCGAAGGTGACCGTGCCGCCGGTGGGCGGGACCAGCCGCAGCAGCGCGTTGCCCAGCGTGGACTTTCCGCAGCCGGACTCCCCCACCAGGCCGAGCGTCTCGCCCCGGTACACGTCGAGGTCGACGCCGTCGACGGCGCGCAGCGCGCCCGTCGTCCGCCGCAGCGGGCCGCCCGAGCGGACCGGGAAGTGCACCTCCAGCCCCCGGGCGGAGACCAGGACGTCGCGCCGCCCCTGCTCCGGCGCGGACCCCTTGTCCAGGAAGACCGAGCTCACCGCGCGCTCCCCTCCGTGCACCAGGTGGCCGCGCGGTGCGGCAGCCCCTTCGACAGCCCGGCGCCGACCACCTGCAGCGGGGGTTGCTCGGTCTCGCAGCGGGCGTCCCCGCGCACCGGGCAGCGCGGCCAGAAGACGCAGCCGGCCGGCAGGTCGGTGGGCGCCGGCGGCGTGCCGGGGATGGTGGCGAGGTCGCCGCCGTCACCGGCGGCCAGGTCCGGCAGCGCCCCGAGCAGGCCGCGCGTGTAGGGGTGCGCGGGCCGCTCCAGGACGTCGTCGACCGTGCCGTCCTCCACGCAGCGCCCGCCGTACATGACCAGCACCCGGTCGGCGATGCCGGCGACCACGCCGAGGTCGTGGGTGATCCAGATGACCCCGGTGCCGTGGTCGGCCTGCAGCGACTCGACCAGGTCGAGGATCTGCGCCTGCACCGTGACGTCGAGCGCGGTGGTGGCCTCGTCGGCGATGAGCAGCGCGGGGCTGTTGGCGAGCGCGATGGCGATCACCACCCGCTGCCGCATGCCGCCGGACAGCTCGTGCGGATAGCGGTCGAGTGCGCCCTGCGGGTCGGGCAGCCCCACCTCGGCCAGCAGCCCGGCCGCCCGCTCGCGCGCCGCGGCCTTGGACACCTCGCCGTGCGCGCGGATCCCCTCGACCAGCTGGCGCCCGACGGTCAGGACGGGGTTGAGCGAGGTCATCGGGTCCTGGAAGACCATGCCGACGCCGGGACCGCGCACCTGCCGCAGCCGCTCGGGCGACATGGTGAGCAGGTCCTCGCCGTCCAGCCGCGCGCTGCCGCTCACCGTCGCCACCCGCTCGGGCAGCAGGCCGAGGAGCGCGAGCACGGAGACGCTCTTGCCGCTGCCGGACTCCCCGACGACGGCGACCGTCTCGCCGCGGCCCACCGTGTAGCTCAGCCCGTTGACCACCGCGGCCGGGCCGCGCGGGGTGCGCAGCCGGACGCGGAGGTCCTCGACCTCCAGGAGGGGGGCGGTCACCGTCCACCTCCGGCCATGAGGGTGCGCTGGCGCGGGTCGAGGACGTCGCGCAGGCCGTCGCCGAGCAGGTTGAAGCACAGCACGGTCAGGAAGATCGCCATCCCGGGGAAGAAGGCCAGCCACCAGGCGATGTCGATGAACCCGCGGCCCTCGGCGAGCATCAGCCCCCAGGAGGGGTTCGGCGGCTGGGTGCCCAGGCCGAGGAAGGACAGCGCCGCCTCCGCGAGCACGGCGAACGCGAGGCTGATCGAGGTCTGCACGATGATCGGCGGGGCGGCGTTGGGCAGCACGTGCCGGGTGAGCAGCCGCCAGTCCGAGGCGCCCACCGAGCGCGAGGCCCGCACGTAGACCTCCTCGCGCACGCCGAGGACGCTCGCCCGCGTCACCCGGGCGAAGACCGGGACGTAGACGATCCCGATGGCCAGCGCGGTGTTGCCCGCCCCCGGCCCCCGCACGGCGAGCACCGCGATGGCCAGCAGGACGGCGGGGAAGGCGAACAGGACGTCCATGAACCGCATGAGGACGTCGTCCACCCAGCGGCCGTAGAAGCCGGCCAGCAGCCCGACGAGCGCGCCGACGACGAGCGCGAACGCGACGGCCAGGAACCCGACGCGCAGCGAGACACCGGCCCCCAGGACCACCCGGCTCAGGATGTCGCGGCCGAGGTCGTCGGTGCCGAAGGGGTGCGCCCAGCTCGGCGCCTGCAGCCGGTCGTCGACCGAGATCTCGTTCGGCCCGTCGGGCGCGACGGTCTCGCCGAACACCGCCATGAGCACGAGCAGCACCAGGACGGCGGCCGCGATCGCCGCCGTCGGGTTGCGGGCCAGCAGGCCGAGGGTCTCCCGCCACCGCGGCCGGGGTGCCCGCTGCGTGGACCGGACGCCGGCGTCGGTGCCGGTCGGGGAGGCTGCCGGCTCGGGCAGGGGGGCGCCGGTCACCTGCGGATCCTCGGGTCGATGGCGGTGTAGAGCAGGTCGACCACCAGGTTGATCACCAGGAAGGTCACGGCGAACAGCAGGATCGCGCCCTGCAGCACCGGGTAGTCGCGGGCCTGGACGGCCTGCAGCGCGAGCTGTCCCAGCCCCGGCCAGGAGAAGACGATCTCCACCACGACGACGCCGGAGAGCAGGTAGGCCAGCTGCACGCCGGTGACGGTGACCAGCGGCAGCAGCGCGTTGCGCAGCACGTGCCAGGTGAACACCTGCCGCCGCGGCAGCCCCTTGGCCTGGGCGGTCCGCACGTGGTCGGCACCCAGCGCCTCGAGCACGCTCGACCGGACGAACCGGGTGATCACCGAGCCGGACACCACCCCGGTGACGACGGCCGGCAGGAGCAGCCGCTGCGCCCAGCCGGCCGGGTCCTCGGTCAGCCCCACGTAGCCGCCCGAGGGCAGCCAGCCCAGCGTCCCGGCGAAGACCAGGATGAGCACGATCGCCATCCAGAACTCCGGCACCGAGATGCCGATCTGGCTGAGCACGGTGGCCACCCGGTCGACGAGCGAGCGGGGCCGCAGCGCCGAGATAGTGCCGAGCGGCACCGCGATGAGCAGCGCCACGAGGATCGAGGCGAGCGCCAGCGTGAGCGTGGCCGGCAGCCGCTCGGCGATCAGCGAGGTGACGGTCTCGCCGCTGCGGAAGCTGACCCCGAGGTCGCCGGTGACGGCCCGGCCCGCCCAGGTGAGGTACTGCTGCACCAGGGGCTGGTCGAGCCCGGACCGGGCCAGCAGCGCGTCGTAGGTCTCCTGGTCGAACCGGGTGCCCAGGGCCAGCCGGATCGGGTCGCCGGGCACCAGCTGGACCAGGGCGAAGACGACGACGCTCACCCCCGCCAGGACGACCAGCGCCTGGCCGACCCGGCGGAGGAGGTAGCCGCTCAGGGCAGCTCCACCGTCGCGAAGTCGATCGCCTTGTCCGCGCGGATCCGGTAGCCCTGCAGCCCCGGCGCCCAGGCCTGCACGACGTCGGGGTTGTAGAGGTACAGATAGGAGACGTCGTCGACGATGATCTGCGCCGCCTGGTCGTAGAGCTGCTTGCGCGCGTCCTCGTCGGTCTCCACCGCGCCCTGCTGCAGCAGCTGGTCGACCTGCGGGTTGCTGTAGCCCTGGTAGTTGTTCGGGCCGTCGGTCTGGTGCTGCTCCTGGTAGTAGGCCGCCGGGTCGAGGTTGCCGAGCCAGCCCAGGTAGAAGGCGTCGAAGTCGCCCTGGCCCTGCCGGTCGAGCCAGGTGGCGAAGTCCAGCGTCTCGATCTCGACGGTCACGCCGATCTCCTCGAGCTGGCTGGCGATGACCTGCGCGGCGGTGACGGTCTCGGGGAACTCGTCGGTGACCATCAGGCCCATCGTCAGCGGCGTCTGCACGCCGGCCTGGGACAGCAGCTGGCGGGCCTGGTCGACGTCGCGCTCGAACGGCGCGTAGTCGAGGTGGAAGAAGCTGTCCTCGGGGATCGCCGTCTGGTTGGCCTGCGCGGCGCCGAACCAGGCCGCCTCGGCGACGGCCTCGCGGTCGACGGCCAGGGAGATCGCCCGCCGCACGTCGCGGTTGTCGAACGGCGGCCGGGCGTAGTTCATCGACAGGTACCAGTAGTCGACGCTGGGCGTCGTCTGCAGCTCGACGCTGTCGTCGTCGGCCAGCGACTCGATCTGCTGCGGCGGCACGTTGTCGGTCCACTGCACCTCGCCGTTCTGCAGCGCGGTCAGCGCCGCGGCCGGCTCGGTGATGTAGCGGAACTCGACGCCGCCGACGGACGGGGCGCCGCCCCAGAAGTCCTCGTAGGCGGTGAGCACGGTGCTGCTCGCGTCGGTGCTCTCCAGCCGGAAGGGCCCGGTGCCGTTGGCCTCGGTGGTGAGGTCGATGTCGTCGGCGGCGCCCTCGGGGAGGATCGCCATGCCCTTGAACGCGCCGATCCGCTCGAGCAGGTTCGGGGTGGGCTGGCTGAGCGTGAGGACGACGGTCCGCGGGTCGGGCGCCTCGACGGCGGTGACCGTCTCGAACCGGTAGGAGTTCTGCAGCTCCTCGTCGATGATCCGCCGGTAGGAGTAGACGACGTCGGCGGAGTCGAACTCGCTGCCGTCGTGGAACGTGACGCCCTCGCGGAGGGTGAACGTCCAGGTCAGGCCGTCCTCGCTGGTCTCCCAGCTCTCCGCCAGGCTCGGCTCCATCGTCAGGTCCTCGGCATTCGGGACCACGAGGGTGTCGTAGACGTTCTCGAGCACCTGGAAGCTCGGGTAGGCCGTCGTCTGGTGCGGGTCGAGCTGGTCGGGCTGGGCCGCGACCGCGGCGACGAGCGTGCCGCCCTCGCCGCCGCTCCCCCCGCCACCGCCTCCGGTGTCGACGCTCTCCCCGCCGCCGCAGGCGGACAGCAGCAGGGCCGCGGCCGCGGCGAGGGGCAGGAGCCGGTTCGTGCGCACGGGGGACCTCCGGAGCTCGTCGGCGTCGTCCTCCCGACCCTGGCCCCGACCGCGCGGCCTCGCGAACCGAAACGGTGATCGTTACGTTTCCGCCATCCGGCTGCCTCAGGCGGCGATGCGCTCCCCGTCGCCGGCGCGGAACAGGTGCACCGAGCCAGGCCGCGGGGCCACCCGGACGACGTCGCCCTTCTGCGGCGGGCGGCGGCCGTCGACGCGGGCGGTGACGACGTGCGTCTCGCCGCCGAGCCGCGCGCGGCCGTAGACGTAGGCGTCGGCGCCGAGCTCCTCGACGACGTCGACCTCGACCGCCAGCCCCTCCGCCGTGAGCTCGAGGTCCTCCGGGCGCACCCCGAGCACCACCTCGGCCGCGTCGGCGGAGCCGAGCCCTCGCGGGCCACCGGCACGAGCTGGTCGCCGAGGCGCACCCCGCCGTCGGCCACGGGGAGGGTGAACAGGTTCATCGCGGGCGAGCCGATGAAGCCGGCGACGAAGACGTTGCGCGGGCGGTCGTAGAGCTCGCGCGGGCGGCCGGCCTGCATGAGGAGGCCGTCCTTGAGCACCGCGACCCGGTCGCCCATCGTCATCGCCTCGGTCTGGTCGTGGGTGACGTAGACCGTGGTCACCCCGAGCCGGCGCTGCAGGGAGGCGATCTGGGTGCGGGTCTGCACGCGCAGCTTGGCGTCGAGGTTCGACAGCGGCTCGTCCATGAGGAAGACCTGCGGCCGCCGGACGATGGCCCGGCCCATGGCCACCCGCTGCCGCTGCCCGCCGGACAGCGCCTTGGGCCGCCGGTCGAGGTACCCGGTCAGGTCGAGCATCCGGGCCGCCTCGGCCACCCGCTCCCGGATCTCCCCCTTGGGCACCCCGGCGATCTTGAGGGCGAAGCCCATGTTGTCGCCGACGGTCATGTGCGGGTACAGCGCGTAGTTCTGGAACACCATCGCCACGTCGCGGTCCTTGGGCGCCGCCTCGGTGACGTCGCGGCCGCCGATGAGGATCCGGCCGGCGTCGACCCGCTCCAGGCCGGCGAGCATCCGCAGCGACGTGGACTTGCCGCAGCCGGACGGCCCGACGAGGACGAGGAACTCGCCGTCGGCGACCTCGAGGTCGAGCGCGTCGACGGCGAGGCGGTCGGCCCCGTCGTAGACGCACGTCGCGGAGTCGTAGGTGACGGTCGCCATCGCGGGGCCTCCGGGGGCGGAAGGGGCACGGGCAGCCATTCCCCGCGCACGCCGGGACGGCGCCCGGCACGCCGCGACAGTAGTGCAGCCGGGCGCGCCGGAAAAGGGCCCGGCGGGCCGCCCGCCGCCATTTCCCCGACCGCGCCGGAATGGCGCCGCTGGCCCCGCCCCACCCGTCGCCGATAGGCTGCCCGCGCGCCATTCCCGGACCGCCCGGGGACCGTTCCCGGCGCACCTCGGAGAACGGCGGGACGATGCCGGAACTGCACGACCTGGTCGACGCCTGCCTCGTGCCCGGGTTCGCGGGCGACACCGTCCCCGGCTGGGTCCGGGCGGCGCTGGAGCGCGGGATGGCCGGCGTCTGCGTCTACGGCGCCAACCTCACCGGCGGGCCCGCGCAGCCGGCGCCCGAGCGGGTGCGGGCCATCAGCGACGCCGTCCACGCGGCCGCCCCCGACGCGCTGGTCACCCTCGACGAGGAGGGCGGCGACGTCACCCGGCTGGACTACCTGGTCGGCAGCGGCTACCCCGGCAACCTGGCGCTCGGCGTCGTCGACGACGCCGAGCTCACCCGCGCGGTCGCCGCGGCCGTCGGCGCCGACCTGCGGGCCGCCGGGGTCGACGTCGACCTCGCGCCGTCGGTCGACGTCAACAGCGACCCCCGCAACCCGGTGATCGGCGTGCGCTCCTTCGGCGCGGACCCGGCGCTGGTCGCCCGGCACGGCGCTGCGTTCGTGGCCGGGCTGCAGGCCGCGGGCGTCGCCGCCTGCGCCAAGCACTTCCCCGGCCACGGGGCCACGACCGTCGACTCGCACCTCGGCCTGCCGGTGGTCGACGTCGACCCGGCCACCGCGCGGGGCCGCGAGCTGCCGCCGTTCGCCGCCGCGGTCGCCGCCGGCGCCGACCTGGTGATGACCTCGCACGTGGTCTTCCCCGCCGTCGACGGGCAGCCGGCCACGCTGAGCCGCCGCTGGCTGGTCGACGTGCTGCGCGGCGAGCTCGGCTTCGACGGCGTGGTGGTCACCGACGCGCTCGACATGGCGGGCGTGCGGGCCACGCACGGCATCGCCGGGGCCGGCGCGCTGTCGCTGGCGGCGGGCGCGGACCTGCTGCTGATCGGCGCCGAGGACGGCGAGGAGCACCGCGCGGCGCTCCGCCGGGCGGTGACCGACGCGGTCCGCGCGGGCACGCTGCACGAGGAGCGGCTGCACGAGGCGGCCGGGCGGGTGCGGGCGCTGCGGGCCCGCCAGGCGGCGCGCGCCGCCGGCCCGGCGCCGGAGGGCGACCCGGGCGCGGCCGCCGCCCGCCGGGCGCTGCGCTGCCGCGACGTCGTCCCGCTGGCCGCGCCGGCGGTGGTCGTGGAGGTGCGCGGGGAGGCGAACATGGCCGTCGGCGACGCCCGGTGGGACCTCGCCGGGCCGCTGGCCCGGCGGGGCCTGCTCGCCGAGGCGCTGACCGTGCGCGACGGCGACCCGGGCGCCACCGCGGTGGTGGCGCGGGCGCAGGGCCGGCCGCTGGTGGTCGCCGTCCGTGACGCGTACCGGCACCCCGCCGAACGCGCCTGGCTGGCCGGCCTGCTCGCGCACCGGCCCGACGCCGTCGTCGTGGCGCTCGGCATGCCCGACGACGCCGCGCTCACCCCCGGCCCGGCGGTCGTCACGCACGGCGCCGCGCGGGCGCTCACCGAGGCCGCAGCCGAGGTGCTGGCCGGATGACCACGCTCGTCCGGGGCGCGCGACTGGTCGACGCGGGCGGCGCCGTCGACGGCGACTGGCTGCTCCTCGACGGCGCGACGATCGCCGCCACCGGCACCGGTCCCCCGCCGCCGGCCGACGACACGGTCGAGCTCCCGGGCGCCGACCTCGTCCCCGGCTTCGTCGACCTGCACGCGCACGGCGGCGGCGGGGCGGCCTTCGACGACGGCCCCGACGCGGTCCGCGCCGCGCTCGCGGTGCACCGGTCGGCGGGCACCACGCGGTCGGTGGTGAGCCTGGTCGCCGCCCCGCTGGAGGAACTCGAGGCGTCGCTGGCCGGCATCGCCGACCTCGCCGCCGAGGACCCGACCGTGCTCGGCGCGCACCTCGAGGGCCCGTTCCTGGCGCCGGCCCGCTGCGGCGCGCACGACCCGCGCCACCTGCGCGCACCCGCCCCGGACGCCGTCGCCCGGCTGCTGGCCGCCGCCCGGGGCACGCTGCGCCAGGTCACCGTCGCGCCCGAGCTGCCCGGCGCCCTCGAGGCCGTCCGCGCGTTCAGCGCCGCCGGGGTCGTCGTCGCGGTCGGGCACACCGAGGCCGACGCCGCGCTGACCGCCGCGGCCGTCGACGCCGGCGCCCGGCTGCTCACCCACGCGCTCAACGCCATGCCCGGCCTGCACCACCGGGAGCCGGGCCCGGTGGGCGCCGCGCTGGCCGACCCGCGGGTCACCCTCGAGCTGGTCCTCGACGGCGTGCACGTGCACCCCGTCGTCGCGGCGCTGCTGATGGCCGGGGCGCCCGGCCGGGTCGCGCTGGTCACCGACGCGATGGCCGCGGCCGGCGGACCCGACGGCGCGCACCGGATCGGCGCCCTCGACGTCACCGTCCGCGGCGGCCGGGCCGTGCTCGCCGGCACCGGCACGATCGCCGGCTCGACGCTCACCCAGGACGCGGCGCTAAGGAACGCGCTCGCCGCCGGCATCGGCCTGGTGCCCGCCGTGGCGGCGCTGACCAGCGTGCCGGCCCGCGCGCTGGGCCTCGGCGACCGGCTCGGGCGGCTGGCGCCCGGCTACGCCGCAGACGTCGTCGCCCTCGGCCCGGACCGGTCCGTCATGGCGGTCTGGGCGGCCGGCTCGCGCGTGCGCTGAGCCCCTGCCGTCAGGGGCGCTGCCAGGCCGGCTTGGCCGCGTACACCTCCCGGTAGTGCCCGAGCAGCGTCAGCCCCGCGGCCGCCGCCTCGTCGACGACGACGGTCGCCCGCGGGTGCAGCTGCAGCGCCGAGCCCGGGCACATGCTGGTCAGCGGCCCCTCGACGGCGGCCGCCACCGCGTCGGCCTTCGCCTCCCCCTGCGCCACCAGCAGCAGCCGGCGGGCCTCGAGGATGGTGCCCAGCCCCTGGGTGAGGCAGTGCAGCGGCACCTCCTCCGGCGAGGCGAAGAAGCGGGCGTTGTCGGCCCGGGTGCGGGCCGTGAGCGTCTTGATCCGGGTGCGCGACCCGAACGACGACGTGGGCTCGTTGAACCCGACGTGCCCGTTGGCGCCGATGCCCAGCAGCTGCACGTCGATCCCGCCGGCGCCGGCGATCGCCCGCTCGTAGGCCTCCGCGGCGGCCTCCAGGTCGGCCGCCCGGCCGTCGGGCACGTGCACCCGCGCGGGGTCCAGCCGCAGCGGCCCCGTGACGTCGCGGGCGACCACCGCCGCGTAGGACTCCGGGTGCCCGTCCGGCAGGCCCACGTACTCGTCGAGGGCGAAGGCGGTGACGCCGGACAGGTCCAGGTCGCCGGCGGTGACCCGGCGGGCCAGCTCGGCGTAGACGCCCACCGGCGAGGAGCCGGTCGCCACCCCGAGCACCGCGTCCGGGCGCCGCCGGACGACCTCGGCGACGACGTCGCCGGCCACCCGGGCGACGTCGTCGGGCCCGGGCAGCACGATCACCTCCACGCGCCTCCCTCCCCCGCGCTCACAGGGCGAGCGGCTCGGCGAGCCGCGGGCCGGCCGCCTCCCGGGCGGTCAGCGCGGCCCCGACCGGGGCCACCGGCACCCCACGCGGGACCACCTGTACCCGCGCCGGCATGCCCAGGCTGCGCAGGAAGGGCGACCCGTCGGCCTGCCGCTCCAGCCGGTCGCGCACCGCGGCGACCAGCGGCTCCCCCACCTCGGCCACGCCACCGCCGAGCACCACGTGCTCGACGTCGCAGGTGAGCACCAGCAGGCGCACGGCGGCCGCCACCGCGCCGGCGAACCGGTCGCGGACGCGCACCGCCGCGGCGTCCCCCGCCCCCGCGGCGGCGAAGACGGCGGCCGCGGCGGGCACCCCGTCCGGCGCCGGCCAGGCGGCGTCGAGCGCCGAGCCGGAGGCGTAGAGCTCCAGGCAGCCGCGCTGGCCGCACGGGCAGGGCGGGCCGTGCGGGTCGAGCGGCACGTGGCCGATCTCCCCCGCCCCGCCGCCGTGCCCGCGCCGCAGCCCGCCGCCCAGCAGCAGGCCGGCGGCCACGCCGGTGCCCAGGCCCAGCAGCGCGAGGTCGCCGCGCAGGCCCAGCACCCGGGCGGCCCCGACGGCGGCCACGTTGAGGTCGTTCTCCACCGTCACCGGGACCCCGCCGAGGCGGGCGGACAGCAGCGGCGCCAGGGCCACGCCGCGGTCGTCGATGCCGAGGTTGACCGCGTGCGACACCTCGCCCGACACGGGGTCGACCAGCCCCGGGACGCCGGCGCCCACGGCGGCCAGCACGCCCACGCCGGGGCCGGCGTCGGCGCACAGCCGCTCCACCACCTCGGCGGCCGCGGCCACCACGCCGTCGGTGCCGCGGCGGGTGGGCACCCGCACGCTGCCCCGGACGGTCCCGGCGCCGTCGACCAGCACGCCGAGCACCTTGGTGCCCCCGATGTCCAGACCCGCCGACCAGTGCCCCGCGGTCCCGGTCACCCCTTCACCGCCCCGGCCACCAGACCGGCGCTCATCCGCTTCTGCACGAGCAGGAAGAAGCCGATGACCGGCACGGCGATGAGCGTCGAGCCGGCCATGACCACGCCCCAGTCGGTGGCCCGGTTGGCCTCGACCAGGCCCTGCAGCCACAGCGGCAGGGTCCGCTCGCCCGGCTCGGTCATGACGACCAGCGCGAGCGTGTACTCGTTCCACGCCTGCAGGAAGCCGTAGACGCCGGAGGCGACGAGGCCGGGTGCGAGCAGCGGGAAGGTGATGCGGAAGAAGGCGCGGGTGCGCGACAGCCCGTCGACCATCGCCGCCTCCTCCAGTTCCAGCGGGACGCCGTTCACGAATCCGCGCAGCATCCACACGGTGAACGGCAGAATGGCGGCCACGTAGACGATGGACAGCCCCAGGACGGAATTCACCAGACCCCATCCGTCGAGCACGGCATATTGCGAGATGAACAATCCTTCCGCGGGGATCATCTGCACCACGAGAATGGTCACGATGAACGACTTCCGGCCGCGGAAACGGAATCGGCTGATCGCGAGTGCGGCGACGAACGCGAACAGCACCGCGCCGGCCAGGGTGATGGCCGTGACCGCCAGCGAGACGCGGAACGAGGCGTAGAAGGACTCGTCGGTCAGCACCTGCCGGAAGTTGGCCAGCGTCCCGTCGACGGGGACGAAGGTCTGCTCGGGCTGCTGCAGCCGCGCCGTCGGCAGGAAGGCGCTGCTGACCATCCAGTAGATGGGGAAGGCCCAGACGAGCGCGACGACGACGGCGAGGCCGCCGAGCAGCCAGCGCGCGGCGCGGGCGCGCGGGCGGACCCGCCGCCGCGGGCGGGGCGCGGTCCGGGCGCCGCGGGCGGCCGGCGGGACCGCGACCGCCGGCGGGACGGCGGCGCTCACAGCTCCTCCTCCCGCAGCATGCGGCGGATGTAGAAGCCGGTGAGGCACAGGGTGAGGACGAGCATGACCGTGGCCATGGCGCCGGCCATCGAGAACTCCCGGGACAGCGAGTAGACGTAGGTGCCGAGCAGGTGGGTCTCCCGGGTGGGGGCGCCGGCCTTCTGCAGCACGTGGATCTGGGTGAAGACCCGCAGGTCCCAGATGACCTGCAGCAGGGCGGCGATGAGCAGCACGGGCTTGATCAGGGGCACCGACAGGTGGCGGAAGCGCTGCCAGGCGCTGGCGCCGTCGAGCTGGGCGGCCTCCACGCACTCGGCCGGGACCTGCAGCAGGGCGGCGTAGGTGGTGAAGACGACGAACGGCACGCTCATCCAGACCACGATCACCGTGGCGACGAGGTAGAAGGACGCCGGCTCGATGATCCAGGAGTGGCCGCGGAACTCGGCGAGCCCGAGCGGGCCGGCGAGCACCCAGTTGACGACGCCGTACTGGGAGTCGAACAGCCACTGCCAGACGGTGAGGGTGGCCAGCACCGGCGTGCCCCACGCCAGCAGCATGCCGACCTGCAGGGTGATCCGGGCGGCGCGGCCGACCTTGCTCATCAGCACGGCGAGCCCGACGCCGACGGCCATGGTGAGCCCGGCGTTGACCAGGCAGAAGGCCACCGACCGGCCGATGACGCCCCAGACGTAGGGGTCGCTCAGCAGCTCCGTGTAGTTGCGCAGGCCCACCCACTCGGCGGGCCGGCCGAACTGCTGCGCCAGGCCGTACTCCTGGAAGGACAGCAGGAACTGGCGGACCAGCGGGTAGCCGAGGCCGACGGCGATCGGCACGAGCGCCGGGACGAGCAGCAGGTAGGGGTTGAGGCGCGCCCGCCAGGGGGCCCGCCGGGGCACCGGGCGGGGCGGCGCCGGGGCGGGGCCGGGGGGCGCGGGGTCGCGCGGGGGCGCCGCCGTCTCCGGCGGCAGGGGTGGTGCGGCCATGGGGCGCTCCGGGCGTCCGGGACCGGGGAGGGCGCGGGCCGCGCCCTCCCCGGTCGGGCGGTCAGTTGAGCGTCTCCTCGAGGAGCCGGTCGGCCTCGGCGGCGGCCTGCGCGACGTCGGCCCCGCTGGCGATCTGCTGGAAGAAGTCCTCCAGGATGCGGGCGCCCTCGACGTCGGCCCACCGCTCGGCGGCCGGCGTCAGCTTCGCGTCGACCGCCGCGGCGAGAGCGGCCTGCGCGTACGGGTCGTCCCCGAGGGCGCCGGCGTACTGGCTGTTGCCGGGGATGAGCCCGTTCTCGGCCAGCATCGTCTGGAACTCCTCGGAGTAGATGATCCGCAGCAGGTCGCGGGCCTCCTCCTGGTGCTGGGACATCGTCGGGACGGCGATGTTCGAGCCGCCGGCGAAGACGGTGGCCGGGGTGCCCGGCTGCTCACCGGGCAGCGGGAAGACCCCGGTGCGCTCCTCGTTGCAGGCCTGCTGCTCGGCGAGCAGCGCCTCGGCCTCGGGCGAGGTGTCGTCGGGGTCGACGCCCTCGTCGCACTCGGGCAGGGCGATGCTCCACCGGGCCCAGGTGGGCGCGGAGAACATGGCGGCCTGGCCGTTGTTGAACGCGACCCACGGCTCGTTGGAGTCGGCGTCGCGCGGGGCGCGGGTGGCGTTGGTGAACAGGTCCTGGACCTCGGTGAGCGCCGCCTGCGACTCGGGGCTCGACAGCGCGCCGACCCAGCGGTCGCCCTCCTGCACGGCGAGCTCGCCGCCGCCGGTGAACAGCCAGGCGATGCCGTTGTACCAGTCCTGCCCGGGGAACCAGAACCCGCTGAAGTCCTGCGCCGGGTTGGCCTGCTGCAGCGCGATGGCCGCGG
Source organism: Geodermatophilus sp. FMUSA9-8 (assembly GCF_037034165.1). Classification (NCBI taxonomy): domain Bacteria; kingdom Bacillati; phylum Actinomycetota; class Actinomycetes; order Geodermatophilales; family Geodermatophilaceae; genus Geodermatophilus; species Geodermatophilus sp. FMUSA9-8. The sequence goes on along the minus strand of NZ_JBAGKE010000013.1, from coordinate 86,477 downwards.
TGCGGAACTCCGCGAGGGTCTGCGGCACGGCCACGCCGGCCTGCTCGAAGAGGTCCTTGCGGTAGAAGACCGCGCGGGCGCCCGAGTAGTAGGGCACCGCGTACAGCGTGTCGTCGACGGTGCCGGCCTCGACGAAGCCGGGCAGCAGGTCGTCGCCGCCGAGCTCGTCGTACATGTCCGACAGGTCGCTGAAGGCGCCGGCGTAGGTGAACGTCGGGCTCTGCGTGTTGCCGATCTCGACCAGGTCGGGCGTCTGGTCCTCGCTGGCCAGCGCCGTCTGCAGGCGCGGCACCAGGCCGCTCCAGTCCTGCTCCTCGATGACCAGCGTCATGCCCTCGTGGTCGGCCTCGAAGGTCTCGACGAGGTAGTCGCGCAGCTCCTGCGGGGTGTCCGTGCCGTTGAGCCAGAGCCGGACCTCGGTGTCCCCGGACGCCTCCGCCGTCGAGCCTCCGCCACAGGCGGAGACGGCGAGCAGCGAGGCGACCGCAGCGGCGGCCAGCCCGCCGGTGCGTACTCTTCTCATGTTGGGGTTCCTCCTCGTTCGCGCGGGTTGGGTCCTCCGACGTGCACCTGGCCGGCTCGGGGTGGTCACGTCACCCCGAGCTGGCCGGACAGCACGAGCACGGCCGCCCCGGAGAGGGCGCCGTCCTCGTCGAGCGAGGTCATCCGCAGCTGCACCGTGCCGCTGATGACCGGCATGGTCCGCTCGCGGAGGGCGGCCAGGGCCGCCTCCCGCAGGGGGCCGTCCAGGAGCTCCCGCGGGCCGCGCAGCACGACCTCCGGGAGGTTGAGCGCACTCACCACGGGGGCGAGCACGATGCCGAGCCGCCGGCCCACCTGGGCCAGCGCCGCGGCGGCGTCGGCCGGGGCCAGGCCCTCGACGCGACGACGGAGTGCGGGGACCGAGAGCACGGTCTCCAGGCAGCCGGCGCGCCCGCAGGCGCAGGGCGCGGGCCGGCCGAGCGGGGCGCCGTCGACGTCGTCCCGCTCGTCGACGGCGGTGACGTGGCCGAGCTCGCCGGCCGCGTGGGAGTCGCCGTGCACCAGCGCCCCGTCGAGGACGATGCCGGCGCCGACGCCCCCGCCGACGGTGAGCACCATGAGCCCGCCGCCGGTGGCGTCGCCGTAGGTGAACTCGCCCAGCGCCGCGGTGTTGGCGTCGTTGGCCACGTGCACCGGCAGGCCGAGCTCCTCGGTGAGCCGGGCGGCCAGCGGCAGGTCGTACCAGCCGCGGTTGGGGGCCTGCACGACGCAGCCGGCGGGGGTGATGACACCGGGCGAGCCGACGCCGACCCCCAGGACCGGCAGCGGGGACGCCTCGGCGAGCTCCCGGCACAGCGCCGTGAGCGCCTCGACGGCGGCGGCGCCGGTGAGGCCCCGCACGGCCGCCGACCGGCGCTCGCGGACGGTGCCGGACAGCTCCAGCACCGCGCCGTGCATGCGCTCGTCGTCGGCGAGGTCGACCGCGACGATGGAGAACGCGTCGGTGCGCAGGCCGACCAGGGTGGCCGGCTTGCCCACCCGCGCCTCGGCGCGGACGCCGAGCTCGGACACCAGGCCCTCGGCGAGCAGCGAGGAGACGAGGTCGGAGACGGTCACCCGGGTCAACCCGGTCGCGCGGGCGAGGTCCGCGCGCGACCGGGGACCCGAGTGGAACAGGTGCTGCAGCACCATCGAGCGGTGGTGCGCCCGGGCGTGCTCGGGCAGCACCTTGCGCGTCGGGCGCAGCGGACGGCGACGCGGGACGGGCGGCGCTGCGTCGGCGGTCACATTTGTTAGGCAACCGTCCTTACATATCCCGTGTCAAGGGGGTGGCTGCCGGGTGACCGGAAGGTGACCCGTGGACCTCCCCCGCGATCACGGCGCCGCGACCAGGCCCGGGGGCTCCCCGGCGGTCCCGGCGCCGTGATCGCGACGGGTCAGAGCGGGCGGACGGTCCCGGCCAGGTGCTCGGTGCCGCTGCTCGCGCTGCGCACCGCGACGTCCCAGCCTCCGCCGGCCGGGGCCGTGGCCAGCCGCACCGTCGACGGCAGCAGCAGCGGCCTGCGGAAGGCGACGTCGTACACGAACGCGTCGGGCAGCCGCCCGGCCAGCGCCCCGAGCACCCGCGCCCCGGTCCACATGCCGTGCGCGATGGCGCGCGGGAAGCCGAACGCCCGCGCGGGGAGCCGCCCCAGGTGGATCGGGTTCACGTCGCCGGAGACCCGGGCGTAGCGCCGGCCGGCGTCGGCGGGCACCCGCCAGGTGGCCACGGCACGCGGCAGGTCACCGACGGACACCTCGACGTCGGACGCCGGCGCGCCCTCCGGCGCCCGGGCCCCGCGGGCGAGGTAGGTCGAGCGCGACCGCCACACCTCCGCGCCGCCGGCCGACACGGTCGCGCACAGGTCGACGGTGGCGCCGCTGCGGTGCGCGGCGAACCGCTCGGCCCACACCTCGAGGTCCAGCGGGGCGTCCGCGCCGACCGGGGCGAGCACCTCGACGGTGTTGCGCACGTGCACCAGTCCGGGCAGCGCCAGCGGGAACGCGCGGTCGGCCATCAGCGCCATCTGCAGCGGGAACGCCAGCACGTGCGGGTAGGTCGCCGGCAGGACGTCGGTCAGCGGCAGCCGGCACACCCGCGCGTAGGCGGCGAGGTGCACGCGGTCGACGGCGACGCCGGTGCGCGCGAGCCGGGTCGCCGGCAGGTCCCCGCCGCGTCCCCACGCGGTGACGGCGGCCCGGGCGTAGAGCGCGCCCAGGTCCGGCGCGGCGTCGAGCACGGTGGCCGCCATCAGGCCCCCAGCATCGACTGGCCGCACACCCGCACGACCTGCCCGTTCACGCCGGCGGCGCCGGGCTGCGCCAGCCAGGCGATCGTCTCGGCGACGTCGACCGGCAGCCCGCCCTGCTGCAGCGAGTTGATCCGGGCGCCGACCTCGCGGGTGCCGAAGGGCATCCTCGCCGTCATCTCGGTGACGATGAACCCGGGCGCGACCGCGTTGATCGTGGCGCCGCGCCCGGCGAAGGCGGGCGCCCAGGCGCGCACCATGCCGATCACGCCGGCCTTGCTCGCCGCGTAGTTCGTCTGGCCGCGGTTGCCCGCGATGCCCGACTGGGAGCTGACCGCCACCACGCGGGCGCCGGGCCGCAGCACGCCGTCGGCGTCGAGCAGCGCCTCGGTGAGGTCGAGCTGGGCCTGCAGGTTGACCGCCATGACCGTGTCCCACCGGGCGGCGTCCATGTTGACCAGCAGCTTGTCGCGGGTGATGCCGGCGTTGTGCACGACGACGTCGACCCCGCCGTGCCGCTCGCGCAGGTGCGCGACCAGCCGCTGGGCGGCGTCGGGCGCGGTGACGTCGAGCTGGAACGCCGTCCCGCCGACCTCGTTGGCCACCGCGGCGAGCGCCTCGCCCGCCGCGGGCACGTCGACGGCGACGACGTGCGCGCCGTCGCGGGCCATGACGCGGGCGATCGCGGCACCGATGCCGCGCGCGGCGCCGGTGACGACCGCGACCTTCCCCGCGAGCGGGCGCTCGTCGTCACCCCCGGCGGGGACGTCGGCCGGCGACACGGTGAGCACCTGGCCGTCGACGTAGGCCGACCGCCCGGACAGGAAGAACAGCACCGGGCTCGCGACCGACGCCTCGGCGCCCTCCGGCACGTACACGAGGTTGGCGGTGGAGCCCGCGCGCAGCTCCTTGGCCAGCGAGCGCACGAGGCCCTCGAGCGCCTGCCGAGCCGCGGCCTGGGCCGGGGAGCCGGCACCGGCGGGCGGGTCGGCGAGGACGACCACCCGGCCGGTGGGCCGCAGCCGCCTCACCGCGGGGGCGAGCAGGTCGCGCGCCGCGGCGAGCTGCGCCGGGCCGGTGACGCCGGTGGCGTCGAGGACCACGGCCGCGGGCCGCTCGCCGTCGTCGGCCCCGTCGTCCGCCCCGTCGGTCGCGACCGGGGACAGCACGGCGACGCCGGCGTCGCGGAGGACGGCGGTGAGCGCCTCCCGGAGGCGCCCCTCCCCCGCCGAGCCGACGACGGCCGGGCCGGGCAGCACCGGCTGGCCGGGCTCGTACCGGCGCAGCACGGCCGGCCGGGGCAGGCCCAGCTGCCGCACGAGGGAGGACCCGACGCCGGAGTTGGCGAAGGACGTGTACCAGTCGCTCACGGGGTGCAGCTCCTTCAGGACTCGAGGATCGCGACGACGCCCTGGCCGCCGGCCGCGCAGACGGAGATCAGCCCGCGCCTGCCGGGACCGGCCTCGTGCAGCTGCTTGGCCAGCGAGGCGACGATCCGGCCGCCGGTCGCGGCGAACGGGTGCCCGGCCGCGAGCGAGGAGCCGTTGACGTTGAGCCTCGACCGGTCGATCGGCCCGAGCGGGGCGTCGAGGCCGAGGCACTCCTTGCAGAACGCCGGGTCCTCCCACGCCTTGAGGGTGGCGAGCACGGTGGACGCGAAGGCCTCGTGGATCTCGTAGAAGTCGAAGTCCTGCAGCGTCAGCCCGTTGCGGGCGAGCATGACCGGCACGGCGTAGGCCGGCGCCATGAGCAGGCCCTCGCCGCCGTGCACGTAGTCGACGGCGGCGGTCTGCGCGTCGACGAGGTGGGCGAGCACGGGGAGGCCGTGCTCGGCGGCCCACTCGTCGGAGGAGAGCAGGACGGCCGAGGCGCCGTCGGACAGCGGCGTGGAGTTGCCGGCGGTCATGGTGGCCGCGGGGGCGTCCGTGCCGAAGACCGGCTTCAGCCTCCCCAGCTTCTCGACGCTCGTGTCCGGCCGCAGGTTCTGGTCGCGGGTGAGGCCCAGGTAGGGCGTGACCAGGTCGTCGAGGAAGCCGCGCTCGTAGGCGGCGGCGAGGTTGCGGTGCGAGCGGACGGTCAGCTCGTCCTGCTCCTCCCGGCCGATCTCCCACTCCCGGGCGGTGATCGCCTGGTGCTCGCCCATCGCGAGGCCGGTGCGCGGCTCGGCGTTGCGCGGGATCTCCGGGACCAGCGAGCCGGGGCGGATGCGACCGAGCGCCTTCAGCCGCTGCCCGAGGGTCTTCGCGTTGTTGAGCGCGATGAGCGCGCGGCGCAGGTCGTCGCCCACGGCGAGCGGGGCGTCCGACGTCGTGTCCACGCCGCCGGCGATGCCGGACTCGATCTGCCCGAGGGCGATCTTGTTGGCGACCAGCACGGTGGCCTCGAGGCCGGTGCCGCACGCCTGCTGCACGTCGTAGGCGGGGGTGGCGGCCGACAGCCGCGACCCGAGGACCGACTCGCGGGTCAGGTTGAAGTCCCGCGCGTGCTTGAGGACGGCGCCGGCGACGACCTCGCCGACCTGCCGGCCCTGCAGGCCGAACCGGGCGACCAGGCCGTCGAGGGTGGCGGTGAGCATGTCCTGGTTGGAGGCCTGCGCGTAGGCGGAGTTCGACCGTGCGAAGGGGATGCGGTTGCCGCCGAGGACGGCGGCCCGGCGGGGCTGGGTCGGGCTCATCGGTGACCTCCAGGGGTCCCTGGTGCGCCGTGCGCACGCGAACGGCTGACGGAGTGGCCGGTACCGACGGTACACGGTACCGTCGGTTACATGAAAGCCGAGCCGACGTCGCGGCGCGACCGCCGCGACTCGCGGTGGGACGAGCACCGCCGCGCCCGCCGCGAGCAGCTCGTCGACGCCACCGTCGCCGCGGTGGGCAGGTACGGCGCCGGCGTCGGCATGGACGAGATCGCCGCCGAGGCCGGCACCAGCAAGACCGTCGTCTACCGGCACTTCGCCGACCGCAGCGAGCTCTACGTCGCCGTCTGCAACCGGGTCGCGGCGCAGCTGACCGAGAAGCTCCGCGCGGCGATGACCAGCACCGACCACCCGCGCCGGATGGTGGCCGCCGCCGTCGAGACCTACCTGGCGTTCCTGGAGGCCGACCCGGAGCTGTACCGCTTCGTCGTCGCCCACCCGCTGCTGGACCGGCCGGTCGACGCCGACCCGGTCAGCACGCTGTCCGACCTCGTGGGCGACCAGGCCGCCGCACTGGTCGCCGTCGCCCTGGAGCAGGCCGGCCGCGACCCGGCCGCCGCCGCCCCCTGGGGCCACGGCCTCGTCGGCCTCGTGCGCGCCGCCGCCGACTGGTGGCTGCGCGCCGAGCGCCCGATGCCCCGCGCCGCCCTCGCCGCCCACCTCACCGACCTCGCCTGGGCCGGGCTCTCGAGCCTCGACCCGGCCGGACCGACCCCCGAGGAGAAGAAGTGACCTCCACCCTCCCCCGCACCGTAGACCCGGCGCGCCTGCAGGAGGTGCTCGACGGGCGGTGGGCGCACGTCCGCCGCGACGCCCGCGAGCAGCTCGGCGACCCGAAGTACGCGCCGGTCTACGGCGAGTCGGTGCAGGAGGCCCGCGAGCGGATCACCCGGCTGGCCGGCGAGCTGGCCGCCACCGGCCCCGTCCGGCTGGGCTTCCCCGAGCAGTACGGCGGCGAGGCCGACGCCGGCGGCTCGGTGACCTCCATCGAGATGCTGGCCTACGGCGACCTGTCGCTGATGGTCAAGGCCGGCGTCCAGTGGGGCCTGTTCGGCGGCGCCGTGCAGCTCCTCGGCACCGAGCGCCACCACGACGCGTACCTGCCCGACATCATGAGCTTCGCCCTGCCCGGTTGCTTCGCGATGACCGAGACGGGCCACGGCTCCGACGTGCAGCAGCTGCGCACCACCTGCACGTACGACCCCGAGACGCGGACCTTCGACCTGCACACCCCGCACGAGGCCGCCCGCAAGGACTACATCGGCAACGCGGCCAAGGACGGGCGGATGGCCGTCGTGTTCGCGCAGCTGGTCACCCAGGGACGCAAGCAGGGCGTGCACGCCTGGCTGGTGCCGATCCGCGACGCGGACGGCAACGCGATGCCCGGCGTCACCATCGGCGACGACGGACCCAAGGCCGGGCTGCTCGGCGTCGACAACGGCCGGCTGTCCTTCGACCACGTCCGCGTGCCGCGGGAGATGCTGCTCGACCGCTACGGCCAGGTGGCCGAGGACGGCACGTACAGCAGCTCGATCGCCAACGAGACGCGCCGCTTCTTCACCATGCTCGGCACGCTGGTGCGCGGCCGGGTGAGCGTCGGCGGCTCGGCCGGCTCGGCCACCCGGATGGCCCTCGACATCGCCGTCCGCTACGGCGAGGTGCGCCGCCAGTTCGCCGCCCCGGGCCGCGACCGGGAGATCGTGCTCAACGACTACCTGGTCCACCAGCGCAAGCTGCTGCCCGCGCTGGCCACCTCCTACGCCCTGGCCTTCGCCCAGGAGGAGCTGGTCGGCACCATGCACGACCTGCACACGGCGGTGCACGAGCACGGCGAGGAGGTCGACGAGGCCGCCCAGCGCGAGCTCGAGTCGCGCGCCGCCGGGCTCAAGGCCGCCACCACCTGGCACGCCACCCGCACCATCCAGACGTGCCGCGAGGCGCTCGGCGGCGCGGGCTACCTGGCGGAGAACCGGCTGCCGCAGCTCAAGGCCGACACCGACGTCTTCACCACGTTCGAGGGCGACAACACCGTCCTGCTGCAGCTGGTCGCCAAGGGCCTGCTCACCGGCTACCGCGACGCGTTCGGCTCCCTCGACGGCTGGGGCCGCGTGGCGTTCGTCGCCGACATGGTCCGCGAGACGGTGGTGGAGCGGACGGCGGCCCGCGGGCTGATCGCCCGGCTCGTCGACGCCGTCCCCGGCCGCGACGAGGACGTGCCGCTGCGCGACCGCGGCTGGCAGCTGCGGATGTTCGAGTTCCGCGAGCGACACACCCTCGAGGGCGCCATCCGCCGGCTGCGCCGGAACGCCGCGACCGACGGCATGGAGCCCTTCGCGGTGTTCAACAGCGTCCAGGACCACGTGCTGCGGACGGCGTCCACGCACATCGACCGCGTCGTCCTCGAGGCGTTCGTCGCGGGCATCGAGCGCACGACCGACCCCGCCGCGCGGGCTCTGCTCGAGGTCCTGTGCGACCTCTACGCGCTGTCGACCATCGAGGCCGACAAGGGCTGGTTCCTCGAGCACGGCCAGCTCACCCCGGCCCGGTCCAAGGCGCTGACCGGCACGGTGAACGCCCTGCTCGGCGAGCTGCGGCCGCACGCGGTCACGCTCGTCGACGGCTTCGGGATCCCGCACGCGTGGAAGAACGCGGCGGTCCTGGAGGAGGAGGCCGCCCGCCAGGAGGCCATGGCCGCGGAGGACGCGCGGCTCACCGCCGAGGCGGGGTCGGCCGCGCCGGACGACACGGCCGTCGCGGTGGACGTGCCGCCAGGGCAGTGACCCGGTGGGCAGTGCGGGTCAGGCGGGCAGTGCGGGTCAGGCGGGCAGGGCGCCGTTGACGGTCACCGCGGCGACGGCGCCGTGCCCGACCTCCCAGCGGTCGAGCAGCGCCTGGTAGACGCCGTCGTCGACCAGGCGCTGCAGGGCCTCGGTGACGACGTCGCGCAGCTCCGCGCGGTCCGGGGCGACGGCGATGCCGTAGAGCCCCGGCTCGTACTGGGTGTCGGAGACGAGTTGGTAGCTGTTCTGCGTCCGCGGGTCGGTGGTCACGAAGACCGCCGGCGGGTAGTCGGCGAGCACGGCGTCGGCCCGGCCGGTGCGCAGCTCGAGCAGGGCGTCGTCGTTGGTGGGCAGCTCGTGGACGTCGATGCGCAGCGCGCACGACGCCTGCGCCCGCTCCAGCAGCCCGACCTGCACCGTGCCGGCCTCGACGGCGACGCTGCGGCCGCACAGCCCGGCGAGGTCGTGGACGCCGAGCGGGTTGCCCCGGGCGACGACTATCGAGGACCCGGCGCGGAAGTAGTTGACGAAGTCGGCCTGCTGCTCGCGCTCGGCGGTGTCGGTGACCGCGCTCATCACCAGGTCGAAGCGGCCGGCGCCGAGCTCGTCGAGCAGCCCGTCGAACGGCGAGGCCTCGAAGCGCACCTCGACGCCGAGCAGGTCGCCCAGTGCGGCGCCGAGGTCGGGCTCGAAGCCGACGATCGTGCGCCCGTCCGGGCCGAACGAGGACGCCGGCGGGTAGGACGGGTCGTTGGCCACGGTCAGCACGCCGGCCTCCCGCACGTCGTCGGGCAGCGCGGCGTGCAGCGCCTGGTCCACGGCGACGTCGGCGGTGGGGCCCGCGGCGGCCGCGGCCTCCTCCCCCGCGCCGCACCCGGCGGTGAGCAGGACGGCGACGGCGAGGACGGCGCCGGGGACGGCGGTGCAGGCGCGGGTACGGGTGCGGGTGCGGGTGCGGGTCACGCGAGGACCTCCACGGAGGGCGCGGACACCCCTGCGGCCGCGCGCGAGAGCTCCGGCCACGGGCGCGGCCGGGAGAACAACCAGCCCTGGGCGCGGTCGCAGCCGACCGCCCGGAGCCAGGCCGCGACCTCGGGCGTCTCCACGCCCTCGGCGCAGACCGACAGACCCAGGCCGTGCGCGAGCTCCACCAGGGCCCGCACGACGGCGGCGTCCTCGGCGGAGACGTCGACACCGGTGACGAAGGCCCGGTCGGCCTTCACCTCGGTGAGGGTGAGCGAGCGCAGGTGCGACAGGCTCGCGAAGCCGACGCCGAAGTCGTCCAGCGCGGCGCCGAACCCGGCCGCGGTGAGCTCGGCCAGGCACGCCGCGGCGGCGGCCAGGTCGGCCGGCAGCGCGGTCTCGGTGACCTCGATGTGCAGCCGCGGGGGCGCCACCCCGGCCTCGGCGGCCAGCCGCGCCACCGTGGCCGCGAAGCCCGGCGTCTCGAGGTTGCGCACCGAGACGTTGACCGAGACGGTCCAGTCCTCGCCGGCCGCCGTCCAGGCGGCGCAGTCGGCGAGCGCCCGGCGCAGCACCCACTCCGTGAGCGCGCCCATGACGCCGGACTGCTCGAGGGCCGGCAGGAAGTCCCCGGGGCCGATGAGCCCGCGCACCGGGTGCTGCCAGCGCAGCAGCGCCTCGACACCGACGGTCCGGCCGGAGGCCAGGTCCACCTGCGGCTGGTAGTGCAGGCGCAGGTCCCCGTCCTCCAGGGCGCGGCGGACGTCGTGCTGCAGCGACGGCGAGTGCGCGGTCGGCGCGGCGGCGCGCGGGTCGAAGACGACGACGCCGGTCGCGCCGCGCTTGCCCTGGTACATGGCGGCGTCGGCGCAGGTCATCAGCGTCTCGACGTCGGTGGCGTCGGCCGGGAAGACGGCGATCCCGCAGCTGGCCTCGACGGCGAGCGGCACGCCCTCGACGACCGTCTCGGCGGCGAGCGCGTCGCTCACCCGCAGCACGAGGTCGCGGGCGGCGGCGCCGTCGTCCATGCCGGGCAGCAGCAGGCCGAACTCGTCCCCGCCGAGGCGCGCGACGGTGTCCTCCCCGCGGACGGTCGCGGCCAGGCGCCGGCCGACCTCCACGAGCAGCTGGTCGCCGGCGTGGTGGCCGAGGGTGTCGTTGACCTCCTTGAACCGGTCGAGGTCGACCAGGACGACGGCACCCGGCGCGCCGCGCTCCAGCTCGGCGGCCACCCGGCGGGCGAACAGCTCGCGGTTGGCCAGGCCGGTCAGCGGGTCGTGCAGCGCGTCGTGCTCGGCCTGCGCGGCCTGGCGGCGCAGCCGGCGCGTGGTCGACCAGGAGATCCCGGCGAGCACCACGTAGAGGACGCCGAGGCCGGCGCCGAGGCGCCAGTGGGTGCGGGTGGTGGCCGCCTCGACCTCGGCGGCGACGGTGTCGTAGGGCAGCAGCAGCTCCAGCACGCCGATCGAGCGGCCCGAGGTGTCGGCCACGATGGGCTGCAGCACCCGGATCATCCGGCCGACCGCGAGGCCGTCGCCGTCGAGCAGGGCCACGTCGGTGCCGCCGGCCGCGGCGGTGGTGAAGGCGGCACCGGTGGACGGGGCGACGTCCTCCCCGGCGGGGTAGTCGGGCAGGGCGGCCTCGGGTCCCCGGGCGCCGTCGTCGGCGAAGAGGACCGCGCCGGTGAAGTCGCGCAGCCGCAACCGCAGGATCGACCCGCGGAAGACGGCGAGGTCGGTGGCCATCTGCAGGCGCTCGCGCTCGGCGGCGGTGAGCCCGGTGCCGAGGTCCTGGCCGCGCAGGGCCGGCGCGATCGCCGTCTCCTCGACGACGGCGGCCTGGGCTCGGCCGTACTCCAGGGCGCGGTCGACGGCGTCCTGACGGGAGCCGCTGGACAGGACGGCGCCCAGCACGACCACCGGCACCAGGCTGGCCGCGGCGTAGGCGGCGAAGAGCCGGGTGCCGGACGCGGTGGCGCTGCGGGACCGGGTCATGCCTCCTGATCGGCCGGGCGGGCCCGCAGGTCAACCGTGGTCTCACCCGTCGGGGTGGGACGTCCCGGACGGCCGGGACGGGCGCGGGAGGATGGTCGGCCGTGAGCACCCTCGCGGCGACCGTCGAGACCCTCCGCGTGCCGGCCGCCGTCGACCTCGCCGCGATCGTGGTCGGGGCGCTCACGGGCGGGCTGCTCGCGGCCCGGGAGGGCTTCGCCATCTCCGGCGTGCTGCTGCTGGCCGTCACCGGCGGCCTCGGCGGCGGGCTCATCCGCGACGTGCTGCTGGCGCAGGGGGCGCCGGTGGCGCTGACCAACCGCGCCTACCTGCCCGCCGTCGCGATCACCGCGATGGTCACCTTCTACTTCTCCGGCTGGCTGTCGCGGCTGACGACGCTGCTGGTGGGGCTCGACGCGCTGAGCCTCGGCCTGTTCACCGTCATCGGCGCGCAGAAGGCGCAGCTGGCCGGACTGCCCAGCGCCTCGGTCGTCTTCATCGGCACGCTCACCGCCGTGGGCGGGGCGGTGATCCGCGACATGCTGCTCGCCCAGCGCGCCGACATCGTGCAGCCTGGCCCCTACAACGCCGTCGCCGCGCTGCTCGGCGCCACCCTGCTCACGCTGCTGGCCGGGCCGGCCGGCCTCGACCCGATCCCCGTGGCCCTGCTGGTCATCGTCTTCGTCGCGGCGCTGCGGGTGCTGTCGGTCTGGCGCGGCTGGGCGGCGCCGGTGGCCGTCGACCTCCCCGGGCGCGCCCGGAGCCGGCTGGCCGCGCGGGACCGGTCCACCCGTCCCGGGGACCGCCGCCGCGTCCTCCGCCGCCGGATGCGCTGAGCCGGGGCCGCCCGGAGGATGACCGGCATGTCCGAGCGGGAGCACGACGTCGTCCTCTTCGGTGCCACCGGCTTCGTCGGCCGGCTGGTCGCCGCCTACCTCGCCGAGGCCGCGCCGCCCGACCTGCGGGTGGCGCTGGCCGGCCGGTCACGGGAGAAGCTGACCGCCACCGCGGCGGACCTCCCCGGCGCGGCGCAGCGGTGGCCGCTGCTGGAGGCCGACACCGGCGACGCGGGGTCGCTGGAGCGCCTGGCGGCGTCCACCCGGGTGCTGGTCACCACCGTCGGCCCCTACCAGCGCTACGGCCTGCCGGTGGTCGAGGCGTGCGCCCGCGCCGGCACGCACTACGCCGACCTCACCGGCGAGGTGCTCTTCGTCCGCGAGGCGATCGACCGCTGCGACGCCGTGGCGAGGGAGACCGGGGCCCGGCTCGTGCACGCGGCCGGCTACGACTCCATCCCCTCGGACCTGTCGGTGTTCCTGCTCGCCGAGCGCGCCCGGTCCGACGGCGCCGGCGGGCTCACCGACGTCCGGCTGGTCGCGAGCCTCAAGGGCGGGTTCAGCGGCGGCACGGTCGACTCGATGCGCGCGCAGATCGAGCAGATGGCCACCGACCGCTCGCTGCGCCGGGTCATCGGCGACCCGTACGCCCTCTCCCCCGACCGCGCCGCCGAGCCCGGCACGCGCCAGCCCCCGGACGTCGCCCCGCCCGCACTGGCCGCCGACGGCCGCTGGACCGCGCCCTTCGTCATGGCGCCGTTCAACACCCGGATCGTGCGGCGCAGCAACGCCCTGCAGGACTGGGCCTACGGGCGCGGCCTGCGCTACGGCGAGTCGATGAGCGCCGGCCGCGGCGTCACCGGCGCCCTGACCGCCGCGGGCATCACCACCGGCCTGGCGGCGGCGTTCGGCGCGATGGCGTTCGGGCCGACGCGGGCGCTGGTCGACCGGGTGCTGCCCGCGCCCGGCACCGGCCCGTCGGAGGCGGCCCGGGAGAAGGGCTTCTTCCGGATGGTCGTCGACGCCCACACCGAGGGCGGGCGGCACTACCGCGCGACGGCGGCGGGTCCCGGCGACCCGGGCTACAAGGCGACGTCGGTGATGCTCGGCCAGGTGGCGCTGGGCCTGGCCCTCGACGGCGACCGGCTGCCCGACCGCACGGGCTCGCTCACCCCGTCGACGGCGCTGGGGGACGTGCTGGTGGAGCGGCTGCGCGCCGCCGGCCACACCTACGACGTGGTCGAGGCCTGACCGACTCGCACGGCCAGGAGGGCGACGTCGTCCTCGGCGCCGGGGAGGAACATCCGCCGCAGGACGACGTCGCACAGCTCGTCCAGCGGCGCCCCCGCGCAGCGGCGGAGCACGTCGACGAGGTCGGCGGTGCCGGCCTCGAGGTCGCGGTCGCGGCGCTCGACCAGCCCGTCGGTGTGCAGCAGCACGGTGCTGCCCGCCGGCAGGTCGGCGACGTGGTCGGTGCGCGGGCGGTGCGGGTCGACGCCGAGCAGCAGGTCGGCCGGGGCGGTGGCGAGGACGCGCACCTCACCGCCGGGGTCGACGACGACCGGTGGCAGGTGCCCCGCGCTCGACCAGCGCAGCACCGCGCCGTCGGGGCCGGGCCGCGACAGCCGTGCCAGCAGCGCGGTGGCCATGGCGCCGACGGTCAGGCCGGAGGCGGCGCGGTCGAGGCGGGTGAGCAGCTCGGCCGGCGTCGCGGCGTCGGCGTAGGCGATGCCGCGGAGCAGGCCGCGCAGCTGTCCCATCGCGGCAGCGGCGTGCCGGTCGTGCCCGACGACGTCGCCGATGGCGAGCACCGTCTCGCCGTCGCCGCCGGGGAACGCGTCGTACCAGTCCCCGCCGATGTCGGCGCCCTCCGACGCCGGCACGTACCGGACGACGACCTCGCAGCCCTCCAGCCGCGGCGGCTCGGTGAGCAGGCTGTGCTGCAGGGCCTCGGCGAGGTCGCGCTGCTGGGCGAACAGCCGCGCCGCCTGCAGGGACAGGCCCACCCGGCGGCCGATCTCCACCGCGGCCTCGACCTCGGCGGGCGTGTGCGGGCCGCGGCCGGCGTCGTTGGCCAGGCCGAGGGCGCCGACGACCTCCCCGCGCGCGAGCAGCGGCACGACGGCGGCCGCGCGCGGCTCCAGCCGGGTCAGGGCCTCCCGCGCCGCCGGGTCGGCCAGCGCGGCGGCGATCCGGTCGGCGTCGATCTCCGGCACCACCAGCGGCCGGCCGGTGCGCAGCACCACCTGCGCGGCGTGCTCGCTGGTCATGGCGTGCGCCATCGCCCGGACGTAGTGCGCGGCGTCGGCCCGGCGCTCGGGCCGGCGGTGCGCGACGGCGGCGTCGTGCAGCCGGCGGTGCTCGTCGGTGACGACGATCCAGCACCAGTCGCCGAGCGCCGGCACGACCAGGTCGGCCAGCCGGTCGAGCTGCTCTGCGGTGTCGAGGCTGCCCGACAGCACGCGGCCGGCGTCGGCGAGCAACTGCAGCCGCCGGTTGGCCTCGGCCATCGCGGCCACCGCGGCGTCCCGCTCGGCGTCGGCGCGCAGCCGGGAGACGCTGAGCGCGATCTGGGCGGTCAGCGCGTCGAGCAGCTCGACGTCGTCGTCGCCGAAGACGTGCCCGGTGTCCCAGATGACGACGAAGCTGCCGAGCAGCCGGCCCTCGACCCGCAGCGGGAGGGAGGCCAGCGCGTGCAGGCCCAGCGCCGCGCCCACCTCGGCCATGGCGGGGAAGCGGGCGACGGCGTCGTCGAGGTCGGGGAACAGGAACCGCTCGCCGTGCCGGGCGGTGTACTGGGTGGGCAGCGTGTCGTCGAGCTCGACGACGATGTCCTCCGGCGGGGCGACCTCGGCCTCGGCGGCGGCCGCCGCGACGGTGTCGGCCAGCTGCCGGGCCAGGTAGAGCCGCAGCGCCCCGTCGCCGTCGAAGGCGGCCAGCGCGCTGGAGGAGGCCCCCAGCACGCGCGCGCCGCGCAGCGTGATCTCCGCCAGCTCCGACAGGGCGGTGGCGTTGGCAAGCTGTGCGGCCACCTCCGCCACGGCGGCGGCCCGCTGCGTCGCGGCCAGCCGGCGGATGGCCTCCTCGCGGGCGTCGGTGACGTCGACGACGGTGCCGAGCACGCGCACGGCGCTGCCCTGGGCGTCGCGGACGACCCGGCCGCGGGACACCGTCCAGCGCGTGCTGCCGTCGGCGTGCAGGACCCGGGCCTCCGACACGTACTCCCCGGCGCTCGTCAGCGCCTCGGCCATCGCCCGGCGGACGGCGTCCCGGTCGTCCGGGTGCAGCCGCTCGGCGATCATGGCGTCGACGTCGGGGATCTCCAGCGGGCCGTCGAGGCCGTGCACGGCCGCGCCGCGCTCGTCCCAGTGCAGGACGCCGGTGCGCAGGTCGTGCTCCCAGATGCCCACCGAGCTCGCCTCCAGCGCGACCTCGAGCCGGGTCCGCGAGGCGCCGATGGCCGAGTGGGCCGCGGAGAGCTCGAGCTCGGCGACGACCGAGGCGGCGAGGTGCTCGAGCAGCTCCCCGTCGTCGGGGTGCCACGGCCGCGGCACGGGGTCGTAGACGGCGAGGACGCCCACGACCAGCCCGGAGGCGGCGACCAGCGGGGTGCCGAGGTAGGCGACGACCTGCCCGGAGGTGACGGCCGGCAGGTCGGCCAGCGATGGGTCCCGCCGGGCGTCGGACACCACCAGGGGCCGGCCCTCCGCGACCACCCGCGCCGACAGGGCGCCCGTCAGCAGCGCCCGGCCGCCCACGACGCCCGGCGGCAGGCCGTGGCCGCCGACGACGGTGTCCTGGTCGGTGAACAGCGTGACCTTGGCGTGCCCGGCGGCGAGCAGCCGGGCGGCCAGCGCCGACAGGCGGTCGTAGGCGGCCGGCCCGGGCACCTCGAGGAAGAGGCGGCGCGCGGCGGCGACGCGGTGGGCGTCGTGCAGCGTCCCGGCAGGGGACGGCGACGGAGGAACGGACACGGTTCCTCCTCGGGCGCGCGGACCCCGGCGGCCACGCCCGTCCATGGTGCCACGGGGCACCCCCTGAACAGACGGAACCGTCCGGTGACGGAAGTGTCACCCCGCCGGGTGACGGCCGGCACCGCCGGCCTGCACCCCTCGCCGCCGGACGCCGATCCCCCCTCCATGACGGCGATGCTCACCCGCCGGCTGCCGGACTGCCGTCCGCTGCTGGCCGACCCGGACGACCTGACGCTCGTCTTCCAGCCCATCGTCGACCTCGCCCGCGCCCGCGTCGCGGGGTACGAGGCGCTGGCCCGCTTCCCCGGCACCGCCGGGCCCGACGTGTGGTTCGCCGCCGCCGAGGACTCCGGGGTGGCCGCGCAGCTGCACGCGCTGGCACTGCTCAAGGCGCTCGACGCCGTCCCGGCGCTGCCCGCGGACACCTTCCTCACGGTCAACGTCGGCCCGCACCTGCTCGGCTCGGCGCCCGTGCGGGCGGCGCTGGCCACCCGGCCGGACCTGCGCGGCGTCGTCGTGGAGCTGACCGAGCACGTGCCGGTGCCCGACCTCGGGGCGCTGCGGGTCCAGGTGGCCGCGCTGCGCGCCCGCGGCGCGGTGGTCGCGCTCGACGACACGGGCTCCGGCTGGTCGGGGCTGCGCCAGCTGGCCGCGCTGCGCCCGCAGCTGGTCAAGCTCGACCGCTCGCTGGTCAGCGGCGCGGACGCGGACCCGGTGCGCCTGGCGCTGGCCGAGACCGTGGGCGCCTTCACCGCGCGCATCGACGCCCTGCTCGTCGCCGAGGGCATCGAGACCCGCGGCGAGCTGGCCGCCTTCGCCCGGCTCGGCGTCCCGCTCGCCCAGGGCTGGCTGCTCGGCCGCCCCGCGCCGGGCTTCGCCCCGCTGGCCCCCGACGTCGCCGCGCTGGTGCGCAGCAGCACCGCCCGCGCCCGCTCCGCGCACACCGTCGCCGGCCTGGTGCGCCCCGTCCGCCAGGTGGACGCGGGCGACCCGCTGCCCGGCGTCCCGCCCGTGGCGCTCGTGGCGCCCGACGGCGCACCGCTGGCCCTCCGGCTGTCCGACCCGCGGACGGGCTCGGTGCACACCGCGCCGGTCTCGCTGTGCGCCGCCCCGGGCGACGCCGTCGTCGCCACGCTGCAGCGCGCGCTCACCCGCCCGCCGGCGCACCGCTTCGACCCGGTCGTGTGCACCGGGCCCGACGGCGCGGTCCTCGGGCTGCTGCGGGTGGAGGACCTGGCCTCGGCCGCCGCCGTCCGCTGACGCGGGCGGGCTACCCGGCGGAGGCGGTGAGCGCGGCGCGCTCGTCGTCGGTGAGCACGAGGTCCTGCATGGGCAGCAGGTCGGCGACCTGGTCGACGTCGCGGCCGCTGGCGATCGGCGCGGTGACGGTGGGCTGGTCGGCGAGCCAGCGCAGCGCCACCGCGGCCTGGCTCACGCCGTGCGCGGAGGCCACCTCGGCCAGCGCCGCGAGCACCCGGTCGCCGCGCTCCCCCACGTAGGCCTGCGCGCCCTGCGCGCGCGGCGAGTCGACCCGCTCGCCGGCGCGGTACTTGCCGGTCAGGAAGCCCTTGGCCAGCGCGAAGTAGGGCAGGCAGCCCAGGCCGTTGGCCGCGACGACGTCGCGCAGCCCGTCCTCGTAGGCCGGGCGCTCGACCAGGTTGTAGTGCGGCTGCAGCGCGACGTAGCGGGCGAGTCCGAGCCGCTCGGAGGTCTCCAGCGCCTCCGTCAGCCGCGCCGGCGAGTAGTTCGACGCCGCGACGTGGCGCACCTTGCCCTCGCGCACCAGCTCGTCGAAGGCGGTGAGCGTCTCCTCGAGCGGCGTCGTCGCGTCGTCGTAGTGGGCGTAGTAGAGGTCGATCCGGTCGGTCCGCAGGTTGCGCAGGCTCCGCTCCGCGGCAGCCTTCACCTCCCGCGACGACAGCGGGTGCTCCTTCCGCCCCGGCGAGGCCTTGGTGGCCACCACCATCCGGTCGCGCAGCCCGCGCTCGGCCATCCAGCCGCCGAGGATCTGCTCGGAGCGACCGTCGCCGTACATCTCCGCGGTGTCGACGAACGGGCTCTGCGTGCCGGGCACGGCGTCGACGAAGCGATCGAGCACCGCGTGCGACGTCGCCTCGTCGGCCGTCCAGCCGAAGACGTTGCCGCCCAGGCACAGGTCGCTGACGGTCAGGTCGGTCCCGGGGAGCTGCGGCACGCGCCCACGCTATGTCGGGGGCCGCGACCCCGCCCCCGGGACGGGTGGGACCCGCGGGTCCGTAGGGTCGGCACCAGGCCCGTGGACTGGCCAGATGTCCGGTCGGCGTGTCACGGTGCCCCGGGCCGGACCCCGCAGGGGGAACGGTCCGTCCCGGGCGACCGCCCGGGACCCCATCCTGCGGCCGCCGAGACCGCGCGGCCGCGACGTCCGAGAGGAACCTCTGTGAACAAGGCCGAACTCGTCACCGCCATCTCCAAGCGCGCCGACGTGCCCAGCGCGACCGTCGACGCCGTCCTGTCCGGGCTCCAGGAGGAGCTCGTCGAGGCGATCACCCGCGGCGAGAAGGTCGCCGTCTCCGGGCTGCTGACCGTCGAGCGGACCCAGCGCTCCGCCCGTACCGGCCGCAACCCGCAGACCGGTGAGTCCATCGAGATCCCCGCCGCCAACACGGTCAAGGTCACCGCCGGCTCGAACCTGAAGAAGGCCGCCTCCAACGTCCCGGTGTGATCCGCCGGGCCCCGGCGACGCGCCGGCCCGACCGGCCGCCCGCCCGGGGTGGCGCCTGCCCCCCTGTGACCCCGCCCACGCCGGGTGGGTCAGGATGCGCAGGCAGGCGCCGCCCGACGGGGACGGCACCGGGACGGAGGCACGCGTGAGCAGCGCACTGACCCAGGACACCGACCCGGCGGAGGTCGGCCTCGACGGCGCCCGGCTCGAGCGCCTCGACCGGCGGCTGGCCCGCTGGGTCGACGGCGGTCAGCTGCCCGGCTTCCTCGTCACGGTGTCCCGGCACGGCCGGCTGGCGCACGTCGGCCGGTACGGCGCGCGCGACGTCGAGAACGGCCTGCCGGTCGAGGAGGACACCCGCTGGCGGATCTTCTCGATGACCAAGCCGGTCACCTCGGTCGCGGCGATGATGCTGTACGAGGAGGGGGCCTTCGAGCTCACCGAGCCGATCGCCCGCTGGCTGCCGGAGTTCGCCGAGACCCGCGTGTACGTGGCCGGGTCGGCGCAGAAGCCGGTCACCCAGCCGCAGGTGGAGCCGATCCGGATCTGGCACCTGCTCACCCACATGTCCGGGCTCACCTACGGGTTCCACCACGCCCACCCCGTCGACGCGATGTACCGGGCGATGGGCCACGAGTGGGGCACCCCGCCCGGCGTCGACTCCGCCGAGGCCTGCCGCCAGTGGGCGTCGGTGCCGCTGGTCTTCCAGCCCGGCTCGGAGTGGAACTACGGCGTGTCCACCGACGTCCTCGGCCGGCTGGTCGAGGTGGTGTCCGGCCAGACGCTCGACGTCTTCTTCCAGGAGCGGGTCTTCGGCCCGCTGGGGATGACCGACACGTCCTTCGGCCTGCGCGAGGGCGACGACGTCGACTCCCTCGCCCGCCTGTACGCCGCCGTCCCGGGGCAGCCGGCCGGCGCCCCGACGTCGTTCACGCCGATCGACGCGATGGGCGAGGCGGCGCACCGCAAGCCGACGTTCCTGTCCGGCGGCGGCGGCCTGGTCTCCACGGCGGGGGACTACCTGCGCTTCTGCGAGATGCTGCGCCGCGGCGGCTCCTACGACGGCGGCCGGCTGCTCGGCCCGCGGACGCTCGCCCACATGGTGCGCAACCACCTGCCCGGCGACGCCGACCTGGAGACCTTCGGCCGTCCGCTGTTCGCCGAGACGCCGCTGCGCGGGGTGGGCTTCGGGCTGGGCTTCTCGATGGTGCTGGACCCGGCGCGCTACGGCGGCGTCGCGAGCGCCGGCGACTACAGCTGGGGCGGGGCGGCGTCGACGGCGTTCTACGTCGACCCGGTCGAGGACGTCGTCGTCACCTTCTACACGCAGCTGCTGCCCTCGAGCACGCTGCCGATCCGCGCCTACCTGCGGGCGCTGGTCAACCAGGCGATCGTCGCCTGACTGACTGAGGCATTGGAAGCTATCCGCACGTATCCGCGCTCAGGACGTGCGAATAGCCTCCAATGCCTGGGCGCCTACAGGTAGCGGCGGTAGACGACGGTGGCGACCATCGCAGGCTTGGTGCCGCCCTCGATCTCCACGGTGACGTCCATGTTCATCGCGATGCCGCCCTCGAACGGCGTCGCCGAGGCGAGCGTGGCACCCGCGCGCACCCGGCTGCCCACCGGCACCGGCGAGGGGAAGCGCACCTTCTCGGTGCCGTAGTTGACGCCCATCCGGAAGCCGCTGATCTCGACGATCTCCGGCAGCAGCGACGGGATGAGCGACAGCGTCAGGTAGCCGTGCGCGATCGGCCCGCCGAAGGGGCTCTCCCTCTTCGCGCGCTCCACGTCGACGTGGATCCACTGGTGGTCGCCGGTCGCGTCGGCGAACTGCTGCACCTGCTCCTGGGTCACCTGGACCCAGTCGCTGTACCCGAGGTGCTGACCGACGAGCGACTGCACGCCCTCGACGCCGTCCACGGTGGTCTGCGCCATCGCCTGTCCTCCTGTGTCCGCTGGGGGTCTGGTTGGCTGACTCCACCACACCGCTGACGGGGACGGGGGCCACGGGTGCTGCGACTGGGCCAGCTGGACGTGCCCGACGGCGGTCTGGTGGTGATGGCCATCGTGAACCGCACGCCCGACTCGTTCTACGACCGCGGCGCCACCTACGAGCTGGCCGCCGCCGTCGAGCGGGTGGACCGGGTGGTGGCCGAGGGCGCGGACATGGTCGACGTCGGCGGGGTCAAGGCCGCGCCCGGCGAGGAGGTCGACGCCGCGGAGGAGATCCGCCGCACCGCCGACCTGGTGGCCGCCATCCGCGCCGCCCACCCGGCGCTGCCCATCTCCATCGACACGTGGCGCGCCGAGGTGGCCCGCGAGGTGCTCGCCGCGGGCGCCGACGTCGTCAACGACGCCTGGGGCGGCGTGGAGCCGGAGCTGGCCGAGGTGGCCGCGGAGGCGGGCGCGGGGATCGTGTGCACCCACGCCGGCGGGCTGCCGCCGCGCACCCGCCCGCACCGGGTGCGCTACGACGACGTGGTGGCCGACGTCGTCGCGCGGACGACGGCGCTGGCCGAGGCGGCGGTGGCCGCGGGCGTGGAGCGCGAGCGGGTGCTGGTCGACCCGGGGCACGACTTCGGCAAGAACACCCGGCACTCGCTGGAGGCCACCCGGCGGCTGGACGAGCTGGTGGCCACCGGCTGGCCGGTGCTGGTGGCGCTGTCGAACAAGGACTTCGTCGGGGAGACCCTCGACGTCCCGCTGGAGGAGCGGCTCACCGGCACGCTCGCGGCGACGGCGGTGAGCGCGTGGCTGGGCGCCCGGGTGTTCCGCGCCCACGACGTCGCGGCGACCCGGCAGACGCTGGACATGGTGGCCTCCATCCGCGGCGACCGCCCGCCCGCGCGCACCACCCGCGGCCTGGCGTAGCACCTCGTCGGCCTACCGGCCGACACCGCGGCCACGTGCCGTCCCGACCGCCGTGGAGCCCTTCCGGCCCCTCGTCGGGGACCCTCCGGGCCCCGCTCCTCGCGTCCACGACGGCTACGTTGGGTCATGGCCGCCCCCGGGTTCCTCACCGCCGACGAGCTCAACGCGCTGCTGCCGGGCACGCTGCCGGGACTGCTCGGGCTGACCGTCACCGCGCACGAGCCCGGCCGGCTGGAGGCGGCACTCGACGTCCGCCCCGACCTGCTCGCGCCCAACGGCTACCTCCACGCGGCCACCGTCGTCGCGCTGGCCGACACCGCCTGCGGCCTGGCCACCCGGGCGCTGCTGCCCGAGGGCTCGGCGGGGTTCACCACCATCGAGCTCAAGAGCAACTTCCTCGGCACCGTCCGCGAGGGACAGGTGCGCACGGTCGCCACCAACGCGCACGCCGGCCGCACGACGCAGGTGTGGGACGCCGTCGTCAGCTCCGGCGAGGGCAGGACGCTGGCGCTGTTCCGCTGCACCCAGTCGGTGCTCTGGCCGCGCGGATGAGCGAGGTGACCGGCGGGTAACCCGCGTGTCGCGCGACACAACGCGGGTGTGAGACTGGCGCCACTGCCGCACCCCCGAGGAGGAGCACCGTGGCTCTGGCCAGTCGTTACCCCGACGTCGAGATCCCCGACCAGTCGGTCCCCGAGTTCGTCCTCGCCGGCGGGGCCTCGCGCCCCGACGCGCCCGCGCTCGTCGACGGCCTGACCGGCGACTCGATCAGCCACGGGCAGCTGGCCACCTACGTCGACCGCGTGGCCGCCGCGCTCGCCTCCCGCGGGCTGCGCAAGGGCGACGTCGTCGCCGTCCTGTGCCCCAACACCATGTGGTACCCGGTCGTCTTCCACGGCATCGCCCGCGCCGGCCTGGTGATGAGCCCGATCAACTCGCTCTACACCGCCCACGAGGTGGCCTTCCAGCTCAAGGACTCCGGCGCGAAGGTGCTGGTCACCGTCTCGCCGTTCCTCGACCGCGCGCTCGAGGCCACCGAGCAGACGCCGGTCGACGAGGTCATCGTCATGGACGGCGCCGAGGGACACGCCTCGCTGCTCGACCTGATCACCAGCGACGCCCCGTCGGTCGACGTCGACATCGACCCGGCGGCCGACCTGGTCACGCTGCCCTACTCCAGCGGCACCACGGGGCTGCCCAAGGGCGTCATGCTCACCCACCGCAACCTGGTGGCCAACGTGAGCCAGTCCCGCCCGCTGGTCGAGCTGGTCGAGGGCGACGAGCGGATCATCGCCGTCCTGCCGTTCTTCCACATCTACGGCCTGACCGTGCTCATGAACCAGGGCCTGCAGTGGGGCGGCACGGTGGTCACGCTGCCGCGCTTCGACCTCGAGCAGTTCCTGCGCACGATCCAGGACCAGAAGATCACCCGCGCGTTCGTCGCGCCGCCCATCGTGCTGGCGCTGGCCAAGCACCCGATGGTCGACCAGTTCGACCTCTCGTCGCTGCGCAGCATCACCTCCGGCGCCGCGCCGCTGGACGAGGCGCTGGCCCAGGCCGCCCAGGACCGGCTGCGCAAGGGCGCGGCCGACGGCGTCGTCGTCGCCCAGGGCTACGGCATGACCGAGCTGTCGCCGGTCTCGCACACCACGCCGGACGCCAACCGGCTGCCCGAGGGCGTCAGCTCGGTGCCGAAGGGATCGGTCGGCCTCGCGCTGCCGAACACCGAGTGCCGGCTGGTCGACCCCTCGACCGGCCAGGACGCCGCCCCCGGCGAGCGCGGTGAGCTG
Organism: Geodermatophilus sp. FMUSA9-8; assembly: GCF_037034165.1. NCBI lineage: Bacteria > Bacillati > Actinomycetota > Actinomycetes > Geodermatophilales > Geodermatophilaceae > Geodermatophilus > Geodermatophilus sp. FMUSA9-8. The sequence goes on along the minus strand of NZ_JBAGKE010000013.1, from coordinate 63,102 downwards.
TGGGTGCGCGGGCCGCAGGTGATGAAGGGCTACCTCAACAACCCGACGGCGACCGCCGACACCCTCGACGCCGAGGGCTGGCTGCACACCGGCGACGTGGCGATCGTCGACGAGAACGGCTGCTACACGGTCGTCGACCGGGTCAAGGAGCTGATCAAGTACAAGGGCTACCAGGTGGCCCCGGCCGAGCTCGAGGCCGTGCTGGTCAACAACCCGGCCATCGCCGACGCCGCGGTCATCGGCGTCAAGGACGAGGAGAGCGGCGAGGAGCTGCCCAAGGCCTTCGTCGTGCGGGCGCCCGGCGCGGAGATCTCCGAGCAGGAGGTCATGGACTACGCCGCCGAGCGGCTCGCCCCGCACAAGAAGATCCGCGCGGTGGAGTTCATCGAGCAGGTGCCCAAGTCCGCGGCCGGCAAGATCCTGCGCAAGGACCTCAAGGCCCGCGCCTGAGGCCGGCGGGAGGCCGGTTCCCCTCCGGGGGAGCCGGCCTCCCGCCGTCCGCGCAGGTCACCACGGGAGGCCGAGGACGGCGTCGCGCATCCGGCCGTGCCGCGCGCCCGCGAAGCGCAGCACCAGGCGCGCCGACCGGGACGCCGTCCGCAGCACCGCCACGCGCTCGGCGGGGTGGCAGGCGTCGAGCAGCCACGGCAGCGTGAACGCGTCCTGGCCGGCGGGCAGCAGGCGCCGGGCGGTCCGCACGGCGCGGTCGCGCTCGGCCGCGGGGACGTGCGCGTCCACCAGCGGCAGGACGCCCGCCTCCTCGGCGTCGAGCCGGTCGTCGACCAGGGCGGCGAGCTCGGTCAGGGCGACGGCGAGCAGCGGGGCCCCGGCGCTCGCGTCGCGGGCGAAGACCAGCAGCGCCCGGCGGGCCCGGGCGAGCGAGGCGTCGAGGGCGGCGTCGGAGGCCGTGCCGGCGTCGGAGGCCGTGCCGCGGTCGTCCCCGGTGCCGGGCAGCACCGCGCGGGACACCGCGGCCTCGAGCTCCCGGCGCAGCGCGGCGTGCGCGCGGACCTCGACCAGCACGCCCGCCGTCCAGCGCACCAGCTCGCGCTGCCGGGCGGGGTCGCACGGGTCGTCCAGGGCGACGCCGGTGACCGCCCGGCCGGCCATCCGCAGGCCCGAGCGCAGGGCCCGGTGCAGCAGCGCGTGGTCGGTCAGCTCGGTCACCGCGCCGCGGGAGGCGGAGGCGGTCCGGGTCGGCGGCAGCGTCGTCGTCATGACCGGGACGGTGCCGCCCGGCTCCTGCAGGCAGCTTGCGGGCCGCTTGGAGCGGCCCGGCGGCTACCGCGCGGACTGCCCGGCCATGGTCGGGGGGACGCCGACGACGCGCTTGTACGCGCGGGAGAACGCCGCCTCCGACTCGTAGCCCAGGCGCCCGGCCAGCTCCCCGACCTGCGCCCCCTCCGCGAGCGCCACGGTGGCCAGGTGCATCCGCCACCGCGCCAGGTAGCGCATCACCGGCTCGCCGGCCAGCTCGGTGAACCGGGCGGCGAACGACGAGCGCGACATGCGGGCCTCCCGCGCCAGCCGGGTGAGCGTCCACGCCGCCCCGGGCTCGCGGTGCAGCAGCGCCACGGCCTGGCCGACCTGCGGGTCGCGCAGCGCCCGCAGCCACCCGGGGCCGGTGGCCGCGGTGTCCAGCCACGTCCGGACGGCCTGCAGCACGACGACGTCGGCCAGCCGGGTGATCACCGCCTCCGCGCCCGGGCGGTCCTCGGCGGCCTCGTCGGAGATCACCTGCAGCAGCAGCGGCAGCCACCCGCCGCGGCGGGGGTCGCGCCCGTCGACCACGAGCACCGGCGGCAGCAGGTCGAGCAGGTGTGCGGCACCCGGCCGGGCCGGCTCGACGACGCCGCACACCATCCCGGCCGCCGCGCCGCCGCCGTCGAGCCGCAGCACCGAGTAGTGCTCCCCCACCTGCTGCTGCGGCAGGAGGTCGGCCCGCCCGGCGACCGGCGCCCCCACCGCGCTGCGCAGCAGGTGCCCGCGGCCGTGCGGGACCAGGGCCAGGTCGCCGACGCCGAGGGTCAGCTGCTCGCCGCCGACCTCGAGCACGACGGTGCCGCGGGTGACGACGTGGAAGGCCATGCAGCCAGGGAAGGCGGGCATCTCCACGCCCCAGGGCGCCGTCGCCTCCGACCGGCAGTAGAAGGTGCCGTGGATGCGCAGGTCGGCGAGCAGGTCGCCGACCGGGTCGACCGGTGTCCACGGCCGGGCCGCGTCCGCGCCGGTCGGCACCCCGACCGGTGTGCTCACCCGGATCCCGACGTCGCCGCTCCCGTCCACGGCGCCAGCCTGCTGCGTCCCGTACCGGGCGTCCAGGGTCGCCGGACGAACGGGCACGGACGGCGGACGCGCGGTCATGGGCCGCCGCGGCGCGGTCGGCCAGCCTCGTTCCCGACCGGCCAGTGGGGCCGGCGGGACCGGGAGGAGCAGGGGCGTGCGCGTGCTGGTGGTGGGTGCGACGGGTGGATCGGGACGGGCGGCGGTCGAGGCGCTGACCGCGCGGGGACACGAGGTGACGGCGTTCGCGCGACGGGCGCGGGCCGCCTTCCGGGAGGACGCCGCGGTGCGGACGGTGGACGGCGACGCGACCCGGCCGGCCGACGTCGGCCCGGCCGTGCGGGGGCAGGACGCCGTCGTGGTGGCGCTGGGGATCAGCGAGCACCCGCTCGCGGTGCGGCTGCGCGGCAGCCGGGGCACGCCGATGGACGTGCGCTCGCGCGGGACGGCGGCGCTGGTCGCGGCCATGCGCGAGCACGGCGTGCCGCGGCTGGTGGTGCAGTCCTCCTACGGCGTCGGCGAGACGCGGGACCGGCTGCCGCTGTCCTCGAAGCTGGTGTTCGCGCTGCTGCTGCGGCCGCAGATCGCCGACCACGAGCGGCAGGAGCGGATCGTCCGCGACAGCGGCCTGGACTGGACGATCGTCCAGCCGGTGTACCTGACCGACGGGGACGAGGCGGCCTCGACGTCCCCGTCCGGCGACGTCGAGGGGATGCGCGTCTCGCGGCGGGCGGTCGGCGGCCTGCTGGCCGACCTCGCCACCCGGACCGGCGACGCGGGCGGGCGCTGCCTGGCCGTGTCGGGCGCTCCGCGAGGTGCTGGAACGGCCCCCGTGCAGGGGCCCGCGCCGCGCTCGCGAGGCGTGGGGGGCAGGTGAGCCGATGGAACGGCCCCCGTGCAGGGGCCCGCGCCGAGCTCGCGAGGCGTGGGGGGCAGGTGAGCCGATGGAACGGCCCCCGTGCAGGGGCCCGCGCCGTGCTCGCGAGGCGTGGGGGGCACGGGGGTCCTTCTAGGGTCGGGGCATGCGAGCGGTGACCACGAGCGGACCCGGCGGACCCGAGGTGCTCGGCTGGGGTGAGGTGCCCGACCCGGTGGCCGGCCCGGGCGAGGTGGTCGTCGACGTGGCCGCCACCGCGGTCAACCGGGCCGACCTCCTCCAGCGGGCGGGCAACTACCCGCCGCCGCGTGGAGCCAGCGAGGTCCTGGGCCTCGAGTGCAGCGGCATCGTCAGCGAGGTCGGCGAGGGCGTGACCGGCTGGTCGGTGGGTGACGAGGTGTGCGCGCTGCTGGCCGGGGGCGGCTACGCCGAGCGGGTCGCCGTCCCGGCGGTGCAGCTGCTCCCCCGGCCCGCCGGCGTCGAGCTGGCCACCGCGGCCGCGCTGCCCGAGGTCACCTGCACCGTGTGGTCCAACGTCTTCCAGCTCGCCGGCCTGCGGCGCGGGGAGACGTTCCTCGTGCACGGCGGGTCCAGCGGCATCGGCACGATGGCCATCCAGCTGGCCGCCCGTGCCGGGGCGCGGGTGCTCACCACCGCCGGCACGGAGGCCAAGCGGGCCGCCTGCCGGGAGCTCGGCGCGGACGTGACCATCGACTACCGCGAGGAGGACTTCGTCGAGCGGGTCCGCGAGGTCACCGGCGGGGCCGGCGCCGACGTCGTCCTGGACAACATGGGCGCGAAGTACCTGGCCCGCAACGTCGACGCCCTCGCCGTCGGCGGGCGGCTGGTGGTCATCGGCATGCAGGGCGGGACGAAGGCGGAGCTCGACCTCGGCAGGCTCCTGGCCAAGCGGGCGTCGGTGGCCGCGACGGCGCTGCGCTCCCGCCCGAGCACCGGCCCCGGCGGCAAGGACGCGATCGTCGCGGCGGTGCGGGCCGAGGTGTGGCCCGACGTCGAGCGGGGCGCGGTGCGGCCGATCGTCGACCGGCGGCTGCCGATGTCCCGCGCGGCCGAGGCGCACCGCGTGGTGGAGGCCAGCGAGCACGTCGGGAAGGTGCTGCTGCTCCCCGACGCCTAGAGCGCCCGCGGCTAGAGGGCCCGCAGCGCCGCCACCGAGTCGATCACGTAGCCGACCTCCTCGGCGGTGTTGTAGTGGGCGAGGCCCAGCCGGACGGCCCCGCCGAGCTCGTTGACGCCGAGCGCGTCGAACAGCTCGCGGGCGTAGAAGTCGCCGTCCCAGGCGCAGATGCCGCGGCGGGACAGCTCGGCGGCCACCTGCCGCGGGCGCATGCCGGGGACGGTGAACGACAGCGTCGGCGTCGTGTGCTCCGGGAAGCCGACCACCTGCACGTGCCGCATGGCCCGCAGCGCCTGGTCCAGCCACTCGAACAGGCTGCCCTCGTACGCGGCGACGGCGGTCATCGAGGCGTGCAGCCGGTCGCGGCGGCTGCCGGTGGCGTCCTCGCACAGGCCCGCCAGGTGGTCGACGGCGGCGGTCACCCCGGCGTAGAGCTCGAAGGGCGGCGTGCCGGTCTCCAGCCGGTCGGGCACCCGGTCGGGGGTGGGCACCAGCCGGTCGGGGTCGAGCTCGGCCAGCAGCGCCGGGTCGGCCACCACGGCGCCCACGTGCGGGCCGCACCAGGTGTAGGCGGAGACGGCGACGAAGTCCGCGCCGAGCGCCGTCTTGTCGAGGTAGACGTGCGGCGCGGCCTGGACGGCGTCGACGTAGACCAGCGCGCCCACCGCGTGGGCGCGGGCGGAGATGGCGGCGACGTCGGGCCGGGTGCCGATCGCGTTGCTCGCCGCGGTGACCGCCACCAGCCGGGTGCGCGAGGTGATCAGCTCGTCGTACTGCCAGGCGGGCAGCTCGCCGGTCTCGATGTCCACCTCGGCCCAGCGCACCACCGCGCCGGCGCGCTCGGCCATCGTCACCCAGGGCCGGATGTTCGCGTCGTGGTCCAGGCGGCTGACCACGACCTCGTCGCCGTAGCGCCAGGTGCGCGACAGGGCGCGGGCGAAGGCGTAGGTCAGCGACGTCGTGTTCGGGCCGAGGACGACACCGGAGGACAGGCCGCCGACGAGGTCGGCCACGGCCGCCCGGGCGCTGGACACCAGGCTCTCGGTGCGCGCCGAGGCGGGGAACACCCCGCCGCGGTTGGCCACCGGCACCCGCATGGCCGAGGAGACCGCGTGCACGACGCTCTCGGGCATCAGCGTGCCGGCGGGCGCGTCGGTGTGCACGAAGCCGTCGGAGAGCCCCGGGAACTGGCCGCGGACGCGTGCGACGTCCAGCCTGTGTTCCCCCGGGTGCATGCGGGCGACCCTAGTTGCCCTCCCCACCCGCCCGCGCCGCCGCACCGGCCCGCGTATGGCCCGGGACCGGGCGGGGCAGGATGGTGGGCATGACGGCACCCGGGAACGGCAGCGAACGTCCGCAGCAGGTGCTGGTCGTCGGCCCCGACGGCCGGCCGGTGGGCGCGATGCCGGTGCCCGCGGCAGGCCAGGAGGACGGCGACGGGCACCCCGGCCTCGGCGACATGGTCGAGCAGCCGGCCAAGGTCATGCGGATCGGCACGATGATCAAGCAGCTGCTCGAGGAGGTGCGGGCGGCGCCTCTCGACGACGCCAGCCGCACCCGCCTGCGCGACATCCACGCGTCCTCGATCCGCGAGCTCGAGCAGGGCCTCGCGCCCGAGCTCTCCGAGGAGCTGCGGCGGATCACCTCGCCGTTCAGCGACGAGTCCACGCCGTCCGACGCCGAGCTGCGCATCGCGCAGGCCCAGCTGGTCGGGTGGCTCGAGGGCGTCTTCCAGGGCATCCAGACGGCGCTGTTCGCCCAGCAGATGGCCGCCCGCGCGCAGCTGGAGGAGATCCGGCGCGGGCGGGCGCTGCCCGGCGGCCCGAGCGCGGCCGAGCCCCGCCCGGGCGGCGGCCAGTACCTGTAGACGACGACGGCCCGGTCCCGCCATCCGCGCGCGGATGGCGGGACCGGGCCGCTGTGTCGGTGGCCGGCGTCAGACGGTGAAGCGGCGGACGGCGTCCTGCAGCTCGCCGCTCATGCGGGCGAGCTCGGCGGCGGCCTGGCGGGCGTCACCGACGCGGGCGTTGGTCTGCTGCGTCCCGTCGGCCAGGCCGGTGATCGCCGCGGCGATCTGACGGGTGCCGCCGGCGGCCTCGGCCACGTTGCGGTTCATCTCGTTGGTGGTCGCCGTCTGCTCCTCCACGGCGGCCGCGATGGTGGCCTGGAAGTCGTTGATCTCGCCGATCACCGAGCTGATCCGGCTGATCGCGTCCACGGCGCCCGCGGTGTCGGCCTGGATGGCCTCCACGCGGCGGGAGATGTCCTCGGTGGCGCGGGCGGTCTCCTGCGCGAGCTCCTTGACCTCGCTGGCCACGACGGCGAAGCCCTTGCCGGCCTCCCCGGCACGTGCCGCCTCGATGGTGGCGTTGAGGGCCAGCAGGTTGGTCTGCTCGGCGATGCCGTTGATCAGCTTGACGACGGTGGCGATCTCCTGCGACGAGTCGCCGAGCTTGCCCACGGTGCGGGTGGTGTTCTCCGCGACGCCCACGGCCTGGCCGGCCACGCGGGCGGCCTCGGTGGCGTTGTGCGCGATCTCGCGGATCGCCGTCTCCATCTGCGAGGAGCCGGTGGCCACGGTGTCGACGCTGGCGGCGACCTCGCCGGCCGAGGCGACGACGACGTCGGTCTGGTCGGAGGCGGCCCGGGAGAACTCGGCGATGCTGCCCGCCGCGGTGTCGAGCTGGTTCGAGGCGCCCTGCAGGCGGTCGGCGGACTCGCGGACCAGGGTCAGCACGCCGCCGAGGCTGTCGAGGGTCTCGTCGAGCGAGCGGGCGACCTCGCCGAGCTCGCCGCCGCCGGTGGCACCGGCGCGGACGCGGAGGTCACCGGCGGCGACCTTGCCGAGCACGTCGCGGATCCGCTGCACCGGGCCGGTGACGCTGCGCGCCACGAGGACGGCGAGCACGACGGCGACCACCAGGCCGAGGACGACCACGACGATCGTCAGGGTGCGGGCCGAGGCGTAGGCGTCGCGCGCCTCGGTGACGGTCTGCTCCGCGGTCGCGGCGGCCGAGGCGGTGGCCGTGGCCAGCGACTCCTCGATGACGGTCTCGTTCTGCTGCATGGTCTGCAGCAGCGGCAGGGCGTTCGGCGAGCCGAGCGGCAGGGCCTGCAGCTGCGCCAGCGCGGTCAGGTAGGTCTCCGACGCGGCCCGGAACTCGGCGAAGGCGGCGCGGGCGTCGTCGGACAGCGGCATGCCGTCGACGGCCTCGGCGTGCCCGGCCATGGCCTCGACGGCCTCGGCGGCGTCGCGCTGCGCGTCCTGGATGGTGGCCGGCGGCAGGGTCGGGATCGCGGCGCGGGCGGTCTGCGCGGACAGCTCCCACCAGTCCACCTGAAGGGTGCGCAGCCCGTCGAGCGGGGCGGCGCCCTCGCTGTAGACCTGGTCGGCCTTGTCGGCCAGCACCGCCATGCGGGCGATGCCGAAGAGGCCCACGCCCAGGGTGGTCAGCGCGACCACGAGGATCGCGCCGAGCATCCGCGTGTGCAGGCTCCACCCGGAGGAGGAGTCGGGAGGCGCCGCAGCGGCGCGGGGCGGGGTCTGGCTCATCGATCGCCTTCCGTGGCCGGGGTTCCGGTCGGCGTGGTGCCGTCCGGGAACTCCATCGGCAGGCGCCGGGCGGTCTTGAGCCGGGGTCAGAGTGAGGCGAGGAAGGCCGCGACGCCGTCGTCGTCGTTCGTGCCGGTGACGTCGGTGGCCGCCGCCAGCAGGTCGGGGTGGGCGTGCGCCATGGCCACCGCCCGCCCGCCGGCCTCGCGCACCCAGTCGAAGGCGGCGATGTCGTTGGGCATGTCGCCGAAGACGACGACGTCCTCCGGGCCGACGCCGTGGCGCGCGGCGACCTTGGCGATGCCGGTGGCCTTGGTGACGCCGCTGGCGGAGATCTCGGCGAGCGCGTCCGCGGAGGAGTTGGTGACCGTCGCCCGGTCCCCCACCACCCGCTCGACGAGCCGCATGAACTCGTCGCGGGGCAGGTCCTCGTGCCGGGCCAGCAGCTTGGCCGCGGGCGCGGAGACGATCTCCTCGAGCGTCGCCTCGGCCACGCCGGGCGCGTCGAGGTCCCAGCGCGGCCGGTAGACCGGCTCGTGGCGGAACTCCAGGCCGTACTCGACGGCGAACCAGGTGCCCGGCTGCTCGGCGCGCAGCCCCGCGGTCACGTCGGCGAGGACGGCCGGCGGCAGCGCGTCCTCCTCGAGGATCTCGAAGCGGCCGAGGTCGAGCAGCACCGCGCCGTTGCAGCAGACGGCGGTGCCGGTGCGCACGACCTCCCGGATCCGGCGCATCCACCGCGGCGGGCGGCCGGTGGCCAGCACCAGCGGGACGCCGTCGTCCGCCCAGCGCCGGAGCTCGGCGACGGTGGCCTCGCCGACGGTGTCGTCGGAGCGCAGCAGCGTGCCGTCCATGTCGCTGGCGATCAGCCGCGGCCGCCAGTCACTCACCGGCCAGCACCGCCTCGAGGTAGCGGGCCACGCCGTCGGCGTCGTGGCCGCTGGTCAGCCCGCCGGCGGCGGCCCGCACCGCGGGGTGGGCGTTGGCGACGGCGACCGCGCGGCCACCGGCGTCGGTGACCGCGCCGATCATCGGCAGGTCGTTGGGCATGTCGCCGAAGACGAGCACGTCGCCGAACCCGACGCCGTACCGGTCGAGCGCGACGGCGAGGCCGGTGGCCTTGGTGATGCCGGGCGGGAGCACCTCGATGAACCCGAGGCCCGCGTGGGTGACCTCGGCGTCGGCGGGGTCGGTGACCCGGCGGGCGCGGGCGAGCAGCTCGTCCTGGCCCAGCGTGGAGGAGCGCAGGAACACCTTGAGCACCGCGCCCTCGGGGATGACCGCGTGCCGGGGCAGCAGGTGCGCGGGCTCGGGGTAGGGCCACTCGAACCCGTGCTGCACCCGCAGCGGCGCGAGCGCCTCGCCCTGCTCGGCGGCGTCCTCGACGGCCAGGATCAGGTCGCCGGCGGCGTCCTCGATGCGGGCGATGACCGCCTCCGCCTGCTCGCGCGGCAGGCCGACGGTCCGCAGCACCTCGTCGCGCTCGAGGTCGACGACGAAGCCGCCCTGCGCGAGCACCGCGATGCCGCGCCCGGCCAGCGCCGTGCGCACGCTGTCGAGCAGCCGCGGGCCGCGGCCGGTGACGCCGACGACGGGGACGCCGGCCGCCCAGCAGGCCTCGAGCGCGGCGCGGGTGCGCGGGCTGACCACGCCCTCGGAGGACAGCAAGGTGCCGTCGAGGTCGGTGGCGACGAGCTTCGGCCGCCAGTCGCCGAGCTCCGCCGGCAGGCCGCCGAGGTCCACGACCCGGGTGGCGTCCGGGGAGGGCACGTGCCCGGAGAGGACCGCCCGGGGAGCGGTCCCGCTCATGCGGTGGGCACCGGGGCGGCCAGCGTCATGCCGGGGGTGAGGACCTCGTGCCCGCCCAGCCACGGGCGCAGCGCCGCGGGCACGTGCACCGAGCCGTCGGCGCGCTGGTGCACCTCGAGCAGGCAGGCGATCGTGCGGGCGATCGCGCACAGCGTGCCGTTGAGCGTGGCCGCCGGCTGCGGCCTCCCGTCCTCGTCGCGGTACCGGATGGCCAGCCGGCGCGCCTGGAAGGTGGTGCAGTCCGACGTCGACGTCAGCTCGCGGTAGGTGCCCTGCGACGGGAACCAGGCCTCGATGTCGTACTTGCGGGCGGCGCTGGTGCCGAGGTCGCCGGCGGCGATGTCGACCACCCGGTAGGGCAGCTCGAGTGCCTGGAGGAACTCCTCCTCCCAGGCCAGCAGCCGCAGGTGCTCCGCGGCGGCCTCGTCGGGCCGGCAGAAGCTGAACATCTCGACCTTGTCGAACCAGTGCACGCGGATGATGCCGCGGGTGTCCTTGCCGTAGGAGCCGGCCTCGCGGCGGAAGCAGGACGACCAGCCGGCGTAGCGGCGCGGCCCGGCCGAGAGGTCGAGCACCTCGTCGGCGTGCATGCCGGCCAGCGCCACCTCGGAGGTGCCCACGAGGTACAGGTCGTCGCGCTCGACGCGGTAGACCTCCTCGTCGTGCTCGCCGAGGAAGCCGGTGCCCTCCATCGCCTCGGGCTTGACCAGGGCCGGGGCGACGACGGGGGTGAACCCGGCGGCCACCGCGCGGGTGATCGCGAGCTGCGCCAGCGCGAACTCCAGCAGCGCGCCCGGGCCGGTGAGGAAGTAGAAGCGGGCGCCGGAGACCTTCGCGCCGCGCTCCATGTCGATCGCACCGAGCGCCTCACCGATCTGCAGGTGGTCGCGCACCTCGAAGTCGTAGGCCGGGACCTCGCCGACGGTGCGCAGGGTGACCGCGTCGTCCTCGCCGCCGGGCGGGACGTCGTCGTGCACGACGTTCGGGATGGCCAGGTGCACCGCGCGCAGCGCCGCGTCGGCCGCGCGCTGGGCCTCCTCGGCCTCCTTGACCTGCGCGGCCAGCGCCTTCGCCCGCTCCAGGACCGCCGGGCGCTCCTCCTTCGACGCGCCGCGCACGGCCTGCGAGGCGGTCTTCTGCTCGGCGCGGAGGTCGTCGGCGCGCTTGACGGCGGCGCGGCGGGCCTCGTCGGCGGACAGCAGCTCGTCGACCCGGGACTCGTCGGCGCCGCGGGCGCGCTGGCTGGCACGGACGACGTCGGGGTGCTCGCGCACCAGGCGCAGGTCGATCACGGGTCGATCGTAGGTGGGCCACCTGCCCGCACCCCGCGCACGCGGCGACGTCCACCCCGGCAGGGGGTCGGGCTGGGACACTCGGGGGCATGCGGTTCCTGAACGGCCAGCGCCCGGCGACCGACCTCACCTACGCCGACGTGTTCATGGTGCCGGGCCACAGCACCGTGGGCTCGCGCCTGGAGGTCGACCTGACGACCCCGGACCGGGTGGGCACCACCATCCCGGTCGTCGTGGCGAACATGACCGCCATCAGCGGCCGGCGGATGGCCGAGACCATCGCCCGCCGCGGCGGGCTGGCGGTGCTGCCGCAGGACATCCCGGTCGACGTCGTCGCCGAGGTCGTGTCGTGGGTACACGCGCGGCACCCCGTCTACGACACCGCGATCACGCTCGCGCCGTCGTCGACGGTCGGTGAGGCGCTGTCGCTGATGACCAAGCGCGCGCACGGGATCGTCGTCGTGGTCGAGGGCGAGGTGCCGGTCGGCGTGGTCACCGACGGCGCCTGCCGCGGGGTGGACCGCTTCAGCCAGCTCTCCCAGGTCATGGCCGAGCACCCGCTCACCGTCCCGGCCGGCACCGACCTGCCCAAGGTGTTCGACGTGCTCTCCGGCGAGCGGGTGAGCGCCGCGCCGGTGGTCGAGGGCGACCGGCTGGTCGGCGTCGTCACCCGCAAGGGCGCGCTGCGCTCCACCCTCTACACACCCGCGGTCAACGGGGAGGGGCAGCTGCTCACCTCGGCCGCGGTCGGCATCAACGGCGACGTCGCCGGCAAGGCGTCGGCGCTGCTGGCCGCCGGGGTCGACGTGCTGGTCGTCGACACCGCGCACGGCCACCAGGAGAAGGCGGTCGAGGCGGTGCGCGCCGTCCGGTCGGTGGCCGGGTCCGTGCCGGTGGTGGCCGGGAACGTGGTCACCGCCGAGGGCACCCGCGACCTGGTCGAGGCCGGCGCCGACGTGGTCAAGGTCGGCGTCGGGCCCGGCGCCATGTGCACCACGCGGATGATGACCGGCGTCGGCCGGCCGCAGTTCTCCGCCGTCGAGGAGTGCGCCGCCGAGGCCCGCCGGCTGGGGAAGCACGTGTGGGCCGACGGCGGCGTGCGCCACCCGCGCGACGTCGCCCTCGCCCTGGCCGCCGGCGCGGCCAACGTGATGGTCGGCTCCTGGTTCGCGGGCACCTACGAGAGCGCCGGCGACATCCACGACGACGGCAGCGGCCGGCTGTACAAGGAGTCCTTCGGGATGGCCTCGGCGCGGGCGGTCAAGGCCCGCACGGCGCAGCAGAGCGGCTTCGAGCGGGCCCGCGCGGGCCTCTTCGAGGAGGGCATCTCGTCCTCCCGCATGTACCTCGACCCGGCGCGGCCCGGCGTGGAGGACCTGGTCGACGGCATCGTCGCCGGCGTGCGCTCCTCGTGCACCTACGCCGGTGCCCGGACCATCGACGAGCTGCACGAGCGCGCGGTGCTGGGGGTGCAGAGCGCGGCCGGCTACGACGAGGGCCGCCCGCTGCCCACCAGCTGGTGAGGCCGCTCCCGCGCGAGGTCTTCGAGTCGCTGGTCGCCGACGCCCTCGACGCCGTCCCCGCCGAGCTCATGGCGCTGCTCGACAACGTCGTCGTCCTCGTGGAGGACCGCAACGAGGACGAGCCGGACCTGCTCGGGCTCTACGAGGGCCACGCGCTGACCGAGCGCGGCTGGCAGTACGGCGGCGACCTGCCCGACCGGATCATGATCTACCGCGAGGCCATCTGCGACGTCTGCGAGACCGCCGAGGAGGTGGTCGAGGAGGTGACGGTGACCGTCGTGCACGAGATCGCCCACCACTTCGGACTCGGCGAGCAGCGGCTGCACGAGCTCGGCTGGGGATAGCGCGCAGCCGCCCCGCGTACCGTGACCGCCGTGCCATCCGACGTCGCCAGGGGCAGCGGGCTGCCGATCAAGATGCTGCACGACCGGGTCCTGGTCGCCCTGCGCCGGGAGGACGGCGAGCGCCGCTCCACCGGCGGCATCCTCATCCCGGCGACCGCGCAGGTGGCCAAGCGGCTGGTGTGGGGCGAGGCCCGCGGCGTCGGCGCGAGCGTGCGCCAGGTGAAGGTCGGCGACCAGGTGCTCTTCTCCCCCGAGGACCAGCACGAGGTCGAGGTGCACGGCGAGGATCTGGTCATCCTGCGCGAGCGGGACGTGCACGCGGTCGCCGCCGAGCGGATCGAGGAGTCCACCGGCCTCTACCTCTGAGGTCGCAGTCCTGACGCCGTGTGCACACGGCGCGCCGACCGGGCAGGCTGCGGCGCGGTACGTGCACACGGGGAGGCACCGGATGGACGACGCGTCACTGCGCGCCGAGCTCGAGGCGATGGTCGGCGAGCAGCGTGAGCTGATGGCCCGCACCGGCGGCGGCGCGGTCGAGCAGGCGCCGGTCGACGCCCGGCGCGAGCGGCGCGCGGTCTTCGTGCGGCACGCCGACCGGCTCGAGCAGCTGCTCGCCGGCGGCTGGCCCACCGCGGACCGGGTCGGCGAGGTCGCCGCGCGCGGCGCGTGGCTGGTCGCCCAGCACGCCGACACGCAGCTGTCGGTGCAGCGCCTGGCCCTGCGACTGCTGGGCGAGGCGGTGGAGCGCGGGCGGGCGCCGGCCCAGCAGCTGGCGATGCTCGACGACCGGGTCGCCGTCACCGAGGGCCGGCACCAGACCTACGGGACGCAGGTGGCCGACGTCGTCGACGGGCGGCCGGTGCTGTGGCCGGTGGCCGACCCCGGCCGGCTCGACGAGCGGCGCGCGACCGTGGGCCTCGAGCCGCTCGCCGTCCACCTCGCCCGGTACCTCCAGGCATAGGAAGCAACACGCACGTCCCGGCGCCCGGGACGTGCGTAGAGCCTCCTATGCCTCGTGGGCGACCACGACCTCCGTCATCCCCTCCAGGAAGCGGCGGACGACGGCGAGGTCGGCGTCGGTGTAGCCCTCCATCGCGGCGAGCAGGCCCCGCTGCAGCCCGCCGAAGTACGCGCCGCCGGCGGCCATCGTCGGCTCGGTCATCTCCAGCACCACGCGACGGCGGTCGGCGGGGTCGCGCACCCGGCGCACGTGCCCGGCCCGCTCCAGCCGGTCGACCAGCGCGGTCACCGACGCCGAGCTCAGCCGGACCGCCGCGCCCAGCCCGCCGGCGGTGAGCGGCTCGCCGCGGCGCGCGGCGTCCATGATCGCGATGACCGCGCGGACATCGGTGCGGCCGAGCCCGTGCGCCTCGGCGAACCGCTCCCCCACCGCGTCGAGCTCGACGGTGAGCCGGCGCAGCAGCAGCGCGACGTCGACGCGCTGCTCCGCGTTGCGGGTCATCCCCTCACCCCCGTAATCTCTCGATCATCGAGATGATCGGTCGTCGAGAGGACCCCATCATGGCCCGCCGGGTCCGCTGGCTGCTCCCCCTGGTCGTCGTCCTCGCCTGGCTGGGAGCCGCGGCACCGCTCGGCTCGCTCAGCGGTCAGCTGACCGGGCTGCAGGAGAACGACAACGCCGCCTTCCTCCCCGACAGCGCGGAGTCCACCCGGGTCGCGGAGCTGGCACAGGCGTTCAGCCCCACCGAGGCGATCCCGGCGATCCTGCTGTGGGAGGGCGACGGCCCGCTCGACCAGGCAACGCTCGCGTCGGTCGGGCAGGCGCTCGAGGAGGCCGCCGCCGTCGCGGACGAGGCCGGCGCCCTGGCCGGGCAGCCCTCCCCGCCGATCCCGTCGGAGGACGGCGAGGCGGTGCAGGCCGTGCTGCCGCTGAGCCCCGAGCTCGGTGACGAGATCGTCGGCGTCGTCGAGGACCTGCGCGCCGCCGTCGAGGTCGAGGGCACCGACAGCTTCGTCACCGGACCCGGCGGCATCTTCGCCGACTTCGCCAACGGCTTCGCCGGCATCGACGGCCTGCTCCTGGCCGCGGCCTTCGGCGTCGTGCTGCTCATCCTGCTCGTCGTCTACCGCAGCCCGATCCTGCCGTTCCTGGTCATCGGCACCGCGGGCCTGGCGCTCACCGCCGGCAACGCCGTCGCCTACCTGCTGGCCCGCGAGGGCTGGATCACCGTCAACGGCCAGAGCCAGGGCATCGCCTCGATCCTCGTGGTCGGCGCGGCCACCGACTACGGGCTGCTGCTCGTCGCCCGGTTCCGCGAGGAGCTGCAGCGCGAGGAGAGCCGCTTCGTCGCGATCCGCACCGCGCTGCGCCGCTCCTGGGAGCCGATCGTCGCCTCCGGCGCGACCGTCGTCCTCGGCGTGCTGTGCCTGCTGTTCTCCGACCTGGCCTCCAACCGCGGGCTCGGGCCGATCTCGGCGGTGAGCGTGGCCCTCGCCGTCGTCGCCGCGCTGAGCTTCCTGCCCGCGGCTCTCGCGCTGCTCGGCCGCGCGGCGTTCTGGCCGTTCCGCCCGCACGTCGGGCAGCGGCCCCGGGAGGGCCGCGGGTGGCCGCGGGTGGCCGCGCTCGTCGGCCGCCGGCCGCGCCGGGTGCTCGCCGCGAGCGTCCTGGCCCTGGTCGCCGCGGCGGTGTTCGCGCCGAGCTACGACGCCTCGGGCATCACCTTCAGCGACGCGATCCGAGGCGAGTCGAACGCCGTGGACGGGCAGGAGGCCCTGGCCCGCCACTTCGACGCCGGCTCCGGCAGCCCGACCGTCGTCGTGACGCCGGAGGACGGCTGGCAGGACGTGGCCGCGACCGCCGCGGCGGCCGAGGGCGTGGCCTCGGTCGTGCCGTTCACCGGCGGCCCGCCCGGCGGCGACCCGGTCGTGGCCGACGGGCTGGTGCGCCTCGACGTCACCCTCGCCGTCGCCGCCGACAGCACCGAGGCCTTCGACGTCGTCTCCGGGCTGCGGGAGACGCTCGACGACGCCGACCCCGAGGCCCTGGTCGGCGGGGACACCGCCAGCAACCTCGACGCCCGCGAGACCGCCGGCCGCGACCTGCGGGTGATCGTGCCGAGCGTGCTGGTGGTCATCACGATCGTGCTGGCCCTGCTGCTGCGGTCGCTCGTGGCGCCGCTGCTGCTCATGGCCACGGTGGTGCTCAGCGTGGCGGCGACGGTCGGCGTCGCGGCGCTGCTGTTCGACGGCGTCTTCGGCTTCCCCGGCAGCGACCCCGGCATCCTGCTCATCGGGTTCGTGTTCCTCGTCGCCCTCGGGATCGACTACAACATCTTCCTCATGACGCGGGCCCGGGAGGAGTCCGTGCGGCACGGCACCCGGGACGGCGTGCTGCGGGCGCTGGCGGTCACCGGCGGGGTCATCACCTCGGCCGGGCTGGTGCTGGCCGCGACGTTCGGGGCGCTGTCGGTGCTGCCGCTGCTGTTCCTCACCCAGCTGGCCTTCCTGGTGGGCTTCGGCGTGCTGCTCGACACCTTCGTCGTCCGCTCGCTGGTGGTGCCGGCCGCGGTGGCGCTGCTCGGCGACCGCACGTGGTGGCCGAGCCGGCTGTCCCGCCGGCGCGACCCCGAGCCCGAGCGGGAGCTGGAGCCCGCCTGAGGTCCGCGCGGGTGCGCCTCAGACCTCGCCGGCGCGCAGCCGGGCCAGCCACGAGCCGGCCTCGGTGAACGCGGTGTCGGCCGCCTCGCCGGGGACCGGCCGGTTGGTGCGGCCGTCGGCGCGCGGGTAGGAGCCGAGGAAGCGCACGTCCTCGCTCACCCGGTGCAGCGCGGCCAGCGCCTCGCCCACCCGCGCCTCGGCCACGTGCCCCTCGCAGTCGAGGGAGAAGGAGTAGACCCACAGCCGGTCGCGGATGGGCCGGGACTCGATCCGGGTCAGGCTGATGCCGCGGACGGTGAACTCGCGCAGCACGTCGAGCAGCGCGCCGGTGCGGTCGGTGACCACCACGACCAGCGAGGTCTTGTCGTTGCCGGTGGGCGCGGGCAGCGCCCCCGGCCGCGTCACCAGGACGAAGCGGGTGACCGCGCCGGGGTGGTCGGCGACGTCCTCGGCCAGCGGCACGAGCCCGTAGCGCTCGGCGGCGATCGGCGCGCAGACGGCGGCGTCGTACTCGCCGTCGGCGACCGCGCGGGCGGCGACCGCGGTGGAGGTGGCGGGCAGCGTCGGCACGTCCGGCAGCAGCCCGGCCACCGTGCGCGCGGTCTGCGCGAGGGCGTGCGGGTGGCTGACGACGGTCCGCACGTCGGCCAGGGCGGTGCCCGGGCGGGCGGCGAGGACGAAGGCCACGGTGAGGAAGACCTCGCGCACGACCACCAGCGGGTCGCCGTCGGCGAGGCCGTCCATGGTGGTCGGGACCGAGCCCTCGACCGAGTTCTCGAACGGCACCAGGGCGGCGTCCGCCTCGCCCGCGCGGACGGCGGCCAGTGCCGCCGGCACGCTGGCGACCGGCTGACGCACCCCCTCGCCAGGGGGTACGGCGCTGCTGAGCGCCGCCTCGGCGAAGGTACCCTCGGGCCCGAGATAGGCGAACCGCGTCGGAGGCGTCTGGAGCACCCGACGAGGGTAGTGCGGTCGGGCAGGGGTCGAGATCCCGTCCGGGGGGAACTGCCTCGCCGTCGGCCACGCGTGGCCGGACGACCGGCGACGAGGAGGAGGGAAGCGTGACCCCCGGCTCCCCTCCCGTCACTGACGGTCACCTCGAGACTGCGCTGCGGCTCCTGCTCGCCGCCGACCGGCGCGACGACGACGCGGCGTTCCGCGCCGGGCTCGACGACGCCGAGCCCGCGCTGGCCGCCGCCGCGGAGCCCCGCTGGGCCGCCTGGCGCGCGGCGCTGGGCGCCCGCCGCGCCCTGCTCGACGGCGACCGCGACGCCGCCGCGGACGGGGTGACCGCGGCCCGCGAGGCGCTCGGCGCCTGCGCCCCCTCGGCGTCCACGGCGCTGGTGCTGGCCTACCTGGCGCACGTGGAGGCCACCGCCGACCACCTCGACGCCGCCATGCTGCTCGCCGTCGACGCCAGCCTGCTGACCGAGCAGCTCGCGCCCGCCGAGCCCGCCGCCGGCACCCCCTCGCCCGAGGTGGTCCAGGCGCACCTGTGGCTCTCCCTCACCCTCACCGCGCTCGACCTCGAGGAGCTCGCCGTCGCCCAGGCCGAGCGGGGCTGCGCGGTCGCCGAGCGGCTGCCCGACGTCGGCGAGCGCTGGCAGCTGCTGCGGCTGTGCGCCCAGCAGCGGGTCGAGCTCGCCCAGACCCTGCGCCGCCGCGGCCAGGCCGCCCGCGCCCGCGAGCTGGCCGGCGCCGCGATCGCCGCGGCCTCCGACGCCCGCGCGCTGGAGGCCGAGCCCGACCCCGACGACTCCGACCAGCTCGACGTCGTCCAGGCCTGGGCGCTGTCCTGCCACGGCGAGCCCGACGACGCGCTGGGCCCGCTGCGGTCGGTGCACCGGCGGGTGCACCGCAGCGGCAGCACCTGGCTGCGCGGCTACGCCGACCTGGCGCTGGCCCGGCTGCTCACCCGGCTGTCGCAGGAGCACAGCGGCGGTGGGGGCGGCGAGGAGGCGGCCGGCCTGCTGGTCGACGCCGCGGGCGCCTTCGCCGCCACCGCCGACCGGCGCCGCTACCGGCAGTGCTTGCTCGAGCTCGGCCAGGCCACCGCCGCGATGGGCCGGCCCGCCGAGGCCCTGTACTGGCTCGACGCCTACCGCTCCGACACCGGCCGCGCGCACGCCCGCAGCCGGGAGCTGTGGGCGGAGATGTTCGTCCGCCGCAGCCGGCTGCGCGAGGCCGAGCGGCAGGCCGCGCTGCTGCGCCGGCACGCGCTGGAGGACCCGCTCACGGGCCTGGGCAACCGGCGCAGCGCCGAGCGCCGGCTGGCCGGGCTGCGGCTGGGCGCCGAGCCGCTGTCGCTGGCCGTCGTCGACGTCGACCGGTTCAAGGAGGTCAACGACGACACCTCGCACACCCACGGCGACGAGGTGCTGCGCCGGGTCGCCGCGCTCCTGCGCGAGCACAGCCGGGCCGGCGACGAGGTGTACCGGTGGGCCGGCGACGAGTTCCTCGTCGTGCTGCCCGCGGCCACCCAGGCGCAGGCGCTGGCCGCCGTCGAGCGGCTGCGCGCCGCCGTCGCCGAGGCCGACTGGGCCGACCTGCCGCTGACCGAGCCGATCACCGTGAGCATCGGGGTGGCCACCGCCCCGGCCGCCGCCGACGACCGGTCGGTGCCGGTCGGCTGGCGGTCGCTGTTCGACACCGCCGACCTGCACCTGTTCTCCGCCAAGCGCGGCGGGCGCAACCGGGTGCGCGCGCCCGGCCTGGTCGACGGCGACGGCGGGTCCGCGGCCGCGGACCAGGCCTCCCCGGAGGCCGCGCCGTGACCGGCGCCCGGCCCGGCTGGGACGGCAGTGACGGAACGGGCGACGGGACCTCCGCCACACGACGCGCCCGCCCCGGGATGCCCGGATCCGGCCCCGACGGCGTGCACAGTGCCCTGGTGCCACCGGGAGCCCTGCACCACCGGGTGACCGCCGCCCTCGCCAACTGGCAGCTCGACGACGCCGAGCGCCTGCTGTCGGTCGTCGACTCCCCGACGCCCTACGCAGCCCCCGCCGAGGCCGGCGGCCCCGGGTCCGCCGACCGCCACGACGCGCCCGCCCTCGGCCGCGCCTGGGCCGACACCCTGCGCGCCGAGCTGCTGGTGCGCCGGCTGCGCGTGGCCGGCTTCACGCTGGTCGGCGAGCCGCTGGACGCGCCCGGGGCCACCGAGTCCCTCGACCTGCACGCCGGCGTCGCCGGGCTGCTCGACGGGGACGACGCCGAGCCCGGCGGTGGCGACCCGCGGTCGGCGTCGGCCGCGCACGCCGCCGAGGCGATCGCCCTCGTCCGCTCGGCCAAGGCCGCCTTCGACGCCAGCGACGACGAGCTGCAGCGCGCCGCGGGTCTCGCCCGGCACGCGCGCATCGAGCTGCTGTCCCGCCGGATCGACGCCGCGATGGACGAGGCGGTCGAGGCCGCCAGCCTGCTCGACCCCGCGCTGCCCCCGAGCGCCCTGCTCGTCGACACCCTGGGCACCCTCGCCGGCGTCCTGGCCGACCTCGAGCTGATGCCGCTGGCCCTGGACTACCAGCGCCGCGCGCTGGAGACCGCCGCCGCGGCCGCCGGGGCGGACGTGCTCGACGCCGGCGTCGACCCCGACGTCCTCACCGCCCGCGCGGCCACCTGCCTCGGCGAGCTGTGCGCGGAGCTCGGCGAGGCGCTGCTCGACGACGGCGACCCCGACGCCGCGCTGCCGCGGTTCGCCGAGGCGCGCGGGCTGGCCGAGCGGGCGCTGGCCCAGCTGCCGCCCGACGCCGAGGGCATCGTGGCCGCGCAGGTGGTGCACGGGTGGGCGCTGGTCGGCCTGGGCGAGCACGCCGCGGCCACCGGCCCGCTGCGCGCCGCCGTCCGCACCACCAGCGCCCGAGGCGACCGTGCGCTGCTGGCCTCCGCGCTGCTGGCGCTGGGCCGCGCGCTGCGCCGCCAGGACGACGGCCGCGGCGCCGACCAGCAGCTGGCCAAGGCGCTGGCGCTGGCCACCGAGCACGGCCTGCCGCGGCTGCGGCGGTCGGCGCTGCGCGAGCTGTGCACGCTGCACGCCGAGCTCGACGACGCCGGCCGGGCGCTGCCCTACCTGCAGGCCTACCTCGCCGACGAGCTCGACCGCGTCGACGAGCGGCGCACCCGCTGGGTGGAGCTGTTCGGTCGGCGCAAGAGCCTGCTGGAGAACGAGCGCGCCGCCGGGCAGCTGCGCCGGCAGGCCTACGAGGACCCGCTCACCCACCTGCCGAACCGGCGCTACGCCGAGGCGCGCCTCGACGGGCTGCTCGGCGCCGGCACCACGCCCGCGCTGGCCGTCGTCGACGTCGACCGGTTCAAGGCGATCAACGACGCCGTCGGCCACCCCGGCGGCGACGCGGTGCTGCGCGCGGTCGCCGAGCTGCTCATCGCCGGCTGCCGCGACACCGACGAGGTGTGCCGCTGGGCCGGCGACGAGTTCGTCGTCCTGCTGCCCGACACCACCGCCGAGCAGGCCGAGCGGGCGCTGGAGCGGGTGCGCCGTGCGGTGGCCGCCCACGACTGGGCGGCGCTGGGCCTCACCCTGCCGGTGACGATCAGCGTGGGCATCGCCTCGGCCACCCGCGGCGACGACCGGCGCACGCTGTTCGCCGCCGCCGACGGCGTCCTCTACGACGCCAAGCGCAGCGGCCGCGACCGCGTCGTCCGCCTCTCGGCGGTCACCCAGACCCGCGCGCCCGACGCCGCCCCGGAGGCCGAGCAGGCGCCGCCGGCCGGGCCCGCGACCGCGTCGGTGCAGGTGACGCCGGTGCAGACGTCGCCGCTGGACCCCGTCGGCGGGTTCGCCGCGCTGCTCGCCGCGCCCGCCCGGCCGGCCGACCCGCCGCTGTCGCTCGGCGGCCCGGGTGAGCCGGCGCTGGCGCCCGGGCCCGCGGCACCGCCCGCGCGCCCGTCCGGGCCCGACGTCATCTGGGGCGTGGGCCGCTCCACCGAGCAGGTGCTCGCGCTGGTCCGCGAGACGCGCGAGGCGCACCCCGACCGCCCCGCGCTCGTGGTGCGCGCCAGCGCCGACACGCTCGTCGCGCTGGCCTCCGCGCACCCGGGCTCCACGGTCGACGCCGCGGCGATGTCGGCCGCCGTCGGCCCGGTGCCCGAGCCGGTCGGGCGGGTGGGCGTGCTGTGCGCCAGCACCGCCGACGCGTCGGTGGCCGCCGAGGCCGCGTTCGTCGCGCGGGTGACCGGCACCGAGGTGGTGCGGGTCGACGACGTCGGCGGCAGCCGGCTGCGGCCGCTGCTCACCGACCGGACGCTGCTCGACGACGTCGACTGCCTGGTCGTGGTCGCGGGCCTCGACGCCTCGCTGGCCGGCACGGTGGGCGCGATGACCGACGTGCCGATCGTCGCGGTGCCCACCTCCACCGGGCAGCCGGGCTCCTTCGGCGGCTTCGGCTCGCTGCTGACGATGCTCAACTCCGCGTCGCCGGGCGTCGTCGTCAGCAACATCGACAACGGCCACGCCGCCGGCGTCTTCGCCGCCCGCATCGCCCGCCGCACCGGGAGGTAGGCGAGGCGAGCCGCCCCGCGAGGACGGCGGACCGCGACATCCTCGGCCTACCGGCCGACACCGCGGCCAGGAGCCGTCCCCCGGCTGCGCTGAGCCCTTCGACGACGTCCCGACCGGGAGCCTCCGGCCCCGCGGTCGGCCCGCCGTCCTGCGCGGGGCGGCTCACCTCCTGAGCGCCGTCGGCCTCAGGCCGCGGGCCACGACCGGGACCACGAGCGCGAAGAGGACCGCCACCGCGAGGGCGCCGTCGAGCGCCCAGGCGGCGAACACCAGCAGCGAGCCGAGCTCGATGCCCAGGCCGGCCACCGAGATGAGCGTCGCGCGGACGCCGGCGGGCAGCTGCTCCTGCAGCCGCGCCTCCCCCACGACCAGCACCGCCAGGTACAGGCCGTAGGACACCGCGACGGCGGCGACGGCGAGCGGGCCGTCGGCCAGCGCGCCGGCGGCGAGCAGCACCGCCGACGCGAGCAGCAGCAGCGGCAGCGCCCGCGAGGGCAGCCGCGCCGCCCGGCCGGCGAGCGCCGCGCCCGCGGCTCCGGTCAGGGCGACGACGAGGACGGCGGCCGGCACTCCCGCCGTCGGCACGCCCTGGTCGCGGGCCATGAGCGGGAAGTACTCCTCGATCGCGTCGAGCGAGCCGAGCAGGGCGACGGCGGCCACCGCGAGCGACACCCCCGGGCGGCGCAGCGCCGTCCCGGCGGCGGTGCGCAGCGGGACCTCCGGCCCGTCGTCGTCGGGGGTGCGCGGCGGCTCGGGGAACCGGGTGGCCAGCGCCGCGGCCGCCAGGCAGGTGCCGACGCTCGCCCAGCCGACCAGCGCGTAGCCGCCGGCCCGGACGAGCAGGCCGGCCAGCACCGCGGTGGGCACCTGCACGAGCAGCTCGGCCGCGGTCATGGCGCCGTTGACGCGGACGTAGGACTCCTCGGCGCCGGCCGCCGCCAGCCCGTCGTAGACGAGCGCCTCGGCCGCGCCGGACACCAGCGCGCCGCCCACGCCCCAGACGACGAAGCCGGCGGCGAAGCCGGGCAGCCCCGGCGCGACGGTCCACAGCACGAACCCGGCGGCCTCGAGCACCCCGCCGAGCACGAGCGCGCCGCGGCGGGACCAGCGGTCGGCGAGCACGCCGGTGGGCACCTCGGCCACCAGCGCGGTGAGCGACCACAGCGCGAACAGCGCGGAGACCTGCGGCTCGGTCAGCCCGGTGTCGAGGAACAGCAGCGCGTAGAGCGGGTACACCGGGGCGAGGCCGGACAGCGCGGTCCAGGCCACGGCCAGCCGGGCGAGGGCCCGGGCGGCCGGCGGGAGCGGGGCGGGTGACGGGCGTCAACGGAAGGGCACGGCGCGACCGTAACGAGCCGCACACCCCCGCGCACCGGGTTTCCCGGGCCGGCTCGGCTAGGCTCTGCCAGCGAGAAGGGGAGTAGCCCCCCCGTCCGCTGGTCGACACGCTGGCACGTCCCCCCGGGGGCGGCCCGGTCAGCGGGCCCGTGCGCGAGCGCGGGTGGGCGAGACCTTCGACCGGAGCAGTCGTGCGCGCTGCCGGTCGGAGGCGCGCGCCCCCGCCCGGCGGTGCCGAGCGGAAGAGAGCCAGCCCGTGATCGTCCTGACCGTCGTCGCGACGGCGTTCGTCCTCGTCCTGCCGGTGGAGCTGCCGGACAAGACGCTGTTCGCCAGCCTGGTGCTCGCCACCCGGTTCCCGCCG
This sequence comes from Geodermatophilus sp. FMUSA9-8, assembly GCF_037034165.1. Lineage (NCBI taxonomy): Bacteria > Bacillati > Actinomycetota > Actinomycetes > Geodermatophilales > Geodermatophilaceae > Geodermatophilus > Geodermatophilus sp. FMUSA9-8. Next base: position 39,448 of record NZ_JBAGKE010000013.1, on the reverse strand, counting down.
CTGCCGGTGTTCGTCGGCGTGGGCACCGCCTTCGGCCTGCAGGTGGCCATCGCGGTGACCGCCGGCAGCCTGCTGTCCCTCCTCCCCCAGGCGCTGGTCAGCGGGGTCGTCGCGGTGCTGTTCCTCGTCGGCGCGGTGCTGCTGTGGCGCAGCGCGGCGGAGGGCCCCGAGGACGGCGGGGAGGCCGCCGACACCCGGGAGCGGACGTCGTTCCTGCGGGCGGCCGCGGTCTCCTTCGGCGTGCTGTTCGCCGCCGAGTGGGGCGACCTCTCGCAGCTGGCCACCGCGGGGCTGGCCGCGCGCCTGGACTCCCCCGTGTCGGTCTTCATCGGGGCGTGGGCGGCGCTGCTCACCGTCTCGGCGCTCGCGGTGTTCCTCGGCAAGGCGCTGGCCGACCGGCTGCCGGTGGCGCTCATCCGCCGCGCGGCGGCGGTGCTGTTCGTCGTCTTCGCCGTGGTGGCCGCCGTGGAGACCGTCCGCGTCCTCACCTGATCGGGGGACGGCGCGGCCGCGGCTCCTGCGGACCGGTCCCGCAACGGCCGTTGTCAGGGCCATGAGCACGACCACGACCCCCGACCGCGCCACCGGCGTCCTCGACCTCGCCGAGCTCGGCCGCGACGCCGAGCTCGCCGCCGTCGTGCGGGTGGCCGCCGCGGTCACCGGCGTGCCGTGCGCGACGCTCAACCTGCTCGACGCCTGCGAGCAGCACCAGCTCGTGCCGCACGGGTTCCTCGGCTGCTCCTCGCCGGCCGAGGAGTCGCTGTGCGCGGTGATGACGGCCGAGGGCCCGCGCGTGCGGGTGTACGGGGACCTCGCCGCCGAGCCCCGCTACGCGGGCAACCCGTGGGTCGACGGCCGGCGGGCGGCGGTGCGCGCCTACGCCAGCGCGCCGCTGGTCGTCGACGGGATCGTCGTCGGCACCCTGTGCGTCTTCGGCACCGCTCCGCACGCCTTCCCGGCCGACGCCGGCGACCGGCTGGCCGACCTCGCCGGCGTCGTCGTCGCCCTGTTCCAGCGCAGCCGCCAGGCCCGGCAGCTCGCCGTCCTCGCCGCCGCCCGGGCCGCCGACCGCGACCAGGCGCAGGCCGCGGCGGCGCACGCCGCGCGGTCGGAGGCATTCACCCGGGCACTGCTCGAGGCCCTGCCGGTCGGCGTGGTGGCCGCGGACGCCGACGGGCGGATCACCCTGTTCAACCGGCTCGGCCGGCAGTGGCACGGCCTGCCCGAGGAGTACGCCGACCGGCCGGCCGGCGCGCAGCTCACCGAGGACGTCGTCGAGCGCTTCGGGCTCTGCACCCCCGACGGCCGCCGGCTGGCGCTGGCGGAGGTGCCGCTGGCCCGCGTCTACACCGAGGGCCGGGTGCGCGACGCGCACATGGCGATCGACCGGCCCGGGCACCCGCTGCGCGTGCTGAGCGCGTCGGGGACGCGGGTCCGCGACGACGCCGGCCGCCCCACCGGCGCGGTCGTGGCGATGATGGACGTGACCGCGCAGGTCGAGCTCGAGGCCCGGCTGCGCGAGGCCGCCCTGCACGACGCGCTCACCGGCCTGCCCAACCGGGCGCTGCTGCTCGACCGCATGGAGCAGGCGCTGCGGGTGCAGGACCGCGAGGGGCTGCCCGCGGCGGTCCTCTACTGCGACCTGGACGGGTTCAAGCAGGTCAACGACACCCTGGGCCACGCCGCGGGTGACGCCGCCCTGCTGCGGATGGCCGCCGCGCTGACCTCCGTCGTCCGCCCGGGCGACACGGTGGCCCGCATCGGCGGCGACGAGTTCGTCGTCCTCTGTCCCGCGACGGCGACGGAGACGGCCGCGCGCGGGCTCGCCGACCGGCTGTCCGCCGCGCTCGCCTCCCCCGCGGACGGCGGCCCGGCGCTGCGCTCGAGCACCGGCCTGGCGCTCTCCCGCGCCGGCGACACCCCCGACACGCTGCTCAGCCGGGCCGACGCCGCGATGTACGCGGTCAAGCGCTCCCGCCGCTGACCCGCGCTGGCCAGACCCCCGGTCCTCCGCCGGGCGCCGCCTCGCCGTCGCGCGCGGAGCCGGCGACCCGGGGGTCGCCCAGCTCGCGGGCGGCGGCCACCAGGCCGGTGAGGTGCGCGGCCACCCACGGCAGCCCGTGGCGCGCCGCCCAGGCGAGCTCGCGCGCCGGGCCGGGAGTCGGCGGCAGCGGCGGCGGGTCCGGCACCCGGACCGGCAGGCCGGCCGCGGTGAGCAGCGCGCCCGCGGCCGCGGCGATCCGGGCGTGCAGCGCCGCGGTGGGGTGCAGCCTGTCGACGTCCCAGGCCCGGCGGTCGGTGACCGACGGCACCGCCGCGAGGTCCAGCACCAGCACGCCGGGGTCGGCCGCCGCCGCGTCGACCGCGGCGTTCACCGCGCCCACCCGCCCGCGGACGGCGGCCCGCACCCCCGCCGGCAGCGGCAGCACCCGGCCGGGGTCGTGGAGCCGGCCGAGGACGACGACGGCCCCGGCGGCGCGCAGCCCGGAGACGACGGCACCGAGGTCGTCGGCCAGCGCGGCGGGGTCCAGGTCGGACCGCGCGACGTCGTTGAGCCCGGCGAGCACGGTGGCCACGTCGGGCGCCCCGGCGACGGCGGCGGCCAGCTGGCCGGCGCGCACGTCGCGGACGCGGGCGCCGGCCCGTGCCAGCAGGGTCAGCCGGGCGCCCGGGACGGCGGCGGCGAGCACCGCCGGCCAGGTGCGGGCGACCGGCACCCGCACACCGACGCCCTCCCCGCAGCTGGTGCTGTCGCCGAGCGCCGCGATCCTCATGCCGCCCGCTCCCGCGCCGCGAGGCCGTGCGCGGCGAGGAACCCCGCCACCGTCGCCGTCCACGGGAACCGCTCGGCGCGCCGCCGGGCCCGCTCGCGGCGCACGCCCGGGTCCTCCGCGAGCAGCGCCTCGACGGCGTCGGCCAGCGCGGCCGCGGTGCCGGCGGCGGCCGTCCCGGCCGGCCCGGCCACCGACGGCAGCGCGGAGTCCGCGGACACCACGACCGGCGTGCCGCAGGCCAGCGCCTCCAGCGCGGCCAGGCCGAACGTCTCCACGGGCCCGGGCGCGAGCACCACGTCGGCGGCCCCGAGCAGCCCCGCCAGCGCGGCCCGGCCCGGCACGTGCCCGAGGAGCGTGACCGGCGAGCCCGCGGCGCGGCGGGCCAGCGCCCGGCGCGCGGGCCCGTCGCCGGCGACCAGCAGCCGCACCGGCAGGCCGCGGCGGGCGAGCTCCGCCGTGGCGGCGACGGCGAGGTCGGGGCGCTTCTCCCGCGACAGCCGGGTGGCGGTCACCAGCAGCACCCCGCCGTCGCGCCGGTGGCCGGCGTCGGCGCGGGCGGGCGTGAACGTGCCGAGGTCGACGCCGAGCGGCACCACGGTCACCGGCGCCCCGACCCGGCGGTACTCCTCGGCCGCCCAGTCGGTCGTGCAGACGACGCGGCCGGCGGCGGCCAGCGCGGCGTTGGCGCGGTCGGCGAGCCGGTCGGCCGCCCGCGGTACGCCGGGTGCGGCCGGCAGCCACTGCCGCAGCCACCGGTCGAGCCGCTCGTGGCTGACCACCAGCGCCGGGACGCCGCGGTCGCGGGACCAGCCGGCCACCGCGCGCAGGGTGGTGCGGTCGTGCAGCTCGACACGGTCGGGCGCCAGGTCCGCCAGCGCCGCGAGCACCGGCGCCGGGCGCAGCAGCCGGTAGCCGGTGCCCGGCAGCGGGACGCCGGGCAGCTGCACCCGCCGTCCCCAGGGGGTGTCCTCGGTCGCCGCGCGCGGGCCGGGGACCACCTGCACCACCTCGTGGCCGGCGGCCGCGTACCCGGCGGCGAGGGAGGCGAGCGCGGTGCGCAGGCCACCGGAGGTGGGGGTGACGAAGTTGGCCACCTGCACGACCCGGCTCACGCGACGCGCTCCGGGGCGGCGGGCGCGGCGGCGCGGCCGGCGAGCGCGTCGGTGTAGTGGCCGAGCAGCTGGTCGCCGAGGGAGTCCCAGGTGCGGCCGCGCACGCTCGCCCGCGCGGCGCGGGACATCCAGGCGCGGGTGTCCGGCTCGGCCACCAGCCGGGTCACCTGCGCCCGCAGGTCGGCCGCCGACCCGGGGCGGAAGAACAGGCCGGTCCGGCCGGCGGTGACCACGTCGAGCGGCCCGCCGGCGGCCGGGGCGACCACCGGGACGCCGCTGGCCAGCGCCTCCTGCGCCGCCTGGCAGAAGGTCTCCGACGAGCCGGGGTGGACGAAGACGTCGAGCGAGGCGGTCCAGGCGCCGAGCTCCGCGCCGCCGCGGAAGCCCGCGAACACCGCGCCGGGCAGCGCCCGCTCCAGCCGCTCGCGCTGCGGGCCGTCGCCGACGAGCACGAGCCGGACGCCGGGCACCCGGTCCAGGCCCGCGAGCAGGTGCAGCTCCTTCTCCGCGGCGAGCCGGCCCACGTAGCCGACGACCACCTCGCCGCCCGGCGCGAGGCGGGCGCGCAGTTCGGGGTCGCGGCGGGCGGGTGAGAAGGCGGCGGAGTCGACGCCGCGGGCCCACAGCCGCACGCGCGGCACGCCGCGGGCGCGCAGCTCGTCGGCCACCGGGCGGCTGGGGACGAGGGTCGCCGCGGCGCCGGCGTACACCGGCCGCAGGCCCGCCCACACCATGCGGCCGACGCCGGGCAGGCCGTAGCGGGCGGCGAAGCCGACGAGGTCGGTCTGGTGGACGGCCACGACGGGCACGTCGAGGCGGCGGGCGACCCGCGCGGCCGAGGCCCCGAGCGCCGCCGGGCTCGCGAGGTGGACGACGTCGGGGGCGAACTCGCGCAGGACCCGCCCGAGTCCCGGCCAGGGGCGCCCGACGCGGAAGCCCGCGTAGCGCGGGAGCGCGAACGACGGGGACCGGACGACGGTCGCCCCGGCGTACTCCCCGGGGCCGGGGCCGGGCGCGACGACGAGCACCTGCGCGCCGTGCCGCCGCATCTGCTCGCAGACGCGCAGGACGCTGTTGGTGACGCCGTTGACCTGCGGGAGGAAGGACTCGGTGACCACTGCCACGCGCACGCCGTCAGCGTGGGTGGCCCAGGGAGAGCGCAGGTCGACGGCGCGGCCCGCTCCCGGTGAACGGTGCGGGAAGAGCGGGCGACCCGGTCCCGGGCCGGATCGGGGTCAGGGCAGGGTGGGGATCCAGTCGGCGAGGGCCCGCCCGATGGCGTGCGGGGAGTCCTCGGGCACGAAGTGCGAGCCCGGCACGGTCACCTCGGTCACCGCCGGCCACTTCCGGACCAGGGCGCGCTGCCGGCCGACCAGGATCGAGCCCGGCTCGGCGTTCAGGAAGAGCTTCGGGACGGCGCTGCCGCGCAGCCACACGCCGTACCGCGCGACGACGTCGCGGACCAGCGGCGGCACGTTGTCCAGCGGGATCTGCCGGGGCCACTCGAGGGTGGGCCAGCGGTCCTCGCGCTCGCGGAAGGGCGCCCGGTAGCGCTCGTGCGCCTCCGGGCTCAGGCCGCGCAGGGTGGAGGCCGGGAGGATCCGCTCGACGAAGACGTTCTTGTCCAGCACGACGGTCTCCCCGTCGTCGCCGCGCATCGTGCGGAAGATGCCGCGCGCGTCGGCCGGCCAGTCCGCCCAGGTCATCGGGGTGACGATCGCCTCGGTGAAGGCCAGCCCGCGCACCTGCTCGGGGTGCCGGGCGGCCCAGTCGAAGCCCAGCGCCGAGCCCCAGTCGTGCAGCACGAAGGTGACCCGCCGGTGCACGCCGACGGCGTCGAGGAACTCCGCCAGGTGCTCCGCGTGGGTGGCGAAGGAGTAGGTGCCCCGCCGCGGGTGCGGGAGCTTGCCCGACTCCCCCATCCCGACCAGGTCCGGCGCGATGCACCGGCCGAGGTGCCGCACGAGCGGCACGACGTTGCGCCACAGGTAGGACGACGTCGGGTTGCCGTGCAGGAAGACGACCGGATCCCCCTCGCCGACGTCCACGTAGGCCATCTCCGTGCCGCGGACGGTCGCCCGCTGCCGGGGGAAGGGGTCCTCGGGGGAGACGTCCTCAGCGGCCACCCGGGCATCCTCGCCCAGCCACCGCTCCCCCGCCGTCCGGGGATCGCGCTTGACCCTGACGCGACGTCAGGCTGTGCACTCGTCGCCGTCAGGGAGGAGGGACCCGGGATGAACGTGGGCGAGGTGGCGGCGCTGGCCGGCGTCACGGTGCGCACGCTGCACCACTACGACCGGATCGGCCTGCTGTCGCCGTCGGGACGCACCGCGGCCGGTTACCGCCGCTACTCGGCGGCGGACCTGGACCGGCTGCACCGGGTGCTGCTCTACCGCGAGCTCGGGTTCCCCCTCGAGGAGGTCGCGGCGCTGCTCGACGACCCGTCCGCCGACCCCGCGGCGCACCTGCGCCGGCAGCACCGGCTGCTGCGGGACCGGCTGGAGCGGACGCGGGCGATGGTCGCGGCCGTCGAGAAGGAGATGGAGGCGAGGTCGATGGGGATCGCACTGACCCCCGAGGAGCGGTTTGAGGTGTTCGGCGAGCACGACCCGGAGCGGTACGAGGCCGAGGTGCAGGAGCGGTGGGGCGACACCGACGCCTACCGCGAGTCCTCGCGGCGCACCGCGGCCTACACCAAGGAGGACTGGCTCCGGATCACGGCCGAGGGCGAGGACCTCACCGCGCGGATGGCGCGGGCGCTGGGGGACGGCGTCGCGCCGGACTCGGCGCCGGGCATGGACCTCGCCGAGGAGGCGCGGCAGCAGGTCTGCCGGTGGTTCTACGACTGCCCGCCGGAGATGCACGCGGCGCTCGGCCGGATGTACGTCGAGGACGAGCGGTTCACCGCCACCTACGAGGCCGTGGCACCGGGCCTGGCGCAGTGGGTGAGCACCGCCGTCCAGGCCAACGCCGCCCGGCAGGGCTGACGCGCCGGGAGCGGGGACGGCCGTCCCCGCTCCCGGGCGCTCACCCGCGGACGAGCAGCTCGCCGTGCAGCATGCCGAGCCAGCCGTCGTCCGCGGCGGCCCACCGCAGCCACGCGGCGGCGAGCTCGCCGAGCTCGTCCCGCGTGGCCAGGCCGTACGCCACGGCCTGCTCCGCGAACGCCGACGCCGTCGCGCGGCCGGCCCAGGAGCGGCCCCACCACTCCCGTTCGGCCGCCGAGGCGTAGCACCACGACGACGCTGACGCGGTGACGTCGCGCAGGCCCGCGGCGTGCGCCCAGGACAGCAGCCGCCGCCCGGCGTCGGGCTCGGCGTCGTTGGCGCGGGCCACGCGGCCGTAGAGCTCCAGCCAGCGGTCGAGGCCCGGGTCGGCCGGGAACCAGGTGGTGGCGGCGTAGTCGACGTCGCGGACGGCGAGCAGCCCGCCGGGCCGGCACACCCGCGCCATCTCGCGCAGCGCCGCCACCGGGTCGGTCAGGTGCTGGAGCACCTGGTGGGCGTGCACGACGTCGACCGAGTCGTCCGGCAGGTCGAGGGCGTACACGTCGCCGACGGCGAAGGTCACCGCGACGCCCTCGCGGGCCGCGAGCGCCCGCGCCTCGTCGAGCGGGTCGGCCGAGACGTCGAGGCCGAGCACCCGGCCCGGCGCCACCCGGCGGGCGAGGTCGACGGTGATCGTGCCCGGCCCGCAGCCGACGTCGAGCAGGTCGAGGCCGGGACGCAGGTGCGGGAGCAGGTACGCCGCCGAGTTCTCCGCGGTGCGCCACCGGTGCGACTGCAGCACCGGCTCGGCGTGGCCGTGCGTGTAGGTGTCCACTCCGGCCATCCTGCGCCCGCCGTCCCACTCTGCGAAACGGCGTTCCCATGTGGTGGGACGGAGGCAGAGGAAGCTATCCGCACGTCCCGCGCCTCGATACGTGCGGAATGCTTCCTATGCCTCGCCCAGGGCGTGCTCCGCGGCAGCGACGGCGCGCTCGCGGTCGGCGGCGACCAGTCCCAGGCGCACCCGGCGGTCCAGCAGGTCGGCCACCGTGCGCGCCCCCTCGGCCAGCGCGCCGAAGCGCAGTTCGCCGACCGTCTCCGGGCGGCCCTCGACCACCGGCTCGGCGCCGAGCGCGGCCACCCGCGGGGCCTCGGTGCCGTAGCGGGTCACCAGCCGGGCGGGCGCGGCCACGCGGGCCAGTTCCGCCGGCGAGGCGGCGCCCACCAGCGGCAGCCGCGCGGTCGGCGAGCGGCGGGCGCCCCGGCCCAGCCGCGCGACGACGGCGTCGACGGCCTCGGCGGCCATCGCCCGGTAGGTGGTGAGCTTCCCGCCGACCAGGGAGAGGACCGGTCCGTCCCAGCGCAGCAGGTGCCGGCGCGAGAGGTCGGCGGTGGCGTCGCCGGGCCCGGTCCCGGCCGACTCCGGCAGCACCAGCGGCCGCAGCCCCGCGTAGGCCCCGACGACGTCGTCGCGGGTCAGCGGCACCGCGAGAACCCGGTTGACCGTGCCGAGCAGCTGGTCCACCTCGGCGTCCGACGGCAGCGGGTCGTCGTCGGGGACCGGCCCGTCGACCGGCTCGTCGGTGAGCCCCAGGTACACCAGCCCGCCCGGCTGCGGGAGCGCGAACACGTACCGGGACCGGGAGCCGGGCAGCGGCACGGTGAGGGCGGCGAGCGGGTCGCCGAGCCGGCCGGCGCGGACCACCAGGTGCGAGCCGCGGGAGGGCGCCAGCCGGATCCCCGGCGCGAGCGCCTGCGCCCACACGCCGGTCGCGTTGACCACGGCGCCGGCGCGCAGCGTCACCGGCGTCCCGTCGACGACGGCGGACACCTCGCGCCCGTCGACGCCGGTGACCCGCGCGCCGGTGAGCACCCGCGCGCCGTGCGCGGCGGCCGTGCGGGCCAGCGCCACGACCAGCCGGGCGTCGTCGGACAGCTGCCCGTCCCAGAACACGGCGCCGCCGCGGCCGGGCACGACGGCGGGCGTCAGCCGCGCGACCTCGGCCGCGCCCACCCGCCGGGTCCCCGGCAGCGAGCCCGGGCCGCCCCGCACCGAGCGGCGCACCGCGTCGCCGAGCCGGCCGCCGAGCGCTCCGACGGCGCTGACGTCGCGGCCGGCGGCGTCGGGCACGAGGAACGGGAGCGCCCGCACCAGGTGCGGCGCGGTGGTGCGCATGAGGACGGCGCGCTCGCGGGCGCTCTCCCGCGCCAGCCCGATCTCCCCGTGCGCCAGGTACCGGAGCCCGCCGTGCACGAGCTTGCTCGACCAGCGGCTGGTGCCGGCGGCGAGGTCGGCCCGCTCCAGCAGCGCCACCGACAGGCCGCGCGCCGCGGCGTCGAGTGCCACGCCGGCGCCGGTCACTCCCCCGCCGACGACCACGACGTCGACGTCGGTGCTGGTCAGCGCCTCGAGGTCGGCCGCGCGGCGGGCCGGGGTGAGGTCGGGACCGCGCGGGGCCGGGCCGGTCACGTGCGGGGTCCCGGGCGGAGCACCGGCAGACTGTAGCCGTGCCCGAGCAGCCGGAACTGACCATCCAGGGATGGGGGCCCGGCAGCTCCCGCGTGGCCACCGTGGCCGACGCCGGGGAGGGGGCGGAGGAGACCGGGGGCGGCCTGGAGCTCACCCGCGACCCGGAGCTGCCGCTGCCGAAGGCGGCCCGCCGGCACCTCGCCCGCGAGCTGGGCTGGACGCCGCGCGCCACCCCGCCGGTCGCCGTCGGCGACATCCGGCTGGCGCCGTCCCGGCTGCCCGAGGACGTGCACGCCGCGCTCGTCGCCCTCCTCGGCGGGGAGCACGTGCGCACCGACCGCGAGTCCCGGCTGCGCCGCGCGGGCGGCAAGAGCTACCTGGACCTGCTGCGCCGCCGCGGCGGCGACGCCTCCGACGCCCCCGACGCCGTCGCGCTGCCCGGGAGCACCGCCGAGACCGCGGCGCTGCTGGCGCTGTGCAGCGAGCGGGACGTCGTCGTCGTGCCCTTCGGCGGCGGCACGAGCGTGGTCGGCGGGCTGGCCGGCGTCGACCCCGACGACCGTCCGTCGCTGTCGGTCGACCTGTCCCGCATGGCGTCGGTGTCCGACGTCGACGTGGCGTCCTCGCTGGTCACGGCGGGTCCCGGGATGCGCGGGCCGGCGCTGGAGGAGGCGCTGGCGGAGCACGGGCTGACGCTCGGGCACCTGCCGCAGAGCTTCGAGTTCGCCACCGTCGGGGGCTACGCGGCCACGCGCTCGGCCGGGCAGGCGTCGACCGGCGTGGGGCGCTTCGACGACCTCGTGGCCGGCCTGACCCTCGCCACCCCGTCGGGCGTCCTGGAGCTCGGGCACCCGCCGGCGTCGGCGGCCGGGCCGGACCTGCTGGGCCTCGCGCTCGGGTCGGAGGGCGCGCTCGGCGTGATCACCGAGGTGCGGCTGCGGGTGCGGCCCCGCCCGCGGACCGCCGTCTACGAGGGCTGGTCGTTCCGCACCTGGGAGGACGGGCTGGCCGGCCTGCAGCGGCTGGCCCGGCACGACCTGCTGCCCGACGTCGTCCGGCTGTCCGACCCCGAGGAGACCCGGGCCAACCTGCTCAACGCCGGCGGCGCCGGGGCTCGGCTGCTGCGCGGCGCGCTGCGGGCCCGCGGCCGCGCCGAGGGATGCCTGCTGGTCGTCGGCTGGGAGGGGCTGCCGCCGCTGGTGCGCGCCCGCCGGCGCGCGGCGGTCGGGGTGCTGCGCGAGCACGGCGCGGCCCGCGTGGGCCGGCGGGTGGGCGAGTCGTGGCGGCGGCACCGGTTCGCCGCGCCCTACCTGCGCGACCGCCTCATGGACGCGGGGCTCCTGGTGGAGACGCTGGAGACGGCGGCCACGTGGAGCGCGCTGCCCGCGGTGTACGACGCCGTCCGGCGGGCGCTGCGCGGGTCGCTCGGCGCGCCGGGGCGGCAGCCGCTGGTGATGGGCCACGTCTCGCACGGCTACGCCACCGGCGCGTCCCTCTACGTCACCGTGCTCGCCGACCGCGACGACGACCTGCCGCTGCAGCAGTGGCTCGGGGCCAAGCGGGCGGCCACCGACGCGCTGCTGGCCGCCGGCGGGACGCTCACCCACCACCACGCCGTCGGGGCCGACCACCGCCCCTGGCTGGAGCGGGAGGTCGGCCCCCTCGGCGTCGACGTGCTGCGCGCGGTCAAGCAGCGGCTGGACCCGCGCGGCGTCTGCAACCCCGGCGTCCTGCTGCCGGACTGACCCCGCACGACCAGCCGGACTTCCCGCAGCGCGTCCTGGCTCACCGCAGCGCGTCCTGGCTCACCGTGGGAGGTGAGCCAGGACGCGGCACGATCAGGTCAGCTGATCATGCGGGCGGGGTCCAGTCCGGCGGCGGCACCGACGGCGGGATCCCGCCGCGGCGGCGCAGCGACCGGGGCAGCCGGGGCGCGCGCTCAGGCACCGGAGCCCCCGCGCAGGGCGTGCCCCCCGGAGAAGACGTCCCCCGGGTCGACCGCGCGCTTGACGGCGAGCAGCCGCTCCCCCGTCTCCGCGTCCCACGCCGCCAGCACGCCGGCCGGACCGTCGACGTCGCCGATGAAGTTGAGCAGCGCGCCGGGCGCCGTCCACGGCCCGAGCGCGGCCAGCACGCCCCGGCCCACCACCGGCACCACCTCGGTCAGCCCCGGCACCATCGGGCCGATCACGAACGCCGACCACGGCGCCCCGCGCCCGGACACCGCGCTCGGCGCCTCGCCCGGCCGGCCGAGCGCCCCGCCGAGCTGGCGCACCTCGACCATCGCCAGCGGCACCTCGACCTGCGGGCCCGCCGCGGCGAGCAGCGCGTCGACCGTCTCCTCCGTCAGGTCCGACAGCAGCACGCCCTTCTCCCAGCCGGGCATCGGGTCGGTCGGGTCCATGTGGACGGCGTCCAGCGCGGTCGGCGGCAGCGGCTCGATGCCGCCGAGCAGGACCTCGCCGGTGCCGCGCATCGGCTCGACGAGGGCCGCGGCGGCCGCGGGGTCGTCACCGGCGTAGAGGAAGCGCAGGTGCACCACCGTCTGCCCGCGCAGCGGCGGCGGCAGGAACTCCAGGGGCGGCAGCCGCAGCACGGCCACCGACGTGCTCGCCTCCTCCGGCAGGGTCGGCGCCCAGGTGCGGAAGGCGTGCAGGACCGAGGCGGCGTCGCGGCCGGCGAAGAACAGGCCGCCGCCGACCAGCGCCGGCACCGCGTACAGCCGGAACTCCAGCGCGGTCACGATGCCGAAGCTGCCCTTGCCGCCCCGCACGGCCCAGAACAGCTCCGGGTCGGACTCGGCGGTCACGGTGCGCAGCTCGCCGTCGGCGGTGACCATCTCGATCTCCAGCACGGAGTCGGCCGCGGCGCCGAAGCGGCGGCCGAGCGGGCCGATGCCCCCGCCGAGGGTGTAGCCGACGACGCCGACGTCGGACGACGAGCCGCACAGCCCGACCAGGCCGTGCGGCGCGGCGGCCGCGAGCACCGTCGCCCACTTGACGCCGGCCTCGACGCGGGCGGTGCGCCGCTCGGGGTCGACCCGCACGCCCTGCATGCGCGAGGTGGTCACCAGCACCGCGCCGTCGGCGTTGCGGACCGGGCCGTGCCCGGTGGCCTGGACGGCGACCGGCAGGCCGTGCGCTGTGGCGAACCGGACGGCGGCCACGACGTCGGCGGCGCACACCGCCCCGACGGCCACCGCGGGCGTGTGGGTGACCGCGGTGTTCCAGGTGGCCACCTCCGCGGCGAGCCCCTCGTCGCCGGCGGCGAGGACGGGGCCGCGGACCTCCAGGCGGAGGTCGTCGACGGCGGGGAGCGGCGGGAGCGGGCGGGAGGCGACCTCGGGCAGGGTCATGGCGGGTTCCTCGGGGGTCCGGAGCGGCGGTGATCGGGTCGGGGACGACCCTGGCGACGCCGCCTTGACCGCCACTTGCGCGTGACTTGAGAGGAGCGCACCCCTCCCGCTGGGGCCGCGAACCTGGGACGATCCCGCGTCGTGCGGTACCGCGTCCTCGGCCCCCTCGAGGTCACCGGTCCCGACGGGCGGCCGGTCGACGTCGGCGGCGCCAAGCCGCGCGCGCTGCTGGCCCTGCTCCTCGCCGAGGCCGGACGGGTGGTCGCCGTCGACCGCATCGTCGAGGCGCTCTGGGGAGAGCAGCCGCCGCCCACCGTGACCGGCACCCTGCAGGCATACGTCTCCCACCTGCGGCGGGTGCTCGAGCCCGAGCGCGGGCCGCGCGAGCCGGCGAAGGTGCTGCTCACCCGCGCGCCCGGCTACCGGATCGACGTCGGCCCCGAGGACCTCGACAGCCTGCGCTTCGCCCGGCTCGTCGAGGAGGGCGACCGCGCCGCCGACACCGACCCGGCCGCCGCCGTCGCCGCGCTCGAGCGGGCGCTGGACCTCTGGCGCGGCGAGCCGCTGCCGGAGCTCGGCGAGGGTCCCGGCGCGGCCGACCGGCACCGGCTGACCGAGCTGCACGTCCGCGCGCGGGAACGCCGCTGCGACGCACTGCTCGCCGCCGGCCGCGCCGACGCCGCCGTCAGCGACCTCGAGCGGCTGGTCGCCGAGCACCCGCTGCGCGAGCGGCTGTGGGCCCGGCTGGTCACCGCCCTGTACGCCGCCGACCGGCAGGCCGACGCGCTGGACGCGCTGCGCCGCTGCACCGAGCTGCTGCGCGAGGAGCTCGGCATCGACCCCGGCCCCGAGCTGCGCGAGCTCGAGCGGGCCGTGCTGCGGCAGGACCCGGCCCTCGCCCGCCGCGCCCGCCCGGTGCTCACGGTGGTGCCCCCGCCGCCGCCCGCGCCGGCCCCGCTGGCTCCCCCGGCCGACGACGGGCTGGTCGGCCGGCAGGAGGAGCTGGCGCGGCTGCGCGGGGTCGCCGAGTCCGCCGCCTCCGGGCGCCCCGCCGTCGTCGTGCTGGGCGGCGAGGCCGGCATCGGCAAGACCCGGCTGGCCGAGGCGGTCGCCGCGATGAGCCGGGCCGCGGGGTGGGCCGTGGCCGAGAGCCGCTGCGCCGACGACGCGGGCGCGCCCCCGCTGTGGCCGTGGACCCAGGTGCTCGAGCAGCTGGACCAGGAGCCGCCGGATCCCGGTGACGGCGACGACGACGCCGACGCCGCCCGGTTCCGGCTGTTCCAGGCGCTGCGGGCGCGGCTGGCCGCGGCCGCGGCGGCCCGCCCGGTGCTCGTCGTCCTCGACGACCTGCAGGGCGCCGACGCCACCTCCGTGCAGCTGCTCGGCCTGCTGGCCCGCCACCTGCCGCGGGTGCCGCTGCTGGTCGTGGTGACCGTGCGCAGCGTCGGGGAGGACCTGCCCGAGGCGGTCACCGACTGCCTGGCCCGGCTGGCCCGCGAGCCCGCCGCCACCACCCTCGCGCTCGGCGGCCTGGCCCCCGACGACGTCGCCTCGCTGCTCACCGCTCAGCTCGGCCGCGCCGGCGACGCCCGCCTGGCCGCCACCGTGCACGACCGCACCGCCGGCAACCCGTTCTTCGTCGTCGAGCTGACCCGGTGGATGCGCGGCGCCCGCGACCTGTCGCTGGCCCGCGTGCCGGTGCCGCCGTCGGTGGTCGAGGTGCTGCGCACCCGGCTCTCGCGGCTGCCCGCCGGCGCCCGGCCGGTGCTCGAGCTGGCCGCGGTCGCCGGGCGCGAGGTGACGCTGGACCTGCTGCGCGCCGCCGGGGAGGACGCCGAGGCCGCGCTCGCCGCGCTGGACGCCGCGGCCGCCGTCGGCCTGGTCGGCGAGGGGTCCGCGCCGTGGAGCTGGCGGTTCACCCACGCGCTGGTGCAGGAGGTGCTCGCCGACGACCTGCCGGCGCTGCGCCGCGCCCAGCTGCACGCCCGGCTGGGCGCGGCCCTGGAGCAGCGGGCGCCCGGCGGCCGCGCCGACGACGCCCTGGCCGAGCGGCTGGCGCACCACTTCGTCGAGGCGGCGCCCGTCGTCGGGCCGGCGTCCGGGCTGCGCTGGTCGTCGGTGGCGGCCGGTGTCGCGCGGGCCCGGCTGGCCGACGGCGAGGCCGCCCTGCACACCCGGCGGGCGCTGCGGCTGCTCGACCCCTCGGCGCCCGACGCCACCCGCACCCGGCACGACCTGCTCACCGCGCTCGGCAACGACCTGCTGCGCAGCGGCCAGCGCACCGAGGCCCACGAGGTGGTGGGCGAGGCCCTGGCACTGGCCCGCGAGCTCGGCGACCGGCGCTGCATGCTCGAGTCGGCCGCGGTCTGGGGCGAGGTCACGCTGTGGAACTGGCGCCCGCACGGCGTCGTCGACGGCGAGATGGTGGCGCTGCTGGAGGAGCTGCTCGAGCACTCCGACCAGATCGCGCCGGAGGCCACCGACGCCGAGCGCGACCGGCTGACCGCCCGCCTGCTCGGCACCCTCGGCGTGGAGCTGGCCTTCAGCGAGGACCTGCAGCGCGGCGTGCGGTACGCCGAGCGGGCGGTGGCGCTGGCCCGCGGCGTCGGCGACCCGGAGCTGCTGGGCCGGACGCTGAACAACTTCTCGCTCGCGGTGTGGGGCCGGCCCGGCGCCGCCGAGCTGCGGCTGGCCGCCACCGACGAGGCACTGGCCCTGGCCGGCCGGGGCCTGCCGCGGCGCACCGAGTTCTACGCCCGGCTGCACCGCGCGGCGATCCGGCTGCACCTCACCGACCGCGCCGGCTTCGAGGCCGACCTGGAGGCCGGGCGCCGGCTGGCCTTCTCGCTGTCGGGGCCCGAGGTGCGCCCGCACGTGCTGTGGCAGCAGGCGGGCGCCTCGTGGCTCGCCGGCGACGCCGCGCGGGCCGAGGAGCTGACCACCGAGGCGCACGAGCTCTACCGCCGGGTCACGCCGCACTCGCGGCACGCCTACGCCGCGCACCAGTTCGCGCTGCGCCGCGGCGACGGGCGGCTGCCCGAGGCGATCGGCCTGCTCGTGGAGACCGGCGACGAGGGCAACCCGCTGCTGCAGCTCATGGCCGTGGTGGCCGCCGCGGAGTCCGGCGACCTGGCCGAGGCCCGGCGGCTGCGCGCCCGCTGGGGCCGCACCCAGATCCGCGACTGGGCCAGCGACGTCGCCACGCTGCTGCAGGCCGAGGCCGCGCTGCACCTCGGCGACGAGGCCGAGATCACCATGGCCACCGTCGCGCTGCTGCCCTTCCGCGGCCGGCAGGCGGTGCTCGGCACGCCGGCGTTCAGCCTCGGCGCCTACGACGAGCTGCTCGGCCGGATCGCCGAGCAGACCGGCGACACCGTGGCCGCGCGCGACTGGTGGACCGGCGCCCGCGAGCAGGGCCGGCGGGTCGGCTCGCCGCACCAGGTGGCGCTGGCGGAGTCGCACCTGGAACGGGTGCCGGCCGAGGGCGCGCACCGGCCGCCGCGGCGCCGCCGGACCGACCGGAGCGCTCCCCCGCTCCCCCGCGCGGCCCGGGACGAACCGGCGCGGGGGCGCCCGGCCTGATCAGAGGGTGGTCGCGCGGCCGCCGTCGACGGGGAGGACGGCGCCGGTCACGTACGCCCCGGCCCGGCTGGCCAGGTAGACGACGACGCCGGCCATGTCGTCGGGGCGCCCGATGCGGCCCAGCGGCGAGCTGGCGGCGATCTCGTCGCCGCGGGCGGCCAGCGTGGCGGCCATCATCTTCGACTCGAACGGGCCCGGGGCGACGGCGTTGACGGTGATCCGCCGCGGCCCGAGCTCCTTGGCGAGGTGCCGGGTCAGCTGGTGCACCGCGGCCTTGCTGGAGGAGTAGGAGTAGGTCGGCAGCACCGGCACGTGCAGCCCGTCGATGCTGCCGACGTTGACCACGCGGGCCGGGTCGTCGTCGGTGGCCGCGGCCTCCAGCAGCGGGAGCATCGCGCGGGTGAGGAAGAACGGCGCCTTCACGTTGAGGTCGAGGACCTTGTCCCACGCCGAGGCGGGGAAGGTCTCCAGCGGCTCGCCCCAGGTGGCGCCGGCGTTGTTGACCAGCACGTGCACCCGCTCCTCGCGGCGGCCGACCTCCTCGGCCAGCCGGACGCACTCGGCCTCGGTGCTGATGTCGGCGGGGATCGACTCGACCCGGCCGAACGCCGACAGCTCGGCCACCGCCTCGTCGCCGGCCTCCGGCTTGCGCGAGCTGACGTAGACCGACGCGCCCGCCTGGAGCAGGCCGCGGGCCATCATCAGGCCGATGCCGCGGGTGCCGCCGGTGACGACGGCGACCTTCCCGGTGAGGTCGAACAGGTCCACGCGGTGCCTCCTCTGGGTGGGTGCCGTGCGACGGCCCGGCCACTGTGCCAGCCTCTCCCCCCGTGACCTCCGGAGCCTCCCCGTCCCTCGGCGCGACCAGCGAGGTGGGCCGGCTGCGCACCGTCGTCCTGCACCGGCCGGGCGCCGAGCTGCGCCGGCTGACCCCGCGCAACAACGACCAGCTGCTCTTCGACGGCGTGCCGTGGGTCGCCCGCGCGCAGGAGGAGCACGACGCCTTCGCCGCGGCGCTCACGGCGCGGGACGTCGAGGTGCTCTACCTCGGCCGGCTGCTGGCCGAGGTGCTGGAGGTGCCCGCCGCGCGCGAGGAGCTGGTGGCGGCCGCCGTCGACGACCCGCGGCTGGGCGCCACCCTCCAGCGCGCCACCACCGCGCACCTGGCCGGGCTCGCGTCCGACGACCTCGCCGCCACGCTGATGGCCGGCCTCGCCCACGACGAGCTGCGCGGCGGCCGCGGGCTGGCCTACGAGCTCATGGACCGCGGCGACTTCGTCGTCCCGCCGCTGCCCAACCTGCTGTTCACCCGCGACTCGTCGGTGTGGGTGGGCGACCAGGTGGCCATCACGTCGCTCGCGATGCCCGCGCGGCACCGGGAGAGCTCGATCACCCGGGCGATCGCCACCCACCACCCGCGCTTCGCCGGCACCGGCCAGCTCTACGACGCCTCGCTGGAGCACCTTGAGGGCGGCGACGTGCTGCTGCTCGCCCCGGGCGTGCTCGCCGTCGGCGTGGGCGAGCGGACGACGCCGGGCGGCGCGGAGCGGCTGGCCCGCCGGGTGTTCGCCCGCGGGCTCGCGCACACCGTGCTCGTCGTCCCGATCGCCCAGGAGCGGGCGACCATGCACCTGGACACGATCGCCACGATGGTCGACGTCGACGCGATGGTCATGTACCCCGCCGTCGCCGACTCCCTGGTGGCCTGGACGGTCACCGCCGAGGAGACGCCGGACGACGACGACACCACCGACCTGGTCGTGCGCGGCCCGCAGCCGTTCGTCGTCGCCGCCGCGCAGGCCATGGGCATCGACCGGCTCCGCGTGATCGACACCGGCCTGGACCCGGTCACCGCCGAGCGCGAGCAGTGGGACGACGGCAACAACACCCTGGCGCTCGCGCCGCGGCTCGCGGTGGCCTACGAGCGCAACACCGTCACCAACGCCGCGCTGGAGGCGGCCGGCATCGAAGTGGTCCGGATCGCGGGGTCCGAGCTCGGCAGCGGCCGCGGCGGACCGCGGTGCATGTCCTGCCCGGTGTGGCGCGACGAGCTGTGACCGATCCCGCGCGGCGCACCGGCCGCATCGCCGGGCTCGGCGGCGGGCTGGTCGGCTGGCTGGTCTTCGTCGAGTTCACCAGCGGCGTGCTGCAGGGGTACTACGTCCCGCTGCTGACCGACGTCGCCCGGCACCTCGACGTGCACGACGCCGACGTGAACTGGCTCGAGGCCGCCCAGCTCATGCTCTCGGCGATCGCCGTGCCGGTGCTGGCCAAGCTCGGCGACCTGTACGGCCACCGCCGGATGCTGCTGCTGTCGGCGGCCCTGGTCGCCGCCGCCACCGGGGTGCTCGCCGTGGCGCAGGACTTCGGCGTCTTCCTCGCCGCCTGGGCGGTGCAGGGCGTCTACGCCGCGTGGCTGCCGCTGCAGGTGGCGCTCATCCACTCCCGCTCGCGCGGGCAGGCCGACGCCGCGGCCCGCACCCGCCGGGCCACCGGCCTGATCGTCGCCGCGCTGCAGGCCGGGGCGATCGTGGGCGCGCTCGGCGGCGGGCAGATCGGCGGCGCGCTGGCCGGGCGGTTCTGGCTGGTGCTGCTGGTCCCCGGCCTGCTGGTCGCGGGCGTCGTCGCCGTCGTCGCGCTGCGGGTGCCGGAGAGCACCGGCCGGCAGGACGGCGAGGTCGACGTCCCCGGCGTCGCGCTGCTCAGCGTGGTGCTGCTCGTGATCACCGGCGGGCTGACGTTCGTGCGGGTCAACGGCGCCGGCGAGCTCTGGCCGTGGCTGGTCACCGCGCTGGGCGTGCTGCTCGTGGTGCCGTTCGTGCGCTACGAGCTGCGCCGCACCGACCCGCTGGTCGACTTCCGGGTGCTGCGCTCGCCGAGCATGTGGCCGGTGCAGCTGACCGCCGGGCTCTTCGGCGTCAGCGTGCTGGGGGCGCAGGGGCCGCTGTCGACCTTCGCCCGCACCGACCCCGCGGTCCACGGCTACGGCCTGGGGCTGTCCACCAGCGAGGTGTCGATCGTCATCGGCGGCTACGTGGTGTCGATGCTGCTCGGGGCCAGCCAGTTCTCGCGGGTCTCGGCGGCCACCACGCCGCGGGTCACGCTCATCGGCGCCGCCACGCTCACCGGCCTGGGCTACCTGCTGCTCGTGCCGCTGCACGACACGCTGCCGCAGGTGCTCGGGGCGATGGTGGTCGCGGGGCTCGGCTCCGGCGCGCTGGTGGCGGCGCTGCCGGCCGCGGCGGCCGCGGCGGCGCCGGCCGGGCGCACCGGCGTCGCGACCGGGCTGACCAACACGACGAAGGTGCTCGGCGGCAGCCTCGCGTCGGCCGTGTTCGCCGTGGCGCTGGCCTCGGGCGCGCAGGGCACCGCCGGGTCGCTGTCCGGCTACGTGACCGTGTGGGTGGTCTGCGGGGTCACCGCGTGGCTGGCCGCGCTGTCGCTGGCGTTCGTGCCGCGGCTGGCGTTCTCCGACCGGCCCGAGGCCGCCGGCGTGCGGGAGGTCGCGTGAGGACCGCCCCGCTGCTGGCCGGCGCCACGGCCGCGGGGGTGGCGGCCGGGGGCGCGGCGCTCGCCCGCCGGGTGACCCGCTTCCGGCCCGCGCCGGCCGCCGTCCCGCCCGCCGACGCCGCCGGCCTGGACGCCGACGCCGCGGCCGCCCGCCTCGGCGAGCTCATCCGCATCCCCACCGTCTCCGCGCGCGACCGGGCCCTCGTCGACGCGGGCGCCTTCGCCCGGTTCCGCGAGCGCCTCGCCGAGCTCTACCCGCACACCCACCGGGTGCTGGAGCGAGAGGTGCTCGGGCACGGGGCGCTGCTCTACCGCTGGCGCAGCGGCACCGACCGGCCGCCGCTGGTGCTCATGGCGCACCACGACGTCGTCCCGGTGACCGGGCAGGCGTGGACCCGCGACCCGTTCTCCGGCCTGGTCGAGGACGGCTGGGTGCACGGGCGCGGCGCCGTCGACGACAAGGGCTCGCTCGTGGCCGTGCTCGAGGCGGTGGAGTCGCTGGCCGCCGCCGGGCACACCCCCGCCCGCGACGTCTACGTCTTCTCGGGCGACGACGAGGAGGTCGCCGGCGTCGGCGCGCAGCTGGCGGTGCAGGCGTTCCGCGACCGCGGGATCACCCCGTGGGCGGTGGTCGACGAGGGCGGCGCCGTGGTGAGCGGCGTCTTCCCCGGCGTGCCCGGCCCGATCGCCGTCGTGGGGCTGGCGGAGAAGGGCCTGCTCGGCGTCGACCTGGTGGCCACCGACCCCGGCGGGCACGCGTCCTCCCCCACCCCGGGCGGGGCGCCGGCGCGGCTGGCGCGGGCCGTCGTGCGGCTGGACGCCGCCCCGTTCCCGGCGCGGCTGCACGACGTCGTGCTCGGCATGGTCGACGCCGCAGGGCGGCACGCGCCGGGCGCGTACCGGGCGCTGTTCGCGAACGCCCGGGCGCTGCGGCCGGTGCTGGCGACGGCGCTGGCGCGGGCCAGCCGGGAGGCCAACGCGCTGGTGCGCACGACGGTCGCCGTCACCGAGCTCGAGGGCAGCAGCGCGCAGAACGTGCTGGCCACCCGGGCGCGGGCGCACTTGGACATCCGGATCGCGCTGGGCGAGACGGTGCGGTCGACGGTCGACCGGCTGCGGCGGGTGATCGCCGACCCCACCGTGGAGGTGCGGGTGACCGGCGGCAGCGACCCGTCGCCGGTGTCGCGCACCGACACCGAGGCCTACGCGGCGCTGGGTGCCGCGGTGCGGGCGGTGTACCCGGAGGCCGTCGTCGCGCCGTACCTGATGGTGCAGGCCAGCGACGCGCGGCACTTCGCGCAGATCAGCGACGCGGTCTACCGGTTCATGCCCTTCGACCTCTCCCGCGGCGAGCTCGACGCCCTGCACGCGGCCGACGAGCGGATCAGCGTCGCGGCGCTGCACCGGGGCGCGGTCTTCTTCCGGCACCTGATCCGCTCGCTCTGAGCGGTGCACGTCCCTCCCGGGACAGGTGTCCTCCCGGGCGGGGTCGTGCTCTGCACGCAGTCGTGTGCAGAGCACGAGCCGCCGCGGGAGGGCACACGGCCTCCCGGGCGCGGTCGTGCTCTGCCCCGTCCGGCGGGGCAGAGCACGACCCGGCTCAGCGCAGGGTGACCTGGCGGGACAGCAGCCCGGCGCGGGCACGGCGCTCGTCGGCCGACAGCGGGCCGGAGGCGGCCAGCGCCTGCTCCAGCCGGCCGGCGAACTCCCCGGCCGGGCCGTTCCACTCCTCCGCCGGGGTGTCGGCGGGCAGGTCCCACACCGGCACGACCAGCCCGTGGGCTCGGAAGGCGCCGGCGTAGCGGGTGCCCTCGCCGAGCACCAGCTCGTCGGCGGCCGACAGCCGGGCCAGCGCGTCGAGCAGCGGCTCCTCGGCCTCGGGCCGCACCCAGCGCAGGTGCGCCCGCTCGCTGCCCGGGCGCACCCAGTACGCGGCACCCAGCCCGTCGAGCCGGACGGTCGGCAGCACCGCCTCGTTGGCCTGCTGGAGACCGGCCATGGCGGCGGCGCCGGCGTCGGTGCCCTCCAGCCAGAAGCCGAAGTCCTCGTGCACGGTCACCTCGAGCGGCTTCTCCAGGTCCAGCAGCTCCTGCAGCCGGGGGCCGGCCGAGCCCGCGGCGCCGATCGGGCCCGGGTCGACCGGCGCGCCCGCCGGGGCCTCGAGCGCGGCGGCCAGCGCCGTGCCGAGGTCGCGGCTCACGTCGTCGGAGGAGGCGGTGAGCTGGACGCCGAGCAGGATCTCGCCGTTGCTGCGCACCAGCGCGGGCGCGCCGCCGGGCAGCACGCTCGCGAGGGTGACGTCGCGGCCGTCCGTCGTGGTGAGCGGCGCGGTGGCGGCGGGCACCAGCTCGCGCAGCGCCACCCAGTCGGGCTCGCCGGGCAGGCCCTCGAACGGACGGGTCACCGGCGGCGCGTAGCCCGAGCCGTGGCAGTGCTTGTAGCGGCGGCCGGACCCGCAGGGGCAGGGGGCCTTGGGGTTGATCTCACCGGCGGCGGGCGCGGGCGCGGGACGGCGGCGGGTCGCGGAACGGGCCATGCGGCCCAGCGTAGAGAAGGGACCTCGCGCCCTAGGCTTCCCGCCGTGACCTCGCCGGCCGTCCCCCTCGACCTGACCGACGCGGCCGTCGTCGCCGATCCCTACCCGGCCTTCGCGGCGGCCCGCGCCACCGCGCCGGTGCAGTGGGACGAGCGCCTGGGCCTGTGGCTCGCCTTCACCCACGCCGAGAGCAACGCCGTGCTGCGCGACCGCCGGCTCGGCCGGATCTGGCGGGACCGCACGCCGGAGGAGCGGTTCGGGCAGTTCAACCTGATCCACCGCAACGCCATCCTCGAGATGGAGCCGCCCGAGCACACCCGGCTGCGGCGGCTGATCAGCGCGGCGTTCGCCCGCGGGCACGTCGAGCGGCTGCGGCCCTGGGTGCAGGAGCTGGCCGACTCGCTGGTCGACGGCCTGGTCGAGCGCTCCGGCGGCACCGCGGAGGTCGACGTCCTCTCCGAGATGGCCGAGGAGCTGCCGGTCGCCGTCATCGCCGAGCTGCTCGGCGTCCCGGCCGCCGACCGGCCGCTGCTGCGGCCGTGGTCCAACGCCATCGTGAAGATGTACGAGTACGGCCGCACCGACGCGGTGGAGGACGCCGCCGAGCGGGCCGCCGCCGAGTTCGTCGCCTACCTGCGGGAGCTCGCGGCCGAGCGGCGCCGCGCGCCCGGCGAGGACCTGCTCACCCACCTGGTCACCGTGCGCGACACCGACGGCGACCGGCTGACCGAGGACGAGCTGGTCACCACCTGCATTCTGCTGCTCAACGCCGGCCACGAGGCCACGGTCAACGTGAGCGGCAACGGCCTGCTGGCGCTGCTGCAGCACCGCGACCAGCTCGCGCGGCTGCGCGCGGACCCGGCGCTGCTGCCCACGGCGATCGAGGAGCTCATGCGGTTCGACTCGCCGCTGCAGCTGTTCGAGCGCACCGCCACCGAGGACGTCGAGGTGGGCGGCGTGACCGTCCCGGCAGGGGCGAAGGTCGCCGCGCTGCTCGGCGCGGCCAACCGCGACCCCGCCGTCTTCCCCGACCCGGACACCCTCGACGTCGGCCGCACCGACAACCCGCACATCTCCTTCGGCGCCGGGGTGCACTTCTGCATCGGGGCGCCGCTGGCCCGCGTGGAGCTGCAGGCCTCCTTCGGCGCGCTGCTGTCCCGCACCTCGGACCTGCAGCTGGCCCGCCCGGCGCGGCGCCGTCCGGAGTTCGTCATCCGCGGCCTGGCCGAGCTGCCCGTCGTCCTCACCCGGTGACCGACGCCGCGGCGGTGCTCGGCCGGCTCCACGAGCTGGCCGACCCGGCGCGGCTGGCCGGCATGGCCCGCACCGGCGTCGGCGGCACGCGGACCCTCGGCGTCACGGTGACCGAGCTGCGCGCCCTGGCCCGGGGGCTCGGCCGCGACCGCGCGCTCGCCGCGGCGCTGTGGGACACCGGCGTGCACGAGGCCCGGATCCTCGCGAGCATGGTCGAGGACCCGGCGGCGGTCGACGCCGCGCAGCTCGACGCGTGGGCCGCGGGGTTCGACGCGTGGGACCTGTGCGACCAGGTGTGCCAGAACCTCGTCCGGCACACCCCGCTCGCCGGGGACCGCGCCCTCGCGTGGGCCGCGCGGCCGGAGCCCTACGTCAAGCGGGCCGGGTTCGCCGTCATGGCCGGTCTCGCGGTGTCCGAGAAGCGGGCCGGCGACGACCGGTTCGAGCCGTTCCTCCGGGCGGTCGCCGAGCACGCCGACGACGACCGGCCGGTGGTCCGGAAGGCGGCGAGCTGGGCGCTGCGCCAGATCGGCAAGCGCAGCCCTGGCCTGCACGGACGCGCCGTGGCGACCGCCGAGGGCCTGCGCTCCGGAGGCCGCGGCGCCCGCTGGGTCGCCGCCGACGTCCTGCGCGAGCTGGGCCGGCGTACTCCCCGGTAGATCGTGAGCGCCGTCACTGGCACGATGCCGCCATGCGCGGGCTCATGCAGGACTTCCCCCTCACCATCGACGCGATCTTCCGGCACGTCGAGCAGCACTACGGCGACGGGACGATCGCGACCAACAGCCCCACCGGCGTCACGCGGGTGACCTACGCCGAGTGGGCCGAGCGCACCCGGCGGCTGGGCGGCGTCCTGGACACCCTCGGCATCAGCGCCGACGGCCGGGTGGGCACGTTCGGCTGGAACAGCCAGCGCCACCTGGAGCTGTACTTCGCCGCGCCGTCGACCGGCCGCGTCCTGCACACGCTCAACATCCGGCTGTTCCCCGAGCAACTGACCTACATCGCCAACCACGCCGAGGACGAGGTCGTGTTCGTCGACCGCTCTGTGCTGCCGCTGCTGTGGCCGCTGATCGACACGATGAAGACCGTCCAGCACGTCGTCGTCATGGACGACGGCGGCGACAACGAGATCCCCGACGACCCGCGGGTGCGCGACTACGAGACGCTGCTCGCCGACGCCTCGCCCGTCGACTTCCGCGTCACGGACGAGAACAGCGCCGCCTCGATGTGCTACACGTCGGGCACAACGGGCAACCCCAAGGGCGTCGTCTACAGCCACCGCTCGACGTTCCTGCACACCATGGGCGTGCTGCAGCGCAACGCCTTCGGCCTGGGCATCCAGGACGTCGCGATGCCGGTCGTGCCGATGTTCCACGCCAATGCCTGGGGCATCGCGCAGGCCGCCCCGGCCGCCGGCGCCTCGCTCGTCATGCCCGGCCCGATGATGCAGCCCGAGGCGCTGGCCAAGCTGATCGTCGACGAGGGCGTCACGTTCACCGCCGGCGTCCCGACCATCTGGCAGGGCGTGCTCCCGCACCTCGCCGGCAAGCCGCACAAGCTGCGCGACATCGGCTGCGGCGGCTCGGCGGTGCCCAAGGCGCTGTCGGAGGCCTACCGCGAGCAGGTCGGCCTGCCGATCCTGCAGGCCTGGGGCATGACCGAGACCCACCCGGTCGCCTCCTCCGGCATCCTGCCGCCGCGGTTCGCCGACGCCGACGACGAGACCAAGGCCGACCAGCGCGCCCGCGCCGGCATCCCGTTCCTCGGCGTCGAGGCGCGGATCGTCGACGCCGAGACGCTCGAGCCCCAGGCGTGGGACGACAAGGCCACCGGCGAGCTGCAGGTCCGCGGGCCGTGGTGCGCGCAGGACTACTACAACCCCGACGCCGGCGTCGTGCTCAGCACCGACGACGGCTGGATGCGCACCGGCGACGTCGCCGCGATGGACGCGTTCGGCTCGATCCGCATCGCCGACCGCACGAAGGACCTCATCAAGTCCGGCGGCGAGTGGATCAGCTCGGTCGACCTCGAGAACGTGATCATGAGCCACCCGAAGGTGAAGGAGGCCGCCGTCGTCGGCATCCCGCACCCCAAGTGGGACGAGCGCCCGCTGGCCTGCGTCGTCCTCAAGGAGGGCGAGACGGCGACCGAGCAGGAGATCCTCGAGTTCCTCCAGCCGAAGGTGGCCAAGTGGTGGCTGCCCGACGCCGTCGAGTTCATCGACGAGGTGCCCAAGACCAGCGTCGGCAAGTTCTCGAAGAAGGACCTGCGCAGCCGGTTCGCGGAGTACGCGCCGAGGTCCTGAGCCGGGGCGTGTGCACCTCCGCGGACGTGCACACGCCCTACCGCACGAAGGGCGGCTGGCCGGTCTCGCTCACCAGGGGCCGGCCCGCCGCCTCCCACGCGCCCATCCCGCCGCCGACGTTCACCGCGTCGTAGCCGTTCTGGTTGAGCCAGGCGGCCACCCGGGCCGAGCGCCCGCCGCTGCGGCAGACGACGTAGAGCGGGTCGCCCTCGGGGACGTCGTCGAGGCGCGCGGGCACCTGGCCCATCGGGATGTGGGTGGCGCCCTCGGCGTGGCCGGTGACCCACTCGTCGTCCTCCCGGACGTCGAGGAGGACGGCGTCGGCGGGCAGCTCGTCGGCGGGCACGGTCGGGACCTGCTGCGGCATCACGGCGCCCATCCTCCCAGCCCGGGCGCGCGGGCCGCCCTCCGCGCGGTCCTGGGAGGATGGGCCGTGATGTCCGCCGCCCCCGCGCCCCCGGTGTCCGAGCCGGCCTGGTCGCTCTCGCGCTCGGCGATCTGGCTCTGGGTGACCGAGGGGATCGTCGGCACGCTCGTCTACGGCGCGGTCGTCACCGTCGCCGTGCTCCTCGTGCCGGGCTCGGTGGGTGGCCCGGTGCCGGTGCTGCGCTGGCTGCTGCCGGTGCTGGTCGGCGTCTACGCGGTCGTGGCGATCGGGATCCGGCCGTGGATCCGGTACCGCGTGCACCGCTGGGAGGTCACCGCCGAGACGGTGCACACCCTCACCGGCTGGCTGACCCGCACCTGGACGCTCGTGCCGGTCGCCCGGATCCAGACCGTCGACGTCACCCGCGGCGTGCTGCAGCAGCTCTACGGCCTGGCCAGCGTCGCGGTGCTGACCGCGTCGTCGCAGGGCACCGTCCGCGTCCCGCACCTGGAGGTGGCGGTGGCCGAGCGGGTCGCCGAGGACCTGGCCCGCCGGGCCGAGCAGGTGCGGGACGAGGCCACGTGACGGAACCCTGGGCGGCGCCCGCCCCGCCGGTGGCCGCGCCGCCCGCACCGCCGCCGCCCGCGCGCCGCACGTCGCCCCTCGTGGTGCTGCTGCACACCGTCACCTTCAAGCAGGCCCGGCAGGTCGTGCCGGCGGCGATCCCGGTGGTCGCCGCGGTCGGCATCGACGGACCCGGCGTCGTCGTCGCGCTCGTGGTGGCGGTGACGGCGCTGTCGCTGCTCTTCGCCGCCCTCACGTGGTGGCGCACCACCTACGCCGACACCCCCGCCGCGGTGGTGGTCACCCGGGGCCTGCTCGCCCGGTCGGTGCGCACCGTCCCCAACGACCGCATCCGCGGCGTCGAGGTGGAGGCGCCGGCGCTGCACCGGCTGTTCGGCCTGGTCCGCGTGCGCATCGACGCCGCGGCCGGGGTGGGCACCGACGGTGACGAGGAGGTCGTCGTCGACGGCGTCCCGCGGGCCGAGGGCGACCGGCTGCGCGTCTCCGTCCTCACCCACCGCCGCTCGGCCCGGCCCGTGGCGCCGGGCGCCGACCCGGAGGCGCCGTCCGAGGAGCCGCCGGAGGAGGAGCTCGCCCGCTTCGACCCGCGCTGGCTGCTGTACGCGCCGCTGGTCGCGAGCTACCTGGCGGTGCCGCTGGCCGCCGTGGGGGCGCTGTCGCGGCTGCTGCAGGAGCTCCCGCGCGACCTGCGGCCCGACCTCGACGGCCCGGAGCTGACCGGCGGCGTGGTGGCCGTCGGGGTGGCCCTCGCGCTGGCGCTGCTCGCCGTCGGGGCGGTGCTCGGGGCGGCGGTGGTCAACTGGGGCTTCCGGCTGGTGCGCCGCGGCGGGTCGCTGGTGGCCGTGCGCGGGCTGCTCACCCGCCGGCACACCGAGCTGGAGGTCGACCGGGTCCGCGGCGGCACGCTGGCCGAGGGCCTGGGCATGCGCCTGGTGCGCGCGGCCCGGGTGAACGCGCTGGTCACCGGCCTGGGCGCGGCCAACCGGCGGGGGCAGCTGTTCCCGCTCGGCCCGCGGCCGGAGGCGGTGCGGCTGCTCGGCGTGCTGGTCGACGACCCCGGCCCGCTCCGGCCGCACCCGCCGGCCGCGCGGCGGCGGGCCGTGTCCCGCGCGGTCCTGTCCGGCCTCGTGGTCACCGCGGGCGGGGCCTGGCTGTCGGCCGGCACCGGCTTCTGGGGCCTGCTCGCCGCCGGGATCGTGCTCACCGTGCTCGGCGTGCCGCTGGGTCTCGGGCGCTACGCCGCGCTCGGGCACGCCGCCGGGCCGCGGTCGTTCAGCGTGCGCAGCGGCCTGCTGGTGCGCGAGCAGGCGGTGCTGCAGCGCCGCGCCGTCGTCGGCTGGACCGTCCGGCAGACGGTCTTCCAGCGCCGGGCGGGCCTGGCCACGGTCACCGCCTGCGTGGGCGCCGGGGCCGGCGGCTACGCGGCGGTGGACATGGCCGCCGCCGAGGTCGCGGCGTTCACCGTGGCGGCGTCCGGCCCGTGGGCCGCCGCGGCCGCGGCCGCGGCGCCCCCTCCCGCCGGCTGACCCCCGGCGTCCCGCTGGCCCGTCGGGGCCACCTTCCGGAACGCGGGCGTGTCGATCACGCGCCCGGGTAGCGGGGGCGCGATGCCCCCCGCACCGCCGGCTCCTGCTCAGCCCGGCCCCTCGGTCCCCTTCCGGAGGCCTGCGCGGCCGGCGAGCGCCGCCGCCTCCACGCGGGTGGCCACGCCCAGGCTGCGCAGCAGCGAGGCGACCAGCCGCTTGGCCGTGCGCTCCGAGACGTGCAGCGTCGTGGCGATGTCGACGGTGCTCGTGCCGTCGGCGACCAGCCGCCACAGCCGGCGCTCGTCGCTGGTCAGCCGGTCGGCGACGGTCTGCTCCCCGGTCGGCGCGGCCTCGTCGAGCAGCTGGCGCAGCAGCGCCTCCGGGACGACCGACCAGCCGTCGAGGACCGCCAGCAGCGGGCGGACGAGGTGCTCGGGGTCGGCGGTCTTCGGCAGGAAGCCGGCCGCGCCCGCGCGCAGCGCCTCCAGGGCGGCGTCGGCCTCGGCGAGCCCCGACAGCGCCACCACCCGCACCATCGGGTCGGCGCGGCGGATGGCCGCGATCGCCCGCACCCCGCCCGGCGGCGGCATGTGCAGGTCCACGACGGCGACGTCGGCGTGGTGCCGGCTGACCATGGCCGCGGCGGCCGAGGCGTCGTCGGTGGTGGCCACGACGCGCACCCGGCCCTCGCTCACCCCCGGCAGCAGCAGCGACAGCCCCCGGCTGAACAACGGGTGGTCGTCGACGACCACCACGTCCACGTGCCCGCCCATCTGCCCGTGGCGCCCAGCCCCGGCGTCGGTCGACCCCACGACCCTCCCGTCCTCCGCGGCCGGCCTCCGCCGTCCGCACGCACCCCGGAGGTGCCCGTGACCCTCGCCCCCGACACCCCCCGCACGCAGCGGCCCAGCGGACTCCTGCCCGACCTCGCCCGGGTGGTGCGCGACCACGTCGTGCGCGCCGCCCGCCGCCGGCGCCCGGAACCGGAGCTGCCCCCCACCCCGGAGACGGCGCTGCTCCGGGCGATGTGCCACGACATGCGCAGCCCGCTGGCCTCCCTGGAGGCGCTGCTGGGCACGCTCGACCGCGTCCCCGCCGACCGTCCGGAGCTGCTGGAGCTCGCCCGCGCGCAGACCGCGCACCTGTCGTCGATGCTGCGCACCGCGGACGCCACGGGCGGGGCGACCCGCCGCACGGGTGGCCGGCTGCTCGGCGACGTCGTCCGCGCGGCCGTGTCCGCCTCCGGCCTGCCGGCCGGGCAGCTGTGCCTCGCCCTGCAGGACCGGGCCGCCGACGTCCGCGTGGCCGACGCCCGGGTGCAGCGGATCCTCACCAACCTGCTGGAGAACGCCCACCGGCACGGCGACGGCGCCCCGGTGGTGCTGGCGGTGACCAGCCGCGGCGGCGTGGTCCGGCTGTCCCTGACCCAGGCCGTCGCACACCCGCAGCGCGTCGTGCAGTACCTGCGCCGCGGCGTCCCGCCGGTGGACCTGACGGGGCTGGGGCTCTGGTCGGTGCAGCGGCACACCCACGACCTCGGCGGCGCCGTCGTCTGGGCGGTGACCGGCGCGGGCCTGACCCTCCGGGTGGACCTCCCGGACCGCTGAGGGGAGTTCCGGACGATCTGGCACCGGGGGGCCACGGGACGGCACGGGCGGGCCACCGGGGGCGGGCAGATCCAGGGGGTCACCGCAGCGGCGGCGACGCGACGACGCCCCGAGGAGAGCCCGTGTTCACGCACACCCACGCCCTGCAGTACGAGGCCAAGCCCGACGGTCCGGACCCGGACTTCGCCCGCAAGATGCAGGAAATCCTCGGCGGCCAGTGGGGCGAGATGACCGTCGCCACCCAGTACCTGCTGCAGGGCTGGAACTGCCGGCTGCCCGGCAAGTACAAGGACATGCTCCTCTCGATCGGCACCGAGGAGCTGGCCCACGTCGAGATGATCATCACGATGATCGACCGGCTGCTCGACCACGCGCCGCTCAAGCCGGACGCCGCCGACCGCACCAAGGAGGCCGCCGCCGGCTACGGGCAGCACAACCCGCAGCACCTCATCGTCAACGGGCAGGCGGCGTCCTACCAGGACAGCATGGGGAACCCGTGGACCGGCGCGTACGTGACCGCCAGCGGCAACCTCTACGCCGACTTCATGTACAACGCGACGGCCGAGATGCAGGGCCGGCTGCAGGTCGCCCGCATCTACAACATGACCGACGACCCGGGCGTCAAGGACATGCTCCGCTTCCTCATCACCCGCGACCACATGCACCAGCAGCAGTGGCTCGCCGCGGTCGAGCAGCTCAAGGAGGACGGCATCGAGGGCCTCCCGGTGCCGGAGGCCTTCCCGCTCGACGAGGAGATCGGCGACCTGGGCTACACCTTCATCCAGGCCTCCGACGGCCCCGAGGCCGCCAACGGCCGCTGGGCCTCCGGCCCGTCGATCGACGGCCGGAGCGAGTTCCGCGCCGCCGCCATCGAGGCCACCGCCGACGCCCCGGTCCTGCCCCCGGGCGACCCGCGGCTCTACAGCACCCCGCAGACCGAGGCCCACACGATGCTGCAGAAGGCCAAGGACCTGCTCAAGTGAGGCGCTGACCTCGCATCCCCCGTGCCGTCGCCGCGCCGGTGGCCGGGCTGTCCGCAGCCCGGCCGCCGGCCCGGCGGGCGCGTCCCCCGCTCGACCGGCAGTCCCCCGGAGGTCCCCCGTGCACCTGCCCTCCCCCGCCGTCCTGCTGACGGCGGTCCACGCCGCGGCGCTCGCCGTCGCCGTGGCGGCCGCCGCCACCGGCTCGGTCCGCGAGGCCCTGGCCGGCCTCGTCGTCGCCGCCGCCCTCGGCATCCGATTCGCGGTGCACCGCTCGCGCCGCGCCGCCCGCTCGACCGGCTCGGCCATCACCGCCGTCGACGCCGCGCTGCCGGACGCCCTGCCCGACGCGCTGGCCGCCCCCCTGCCCGACGCGGTCCCCGCCGTCCGCGCGGCCTGACCCCGGCCCGGACGCGCGAGGCGCGCGCCCCCGGGTGGGGACGCGCGCCTCGGCCGGTGCTGCGGGGCCCGCAGGGCCTCCGCTAGTGCTGGACGGCCTTCTCGGCACCGATCCCGGTGAGGGAGCGGACCTCGAGCTCGGCGTTCTTGTCGAGGTCCGGCTTCTCCTTGGACAGGATCGAGCCGAGCCAGCCGAGGAAGAACGACAGCGGGATCGACACGATGCCCGGGTTGTTCAGCGGGAACCAGTGGAAGTCCACGTCCTGGAACAGCGACGGGGACAGCCCGGTGGCCGGGTTGACCGGGGCACCGGACACGACCGGCGAGAAGACGATCAACACGATGCACGCGATGAGGCCGCCGTACATCGACCACAGCGCGCCCTGGGTGGTGAACCGCTTCCAGAACAGCGTGTAGAGGATCGTCGGCAGGTTCGCCGACGCGGCCACCGCGAACGCCAGCGCCACCAGGAAGGCGATGTTCAGGCCCGCCTGCAGCGCCAGGATGCCCAGGCCGATCGAGATGGCCCCGATGACGATCGCGGTGATGCGGGCGACCTTCACCTCCCCGTTCGGCGACACCTGGCCCTTCTTGATCACCGACGCGTAGACGTCGTGCGCGAAGGAGGCGGAGGCGGTGATCGTGAGCCCGGCGACCACCGCGAGGATCGTCGCGAAGGCGACGCCGGCGATGATGCCGAGCAGGATCGTCCCGCCCAGCTCGAAGGCCAGCAGCGGCGCGGCGGAGTTGACCGCACCCGGGGCGCCGAGGATCCGCTCGGGGCCCACGAGCGCGCCCGCGCCGTAGCCGATCACCAGGCTGAACAGGTAGAAGACGCCGATCAGCCAGATCGCCCAGACCACCGAGCGACGGGCGTCCTTCGCCGTCGGCACGGTGTAGAAGCGCATGAGCACGTGCGGCAGGCCCGCCGTGCCGAGCACCAGGGCGAGGCCCAGGGAGACGAAGTCGAGCTTCGAGGTGCCGGTGGCGCCGTACTGCGCGCCGGGGGCGAGCACGTCGCGGCCCTCGACCGCCACGGACTGCGCGTCGCCGAGCAGCGAGGACAGGTTGAAGCCGAACTCCGTCAGCACCCACAGGGTCATCACCAGGGCGCCCGCGATGAGCAGCGTGGCCTTGATGATCTGCACGTAGGTGGTGCCGCGCATGCCGCCGACCAGCACGTAGATGATCATCAGCGCGCCGACCAGGACGACGACGAGCGCCTGCGCCGCCTCGCCGGTGACCCCGAGCAGCAGGGTGACCAGCCCGCCGGCGCCGGCCATCTGGGCCAGCAGGTAGAACAGCGACACCGCGAGCGTGGAGATCGCCGCCGCGGTGCGCACCGGGCCCTGCCGCATCCGGAAGGCCAGGACGTCGGCCATCGTGTACCGCGCAGTGTTGCGCATGAGCTCGGCGACGAGCAGCAGCGCGACGAGCCAGGCGACGAGGAAGCCGATCGAGTAGAGGAAGCCGTCGTAGCCGTAGACGGCGATCGCGCCGGCGATGCCCAGGAACGACGCCGCGGACAGGTAGTCGCCGGCGATGGCCAGGCCGTTCTGCGTGCCGCTGATGTTGCGGCCGGCGGCGTAGTAGTCGGCCGCGCTCTTGTTGTTGCGGCTGGCGCGGAACGTGATCACCAGGGTGATCAGCACGAACGCGCCGAAGATCGAGATGTTGACGGCGGGGCTGCCGATGGTGGCGTCCGCCGCGAGCACGGTGGTGTCAGGCACGGGTGGCACCGCCCTTGCTGATGTCGGTGCCCCTGCGGCCGGAGCCGGCGTACTGGTGGCTCTCGAGCCGCTCGCGCATCTCGTCGGCGATGGGGTCGGTCCTGCGGTTCGCGTGCGCCACGTACAGGTGGGTGATCACGAACGTGGAGACGAACTGCCCCAGCCCCAGCAGGACGCCGAGGTTCACGTTGCCGAAGACCTGCGTGGACATGAAGTCCGGCGCGTAGGTCGAGAGCAGGACGTAGAGCAGGTACCAGGCCAGGAAGGCCACGGTCATCGGGAAGGCGAAGCGCCGGAAGCGCCTGCGCAGCTCGGTGAACTCCGGCGAGTCCTGCGCCTGCCGGTACTCCTCCGGCGTCAGCAACCGCCGTTCGGCGGGTTCTGTCACGGGTTGCTCCCTCGTCGATCCGGAACGCCACTGGTCTTGTGACCGCGCTCACCTTAGGGGTCGAGAGGTTGCGTCGCGCACCACCGAAACTTTCGAGGCCGGGCCGTGACCTGAGCTTCTTCCCGGCGGAACGCGGCGGTAGCGCGGCGGCGCTGCAATGGGTCATGACCGCGACGCGGATGCCGTCGACCGCACGGACGGCGGGCTGGTTCCCGGTGGCGCGCGCCGCCGAGGTGGGGACGACGCCGGTGCCGGTGGGCGCCGGCGGCCGGTCCTGGGTCGTCGTCCGGCTGCGGCCGGGCGCGGAGGTGAGCGCCTTCCCCGCCCGCTGCCCGCACCGCCTGGTGCCGCTCGCGGCGGCCACGGTGGTGGAGGGCCGGCTGCAGTGCCCGTACCACGGCTGGCGGTTCGACGGCGACGGCCGCTGCGTCGACGTGCCGTCGCTGGGCCCCGACGGCGCCGCACCCCCGCGCGCGGACCTCGCCGTCCCGTGGGCGGTCGAGGAGCGGCACGGCTGGGTCTGGCTGGCGCCCGAGCGCACCGCCGTCGGCCTGCCCCCGGCGCCGTCGGCCGCCCCCGTCCCGGAGCCGGCGCCGGCCCCCGCGCCGCCGGCCGGCCCGGTGCTCGGCAACCTGCACCCCGCCCTCGAGCACGCCTGGCACCCCGTCGCGCTGTCCCGGGAGCTGCGCCCCGGCGGCTGGCTGCAGGTGCGGCTGCTCGGGCGCACGTGGACGCTGTCGCGCACCGCCGCCGGCGTGACCGCCGACCCGCCGGCCTGGGGCGTGCGGGAGCGGCTCGGCGTCGTCTGGCTGGCGCCGGCCGAACCGCGCGGCGCCGACCTGGTGGTCCCCGAGGACGGCGACCGGCGGTTCGTGCGCGGCTGGCTGCCGCCGGCGCGGTCGGCGGGCCCTGCCGCGACGCTCGCCGACGCGCTCCTCGACGTCGCCCACCTGCCCTTCGTGCACGCGGACGGCGGCGATCCGGAGGTCGCCGGCGGCACGGTCACCGCGGAGCCCGGCGGCTTCACGGTCGAGCGGTCGGCGGGCGGGCAGCGGGTCACCGCGGTGTTCCGCGTCCCGTTCCTGCTCCGGCAGCGGACCGACCTCGGCGACGGCGCGGCCCGGACGCTGCTGGTCCTCCTGCAGCCCGAGG
The DNA here is from genome assembly GCF_037034165.1 of Geodermatophilus sp. FMUSA9-8. Taxonomy (NCBI): domain Bacteria; kingdom Bacillati; phylum Actinomycetota; class Actinomycetes; order Geodermatophilales; family Geodermatophilaceae; genus Geodermatophilus; species Geodermatophilus sp. FMUSA9-8. Next base: position 4,826 of record NZ_JBAGKE010000013.1, on the reverse strand, counting down.
ACGCCGACTCCACCCGCGTGCACGCCTGCGTGCTGCTCGCCGCGCCGCCCGGGGCACCGCTGCCCGGGCCCGACGACGTCGCGGCCGCGGTGGCCGCCGAGGCCCGGGCGCTCGACGAGGACCTCGACCTGCAGGCACAGCTGGAGAGCCCGGGCCTGCCGCTGGACCTGCGCGCGGAGCTGCACGTCCGCGCCGACGCCGCCGGGGTGGCGCTGCGCCGCACCCTCGCCGACCTCGCCGCCGGACGCTGACCTCGCCGCCCGCCGCCCGCCGCTGACCTCGCCGCGTGGTGCCCGACCTCGCCCCGCAGCGCGAGGTCGGGCACCACGGCGCGAGGTGGAGTACGGCGGTGAGCCGGGACGCCACCGGAGGGAGCCCGGACGGGCGTCAGCCGGCGGGGAGCTCCTCGCCGCACGCGGGGCAGCGGGTGGGCGGATCCTCGTCGGCGAGCCGGCCGCACGCGGGGCACACCCGCGCCAGCCAGCACGCCGGGTCGCCGCCGTCGTCGGCGGGCGCGCGCGGGACCGGGGCGGTGACGACGTCGAGCCCGACGCCGGCCGTGAACTCGGCGAGCGCCTCCAGCACCGCCGCCCGCCGCTCCGGCGGCACACCGTCGAGCGCCGCGCGCAGCTCGGCCAGGCGCAGCGCGTCGTAGCGCGCGACGAGGTCCTCCCCCGCCGCCGTCAGCCGCAGGCTCACCGTGCGGCGGCTCGCCGGCGAGGGCCGCCGGTCGACCCAGCCCGCGGCGACCAGCCGGTCGACCAGGCGGCTCGTGGTGGACACGCCCCCGCCGACGCCGCGGGCGAGCGCGGCCAGCGCGAGGTCGGGGCGCTGCCGGAGCACCGTGAGCGCCCGCAGCTGCACCACCGACACGGTCCCCAGCTCGCCGGCCGCCCGGGTGGAGACGCCCACCAGCGCCCGCGCCAGCCCGAGCAGGACGTCGTCCGCCTCCACGACCCCTCCCTGATGTTGCAGTACGGCAACAGTTGGCATGCAACAGGTCTTTCCCGGGGCAGACGCTACGCACCCGACCGCCCGCACGAGGAGGACGCGTGTCCCGCACCGCACTCGCCGCCCCCGCGGCGCTGCTGCTCGCCGTGGCCGCCTGCACGACCGGGGAGCCACTGTCCACACCGGGCCCCGAGGTCGTCGGCGGCGCCGTCGGGCCGGACGAGGCCGTGACCGGCGACCTCTCGGTCCTGCAGGTCCAGTTGGAGTACCCGCTCGACGGCGTCCACGACGAGGGGGACGACGCCCGGCTGTTCCTCGGGATCGCCAACAGCGGCACCGCCGACGACGCGCTCGTCGACGTCACCGGGCCCGACTTCGCCGACGCCGTCGACGGGGACGGCGGGGAGGTCGACGTCCCCGTCCCGGCCGGCGACAACGTCTACGTCGGCGCCGAGGGTGCGCCGACGGTGACCCTCGTCGACCTCGGGCGCGAGCTCCGCAGCTCCCAGTCGATCCCGGTCACCCTGGTGTTCGCCGAGGCCGGCGAGGTGACGATCGACGCCGTCGTCGCCGCCGAGGGGCAGGACCCGCTCCCGCCGTTCGACTTCCCCGACCCCGCCGAGGACGTCGATCCGTGACGACGGCCTCCCTCCGGCGTCCGGCCCCCGTCCAGGGAGGGCTGGGATGCTGGAGGGCGTGCCGTCCCCGCGCCGAGCCCGTCGCCTCGCCCTGACCGCCGCCCTCGCCCTGCCCGCCGGCTTCCTGGCCCGGGCCGCGTGGGGCCTGCCGACGGCGATCGGCGCCGGGCGCCGCGAGATCCGCCCGACGGTGGCCGGCTCGCCGCAGTGGTCGGCCGGCCGCTTCTCCAACACGCTGCCCACGCCGGCGCTGCCGCCGCCCAACGCCCGCCGCGGGCTGCTGCGCCAGTGGCACGACGACCGGCACGTCGGCCTGCCCGCCCGCCCGGTGCCGCTGGCCCGCCCGGAGATCCCGGCCGAGGCCGGCGAGCTCGCCGTCACCTGGTTCGGGCACTCGAGCGCGCTGCTGGAGGTCGACGGCGCCCGCGTGCTGGTCGACCCGGTGTGGGGCCACCGCGTCTCGCCGTCGCCGGTGTTCGGCCCCACCCGCCTGCACGAGCCCCCGGCCCCGGTGGAGACCCTGCCCCGCGTCGACGCCGTGCTGATCTCGCACGACCACTACGACCACCTGGACCTGCCCACGGTGCGGGCGCTGGTCGAGCGGCAGGACGCGCCGTTCGTCGTCCCGCTGGGCGTGGGCGTGCACCTGCGGCACTGGGGCGTCCCGGCCGACCGCGTCGTCGAGCTGGACTGGGACGGCGCGACGACGGTCGGCGACCTGACGATCACCTGCACGGAGGCGCGGCACTTCTCCGGCCGCTACCTCACCCGCGACACCACGCTGTGGTCGTCCTGGGTGGTGGCCGGTCCACGGCACCGCGTGTTCTTCGGCGGCGACACCGGCTACACGCCCGCGTTCGCCGGCATCGGCGCGCGGCTGGGCCCCTTCGACCTCACGCTGCTCCCCATCGGCGCCTACAACGACGCGTGGGCGCACATCCACATGGACCCCGAGCAGGCGGTGCGCGCGCACGGCGACCTCGGCGGCCGCGCCCTGCTGCCGGTGCACTGGGCCACGTTCAACCTGGCCTTCCACCGCTGGGCCGAGCCGGTGCAGCGGCTGCTGGCCGCGGCCGCCCCCGACGTGCCGGTGCTGGTGCCCCGCCCGGGCCAGCGGGTCGACGTGCTCGCCCCGCCGCCGCTGGAGGACTGGTGGACCGCCGTCGACGCGGCCGGGGAGGACCGGCCCGACGACGACGCCGGCGCCGGCGGTGCGGCGCTCGCCCGGCTGCTGTCGCGCCTGACCTCGCTGCTCGCCGGCTGACGGTCAGGCGCTGCGGCGCAGGACCAGCTCGGAGGGGAAGAACAGCGTCCCGTCCGCCCGGGCGCCGGTCAGCACCGCCCGCACGGCCGCTCCGGCGATCCGCTCGACCGGGTGGGTCGCCGTCGTCAGGTCGGTGACCTCGGCGAGCGGCGCGTCGTCGAAGCCGGTGACCGCGACGTCGCCGGGCACCTGCCGGCCGTGCCGGCGCAGGACGGCGAGGACGCCGAGGGCGACGTCGTCGCAACTGCCGAGAACGGCGTCGGTGTCGGGCCAGCGGGCGAGCACCTCCTCCGCGCCGGCCGCCCCGGCCGCGGCGTCGAAGCCGCCCGGGACCGTGCGCACCGGCAGCCCCGCCGCGGCGACGGCGGCGCGGAAGGCCGCCACCGGCCGCCGGGTGCACGGCAGCCACTCCGGGCCGGTGACCATCGCGATCCGGCGGCGCCCCGACCGGACGAGGTGGGCGACCGAGGCGGCGGCCGCCGCGGCGGCATCGACGTCGACCGAGGGGACGACGGCGCTGCCCACCCCGATCGACACGACCCGGCCGCGCAGCTCCCGGGGCACCGCGGCCAGCTCCTCAGCGGTGGTGTTGACCAGGACGACGCCGCCGACGGTGCGGTCGCGCGCGAGCGCGTCGAGCTCGGCGGCGGGCGCGTGCAGGGGCAGCCGGCGCAGCGCCACGCCCAGGCCCTCGGGGGCCAGCAGGCGGGCGGCGGTGCTCAGCACCCGGCCGGTGTAGGCGCAGTCGAGCACCGCGTCGGAGGTGCCGGTCATGGCGACGACGAGCCGCGTGCCCGTGCCGCGGGCCAGCGCCCGGGCGATCGGGTCGGCCACGTAGCCCAGCGCCTCGGCGGCGGCGCGGACCCGGCGCAGGACGTCGGCCGACACCGGCCCGGAGCCGGTGACCGCGCGGGACACCGTCGCGCGCGAGACCCCGGCCGCGCGTGCGACGTGCTCCAGGGTCACCACCGGGGGCGGCCGCTCTGCCACGGCTCCGTCGTACCACGCCGCGGCCCCCGGCGGACCCCCTCCGCGGGCTGGGACCGCTCTCAGCGCAGCAGCTTGCTCATCCGGCGGTCGGCCAGCGGCTTGCCGCCGGTCTGGCAGGTCGGGCAGTACTGCAGCGAGGTGTCGGCGAAGCTGACCTCGCGGACGGTGTCCCCGCAGACGGGGCAGGGCAGGCCGGTGCGCGCGTGCACCTGCAGGCCCGAGCGCTTCTCGCCCTTGAGCGTCGCCGCCTGCTGCCCGACCTGGCGCTGCAGGGCGTCGGTCAGCACCGCCCGGACGGCGTCGTGCAGCCGCAGGACCTCGTCGTCGGTGAGCTTGTCGGCCATCTTGAACGGCGAGAGCCGGGCGACGTGCAGGATCTCGTCGGAGTAGGCGTTGCCGATGCCCGACAGCAGCGTCTGGTCGGTCAGCGCACCCTTGACCTGGCCGGAGCGGCCGGCCATCAGCCGGGCGAAGGTGTCGCCGTCGACCTCGAGGGCGTCGGGGCCGAGCCGCTCGATCCCCGGCACCTCGGCCGGCGAGCGGACGACGTGGACGGCGAGGCCCTTGCGGGTGCCCTGCTCGGTGAGGTCGAAGCCGTTCCCGTCATCGAGGTGCACGCGCAGGGCGAGCGGCCCCTTGCCGGGCTTGGGCGGCGCGGCGGGCAGGGCGGTGCGCCAGTGCAGCCACCCGGCGCGGGCCAGGTGGACGACGAGGTGCAGGCCGGAGACCTCGAGGTCGAGGAACTTCCCGTGCCGGGAGGCGCCGGTGACCTCCAGGCCGGACAGCGCCGACAGCGGCGGGTCGAACGTCTTCAGCGCCTGCAGGCCGGTCAGGTCGGTGCGCGCGACCACCCGGCCGACGGCGTTCTCGCGGAGGAACGCCGCCAGGGCCTCCACCTCGGGCAACTCGGGCACGACGACATCGTCGTCCTCCGGACGACACCGCGGCCAATCACCGTCCCCCACCCGGGTGGAGCCCCTCGT
>NZ_JBAGKE010000012.1:0-181394 GCF_037034165.1 Geodermatophilus sp. FMUSA9-8 | reverse complement strand
TCAGCCGCGCCCACGGGCAGCCAGCGGTCCCACCAGGCGAGCAGGTGCTCGAAGCGGGCCACCCGGTGCCGCGGCCGGCCGGAGCGGCTCAGCTCGTGCCCCTCGCCGGGGAACAGCAGCAGTCCGGTGGGCACCCCGCGCCGGTGCAGCGCCACGAACAGCCGCCGCCCCTGCTCGACCGGGCAGCGCTCGTCGTCCTCGGAGTGCACGACCAGGGTGGGCGTGCGGATCGCGTCGGCGGCGGCCAGCGGGCTCGCCGCGTCCTCGCCGAGGTGGGCGCCGGCGAACCACCAGCCGATGTCGCTGGTGCCGGCGAAGGACACCGGGTCGGTGAGCGCCCGCTCCACGACGGCCGCGGCGAACCGGTCGGTGCGGGTGAGCAGCAGCGCGGTGAGGTAGCCGCCGTAGGAGCCGCCCGCGATGCCCACCCGGCCGGCGTCGAGCGCGGGGTCGGCGAGCGCCGCGTCGAGGAAGGCCAGCACGTCGTCGGCGTCGGGCCCGCCCCAGGCCCCGACGACCGCCCGGCCGTGCGCCTCGCCGTAGCCCGACGAGCCGCGCGGGTTGCACTGCACCACCGCGTAGCCGGCCGAGACGTACACCTGCACCTCGTCGAGCAGCGACCACCCCACCTGCGTGAACGGCCCCCCGTGCACCAGCAGCAGCACCGGGTGCGGCCCCTCCCCCGGCGGCACGGTGACCCAGCCGTGCACCGGCGTCCCGTCGGGGGCCACGGCGGTGCGCTCGGCGGCACGGTGCAGCCGGCCGGTGGCGCCCAGCGGCGTCCCGAAGCCGGTGAGCAGCCGGCGCCGCCCGGGGGTGAGCGCCACCAGCTCCCCGGCCGACCGGTCGTGCGCCACGGTGGCGACGACGACCCCGCCGGCCGCGGCGAACCCGCGCACGGTGAACGGACCGTCGACGAGCGTCTCGGGCCGGCCGCCGTCCAGCGGCACCCGCAGCAGCTCCACCCCGCCGCGCCGCTCGACGCCGACCAGCGCGGCCCCGCCGGTCAGCACCGTCGCCGGCGTGTCGTCGCCGCGGCCGTCCTCGGCGGGGTCGAGCACCGGCTCGAGCTCCCCACCGCCGAAGGAGACCCGGCACAGGGTGAACGCGCGGGCGGCGACGTCGAGCCCGTCGGAGCCGAGGTCGGGGCGGGCGGTGACGTAGATGGTGGTGCCGGCCGGGTCGAACGCCGGCAGCCGGCACTCGCCGCGGCTGCGGGTCACCCGCCGCGGCCGCCCGCCGGTCACCGGGACGACGAACACGTCGCGCACGCAGTCGCGGTCGGCGCCGGGGTGGCGGGCGGAGACGAAGGCCAGCAGCGCGCCGTCGGGCGACCAGGCGACGTCGGCGTCCTCGCCCGACCCGTCGGTGAGGCGGCGGGGCTCCGGGACGTCGTCGGCCAGCGGGTCGGCGGGCAGGTCGAGGACGAACACGCAGGAGGGCCGGTCGGCGGTGTACCCGACGTCGTCGAGCCGCGACCGCAGCCGGGTGACCAGCCGCGGCGGCTCGGCCTCCGGCGGCACCACCCGGCCGTCGGCGTCCGGGGTGCCGTAGCGGCCCTCCTCGGGGACGCGCGCCACCCAGGCGAGCCGGCGGGAATCCGGCGACCACACCGGGGCGCCGGCGCCGAGCGGGGCGCCGGTGAGCCGGCGCGGGGCGCCCCCGGCGGTGGGCAGCAGGTGCACCTGCGGCCGGCCGCCGGGCTCGGCGGACAGGTAGGCCAGCCAGCGGCCGTCCGGGGAGAACGCCGGCGCGGAGTCGCGGGCCCCGGCGGTGAGCGGGCGGGCCGGCGCGGAGCCGTCGGTGGGCACCGCCCACAGCCGCCCGCGGTACTCGTCGGCGTCGACGTCGGGGGCCGTCACGGCCACCACCGCGATCCGCCCGTCGGGCGAGACGGTGGGCACCCCCGGCGTGCGCAGCAGGGCGAGGTCGGCGGGCCGCATGGCCTACCGAGCGTAGTGCAGTGCTCACCCCGGCCGGGTCCGCGCGGGACCCGGCCGGGGCGCGCTCAGTGCTGCTGCTGCGCGCGGGCGACCAGCCGCTGGCCGAGGGACCCGGCCTGGGCGTTGGTGAGCAGCTGGGTCTGCGACTCGACCAGCCGCAGCACCGCCGGGTCCTCGCGGGCGATCTCGGAGGACTGCAGCAGGATCGTGCCCTGCCCGGTGAAGTCGTACTGCCGCTCCTCGCCGGAGGCCCGGCCCAGCGCGCCGGAGATCATCCCGCGGATGTTCTGCGTCATCCACTGCGCGTCGTGGTGCACCGACGGCGAGGGGCAGTCGGCCCAGCCGAGCAGCGCATCGGGGTCGGCCCGGAACGGCGGCTCGACGAAGATCACCGGCCCGTTCGACGAGGCGATGAACTTGCCCGTGCCGATGAGGGTGACGAAGCCCGGCACGATCGACTGCTTGAGCTCCAGCTGCTTGGAGAACGCGCAGAGGTTGCTCGCCTTGATCGTCAGGTTGCCGTCGTCGAGGTCGTAGGCGTTGAGGTCGAAGCCGCGGTCGCCGATGAGCAGCTTGCCGTGCCCCTGGGCGACCACCCAGTCCTGGATGTAGACCGGGCTGGAGAACCGGCTGGCCACCCACGCCTGCACCGAGGAGTACTCGGTGACGGCGTCGAACTGGATGTTGCCGTAGTAGGCCAGCATCGCGCCCTTGCTCATGAACCACTCGCCGCCCAGGGCGATGCAGAACACGTAGGGGTTCACGTTGTCGTCGTCGGGCAGCGACTGCGGGTTCAGCGTGGCCGGCACGCCGCTGGGCGCGCCCTGGGGCGGCGGGCCCCCGTACGGCGGCTGCTGCCCGTAGCCGGGCGGGGGCGGCTGGCCGTACCCGGGCGGGGGCTGGCCGTACCCGGGCGGGGGCTGCCCGTAGCCCGGCTGGGGCTGGCCGTAGGGGTTGCCCGGGGGCTGGCCGTAGCCGGGCTGCGGCTGCCCGCCGTAGGGGTTGCCGCCGCCGTAGGGGTTGCCGGGTGGGTAGGTCATCGTCGCCGCCTCAGAACTTCTGCTCGCTGGCCTGCACGTACACGGTGCCGTGACCGCTGATCCTCAACTGGAACGCCTCGCCGGACCCGCGGCCGACGACGTCGCGGAAGCCCACTTTGGCGGCGAGGTCCACCGACAGCTGGCCGACGTGGCCGACGTAGGCCTGCGGGTCGACGCCGACCTGCTGCCCGTTGAGCTGCAGCGGGAACGCCCCGCCGTGCGAGAGCACCGCGACCGAACCGCGGCCGTGGACGTTGGTGGTGAACAGGCCCTGGCCGGTCATCGCGCCGCTGATCGCCTGCTTCATGCCGCCGGAGCCGAGGAACTGGACGCTGGTCTGCAGGTTCGCGTCGTGGGCGAGCAGCCGGTCGGCCTCGCAGACCAGGGGCGCGCCGCCGTCGAGCTCGAGGACGGTGACGTGGAGGCCCTTGTAGCCGTAGAGCACCTGGCCGGTGCCCTCGGTGGCCATCATCGCGTTGGACTCCCCGGACATGGCCGCGCCGACCATGCCGCCGATGCCGCGCCCCTGGCCGTGCACCGGCCGGAAGGTGACCTGCCCGGAGTAGCCGAGCATCGCGCCGCGGCGGGCCAGCACCGGCGTCGACGCGCTGACGTGGGCGCGCACGACCTTGCTGTTGACGGTCTCGAAGCTCACGGGTCAGCGCTCCGCCGACTGGACGAGCACCAGGCCGTGCCCGGTGAAGCGGAGGGAGAAGGGCTCGCCGGAGCCCTCGCCCACGAGGGACTTCCAGGAGACGCCGGAGACCAGGTTCATCGACAGCTGGCCGCGGGAGCCGACGTAGGCGTCGGGGTCGACGACGAGGTCCGCGCCGGGGGCGACCTCCAGCGCCATGACCGGGCCCTCGGACACCAGGGCGACCTGGCCGTGGCCGGAGACCGTCGTCGTCGCCAGGCCCTGCCCGCTGGTGACGCCGCGCAGCCCGGAGAACTGGACGTCGAGGCGCAGCTGCTCGGTGTGGGCGAGGATGTGCTCGCTCTCCACGGTGAGCGTGTCGCCGGCCAGGTCGACGACGAGGACGTCCATCGCGTCGAGCGCGAGGTACACCCGGCCCGAGCCGGAGCAGTCCATCAGCGAGATGCTCTCGCCGGCGACGGCGCGCTTGAGCGCCGCCCGCATGCCGCCGCCCCCGCCCATGCCGGAGCTCTTGAAGTCGACGTTGCCCTCGACGGCGACCATCGAGCCGCTGGCGGCCCGGATGCGGTCGCCGTGGAGGTCGGCGTGCAGGACGCGTTTGTGGGCGGTGAGCTGAGCCACGGATGCCTCTCGGGACGGGTGCGGGGACCGGCCGGACCGTATCCGCGAAGTCCCGGCCGGCGGTAGGTCCCCCGCCCCGGTCTCCCCGGACGCACCAGCGGCCCCGGGGCGGGTGCCCCGGGGCCGCTGGAGAGCCGGCGCGTCAGCGCCGGCCGGCGGTCACCTCGTCGCGCTGCTCGGCGGTGCCGGCGGGCACCTCCGCGGCCTCGCGGCGGCTGGCCACGATGCTGCTGATCACCGCGGCGACGATGAACAGCAGGCCGGTCAGGCCGGTGACGTACTCGCTGATGTGGAACCGCAGCTCCGCGATCATGATCACGGCCAGGAAGCCGATGGCCCACATGGCGCCGTGCTCGAGGTAGCGGTACTCGTCGAGGGTGCCCTTGTCGACCATGTAGATGGTCAGCGACCGCACCCAGAAGGCGCCGATGCCCAGGCCCAGCGCGATGATGAAGATGTCGCTGCTGATGGCGAACGCGCCGATGACGCCGTCGAAGGAGAACGACGCGTCGAGCACCTCGAGGTACAGGAACGCGGCCGCACCCGCGCCGGCCACGGCCTTGGTCGCCGCCCCGGCCGCGTTGCCGCCGGAGGTCGTCCCGCCGGTGGCGTCGACGTCCTCGTCCTCGTCGGTCTCCGGGGCCTCCATGAGCTCGTTGAGGCCGCCGATGAGCAGGTAGGTGAACAGGCCGGCGAGACCGGACATCAGGACGGTCGCGTACTTGTCGTCGTCGGCGATCTGCGAGCCGACGTAGATGGTGGCCAGCGCGATGACGATGGCGAGGTAGGGCAGCTTGCCGGCCTTGGCCAGCGGGCGCTCCAGCCACGACAGCCAGTGGATCTCCCGGTCCTCGTCGAAGAGGAAGTTCAGGAAGATCATCAGCAGGAAGATGCCACCGAAGGTGTAGATGGCCTCGGCGGCGTCCTCGACGGCCGAGCCGTAGGCCTCCTGGTCGCTGAGCGCCAGGTCCCACACCTCGGGGATGGACAGCGAGGCGGTCACCGAGACCAGCACGATCGGCAGCAGCAGGCGCATGCCGAACACGGCGATGAAGATGCCGACGTAGAGGAACAGCTTCCGCCACAGCGGGCTCATCCGGCGCAGCACCTTGGCGTTCACCACGGCGTTGTCGAACGAGAGGCAGACCTCGAGGACGCCGAGGACCGCGACGGCCAGCAGGGCCGCCGGCCCGCCGAACACCACCGCGGTGACGAGCGCGGCCACCGTCAGACCGACGGAGAAGCCGAAGTAGCGGAGCATCAGGTTTCCTTTCCGGCGCCTGGTCGACCAGGCGGCGACGACGGGCCCGCGCTCACCGGGCCGGATCGGCCGGGACGCGGGCCCCGGTTACCAACGGGAGGGGCGCGGTTGCGGTTCCCGCCGCCCTCCGGCGGGCGACGGGCGGGACGGGCTCAGCCGACCGGGCGGTCCGGGCCGCCCGTCCGGGGGCGGCCGGTCCCGACGTGGTAGGCAGACCGCGCCGGGGCGCGACCGCCCCGGCCGCGCGGGAGGAGTCGGACGTGGGCGGGCTCGGTGGTGCACCCGCTCCCCGATGGTGGCGCCGCGACCGCGACGCCGGTCTCCGGGAGGCCGCGGCCGCGCGCGAGGCGGCGGCCGCCGCGATGCTCGACCTCGACGTCGCCCTGGCGGACCTGCCCGACGCGGTCGCCGCGGCCGAGGAGGCCGGCGCGGCCCCGGCACGGGGGACGGGCGGACGACGGGCTCAGCACCGCATCCCCGCTCCCGACTCGTTGGCCCGTGACTGGCGGGATCTCTCGACCCACGCCGACGCGGTCATTGGACACTATCTGCAGGCGCTTTCCAACAACGCCGCCGACGGGCCGGGCGCGTCCGACCCCGCCCGCGCCGCCGCCGACCTGGGCGCCGCCGCCACCGCGCTGCGCGAGGTCCACGCGCAGGTCCTGCGCTTCCGCGAGCAGTACGGCGGGGTGCTCGCCTCCGCCGCCCGCACCCGGGCCGCGGCCGCCGCCGAGGTGACCGCGGCGCGGGAGGCCCGCACCGCGGCCGCCGCCGCGCGGGACGGCCTCGCCGGCACCGGGCTCGCCGACGCGGGCGTCGCGCCCCTGCTCGGGGAGGCCGACGCGGCGCTGGCCACCGCGGAGGCGGCGCTGGCCGAGCGCCGCGCCGCCGACGCCGCCGCGGCCGCGTCCCGGGCCCGCCGGGCCGCCGACGCCGCCGCCGAGCGGCTGCGCGGGCTGGGCGACAGAGCCGACGCGGTGCGCCGCGGCGCGGCGTCGGTGCGCACCCGCCGGGAGGCACTCGGCACCCGGCACGAGCGGCTGGCGCCGGTGATGAGCGAGCTGCGGCGGCGCTACCCGCTGTCGGCGTGGTCCGACGTCGAGCGGGCGCCGCAGCGGGCGGCCGAGGAGCTGGCCGAGGCCGACGCGGCCCTGGCGGCGCTGACCGCGGCGCTGCGCGAGCCCCCGCTCGACGTGCCGGAGGCCGAGGCGCTGCTGGCCCGGGTGCGTGCCGCGGCCGGCCGGGTCGACGACGAGGTGCGCGCCGCGACCGGCCGGCTGTCCCGCCTGGACGCCGTCGCCGCCGACCCCGGGTCGCTGCTCGGTGAGGTGCAGCGCGCCGTCGTCGACGCCCGGCGCTTCCTCGGCGGGCTGCCCGAGGAGCGCGCCCGCCGCTTCCGCCGGACCTTCGAGGACCTCGCGCGCCGGCTGCCGGCGCTGGAGTCGGCCGCCCGCGGCGAGCGGCCGGACTGGGGCGCGGTGCTGCGCGAGGCCGAGTCGATCGAGCGGGGCCTGGCCGCGCTGGTGCGCACCGCCCGGGCGGACTAGCCGCCGAGGCGGGCGAGGAGCCGGGCGAGCAGCCAGGCGCCGCGCTCCGCGCGGGCGGCGCGGGCCATCGCCGTCGGGTGGCCGGTGAAGCCGTGCGGCTGCTCCGGGTAGACGCGGACGTCGACGTCGACCCCTGCGGCGGCCAGCCGCTCGGCCATGGCGAGGTCGTCGTCCAGCAGGACGTCGTGCTCCCCGGCGACGAGCAGGACCGGCGGCAGCCCGCGCAGGTCGCCGAAGGCGGGCGAGACGTCGGGCAGCGTGCGGTCGGGCACCGCCCCGGCGTACGCCTCGAGGAACCACTCGCCGGTGATCCGCCGGCCCGCGGGCGTGGTGCCGCTGAGGTCGAAGGTGCCGTACTCCAGCACGGCGCCGGCGAACTCCCCGGCGAGGCCGGCGTCGCGGAGCCGGAGCAGCGTCGTCGTGGCGAGCGTGGCCCCGGCGGAGCTGCCGGCGACCGCCAGCGCGGCGGTGCCGAACCGGGCCGGCGCGTGCTCCAGCAGCCAGCGCGCGGCCGTCTCGCAGTCGTCGGGCGCGGCCGGCCACGGGGACTCGGGCGCGAGCCGGTACCCGGGGACCACGACGGCGACGCCGAGCGACCGCGCCGTCGCCGCGGCCCGCGCCAGCCCGGCCGGCGTCGGCCCGAGGGTGAAGCCGCCGCCCGGGACGTCCAGGACGGCGCCGCGCGCCGCGCCGTCCGGCTCGTGCACCCAGAGCGGGACCCCGCCCGCGTGCGCGTCGGGCGGGCGCACCGGCGGCAGCTGCGCGCGGGCGGCGCGCAGCTCGTCGGCCGAGGCCGGCCCGCGCCGCTCCCCGCGTGCGGCGTAGAAGGCCCGGGTCTCCGGCACCAGCCCGGCCAGGTCCGCCCGGACCGGCACCGGGCGCACCGTCAGGCCCGCGCCAGCAGCCAGCGCACGATCTCCTCGCCGGCCGCCGCACCCGTGGCGTCGGTGACCGCGACCCGGGCGCCGGTCCAACCCTGCTCGTGCAGCTCGCCGTGCGCGGGACGGACGGCGGCGTCGGCGGCCAGCAGCATGGGGGCGTCGAGCAGGCTGTCGCCGGCGCACAGCAGCCGCGGCGCGGGCCCCTCCCCCGCGAGCAACCGGCGCAGCCGCAGCAGCCCGGCGGCCTTCGACAGCCCCGCGGGGACGACGTAGACCTTGCGGCCCTGCACGCTCAGCGTGGCGCCCGCGGCCGTGGCGGCGTCGGTGGTGGCGGCCAGCCAGTCCTCGGGGATGCCGTCGCGGGAGTGCGCGACGAGGTACCCGAACAGGCCCTCGGCCGCGCGCACGGTGCGCACCCACGGCTCGCCGGCCACCGCCTCCAGGGGCGCGAGCAGCTCGGGCAGCGGCGCGGCCTCCGCGGCGGTGGTGGCCGCCCAGGCGTCCCAGTCCGGGTCGCGGACGCCGTCGGCGAGCAGCACGCCGCCGTTGCCGCACAGCGCGTACCGGGGCACGACCGGCAGCCGCACCCGGCCGTACTGGGCCTCGGTGCGGGTGGTCACCGGGACCAGGACGGCGCGGCGGGACAGCTCGGCCAGCAGCTCCCAGGACGCCGGCGTCGCGGAGCTGAGCGGGGCGCCGTCGAGGTGCTCGACCACCTGCAGGCCCTCGGTCGTCCCGGCCGCGGACGCCGAGTAGATGAGCGTGCGGTCGAGGTCGACGGCGGCCACGGTGGTCGGCCCGGTGGCGGGCAGGACGGCGGTCACCGGCCCACCGGCCGGATCAGCCCGACGCACGAGTACGGCAGGTCGGGGACCTCCACCAGCGGCACCCCGCGGGCCCGCGCGAGCGCGACGACGTGCCGCAGGTCCTCCGCGCGGTCCGGGCGCACCAGCACCTGCCAGGGCACCCGGCGCAGCAGCACGCGCGTGGTCTCCCCCACCCCGGGCTTGACGAGGTTGACGTCGGCGATGCCGAACTCGGCGGCGATCGCCTCGACGGCGGCCCACCCGGCCCAGGTCGGCCGGCGCCCGGCGGGCGGGACGTCGTCGGTGGGCGGGGTCGCGGGGAAGGCGGCGGCGACGGTGTCGACGAACAGCGCGGAGACGTCGGCGCCGGCGAGCTCGGCGTAGTACTTCGCGCCGTGGAACATGCCCGGGCCGATGAGGTCCTCGCGCAGCACCGTGCGGCTGACCAGGCCCGACACCGTGCTGTTGAGGCAGGCGCTCGGGATGAGGAAGTCGTCGCGCGTGCCGTACAGCTCGGTGCAGACGCCGGGGTCGGCGAGGACGGCGAGCCGGTCGTCCAGCGCGGCGTCCTCCGGGTGCGCGGCGGCCCAGGCGGCGACGGCCTCGGTGAGCTGCCGCTGAATCGCGCCCTTGCCGGTCCAGCCGTCGACGAAGCGCACCGCCGCCGCCGGGTGCCGCGCGAGCACGTGCGCCATGGCCACCTGGTCGATGCCGCGGCCCCGGATGATCGAGACGGTGTAGTGCGGCACCTCCACGCCGCGCGAGGCGAGGAACCAGCGGCGCAGCAGCACGCCGATCGGCGTACCGGCGCGGGCGAGGGAGACGAGCACAGGCGTCTGCCCGGACGCGGCCGCGGCGTCCCAGACCAGCTCGCCGACCCGGGCGACGGCGTCGGCCAGGCGCTGCGCGGAGGCCTCCAGCGCGGCGGTGAACAGCGCGAGGTACGCCTCGTCGGGCTGGTACTCGACCGGCAGCATCTCCGAGTAGTGGGTGCCCGACTGGATGGCCTCCTCGCGGTCCTCCGTGCCGCGCTCGAGCGCGACCGAGGACAGGTCGGTGAGCAGCCAGGTCACCTCCTCGGGCGCGTAGGAGCCGAACCGGCCGGGGACGGCGGGCGCGAGGCCCGGCTGCAGCGCGGTCACGGGGCCGGCTCCGAGAGCGGCACGGGCACCAGGTGCACGGCGCGCGCGGCGAAGGGGCGCAGCGCCTCGGCCAGCGGGGCGGCGTCGGCGGCCGGGGCGTCGACGACGACCACGACGTCGTCGGCGCGCAGGTCCGACCAGCGCCCGGGCGGGACGGCGGCCGGGTCGGCGAGGTTGTGCACGAGCGAGGTGCGCGACGGCTCGTCGGGAGCGGGGAAGGCGAGGCTGCGGCGCAGGGCGTAGCCGGGGTCGTCGGCGGCGTGCACGGGGCTCCGGGTGGTCGACTGGGCGGTGACGGGGACGCCGGCGAGCCGGCCGGCCAGGGCGGCGGCGAGCACGGTCGGCGCGTACATGAGCTCCTCGGTGCCGAGCACGAGGACGCCGCGGCTGCCGGCGAGCGCCGGGGCGAGCGCGGCGGCGGCCTCCGCCGCGGCCCGCTGCAGCGCGGCGGTGCCGGCGGCGGTCAGGCCGTGCCGGGCGGTGGTCGGCGCGCCGGCCGGCCAGAGCCCGGCGTGCACCCGCACCCCGCCGGGCGCCCCGGACGGCGGCGGCGCCGGGGCGGGCAGCGCGGCGCGCGCCGCGGCGGCCCGGGACAGCACGTCGTCCGGCAGGTCGAGCGACGTCCCGAGGACGGCGGCGACGTCGACCCGTACCCCCAGCTCGGCGGCGCGATCGGCGAACGCGGCCCGGGCGGCCGGCGGGCGGGCGTCGAGCAGCGTGGCGACGACGTAGCGCTCCCGCGGCCAGCGGGCCTGCAGCTCGGCGACCGTGTTGAGCACGGTGCGGCCGCTGGTCAGCTCGTCGTCGACGAGGACGAGGGGGCCGGGGGCGTCCAGCGACACCGCGCCGGCCGGCTGCAGCGCGTGCGCGACGGCGTGCGAGTGCTCCTCCTCGAACGCCGCGGCCACCGGCACGCCCGGGTGCACGCGGCGGGTGGTCGACAGCGCCGGCGCCCCGAGCCGGGCGGCGACGGCGTGCCCGAGGCCCGTGGCGGTCTCGCAGTAGCCGACGACCAGCCCGGGCGTCCGCCCGCCGAGCAGGGCGGCCACCTCGTCGCCGAGGGCGTCCGCGGCGGCGAGGACGTCGGCCGGCGGCACCGGCACGTGCTTGCCGAGCACCCGGGAGACGACGAGGTGCGCGCGGCGCGGGTTGTCGCGCAGGGCCAGGCCGCACAGCGCGGCGAACCGGCCGGGGTCGGCGGGCCGCACGTCGAGCAGGCGGGAGACGGTGCCGCCGATCCCTGCGGCGACGACGTCCCCGCAGGGTCCTGCGGCGACGACGTCCCCGCCGGGTCCTGCGGCATCGGGGAGCGTGGCGGTCACGCGCGCCGCGCCTCCCCCGCCGCGAACACCTCGGCGAGCCGGCGGCTGCCGGCCGCCAGCAGCTCGACCAGCGCGGCCTCGTCGGCGACGACGCCGTAGACCGCGGCGCGGCGGCTGATCAGCTCCGCCCACAGCGCGTGCGGGCCGATCTCGTTCATCCGCCCGTGCTCCGACACCGCGATGCCGCCCCGGCCGCGGGCGGTCAGGATCTCCAGGGCGTCGTCGTACTCCGTGCGGGAGACGGTGAGCAGGGCGTTGACCACCGACACGTGCGCCGGGTGGATGACGGTCTTGCCGAGCACGCCGTTGGCCTTGTCGAGGGCCACCTCGCGCACCAGGCCGTCGAGGTCGCCGGCGATGAGCTGCTGCCGCAGCGGGCCCTCGTCCTGCTGGGTGAAGGGCGACTGGCGCAGCTGCGGCTTGAAGAGGCGCTGCCCGGGGATGTGCTCCCACACCGCGCCGGTGACCACGTGCTCGCCGCCCCGGGTGAACC
Organism: Geodermatophilus sp. FMUSA9-8; assembly: GCF_037034165.1. Classification (NCBI taxonomy): domain Bacteria; kingdom Bacillati; phylum Actinomycetota; class Actinomycetes; order Geodermatophilales; family Geodermatophilaceae; genus Geodermatophilus; species Geodermatophilus sp. FMUSA9-8. The sequence goes on along the minus strand of NZ_JBAGKE010000012.1, from coordinate 169,683 downwards.
GGTTGACGACGTCCGCGAGGCAGTCGCGGACGACGGCGACGTCCCAGATGGTGGTGTCGCGGTCGCGGCGCAGGCCGAACAGCCCCGACAGGTCGGTGCCGCCCACCCGCAGGCACAGCACGATCTCGCGGTGCGCCTCGACGACCGCGGCGAGGGAGGCCAGCGCCTCGGCGCGGGTCTCCCGCCAGGCGAGGTCGGGCGTCTCGAGGATCGGCATGCCGTACAGCGGCAGGCCGGTGGCGGCGCCCACCTCGGCGATCGCCTCGAGCATCGGGCCGAGGGTGGCGCCGGTGGCCTTGGGCAGGCTGAAGCCGGTGAGCCGGGCCAGCGCCGGACCGGCGGCCAGCGCGATCGAGCGGATCTGCCCGGGCGTGCGCACCCGCACGAACACCAGCGGCAGCGCCGCCGGGTCGCCGTCGGCCACCCGGCGGTCGAGGCGCTGCAGGGCGGCGACGACGTTGGCCTCGGCCTCCCCGACCGCGGCGTGCGGGATGGCGTCCTCCAGGCACCAGACGGTGCTGGTGGCGCCGACCGCGGCGGCCCGGACGGCGTCGGCGTCGAGGGCCGGCCGGGTGCCGGGGCTGTAGAGGGTGGCGCCGAGGGCCAGGGCGAGCTGGGCCCGTGGCGTCGCCGGGCCGACGTCCCCGGGTGGGACGGCGAACAGCCGGGCACGCTCGACGTCGGTCAGGTAGGCGAAGTGGCGCACGTCAGATCCCTCTCACCCTCTGCTGGATGCGGGCTGGCCGCCGTCGGAACGGCAGGTGTCGGGCCGGGAACGGTCAGGGACGGGTGCGGCTCAGGGACGGAGCAGGCCCTGCGCGCGGGCCCGCTGGAGCCAGCCGGGGTACTCCGTCATGAGCCGGTCGAACAGCGCGTCGTCGCTGATCGGCCGGCGGCCCATGAGGTCGTCCTGGTCGACGGCGAAGAAGTCGGCGTTGTCGGTGTAGCGGCCGTCGAGGTCGTCGAGCCGCTGCAGGTAGGAGAACTGCCGCTCCGGGCCGATGCCCATGAACTGCCAGAACACCGGCTCGTAGGACGCCGCCTTGATCTGCCGGGTCGCCACCGACTTGTCGCTCGGGGCGCCGTCGGTGAGGAACATGACGTAGACGGGCACCTGCGCCGGCTGCGGCTCGACCCGCTCGCGGCTGTCGCCGAAGTACGCCTGCCGGACGGCGGCCATCGCGGCGCCGTAGCGGGTGTCGTACTCCAGCGGGTACTGCCGGGTGAGGTCGGCGATGTACTGCTGGTGGCCCTCCAGGCGCAGACCGGGCTCGGGCCGGTGCACGTCCTTGCCGAACAGGAAGACGTCGACGACGCCGTCGTCGTCGAACCGCAGGCCGAGCGCGAGCACCCGCTCGGCGAGCCGCTGGACGGCGCCGGCGCGGTAGAGCGCGGCCATGGAGCCGGAGATGTCGAGCACCAGCGCGACCCGGGCGGTGTGCTCGCCGAGGCCCCGCTTCTCCAGGCTGACGCCGGCGGTCTTGACCAGGCTGAGCATCTGCGGCGCGGAGGTCGCGAGCTTCTTCTCGAGGTCGACCAGCCGGCGCTTCTCCATGCTGACCGGCGGCGCGGCCGGTGCAGCAGGAGCCGGCGGCGGGGCGGCGGCAGGCGCGGCGGCCGCTGCGGTGGGCGCTGCGGCGGCGGGCTCGTCGTCGACGCTGACGCCGACGTCGGTGGCCAGGCCGGCCAGGCCGTTGGTGTAGCCCTGCCCGACGGCGCGGACCTTCCACTCGGCGCCGCGGCGGTACACCTCGGCGAACACGAGCGCGGTCTCGGGCCCCGCGGCGAGCTCGCAACGCACCGCGGCCGGGGCGCCGCCCTCGGCGCCCACCTCGACGGCGAGCCCGGAGAGCCCACCGAAGGTGCCGGCGCCGTCGAGCGAGGCGCCGATGACGACCTTCTCGACGTCGGCCGGGAGCGCCGCGGGGTCGATGCGCACCTGGTCGACGGTGGCGCCGCCGCGGGCGGACTTGCCGAGGTGGCGCACCGCGCCGCCGGCCCCCGCGGGCTGGTTGTAGAAGACGAAGTCGTCGTCGCTGCGGACCCGGCCGGCGCCGGTGGTGAGGAACGCCGAGAGGTCGGCGTCGACCCCGGGCGCGGGCTTCCAGGTGAGGGTGACGACGACGGGGCCGGTCAGGCCGGCCTGGGCGAGGCCGACGTTGCCGCCCCGGGTGAGGACGTGGACCACCGGGCGGCTCAGGCGGGGTGCGCCGGGCGGCGGCGGGGGTATGCGGACACGGCGGGTCCTCCGGGTCTCGGGGGGCTCGGGGTGCGGCGGGCGGGGTCCCCGCCGGCCGGGACGCCGGACCCGGACGCGGTGGCGTCCGGGCCCGGCGAGGGGTGCGGCAGGTCAGCCGACGTTGACGCCGAAGTCCTGGGCGATGCCGCGCAGGCCGGAGGCGTAGCCCTGGCCGACGGCGCGGAACTTCCAGTCGGCGCCGTTGCGGTACAGCTCACCGAAGACCATGGCGGTCTCGACCGAGGCGTCCTCGGTGAGGTCGTAGCGGGCCACCTCGGAGCCGTTCGCCTGGTTCACGATGCGGATGAACGCGTTGCGGACCGCGCCGAAGTTCTGCTTGCGGTTGTCGGCGTCGTAGATCGACACCGGGAAGACGATCTTGTCGACGGTCGGCGGGACGCCGGCCAGGTTCACCTGGATGACCTCGTCGTCGCCCTCGCCCTGCCCGGTGAGGTTGTCACCGACGTGCGTGACCGAGCCGTCCGGGCTGCGCAGGTTGTTGAAGAAGATGAAGCCCGAGTCGTCCGGGGTGACCCGTCCGCCGGCGTCGAGCATGATCGCCGACGCGTCCAGGTCGAAGTCGCCGCCGGCGAACGTGTTGACGTCCCAGCCGAGGCCGACGTTCACGGCGGTCAGACCCGGCGCCTCCTTGGTCAGCGAGACGTTCCCGCCCTTGGAGAGGCTGACACCCATCTGTTGAGCTCCCATGACTGTCGTCGAGCGCCGCGGCGGTCGCCGCTGCGCAGCGCACCGGCGGGCCGGTGCGACCGGGGGACGCGGGCGCGGGCGCCCGGCACCGTCCCCCGGCACCGCCGCACCGGGTGCCGGTCGGGCACCCGGCGGAGCGGACGTGTCTCGGATACTGCCGCACGGCCACCCGGGTGAACAGGTGCCGCGACCCGTGTGCCGGGCGGGGCCGGGCGGGAGCCGCCCGGGGGCCCGCCCGGCCCGGCCGGGTCAGGAGGAGCGGTGCCCGCCGCGCTCGTCGGCACGCACCGCAGGCGACACGTCGCCGTCGGTGCGGACGGTCGGGGTCCCGGTCTCCCCGGCGACGGCGGCCGCGTCGTGGCCCGCGCTGGGCTCCGGGGCGCCCACCGCGGCGGCCTCGCGGGCGTCGCGGCGGCTGCGCGCCAGGCTCGCCACCGTGGTGACGGCCAGCGTGACGACGATGACCAGCAGCGACAGCCAGGTCGGGATCTCCGGGATGGCGGTGACGTGCTCGCCGCCGTTGATGAAGGGCAGCTCGTTCTCGTGCAGCGCGTGGATGAGCAGCTTGATCCCGATGAAGCCGAGGATGACCGCCAGGCCGTAGTGCAGGTAGACGAGACGGTCGAGCAGGCCGTCGATGAGGAAGAACAGCTGGCGGAGGCCGAGCAGCGAGAAGGCGTTGGCGGCGAAGACCAGGAAGGTCTCCTCGGTCAGGCCGAAGATCGCCGGGATCGAGTCGACGGCGAAGAGGATGTCGGCGCTGCCGATGGCGACCAGGGCGATCGCCAGCGGGGTGATGAAGCGCTTGCCGTCGAGCTTCGTGGTCATCCGGTCGCCGTGGTAGTCCGACGTCGTCGGGACGACCCGGCGGACCAGGCGCAGGAAGCCGTTCTCCTTGAACTCCTCGTCGTCGTCGCCGCCGGCCCGCGCCTGCGCGACCGCGGTGTAGATGAGGAACGCGCCGAAGAGGTAGAAGACCCAGCTGAAGTTCTCGATCGCCGCGGCGCCGAGGAAGATGAAGACCGTCCGCAGGATCAGCGCGAACGCGATGCCGAACAGCAGCACCTTCTGCTGCAGCTCCCGGGGCACCGCGAAGCTGGCCATGATCAGGACGAAGACGAAGAGGTTGTCGACCGACAGGCTCTTCTCGGTGATGTAGCCGGCGAAGTACTCACCGCCGTACTGGCCGCCGGCGAAGATCCACACCCCGATGCCGAACACGACGGCGATGGCGACGTAGGCCGCCGACCAGGTGGCCGCCTCCCGCAGCGAGGGCGCGTGCGGGGTGCGCACGTGCCCGACGAAGTCGAACGCGATCATCGCGATGATCGCGCCGACGGTGATCGCCCACACCCAGAAGGGGACGTCCATACGGTGGTACCTCCGGTCCACTGGCAGTTGTCAGCACCGGAGGTCTCTCCCACCGACCGCATCGCGGTCGGCCGGTGGCGCCGGGGTCCTGCGGCCCGTGCTGACGACGCCACCGCGGCGGGATACTCCCCTCCACGCAGGACCCGGTCCGCGAGGCGCAGGAACGTCGCACGGGTGGATCCAGGACGCTCAACGGGCGGCGGGGCGCGGCGGGTTCCCGACTCGGGCAGACGGTTGCGTCCGTCTCACCCGGTGGTGTCCGCAGGCCGCGGGGCCGGCGCACCGGCCGGCCCCGCGGGCCCGGTCAGGCGTGCGCGGCGTCGAGCTGGCGGAGCTCCTTCTTGAGCTCGGTCAGCTCGTCGCGCAGCCGGGCGGCCACCTCGAACTGCAGCTCGCGGGCGGCGGCCAGCATCTGGTCGTTCATCTGGCTGATCAGGTCGGCGAGCTCCGCGCGCGGCAGGCCCTGGACGTCGATCGCCCCGGCCTTGCCCTTCGCCTTCGTCTTCGACGACAGCCCCGGCACCGGCGCCTTGCCGCGCGACTGCTGCCGGCCCGACCCGCCGACGAGCTCGGCGCCGCCGTCCTCCGCCTCGCGGTAGATCCCGTCGAGGAGGTCGACGATCTTCTTGCGCAGCGGCTGCGGGTCGATGCCCCGCTCGCGGTTGTAGGCGATCTGCTTCTCGCGGCGCCGGCTGGTCTCCTCGATCGCCGTGGCCATCGAGGGCGTGATCGTGTCGGCGTACATGTGCACCTGGCCGGACACGTTGCGGGCGGCGCGGCCGATCGTCTGGATCAGCGACGTGCCCGACCGCAGGAAGCCCTCCTTGTCGGCGTCGAGGATGGCCACCAGCGAGACCTCGGGCAGGTCGAGGCCCTCGCGCAGCAGGTTGATGCCGACCAGCACGTCGTACTCGCCCTGCCGGAGCTCCCGCAGCAGCTCGACCCGGCGCAGCGTGTCGACCTCGGAGTGCAGGTACCGGACCTTGATGCCGAGCTCGAGCAGGTAGTCGGTGAGGTCCTCGGCCATCTTCTTGGTCAGCGTGGTGACCAGGACCCGCTCGTCCTTCTCGGTGCGCTCGCGGATCTCGCCCACCAGGTCGTCGATCTGGCCCTTGGTCGGCTTGACGACGACCTCCGGGTCGACCAGGCCGGTCGGGCGGATGACCTGCTCGACGACGTCACCCTGCACGCGGCCCAGCTCGTAGGGGCCGGGGGTGGCCGACAGGTAGACGGTCTGGCCGATCCGGTCGGTGAACTCCTCCCACTTCAGCGGGCGGTTGTCCATCGCCGAGGGCAGCCGGAAGCCGTGCTCGACCAGCGTCCGCTTGCGGCTCATGTCGCCCTCGTACATGCCGCCGATCTGCGGGACGGTCACGTGCGACTCGTCGATGACCAGGAGGAAGTCGTCGGGGAAGTAGTCGATGAGACAGGCGCCCGCGGAGCCCGGCGCGCGGCCGTCGATGTGCCGGCTGTAGTTCTCGATGCCCGAGCAGAAGCCGACCTGGCGGATCATCTCGATGTCGTAGGTGGTGCGCATGCGCAGCCGCTGCGCCTCCAGCAGCTTGCCCTGCTTCTCGAGCTCCGCCAGCCGCCCCTCGAGCTCGGCCTCGATGGTGCCGATCGCCCGCTCCATCCGCTCGGGGCCGGCGACGTAGTGGCTGGCGGGGAAGACGAACAGCTCCTGGACCTCGCGGACGACCTCGCCGGTGAGCGGGTGCAGGTAGTACAGCCGCTCCACCTCGTCGCCGAACATCTCGATCCGGACGGCGAGCTCCTCGTAGACCGGGAAGACCTCGATCGTGTCGCCGCGCACCCGGAACGTGCCGCGGGTGAAGGACAGGTCGTTGCGGGTGTACTGCTCGGTGACCAGGGTGCGCAGCAGCTCGTCACGGTCGCGCTCCTCCCCCACCGAGATCTTCAGCGCCCGCTCGACGTACTCCGACGGCGTGCCCAGGCCGTAAATGCAGGAGACGGTGGAGACCACGACGACGTCGCGCCGCGTGAGCAGGCTGTTGGTGGCCGAGTGCCGGAGCCGCTCGACCTCCTCGTTGATCGACGAGTCCTTCTCGATGTAGGTGTCGGTCTGCGGGACGTAGGCCTCGGGCTGGTAGTAGTCGTAGTACGAGACGAAGTACTCGACGGCGTTGTCCGGCAGCAGCTCGCGGAACTCGTTGGCCAGCTGGGCGGCGAGCGTCTTGTTCGGCGCCATCACCAGCGTGGGCCGCTGCACCTGCTCGATGAGCCAGGCGGTGGTGGCCGACTTCCCGGTGCCGGTGGCGCCCAGCAGCACCGAGTCCTGCGTGCCGGCGTTCACCCGCTCCGCGAGGGCCTTGATGGCGGCCGGCTGGTCGCCCGAGGGCTGGAACTCGCTGACGACGCGGAAACGCCCCTGGGTGGGCCGGATGTCGGTGGTCGCGCGCACGGGGACGACGGTACGACCGGCGTGCGACAGAAACCGCTGGGACGGGACGTGCGACTGCGCCGGGCGGGACGGACGGGACCGTGCCGGGAGGCCGGGAGGGGCCTCGGTGCTCGTCCCGGCGTGCCGTCCCCGCTAGCGTGTCGCCTCGCAGGAGCGCGCAGGGACCAGTGCCACCCGGACAGGGCGAGGTCGGACCCGGCGCCGCTCCCCGGCCGCCGGACGGGCGCCGCCGGACCTGCGCACGACGCCCCCCGCGGCCCCGCCGTGGGGGGCGTCGTCGTCGCGGCACCGGGACCACCGGGACCGCCGGGACGGGCGGGACGTGACCTGCACCGCGGCAGGTGTGGGCCGGGCCGGATCGGGCAAGGGACGGGCGGGCACCCCGTGCCCAGACCCCCTGCCGACGGCCGTGGCGGGGGGCCACCGCGCCCCGGACCCCCGCCCGCGGCGCCCCGTGCAGGAGGAACGACGTCCATGACCCAGCCCCGGACCCAGGTGTGGCCCGGTTCCGCCTACCCCCTCGGCGCCACCTACGACGGCACCGGGACGAACTTCGCGATCTTCAGCGAGGTCGCGGAGAAGGTGGAGCTCTGCCTCTTCGACGAGGCGGGCAACGAGGAGCGGATCCGGCTCCCCGAGATGGACGGCTACGTGTGGCACGCCTTCCTCCCCGGCATCCAGCCCGGGCAGCGCTACGGCTTCCGCGTGCACGGCCCCTACGACCCGGAGAACGGGCAGCGCTGCAACCCGAACAAGCTGCTGCTCGACCCCTACGCCAAGGCCATCGACGGCAACATCGACTGGGACGAGGCCTGCTTCGGCTACCGCTTCGGGTCCGGTGAGCGCAACGACGACGACTCCGCGCCGCACATGCCGAAGTCCGTCGTCGTCAACCCGTACTTCGACTGGGGCGTGGACCGCCCGCCGCGGACGCCCTACAACAAGACGGTCATCTACGAGGCCCACGTCAAGGGGCTGACGATGACCCACCCGCGCATCCCGGAGGAGCTGCGGGGCACCTACGCCGGCATCGCGCACCCGGCGGTCATCGAGCACCTGCAGTCCCTGGGCATCACCGCGATCGAGCTCATGCCGGTGCACCAGTTCGTCCAGGACGACACGCTGCTGCAGAAGGGCCTGCGCAACTACTGGGGCTACAACACGATCGGCTTCTTCGCGCCGCACAACGAGTACGCGCAGCAGACCGACGGCCAGCAGGTCCAGGAGTTCAAGGGGATGGTCCGGACGCTGCACGAGGCCGGCATCGAGGTCATCCTCGACGTCGTCTACAACCACACCGCCGAGGGCAACCACATGGGCCCGACGCTGTCGTTCAAGGGCATCGACAACCGGACGTACTACCGGCTGGTCGAGGGCGACGAGCAGTACTACATGGACACCACGGGCACCGGGAACTCGCTCAACGTCCGCACCCCGCAGGCGCTGCAGCTGATCATGGACTCGCTGCGCTACTGGGTGACCGAGATGCACGTCGACGGCTTCCGCTTCGACCTCGCCTCCACCCTGGCCCGCCAGTTCCACGAGGTGGACCGGCTCTCGGCGTTCTTCGACCTGGTCCACCAGGACCCGATCGTCAGCCAGGTCAAGCTCATCGCCGAGCCGTGGGACATCGGTGACGGCGGCTACCAGGTCGGCAACTTCCCGGCGCTGTGGACCGAGTGGAACGGCAAGTACCGCGACACCGTCCGCGACTTCTGGCGCGGCGAGGACGCCACGATCGGCGAGTTCGCCAGCCGCATCTCCGGCTCGGCCGACCTCTACAAGCACTCCGGCCGCCGGCCGGTGGCGAGCATCAACTTCGTCACCGCGCACGACGGCTTCACCCTCAACGACCTCGTCTCCTACAACGAGAAGCACAACGAGGCCAACGGCGAGGACAACAACGACGGCGAGAGCCACAACCGCAGCTGGAACTGCGGCGTCGAGGGCGAGACCGACGACGCCGAGGTGCTGGAGCTGCGGGGGCGCCAGCGGCGCAACTTCCTCGTGTCGCTGATGCTCAGCCAGGGCGTGCCGATGCTGCTGCACGGCGACGAGCTCGGCCGCACGCAGGGCGGCAACAACAACGGCTACTGCCAGGACTCCGAGCTGACCTGGATCGACTGGGACTCGGTCGACGAGGGGCTGCTGGAGTTCACCAAGCTGGTCACCCGGCTGCGCACCGAGCACCCGACCTTCCGCCGCCGCCGGTTCTTCCACGGCCGCCCGGTGCGCCGCGAGGAGGGCGACCCGGTGCAGGACGTCGCCTGGTTCACCCCGGCCGGTGAGCTGATGAGCGACGAGGACTGGGACGCCGGCTTCGCCAAGTCGCTGGCCATGTACCTCAACGGCCACGGCATCCGGGAGACCGACGAGCGCGGCGAGGACGTCGTCGACGACTGCTTCTACCTGGCCTTCAACGCCCACCACGAGCCGATCGAGTTCACCGTGCCGACGTCGGAGTACGCCGAGGGCTGGACGGTCGTCGTCGACACCGCCGAGATGGGCGCCGTCGAGCCGGTGCAGGTCAAGGCCGGCGACACCGTCCGGGTCGAGGCGCGCGCCACCGTCGTCCTGCAGGCCGCCCCGTGACCGAGGCGACCGACGGCGACGCCGCCCGCCGGAGGGCCGTCCCGACGGCGACCTACCGGCTGCAGGTGACCGCCGACTTCACCCTCGACGACGCCGCGGCCGTGGCCGGCTACCTGGCCGACCTCGGCGTCAGCCACGCGTACTCCTCGCCGCTGCTGCGCTCGGCGGCGGGGAGCACGCACGGCTACGACACCGTCGACCACGCGCACGTCGACGAGTCGCGCGGCGGGCAGGAGGGCTTCGACCGGCTCGTCGCCGCGCTGCACGAGCACGGGCTGGGCCTGGTGCTCGACCTGGTGCCCAACCACATGGGCGTGGCCGACCCGGCCGAGGCGCCGTGGTGGTGGGACGTGCTGCAGCACGGGCGCGACAGCGCGCACGCGTCGGCGTTCGACGTCGACTGGGACTTCGGCGGCGGGCGCATCCGCATCCCGGTGCTGGGGTCGGCCGACGACGTCGAGAAGCTCGAGGTCGTCGACGGCGAGCTGCGCTACTACGACAACCGCTTCCCCCTCGCCCCCGGCACCGGCGACGGCACCCCACAGGAGGTGCACGACCGGCAGCACTACGAGCTGGTCGACTGGCGGCGCGCGGACGCCGACCTCAACTACCGGCGGTTCTTCGCCATCAACACCCTCGCCGGGCTGCGGGTGGAGGACCCGGAGGTCTTCCGCGCCACCCACGAGCTGGTGCTGCGGATGGTCGAGGACGGTGCCGTCGACGGGCTGCGGATCGACCACCCCGACGGCCTCGCCGACCCGAAGGGCTACCTCGACCGGCTGGCCGAGGCCTCGGGCGGGCGCTGGACCGTGGTCGAGAAGATCCTCGAGCCCGGCGAGGACCTGCCCGACAGCTGGCGCACCGCCGGCACCACCGGCTACGACGCGCTCGCCGAGGTCGGCGACGTCCTCGTCGACCCGGCCGGCGAGGCGGGCCTGACCGCGCTCGACACCGAGCTGGCCGGCCGGGAGGTCGACTACGCGCAGCTGGTGCGCGACTGCAAGCGCGAGGTGACCGACGGGATCCTCGGCTCCGAGGTCGCCCGGCTGGTGCGGGTGATCGGCGAGCTGCCCGGCGTCGACGCCGCGACGCAGACGGAGGCCCTGGCCGAGCTGCTGGCCACCTTCTCGGTCTACCGCAGCTACCTGCCCGACGGGCGCGAGCACCTCGACGCCGCGGTGGCCGCCGTGCGCGACCGCCGGCCCGACCTGGTGGCGGCGGTCGACGCGCTGCACCCGGTGCTGGCGCAGGCCGGCACCGAGGCGGCCACCCGCTTCGAGCAGACCAGCGGCCCGGTGATGGCCAAGGGCGTCGAGGACAGCGCCTACTACCGGTGGGCGCGGTTCGTGGTGCTCAACGAGGTCGGCGGCGACCCGGCCCGCTTCGGCGCCACCGCCGACGAGTGGCACGAGGCGCAGGCCCGGCGGCTCGCGCGCAAGCCCGAGTCGATGACCACCCTCACCACGCACGACACCAAGCGCAGCGAGGACACCCGGGCCCGCCTGGCCGTCCTCGCCGAGGTCACCCCCGAGTGGGCCGACCTGGTGCGCGGCTGGCTGTCGCGCCACCCGCTGCCCGACCGGCCGCTGGCGCACCTGGTGTGGCAGAACCTGGTGGGCGCCTGGCCGCTCTCCCGCGAGCGGGCGCACGCCTACGCGGAGAAGGCGGCCCGGGAGGCCGGGCTGTCGACGACGTGGACCGACGTCGACGAGGAGTTCGAGGCCGCGCTGCACGCGATGGTCGACGCCGCCTTCGACGACGCGACGACCCACGGCGAGATCGAGGCGTTCGTCGCGCGGATCGCGCCGGCCGGGCGGTCGAACGGGCTGGCGCAGAAGCTGCTGCAGCTGACGATGCCCGGCGTCCCCGACGTCTACCAGGGCACCGAGCTGTGGGACCACTCGCTGGTCGACCCGGACAACCGCCGGCCGGTCGACTACGACGCGCGGCGCGCGCTGCTGGCCCGGCTCGACGGCGGGGAGGTGCCGGAGGTCGACGACACCAGCGCGGCGAAGCTGCTCGTCACCTCGCGGGCGCTGCGCCTGCGCCGGGACCGCCCGGAGCTGTTCACCGGCTACACGCCGGTGCGGGCGACCGGCAGCGCGGCCGGCCACGTCGTCGCCTTCGACCGCGGGTCCGCAGAGCAGGGTGGCGCGGTTCCCGTGGCGACGCGGCTCCCCGTGGCGCTGGCGGCGTCGGGCTGGGGCGACACCGCGCTGGCGCTGCCCACCGGCGCCTGGCGGGACGTCCTGACCGGCACCCGGGTGGTCTCCGACGCGGGCGGGACGCCGGTGGGCGAGCTGCTCGCCCGGCTGCCGGTGGCGCTGCTCGTCCGCGACTGACGGGCGGCTGCGGCTGGGGCGCGTGAGGCGTCGCGTGACCTGACCGTTACCGTGGCCCGGCGCTCTCCCACACCGGGAGGGCGCCGGAGCCGGCCCGCCGAACCCCGTCCACCGGCCTCCGCACCTCTGCACAGCCAGGACGGGGGTGGGGGACCCATCTCGGCGTCTGCGCCGTGGTCACGGGGGGACCGGACCAGCGCCTGGGGGTGAAGCCGCACGTCCGTGCGGCCGGGGCACCGATCGCTCCGAACCCGACAGCTCACCTCGCAGGCGGCGGATCGGAGTACCCCCATGCGCACGTCCACGTCCCTGCTCCGCCGTGCCCTCGTGACCACCGGCGCGGCCGCGGTCGCACTCGGCGTCGCCGCCGGCCCGGCCTCGGCCGCCGCCCCCAACGACTGGGACGCCGTCGCCGCGTGCGAGTCCAGCGGCAACTGGTCGATCAACACCGGCAACGGCTACTTCGGCGGGCTGCAGTTCAGCCAGAGCACCTGGGAGGCCTTCGGCGGCCTGTCCTACGCGCCGCGCGCGGACCTGGCCACCAAGGAGCAGCAGATCGCCGTCGCCGAGCGCACGCTCGACGTGCAGGGCCCCGGCGCCTGGCCCACCTGCGGCAAGGCCCTGGACCCGTCGGCGCCCGAGGCGGGGTCCCCCGCCGCGGCACCGGCCCCCGCTGCCGCCCCGGCCGCCGCCTCCGAGGCCCCGGGCGAGGCGTACACCGTGGTCCGCGGCGACACCCTGGCGAAGATCGCCCGGGCCGAGGGCGTCGACGGCGGCTGGCGCGCGCTGTGGGCGGCCAACCGCGACGCGGTGCCGGACCCGAACCGCATCTCGGTCGGCCAGGTGCTGCAGCTCCCCTGAGCCGCACGGCGGCCGGGGGGCTCCCGCTCCCCGGCCGCCCGGCGGTTGACCGCAGCACGGGCGGGCATGTCCACCCGGTCATCCCGCACCGCCTCTGGAGGTCCCCGCATGTCCGCACCCGTCGAGTTCGCCGTCTGGGCGCCCGTGCCCGAGCGGGTGCGCGTGCAGGTCGACGGTGCCGTGCACGACATGCGCCGCGACGAGCACGGCTGGTGGCGCGCGGAGGTCGAGGCCGGCCCCGACGCCGACTACGGCTTCCTGCTCGGCGACGACGACACGCCGCGTCCCGACCCGCGCGCGCGGCGGCAGCCCGCCGGCGTGCACGGCCTCTCCCGCCGGTTCGACCCGTCCGCGCACGCCTGGGGCGACGGCGCGTGGACCGGGCGCCCGCTGGCCGGCGGCGTCGTCTACGAGATGCACGTCGGCACGTTCACCCCGGAGGGCACGCTCGACTCGGCCATCGACCGGCTCGGCCACCTCGTCGACCTCGGCGTCGACTTCGTCGAACTGCTGCCGGTGAACACCTTCGACGGCACCCACAACTGGGGGTACGACGGCGTGCTCTGGTACGCCGTGCAGGAGAGCTACGGCGGCCCGGCGGCCTACCAGCGGTTCGTCGACGCCTGCCACCAGCGCGGCCTCGGCGTCATCCAGGACGTCGTCTACAACCACCTCGGGCCGTCCGGGAACTACCTGCCGCTGTTCATGCCGATCTTCAGCGAGGGCGGCGCGAACACCTGGGGCGAGTCGGTGAACCTGTCGGGGCCGGACTCCGACGAGGTGCGCCGCTACATCCTGGACAACGCGCTGATGTGGCTGCGGGACATGCACGTCGACGGGTTGCGGCTCGACGCCGTGCACGCGCTGGTCGACGAGCGGGCCACCCACGTGCTGGAGGAGATGGCGCGCGAGGTCGCGGCGCTGTCGGTCGCGGTGCGCCGGCCGCTCACGCTCATCGCCGAGAGCGACCTCAACGACCCGCGCCTGGTCACCCCGCGCGTCGCGGGCGGCACCGGCATCGACGCCCAGTGGAGCGACGACCTGCACCACGCGCTGCACGCCACGCTGACCGGCGAGGGGCAGGGCTACTACCGCGACTTCGCCGAGGCCGGGCTCGGCGGCGTGGCCAAGACGCTCACCGGCGCGTTCTTCCACGACGGCGCCTGGTCGAGCTTCCGCCGCCGGCACCACGGCCGGCCGGTGGACACCGCCCGCCTGCCGGGCTGGAAGTTCCTCGGCTACCTGCAGGACCACGACCAGATCGGCAACCGCGCCGTCGGCGACCGGATCTCGGCCACCCTCTCCCCCGGCCTGCTCGCCGTCGGCGCCACCCTGGTGCTGACCAGCCCGTTCACCCCGATGCTGTTCATGGGCGAGGAGTGGGCCGCGGCGACCCCGTGGCAGTTCTTCACCAGCCACACCGACCCCGACATCGGCCGGGCGACGGCGGAGGGCCGCAAGGGTGAGTTCGCCGGGCACGGCTGGGACGCCGACGAGGTGCCCGACCCGCAGGACCCGGAGACCTTCCTCCGCTCGAAGCTCGACTGGTCCGAGCCGGAGCGGGAGCCGCACGCCCGGCTGCTGGAGGTCCACCGCGAGCTGCTCGCACTCCGGCGGGCGCACCCCGAGCTGGCCGACGCCGACCTGTCGGCGGTCGAGGTCGGCTGGGACGAGGACGACCGCGTGCTGGTCGTGCACCGCGGCTCGCTGCGGGTGGTGGCCAACCTGTCCGGCGAGGAGCGGGAGGTCGACCTCGACCGGACGGCGACCGCCGTGCTGTTCGCGACGTCCGGCGAGCCGGCGCTGGACGGGACGACGGTGACCCTGCCGGCCGAGAGCGCCGCGGTCCTCAGCACCTGATGCGCCGCCTGCACCCGGACCCCGCGGGCGACCTGTCCGACGGCGACCTCGCCGACGCCTACCGGCTCCCGCCGGGCCGGTCGCTGCGGGTGGACTTCGTGACCTCCCTCGACGGCGCGATCGCCGTCGGCGGGCGGAGCGCGGGGCTCGGGTCGCCGGGGGACAAGAGGGTCTTCCGGACGCTGCGGGCGCTCGCCGACGGCGTGCTGGTGGGCGCCGGCACGGCCACGGCGGAGGGCTACCGGCCCGTGGACGCCGACCCCGCCGTGGCCGCGCTGCGGTCGTCGCTCGGGCGGCCCACCGGGGCGCCGGTGGTCGTGGTGTCGCGGCGGGCGTCGCTCGCCCCGGACGGCCGGCTGGCGGTGCCCTCGACGGTGCTGGTCACCTGCGCGGCGGCGCCCGCCGACCGCCGGGCCGTCCTCGCCGCCGCCGGGGTGGACGTGCTCGTCTGCGGGGACGACGACGTCGACCTGCCGCTGGCCCTCGACGAGCTCGCCGGGCGCGGGCTCGAGCAGCTGGTGTGCGAGGGCGGGCCGGCGCTGCTGGCGGCCGCGCTGGAGGCGGGCGTCGTCGACGAGCTCGACCTGACCCTCTCCCCCGCGCTGGTCGGCGGCGAGGCGCGGCTGGTCGGGCCCGCGCTGCGCGACGTCGTCCGCCCGCGGCTGCTGCAGGTGCTGGAGGAGGAGGACGGCGTCCTGTTCACCCGCTACGCGGTGGGCGCGGCCCGCGCCTGACCGACGGGCGGCGCTCGCGTGGGGGTCCGCGGCGCCCAGATGGGTGCCCGGGCCCCATGTCCGCAGGTCGGGGCGTCCCTAGCGTCGTCACCGGACCCGCCATCCCGGGCGGGCCGCGACCCCAGGAGGACGTCATGGCCAAGGCCGTCGTCAGTCTCGTCACCGGTCTCGAGGACCCGGAGAAGGTCACCGTCGCGATGCTCATGGCCGTCGGCGCCGCCGAGACCGGCCGCGAGACGGTCGTGTTCGCGGCCAAGGAGGCCGTCCGGCTCGCCCTGGAGGGCACCGCGGTCGGCACCGCGTGCGCCGGGTGCCCGCCGCTGCCCTCGCTGATGGACCGCTTCCTCGCCGCGGGCGGCCGCTGGTTCGTCTGCCCGGTCTGCTTCGAGGCCAAGCAGCTCGACGCCGGGCGGCTGGTCACGGGCGCCGAGCTGGCGGGCACCGTCCCGCTCTGGACGTGGATCGGCGACGAGGGCGCCACCACCTTCAGCTACTGAGCAGCCCCAGTTCCGCCGCCCGGCGGACCGCCTCCCGCCGGCCGCCGGCGCCGAGCCGGCCGAGGACCGCGGTGACGTGGTGCTCGGCCGTCCGCGGCGAGACCACCAGCCGCGCGGCGATCTCCGCGTTGGTCAGCCCCTCGGCCAGCAGCCGCAGCACCTCGGCCTGCCGGGCGGTCAGCCCGGCCGGGTGGGCACGGGTGGTCCCCCGCCGCCCGTGCCGGACGGCGAGGCCGAGCTCCCGCATGCGCCGGGTCACCCGCGCGGCCAGCGGCGCGGCGCCCAGCGCCCGCGCCGTCTCCAGCGCCTCGCCCAGGGCGTCCGCGTCGTCGAGGGAGGAGAGCCACAGCGCGCGGTCGTGCGGCCAGCCGAGGGCGCCGAAGGCGTCGGCGGCGGCCCGGGGGTCCCCGGCCAGCAGGGCCGCGTGGGCGGGCGCGGCCGGGCCGGCGCCGTCGTGGCGCACCCCGGCGAGCGACGCCCAGGCCGCCAGCCGCCCGCCACCCCACCCGGCGCCACCGGCTGCCCGGGCCAGCTCGACGGCGCGGGCGGCGCGCGCGGTGGGCAGCGGTCCTCCGCGGACGAGCGCGTCCTCGACCGCCAGCTCGAGCACGGGCACGAGGCGCTGCAGCTCGCCGGTGCGGTCGGCCCGGGCCGCGACGTCGGCCAGCCGCTCGTCCGCGTCGGGGTCGCCGCGCCGCACGGCCCGCTCGGCCAGCAGCGTGCGGGCCAGGAGGTCGCTCACCGAGCCGTCGCGGCCGGCCTCCGCGCGGGCGGCGGTCTCGACGTCCACCGGATCGCCGGCGCGCAGCCGCAGCCACGCCGTCGTGAGCCGGGCGTAGCCGCCGAGCGCGTCGACCTCGTGCGCCGCGGCGTGCGCGGCCGCCCGGTCGGCGGCCGCTCGGGCGGCGTCCGGCCGCAGCCACAGCAGCTGCGTCCAGGCCAGGTTGACCAGCGCGCGCACCGCCTCGTGGTGGTCACCGGCCGTCGCTGCCGCCCGGTGCGCGTCCTCCAGGGTGGCCGTGGCGGTGGGGTCGGCCTGCGCCTCGACGGTCCCGGTGGTCACCCGCGCGTGCGCGGCGGTGGCGGCGTCGCCGAGCCGGTCGGCCAGCGCGGCCGCCCGCCGGCCCTCCGCGAGCGCCTCCTCCGCGCGGTCGCCCAGCATGGCCAGCTGCGCGACCGCGGCCCGGGCGCGCGCCAGGTCGGCGGAGTCGCCGAGCGGCTCGAGCAGCGCGACCGCCGCCGCGGCCTCCCGGCGCGCGGCCGCGCCGTCCCCGGCGTACCAGTGCAGCCGCGACCGGACCTGCGCGCACCGGCCCAGCCCCCGCCGGTCGTCGGTGGCGCGGTGAGCGCCCGCGGCCGCGTCGACGGCCGCCAGCGCGTCGGGCACCTGCCCGGCCAGGTAGGCCGCACCCGCCAGCTCCTCGAACAACGCCGCCCGCTCCGCGTCGGGCAGCGCCCCGGCCAGCGGCACCGCCCGGCGGTAGTGCGCGGACGCCTCGCGGGTGGCGCCCGCCGCCGCGGCGGCCCGGGCGGCGGGCAGCGCGGCCGCGGCCAGGGCGGCGACGTCGCCGGCGGCCTCCGCGTGGTGCACGAGGTCGGCTGGGTCGGCGCCCAGCCGCTGCAGCGCGGCGAGGACGGCCGCCGACAGACGGCGCCGGTCGGCGGCGGCGAGCGTCTCGGCGACGGCGGTGCGGGCGAGCTCGTGGCGGAAGGCGACCGCGTCCGGGCCGACGGTCAGCAGGGCGGCCCGCTCCGGCTCGGCGGCGGCCACCGGCCACCCGGGGAGGACCGCGTCGAGGACGCCGGTGCCCGCGCGGGCGGGGACGACCGACACGAGCTCGACCAGCGCCCGGGCTGCCGGGGAGAGGGCGGCGACGCGGCCGGTGACGGCGTCGCGCACCGACGGCGGCGGCGCCGTCGTGCCCGCGGCGGCCAGCTCGGTGACGTAGAAGGGGTTGCCGCCGGTGAGGGCGTGCACCCGCGCCGCGCCGTCGCCGACCTGCTCGCCGACGAGCTCGGCGACCGCCGCCTCCGACAGCGGCGCCAGCGGCAACCGGGTGACCGCCGCCGGCGGCAGGGTGGCGAGCGCCGACCGCAGCGGCGCCCCGCCGTCGGGCTCGGCGTCGCGGTAGGTGAGCACCAGGACGGCGGGCAGCCCGGTCACCCGCCGGCCGACCGTCCGCACGAGGTCGAGGGTCGCGTCGTCGGCCCAGTGCACGTCCTCGAGCACCAGCACGGTCGGCCGCGACAGCTCCGCGAGCAGCGCGTCCGCGACGTCGCCGCGACCGGCCAGCGCCACCGCCAGCGGGCCACCGACCTCGCGGGCGACGTCGCGCAGGGGCCCGAGCGGGCGCGGCGTGGCCAGGTCGTCGCAGCGGCCGGTGAGCACGCGGACTCCGGGGACCCGGGCGGCCGGCCCGGTCACCAGCGCCGTCTTGCCGATGCCCGCCTCCCCGGTGACGAGCACGACGCCCCCGCGGCCGGCCGCCGCCGACCGCGCGGCCGCGGCGAGGGCGGCCGACTGCTCCCCGCGCTCGAGCAGGCGCACGCCCGGACGCTAGCCCCCGCGGGCGCCGTCCCGGTCAGTCGTCGCCGCGGCCGCCCCGCCCGTTGCCGTTCCCGTTGCCGTTCCCGCGGCCGTTGCCGTTCCCGTTGCCCTCGTCCTCGTCCTCCTCCTCGGCGGGCGCCGGGGAGGGCGCCTCCGGTGCCGGCGCGGTGGTCGGCGCGGCGGAGGTCGGCGGCGGGGCGACGGCGTGCGTGACGGTGACGACCGTGCCGGGCGCCAGCGCGCCGACGGGGTCGAGGGTGATCACCTGGCCGTCGGGGACGTCGGCGGTGGTGACCGGGCGCAGCGTCACCTGGAGGCCGCGGGCGGTGAGCTCCTGCTGCACCTCGCCCACGGGGCGGCCGACGTGGTCGGCGGCGGTCACCGCGACCGTCGGGTCCGGGGCCGGTGCGGGTGCCGACGACGTGGTCGTCGGGGTCGCCGGGGTCGCGTCCCCGCCGTCGCCGGCGTTCGCGAGCACCACGCCGACGACGGCCAGCGCCGCGAGCAGCGCCCCGAGCGCGAGCACCAGGCCCCGGCGGCGCCGGGGAGCCGATCCCGCCTCCGGTGCAGGCGTCGACGGGGCGGGCGGCGTCAGCACCCGGGTGGCCGGCGGCGGGACCGCGCCGCCCAGGACCGCGCCGCCCAGGGCCGCGCCGCCGAGGACCGCGCCGCCCAGGACCGCGGTGTCGGCGCGCGCGAGGGCGGCCGCGCCGGCGGCGGGCCCAAGGCCCGCGTCGAGCGCCGCACGCAGGGCGCCGCCGTCGGGGAAGCGACGGGCCGGGTCCTTGTCCAGCGCCCGCTCGACCACCGCCCGCAGGCCCGCCGGGACCGTCTCCGGCAGGGGCGCGGGCTGGGCGTGCACCTGCATGAGCGCCACCTGCATGGGCGTCTCGCCGTCGAAGGGCAGCCGCCCGGTGAGGCACTGGTAGCCGACGAGGCCGAGGGAGTAGACGTCGCTGGCCGGGGACGCGGGCAGGCCCGACACGAGCTCCGGCGCCATGTACTGCGCGGTGCCGATGACCTGCCCGGTGCCGGTGAGCGCGGCGCTGGCCGCCGACCGGGCGATGCCGAAGTCGGTGATCTTCACGGTGCCGTCGGCGGCGACCAGGACGTTGCCGGGCTTGACGTCGCGGTGCACGACGCCGGCCGCGTGCGCCGCGCCGAGGCCCGCGGCCGCGTCGCGGAGCAGCCGCGCCGCCTCCGCCGGGTCGAGCGGGCCGCGGGTCAGCACGCCGGCCAGCGACTCGCCCTGCACCAGCTCCATGACCAACCAGGCGACCGGCTCGCCGTCGGCGCCGTCGGCCCCCTCGCCGTAGTCGAACAGCGTGGCGATGTGCGGGTGCACCAGGCCGGCGGCGTGCTGCGCCTCGGCGCGGAACCGGGCGCGGAAGGTCGGGTCGCCGTTGAACTCGCCGCGGAGCACCTTGACCGCGACGTCGCGCCGCAGCAGCTCGTCGCGCCCGCGCCACACCTGCCCCATGCCGCCGGTCGCCAGCAGGGACAGGAGCGTGTACCGGCCGCCGAGCACCCGGCCGCCCGGCGCGGCGTCTGTCCCCTGCTGCATCCCCCGAGGATCCCGCACGCCCGGAGGGACCACCCGTCCGGTCGACGTCGTCCTGTGCCGTGTCGGGCCCCGCTGGTTGACTGACCTGCATGGACCTGCCCGTGCTGCCGCCGGTGAAGCCGATGCTGGCGAAGGCGGCCACGAAGCTGCCCACCGCCGACGGCCTGTACTACGAGCCGAAGTGGGACGGGTTCCGCTGCATCGTCTTCCGCGACGGCGACGAGGTCGAGCTGGGCAGCCGCAACGAGCGCCCGCTGACCCGCTACTTCCCCGAGGTCGTGGCCGCGGTGAAGGAGGCGCTGCCGGAGCGCTGCGTCGTCGACGGCGAGATCGTCGTCCCGCAGGGCGACCGGCTGCACTTCGAGTCGCTGCTGCAGCGCATCCACCCGGCGAAGTCGCGGGTCGACCTGCTGGCCGAGCAGACGCCGGCCCACCTGGTCGCCTTCGACCTGCTGGCGGTCGGCGACGAGTCGCTGCTCGAGGTGCCGTTCGCGCAGCGGCGGGCACGGCTGGAGCAGGTGGTCACCGGCACCGACCGGGTGCACCTGACGGCGCTCACGCAGGACGCGGCCACCGCGCAGCGCTGGTTCGAGGAGTTCGAGGGCGCGGGCCTCGACGGCGTCGTCGCCAAGGCCCCCGACCTGCCCTACGGGCCCGACCAGCGGCTGATGACCAAGGTCAAGCACGTGCGCACCGCCGACTGCGTGGTCGCGGGCTTCCGCTGGCACAAGAGCGGGCCGATCGTCGGGTCGCTGCTGCTCGGCCTCTACGACGACGGCGGCCTGCAGCACATCGGCGTCGCGGCGTCCTTCCCCATGGCCCGGCGGGCGGAGCTGGTCGAGGAACTGGCGCCCTACCGCGCCGACGCGCTCGACGGGCACCCGTGGCAGGACTGGGCCAACGCCGAGCTGCAGGAGAACGGCGAGCACCGGATGCCCGGCGCCCAGAGCCGCTGGAACGCGAAGAAGGACCTGTCCTGGGTGCCGCTGCGGCCGGAGCTGGTCGTGGAGGTCAAGTACGACCAGCTGGAGGGCCGGCGGCTGCGGCACACCGGGCAGTTCCTGCGCTGGCGGCCGGACCGGACGCCGGAGAGCTGCACCTACGACCAGCTCGACGTGCCCGTCCGCTACGACCTCGCCGAGGTCTTCACCGGATGACCGGCACCCGCCCGTCCCGACCTACGGTGGAGGTCATGCGTCTGCGCCGCGGCATGCTCGCCGCCACGACCGGACTGCTCCTGGCGGTCACCGGGTGCACCTCCTTCTCCGAGTCCTCCGGCGGGAGCGACGCGTCGTCGTCGGCGGCCTCGTCCACGCCGGCCGAGCCGGAGGCCGCGCCGATCACCTGGCAGGACTGCGACGCCGAGATCACCGACCTCGTCGCCGGCACGCCGGGCAGCGAGCGCGACCTGGCCTTCGAGTGCGGCCGCACCGAGGTGCCCATCGACCACGACGAGCCCGACGGCGCCACGCTGCCGCTGTTCCTCGTGCGCGCGAAGCTCGCCGGGCAGACCGACCGGATCGGCTCGCTGCTGGTCAACCCCGGCGGGCCCGGCGGCTCCGGCGCCGACGCGGCGATCGGGCTCGCGCTGTCGATGCCCGAGGACGTGCTGCGCCGCTTCGACCTGGTCGGCTTCGACCCGCGCGGCGTGGGCCTGTCCACGGCCGTCGAGTGCATCCCCGCCGAGCTCAAGGACCGGTCGACCGCCGCCGAGCCGCGGCCGACGACGCAGGCGCAGCTCGACGAGGTGCTCGCCCTGGCCGACGAGGCCGCCGACGCCTGCGCCGACGAGTACGGCGACGCGCTGGGCACCTTCAACACCGTCGACACCGCCCGCGACATGGACCTGCTGCGCGAGGCGCTCGGTGACGAGCAGCTGAGCTACCTCGGCTACTCCTACGGCACCACGCTCGGCTCCACCTACGCCGAGCTGTTCCCGCAGAACGTCCGCGCGCTGGTGCTCGACGCCGTCGTCGACCCCGACGCCGACCCGCAGGAGAAGGCCGAGTCGCAGGCGGCCGGGCTCGAGGCGAGCTTCGACGCGTTCGCCGGCAACTGCACCGGCCTGGTGTCGGGCTGCCCGCTCGGCGGTGAACCGCGGCGCTTCCTCGACGAGCTGCTCGCCCAGGCCGCGGGCGCGCCGATCCCGAGCGCCCGGCCCGGCGAGACCCGGACGGCGACGCCCGGCGTGATCATGACGGCGGTGCTGGCGGCGCTCTACGACACCGCGTCGTGGCCGCAGCTGTCGCAGTCGCTGGCCGCCGCCCGCAACGGCGACGCCGCGGGCGTGTTCTCCCTGGCCGACTCCTACACCGGCCGGCTCGAGGACGGGTCGTACACGAACCTCACCGACGCGAACCTGGCCATCAACTGCGCCGACACCCCCGAGGACGAGACGTTCTCGGAGGAGGAGGTGCTGCAGCTCGCGCAGGACTGGTCGGCCCGCTACCCGCTGTTCGGCGCGGGCTCCGCCGCCGGCCTCTACACCTGCTCGACGTGGGAGGCCCCGCGCACCCCGCTGCCGGAGCGGGACGCGGAGGGCAGCGCGCCGATCCTGGTCGTGGGCAACACCGGCGACCCGGTGACCCCGCTGCCCGGCGCCGAGGACATGGCCGAGGACCTCACCGCGGGGTCGCTGCTGGTCTGGCAGGGGCAGGGCCACACGGCCTACCCGAAGACCGACTGCATCAGCGCCGCCGTCAACGCCTACCTCATCGACCTGACGGTGCCGCAGGACGGGCTCACGTGCCCGGCCTGACCCGTCCCGACCCGGGGAGCTGACGGGTGGCCAGCAGCAAGGACGCCGTCGTCCTGACCGTCGACGGGCACGAGGTGCGCGTCTCCAGCCCGGAGAAGCCGTACTTCGCCGAGCACGGGATCCGCAAGATCGACGTCGTCGAGTACTTCGTCGCCGTCGGCGAGGGGATCCTGTTCGCCCTGCGGGACCGTCCGACGACGCTCGAGCGCTGGCCCGGCGGGGTGTTCGAGGGCGCCCGGCTGTCCACCCGGATGGACAACACCGGCGACGCCTTCTACCAGAAGCGGGTGCCCAAGAACGCGCCCGAGTGGGTGCCGACGGCGCACATCACGTTCCCGAGCGGGCGCACCGCCGACGAGATCGCGCCCGACTCGGTCGCCGTCGTCGCGTGGTGCGCCAACCTCGGCACGCTGACCTTCCACCCCTGGCCGGTGGACAAGACCGACGTCGAGTCGCCGAACCAGATCCGCATCGACCTCGACCCGCAGCCGGGCACCGACTTCTCCGACGCCGTCCGGGTCGCCCCGCACGTGCGCGAGCTGCTGGCCGAGTTCGGCATGGAGGGCTGGCCGAAGACCTCCGGCGGGCGGGGCGTGCACATCTACGTGCCGATCCAGCCGCGGTGGACGTTCACCGACGTGCGCCGGGCGGTGATCGCGTTCGGCCGCGAGCTGGAGCGCCGCCTGCCCGAGCGCGTGACGATGTCGTGGTGGAAGGAGGAGCGCGGCGAGAAGATCTTCATCGACTACAACCAGATGGCCCGGGACCGCACGATCGCCAGCGCCTACTCGATCCGGCCCAAGCCGCACGCGCCGGTGTCCGCGCCGCTGGACTGGGACGAGCTGCCCGACGTGCACCCCACCGACTTCACGGTGCTGACCATGCCGGAGCGGTTCCGCGCGGTCGGTGACAAGCACGCGGGCCTGGCCGGGCACGCGTTCGGCATCGAGCCGCTGCTCGAGCTGGCCGAGCGGCAGGCCGCCGACCTCGGGCTCGGCGACATGCCCTATCCCCCCGACTACCCGAAGATGCCGGGCGAGCCGATGCGGGTGCAGCCCAGCCGCGCCCGGAAGCCCGAGCCCGCCGCCGACTGAGCCGGCTCCTCAGCGCGCCCCGAGGGCGGAGAACAGCCGGTCGTACCGCTGCTCCGGGTCCAGCGCGAGCCCGGCCTTGACGAAACGCGCCCAGTCGTCGGCCAGCACCTCCTGCGCGCCCGACTCGACGGCGTCGAGGGCGGCACCGACCAGGACCGACGGCGCGATCTTCGGCGCCTGCAGGCCCCGGGCCATGTCGGTGTCGACCAGCCCCATGTGCACGCCCACGACGTGCGTGCCCTGGGCGGCGAGCTCGAGCCGGGTGCTGTCGGTCAGCATCCAGGCCGCGGCCTTCGAGGCGGCGTAGGCGCCGGAGCCCGGGGCGGTGAACCAGGACAGCGCCGAGACGACGTTGAGAACGGCCCCGCCCCCGTTCGCCCGGAGGGCCGGGGCGAACGCGCGGGTCGTGAGCAGCGGGCCGTAGAAGTTGGTGTCCATCTCCCGCCGGATGGCCGCCTCGTCGCCGGTGACCAGCGCCGTGCCCGTGGAGATGCCCGCGTTGTTGACGAGGACCTGCACGTCGCCGGCCGCGCGGGCGGCGTCCTCGACCTGGCGCGGGTCGGTGACGTCGAGCTCGATCGGCTGGACCCCGTCCGCCGCCTGCACGGTGCGCACGTCGCGGGCGGCGGCGTAGACCTTCGCCGCCCCGCGCTCCCGGAGCCGGGCGACGAACTCCGCCCCGATACCCCGGTTGGCCCCGGTGACCAGCACGACCGCACCCTGCAGCCTCATGACGTCCTCTTTCTGTAGCGATCACTATGGATTGCGACGAGCGTAGCAGCTTCCATAGCGATCGCTACGTTATGATCGGAGGGTGGCCGGGAGACCGCGGAGCTTCGATCGCGACACGGCGCTGGCGGCCGCCGTCGAGCAGTTCTGGCGCTCGGGCTTCGAGGGCACCTCGATCGCGATGCTGACCGGGGCCATGGGGGTGACCCCGCCCAGCCTCTACGCCGCCTTCGGCGACAAGGAGACCCTGTTCGCGGAGGCCTCGGCCGAGTACTTCCGTCGCACGTGCGAAGGGGTCGACCGCGCGACCGCCCTCCCGACGGCGCGCGAGGCCGTCGCCCGGATGCTGGAGGACACCGCGCGGGCGCACACCGCCGCGTCGACGCCGCCGGGCTGCCTGATGCTGACCGAGCCCCGCCTCGCCGCGCAGCGGGCGGACGTGCACGAGCGGCTGCGACGCCGGCTCGACCAGGGGGTGCGGGACGGCGACCTCCCGGCGGGCACGCCGACCGACCGGCTCGCCACCTTCCTCGTGGCGGTCATGCGCGGCATGTCCGGCTGCGCCCGGGACGGGGGCACCACCGAGGACCTCCTGGCGATCGCCGAGGCCGCGATGACGGCGCTGCCAGGGGGCGGGGCGCCCGGGCCGGCACCGGCGGGCTGAACCCCCGGCGCGACCGGGACCGGGGGCGCGCCGACGCCGGGCGAGCCCGCAGGTCCGGAACCGCGGGCCCGCTCGCGTCGCCGCGGGCTCGTGACGCGCGGCCGGGTCAGACGTCCAGGCCGGAGAAGGTGGGCGTGGCCTCCTCCCCGTCCCAGGTGACGCGGAAGGAGAAGGCGTCCTCCAGCGCGGCCAGGTACTGGTCGGCCTCGTCCTGGTTGATGGTGCCGTCGGCGAGCAGGGTGTCGATGGCGGGGCTGTACTTCGCGACCAGCGCGTCGACGAGCGTCTGCGGGTCGATGCCGAGGTCCTCGGCGACGGCGGCCAGGTTCTGCCCGGCGTCCATGCGCACGTGCAGCTCGTCGTGGCTGATGGTCAGCACCTCGTCGAGGACGTCCTCGACGGGCTGGTGGCCGCGGTGCAGGCCGAGGCCGGCCTCGCCGTAGGCCTCCTGGATCAGCTCGACGAGCTGGTCCTCGGTGGTGACGGAGGAGACGTCGATGCCACCGGGGCCACCGCCCTGCCCCATGCCGCCGCCGGGCCCGCCGGTGTCGGTGGACGTCTCGGTGCTGCTGTCGGTGCTGCTGTCGGTGGTGCTGCTGTCGGCGGACGCCGAGGTGCTCGTGCTGCTGGTCGCCGACGCGGCCTCGGCGGTGGTGCCGCACGCGGCGGCGACCGGGACGACGGCGGCGAGGAGGACGGCGGCGAGGGTCTTGCGGAGCTTCACGGGAGGCTTCTCTCGGTTCGGCAGGAGTCGGTCGGGCACCACTCTCAGCAGCAGCCCTCCGTTCACCCTGGACGTCCGCTGGGAAGACGCTGTGACACCGGGCGACTGCGCTCGGTCACCGCTCCCCCAGCCGGCGTCCGGGGAACTCCCAGGGAGCACCGGCACCGTCGGGCCCCATGTCGTCCTCCCCCGGCCGCCACCGCGGTCGCACGCTGGCCGTCGGCGCCGCCCTCACCGGCGCGCTGACCGGCGGCCTCGTCCTGCTCCCGCCCGCGGTCGCGAGCGCGCACAGCCTCGACAGCAGCACGCTGTCGGTGCGGGTGGGTGAGGACGCGGTGGACACCACGGTGACCGTTGCCCTCTCGACGCTCGAGGAGGCGATGGGGACCGACGGGACGGCGGCCACCGAGGTCGACGCCGACGCCGTGATCGCCTACGTCGACGCGCACCTGCACGTCACCGGCGCCGACGGCACCGCCTGGACCGAGACCTACACCGCCGTCACCCGGGAGTCGGTGGAGAGCATCGACTCCGTGAGCGTCGAGGTCGTCCTCGACCCCGGCGACGCGGACCCGTCGTCGTTCACCCTCGCCTACGACGGCGTCATCGAGGCCGACCCCGCGCACGAGGCCGTCGTCGTGCTCACCGACGCGGCCGGTGACATCTCCACCGCCGGCGTGCTCACCGCCACCGACGACAGCCTGCAGATCGGCGAGGCGGCCGGGAGCACCGTCTCCACCGGCCTGGCCGACATGGTCGGGTACGGCCTGCACCACGTCCTCGAGGGCGCCGACCACCTGCTGTTCCTGCTCACCCTGCTGCTGGTGGCGCCGCTGGTCGCCGTCGCCGGCCGGTGGCAGCGCCGCGAGGGCCTCACCTCCACGCTGCGCCGAGTGCTGGCCGTGGTCACCGCGTTCACCGTCGGGCACTCGCTGACGCTGATCGCGTCGGCGCTGGGCTGGGTGGCCGTGCCCGGTGCCCCGGTCGAGGTGCTGATCGCCGTCTCCGTGGGCGTGGCGGCGGTGCACGCGGTGCGCCCGCTGGCCCGCCGCGGCGAGGTGCTCATCGCCGGCGGCTTCGGCCTGGTGCACGGCCTGGCCTTCGCCGGCATCCTCACCGACCTCGGCCTGGACGGCACCGCGTCGGTGCCGTCGCTGCTGGCCTTCAACGTCGGCGTGGAGCTGGCCCAGCTGCTCACCGTGGCGCTGGTCTTCCCGTCCCTGTACGTGGTGTCACGGACCCGGTCCTACCCGGCACTGCGCCTGGCCGGCGCCGGCATGGCGCTGGCCGCCGCCACCGGGTGGGCCCTGGACCGCCTCGGCGTGCTGACCGACCCGCTGGCCGGCGCGGAGGACGCCGCCATCGCCCACCCCTGGTGGGTGGTGACCGGGCTCGCCGTCGTCGCCACGGCCTGCTGGGCGGCCGACCGCCGACCGCGCCCGCCCGCGACGCCCCCCGCCCGTGAGGGGCTCCGCACCGCCTCGGTGCGGTGAGCCCCGCCGGTGGGCTCAGGCGAGCAGGCGGGCCCGGACGTCCGGCTTGAGGACCTTCCCGATCTTCGAGCGCGGCAGGTCCGGCCACACCTCCACCTGCTTGGGCGCCTTGACCGGGCCGATGCGGTCCCTGGCGAACGCGCGCAGGTCGCCGGGGTCGAGGGCGACACCGGGCCGGGCCTGCACGACGGCGACCACCCGCTCCCCCCACTTCTCGTCCGGGAGCCCCAGGACGGCGCAGTCCTGGACTCCGGGGTGCGTCATCAGGACCCGCTCCACCTCGGCCGAGTACACGTTGAACCCGCCGCTGATGATCATGTCCTTGGCCCGGTCCACCAGGTACAGCCAGCCGTCGTCGTCGAGGTAGCCGATGTCGCCGGTGTGGTGCCAGCCGAACCGGGCGGCCTCCGCCGTGGCGGCC
The DNA here is from genome assembly GCF_037034165.1 of Geodermatophilus sp. FMUSA9-8. Lineage (NCBI taxonomy): Bacteria > Bacillati > Actinomycetota > Actinomycetes > Geodermatophilales > Geodermatophilaceae > Geodermatophilus > Geodermatophilus sp. FMUSA9-8. The sequence continues at coordinate 142,062 of NZ_JBAGKE010000012.1, read as the reverse complement.
GGGTCGCGGTGGTAGCCGTCCATCACGAGCGGCCCGCGGACCACGACCTCGCCCCGCTCCCCCGGCGGCAGCAGCCGGCCCTCGTCGTCCATGATTGCGACCCGGGTGAGCGGCGTCGGCCGGCCGGCCGAGTGCAGCCGCTCGCGGGCGATGCTGCCGTCGGGCCGGAAGTGGTCGGCGGGGGCCATGGTCGAGACCATCATCGGCGCCTCGGACTGGCCGAAGAGCTGGCCCATCACCGGCCCGATGCGCGTCAGCGCCTGCTCGAGCCGGTCCGCCGAGATCGGTGCGGCGCCGTACCAGAGGCACTGCAGCGACGAGAGGTCCGTCGCGTCGAGCTCGGGGCGCTCGAGCAGCATGTAGACGAGCGTGGGCGGCAGGAAGGCGTGGGTGACCCGGTGCCGCTCGACGAGCGCCAGGAACTCGCCGAGGTCGGGCCGCGGCATCACGACGACCTCGCCGCCCAGTGCCATCACCGGGAAGCAGAGCACCCCGGCGGCGTGGGTGAGCGGGGCCAGCGCGAGGTACCGCGGCCGTCCGTCGAACGGGTAGCTCATCAGGGTCAGCGCCGCCATCGCCTCCAGGTTGCGGCCGGTCAGCCGCACGCCCTTCGGCCGCCCCGTCGTCCCGCCGGTGCCGACGAGCAGGACGACGTCGTCGGGCGGCGACAGCCCCTCGTCGGGCAGGTCGACGTCGCCTCCGGCGTCGAGCCAGGCGTCCAGGGACGGGTCACCGTCCCCGTCCCCGTCGAGGCAGACCAGGGTGGTCAGCGCGGGCAGCGCGTCGCGGACCTTGGCGACCAGCGGCGCGAAGGCTGCCTGGTAGAGCAGCACCGAGCACCCGAACAGGTCGAGCAGCTCGCGGTTCTCCTCGGCCTCGTTGCGCGGGTTGACCGGGCACCACACCGCGCCGGCGCGGGCGATGCCGAAGACGCACGCGAACGCCGTCGGGTCGTTGGCCGACAGGACGGCGACCGGATCGCCGGGGCGGGTGCCCGAGCGCACCAGCGCCCGGGCCACCCGCCGGCTGAACGCCTGCACCTCGCCGTAGGACGTCGACCGGCCGTCGACGGTCAGGCACGGAGCGCCGGCACCCAGGTCGGCGCCCTTGTCGAGGAAGGCGGTCAGGCTCATCGGTGCTCGGTCACCACCGGGTCGAGGACCAGGCCGAACTGGCGCAGCACGCCCAGCAGCTGCCGGTGACCGAACGCCTGGCAGCCGGAGGCGAAACCGGCCCGCAGCGGCGGCTGCTGGAGCAGTGACATGGCCGCCCAGGCCTGCAGGAGCCCGGTCTGCTTGTAGTTGCTGTTGCCGTGGATGACCACGTGCTTGCGCCCGAGCGGGCCGGAGGCGTGCACGGAGTCGACGGAGGTGTTCAGCCGCGGGTTCTCCCGGGGCGGCATCCCCGTCGACCAGGCCTTGGCGACCTCGGCGAGCGCGTCGTCCCACTGGTCGCGCGGCAGGGTCTTGATGTCGCTCTCCACCGCCGCGGTGGTGGCGACGACGGCCTCCATGACCGGCCGGTTCATCACGCCGCCCTGGACCTTGACGTTGGCGACCCGCGGGTCGTCCTTGAACCACACGGGGTGGCTGGTGCCGCCCCACGGCACGGTCAGGCCGAGCTCGTGCTGGCCGGGCACCACGACGTCCCACCTCGACAGCGGGTCGAGCTTCACGTACTGGTTCTCGGCCAGGTGGAACCAGTCGGCCTTGAGGATGGTGAAGATCGTCTCGGTGGAGGCGTTGGTCGGGAACCCCTTCCAGAGCACCAGGACGTCGAGGGTGTCCAGGCCCGGGGTCTCCAGCGCGATCTGCGCGGCGATCTCGCCGGTGGTGTACATCTGCGCGATGCCCGGGGCCAGCAGCAGCCCCTTCTCCTGGAAGTCCGCCGCGAACCGCTCCCGGACCGCCATGACCCAGTCCTGCTCGCCCGTGGTGTCCAGGTAGTGCGCACCGGTGGCCAGGCACGCCTCGGCCACCTCGAACCCCAGCTTGATGAAGGGTCCGACGGTGTTGCAGACGACGCGCGCGCCGTCGAACAGCTCCGTCAGCGCCTCGACGGTGTGCTCCACCTCGACGATGTCGTACTCGGCGGTCTCGATCCCCGGGATCCTGCCGACCACCTCCTGCAGCAGGTCCTTGTTCCGCCCCGCGGCGACGAACGGGACGTTCAGCTCGCGCAGGTACTCGCAGATCAGCCGGCCGGTGTAGCCGGAGGCGCCGTAGACGACGACGGGCTTGGTGCTCATGGTCGGTTCCCCTTCTCTCTGCTCAGGAGCCCATGCCGCCGTCGACGGCGAGGCCGGTGCCGTTGACGAAGCGGGAGGCGTCGGAGGCGAGGAAGACCACGGCGTCGGCCATGTCGGCCGGCTCACCGAGCCGCCCGGACGGCGTGAGCGCCACGACGGCACCGACCGCCTCCTCGACGCTGGGGAACAGGCCCAGCTCGGCGCAGTCGACGGCGAGTTTCATGCCCATCTCCGTCGGGACCAGGCCGGGGTAGATGCAGTTGACGCGCACGCCGTAGCCGAGCTTGCCGGCCTCGGCCGCGGCGATCCGGGTCATCCGGTCGATCGCCGACTTGCTCGCCGAGTAACCCGCGATGCCCGGGAAGGCGATGGTCGCCGCGACGCTGGCGATGTTGACGATCGAGCCGCCGCTCCCGGCCGCCCCGCCCGGTCGCATCGCCCGCAGGCCGTGCTTCATGCCGAGGGCGGTGCCGACGACGTTGACGTCGAACATGCGACGCAGGTTGGCCGGGTCGAGGTCGACCACCAGCTCGGTGACCTCGATGCCGGCGTTGTTGACCAGGACGTCGAGACCGCCCAGCTCGGCGACGGTCTCCGCGATCGCGGCCTCCCAGCTCGCCTCGTCGGTGACGTCGAGGTGGGTGGACGCGGCCTTCCCGCCCTCCGCCGCGATCTGCTGGGCCGCCTCCCTGCCGAGGTCGTCGAGGACGTCCCCGATCACGACCGAGGCCCCCGCGCGGCTGAGCGCCTGCGCCATCGCCTGCCCCAGGCCTCGTGCTCCCCCGGTGACCAGTGCCCTGCGTCCGTCCAGTGCGCCTACCGACATGCCGGTGTCCTTCCTCGTCGAAGCCCGGTGTGACGGCGGTCATGTTCGAGATGCTCCTTGACGACTGTCAAGACTTCTCTTGACGACTGTCCAGACGGACTCCGGGCACGTAGCATCCGCGGACACGAGGAGGAGGACGCGTGACGGCAGCAGCACACCGCCCGGGCCGCCGGCCGGTGGACAAGGTCGCCGCCCGGCGCAGCGAGCTGGCCGCCGCGGCGCTGAAGACGCTGGCCGAGCGCGGGTATGCACAGACCGGCCTGCGTGACATCGCGCAGAACTCGGACTTCTCCCATGGCGTCCTGCACTACTACTTCGCGGACAAGACCGACCTGATCACGCACTGCGTGCGCGAGTACAAGGAGCGGTGCGCGACCCGGTACGACGAGGTCGTGGCCACGGCGACGACGGCCGAGGAGCTCGCGGCCGGCTTCCTGCGGAAGCTGACCGAGACCCTCACCGACGAGGCGCCGATGCACCGCCTCTGGTACGACCTGCGCAACCAGTCGATGTTCGAGCCGGCGTTCCGGGCCGACGTCGCCGAGATCGACCTCCTGCTGGAGCGGATGATCGGGCGGATCGTCACCCGCTACGCCGAGCTCTCCGGGCGGACGCCGCAGGTCGCCCCGCCGGTCGTGTACGCGGTCTTCGACGGCCTCTTCCAGCAGGCGCTCCTCCGCCAGCTGGCAGGCGTGCCCTCGGCGGCCGGCGAGCTCCGGGCCGCGGTCGGCCAGGTCCTGCCGCACCTGGTCCGCTGACGCCGGCCGGCGACGCCGCGCGCGGCGCGCGGGCCCGCCTGAGCTGCAGCGCTCAGGCGCCGTCGAGCAGCTCGGACAGGACGGCGAGCCCGCGGCGCAGCTCGAGGTCGGTCGGCGCGCCGTAGCCGAGGACCAGCCCGGGCGACGCCGGCGGACCCGCCGAGTAGTCGGCGAGGTCGGCGACGACGACCCCGCGGCCCGCGGCAGCACGGACGAGCGCGGCCGCGTCGGTGCCCGGGCGCAGGTGGACGACGACGTGCAGCCCGCCGTCGAGCGCGCCCAGCGCGACGTCGGGCCGCTCCCCCAGCGCGGCGGCCACCATCGACCGTCGGTGGTTGTAGTGCCGCTGCGCGCGGGCGGTGTGCCGGGCGAGGCCGCCGTCGGCCAGGTAGTGCGCCAGCGCGGCCTGCTGCACGCCCGAGACCGGCGAGTCGAGCAGCGTGCGGGTGGCGCGCAGCCGCTCGCCGAACGCGCCGCGCAGCACCATCCAGCCACAGCGCAGCCACGGGCTCAGCGTCTTCGACCAGCTGCCGACCAGCACGACGTCGGCCGGCGAGGGCAGGGAGGCCATGGCCGGCAGCGGGCGGCGGCGGTGCCGGAACTCGCTGTCGTAGTCGTCCTCCAGCACGACGACGTCCTGCTCCGCCGCCCAGCGCAGCAGGTCCACGCGCTCCTGCACCGGCATCCGGCCGCCCAGCGGGTACTGGTGCGACGGCGTGAGCAGCACCGCGTCCGGCGCCGGGGACAGCGCCCGCAGGTCCGCGACGCGGGGACCGTCGGCGTCCACGGGCAGGGGCACGACGACGGCGCCCGCGGTGGCCAGCACCCGCCGCGCCGCCGGGTAGCTGGGGTCCTCGACGACGACCCGCGGCGGGCGGCCCGGCGCCCCGAGGGCGGTGGCGGCGAGGGCGAGGGCGTCGCTGGCGCCGGCGGTGACGAGGACGTCGTCCGCCCCGGCCTCCACCCCGCGCACGCGGCGCAGGTAGACGGCCACCGCCTGCCGCAGCGCGGGGAGCCCGAGCGGGTCGGGCGGACCGGCCGGGAGGTCGTCGGCGACGGCCCGGCGCCAGGCCGAGCGCCACTCGACGTCGTCGAGCAGCCGGGTCGCGGGCCGCCCGGGCGTGAGGTCGACGACGTCGGACCCGGCGGCCGGGGACGGCGGGGACGGCGGGGCCGCCGCCGGGCGCGCCGCGGTCACGTCCGGCCGGACGGCGACCACCGTCCCGCCACCCCGCCGCCCGGTGGCGAAGCCCTCGCCGACCAGCTGCTCGTAGGCGGTGACCACCACGCCGCGGGAGACCCCGAGGTCGGCGGCGAGGGTGCGCGTGGGCGGCAGCGTGTCCCCCGGGCCGAGCGCGCCGCCCAGGACGGCCGCCCGCACCGACGCCGCGATCTGCACGCTCAGCGGCGTCGGGGCCGCCCGGTCGACCGGGACGAGCAGGTCGCCGGTGTACGCCACTTGGTCCTCCCGCATCCGCCCGGTTTGGACTGCTGCCAGGACCAAAGCATGGCGCACCGTGGCGGCCATGAGCGAGCAGACCCCCTCCGTCGTCGGCACCGACCGCGTCAAGCGCGGTCTGGCCGAGCAGTTGCGGGGCGGCGTGATCATGGACGTCGTCACCCCCGAGCAGGCGCGCATCGCCGAGGACGCGGGCGCCGTCGCCGTCATGGCGCTGGAGCGGGTGCCCGCCGACATCCGCGCCCAGGGCGGCGTCGCGCGCATGAGCGACCCCGACATGGTGCAGGGGATCATCGACGCGGTCTCCATCCCGGTGATGGCCAAGGCCCGCATCGGGCACTTCGTCGAGGCGCAGGTGCTGCAGAGCCTCGGCGTCGACTTCGTCGACGAGTCCGAGGTGCTCACCCCGGCCGACGAGGCCCACCACATCGCCAAGCACGAGTTCACCGTGCCCTTCGTCTGCGGCGCCACCGACCTCGGCGAGGCGCTGCGCCGGATCGCCGAGGGCGCGGCGATGATCCGCAGCAAGGGCGAGGCCGGCACCGGCAACGTCGTCGAGGCCACCCGGCACATGCGCGCCCTGCGCGCCGGCATCCGGCGGCTGACCACGCTCGACGAGACCGAGCTGTTCGTCGCGGCCAAGGAGCTGCGCGCCCCGCACGACCTGGTCGCCGAGGTGGCGCGCGCCGGGAGGCTGCCGGTCGTCCTGTTCACCGCCGGCGGCATCGCCACCCCCGCCGACGCGGCGATGATGATGCAGCTGGGCGCCGAGGGCGTGTTCGTCGGCTCCGGCATCTTCAGGTCCGGCGACCCCGCCCAGCGCGCCGCCGCGATCGTGCAGGCGACGACCTTCTCCGACGACCCGGCCGTCATCGCCAAGGTCTCCCGCGGGCTGGGCGAGGCGATGGTCGGGATCGACGTGCACACGCTGCCGGAGTCGCAGCGCTTCGCCGGCCGGGGCTGGTGAGCGCGCCGCGCATCGGCGTCCTGGCGCTGCAGGGCGACGTCCGCGAGCACCTCGCCGTGCTGCGCGGGCTCGGCGCCGACGCGACGCCGGTCCGCCGGCCGGCCGAACTGGCCGGCCTCGACGGGCTCGTGCTGCCCGGCGGGGAGTCGACCACGATGACGAAGCTCGCGGTGCGCACGGGGCTGTTCGGCCCGCTGCGCGACGCCGTCGGCTCGGGGCTGCCCGTCTACGGCACCTGCGCCGGGCTGGTGCTGCTGGCCCGGCGGCTGCTCGACGCCCCGCCGGACCAGCCGACCCTGGGCGTCCTCGACGTCACCGTCCGCCGCAACGCGTTCGGCCGGCAGGCCGAGTCGTTCGAGGCGCCGGTCGCCGTCGGCGGCGTCCCGGGCGGGCCGGTGACGGCGGTGTTCATCCGCGCGCCGTGGGTGGAGTCGGCCGGGCCGGGGGTCGAGGTGCTCGGCCGCGTCGAGGACGGGCCGGCGGTCGGCCGCGCCGTGGCCGTGCGCCAGGGCGACGTGCTGGCCACCAGCTTCCACCCGGAGCTGACCGGCGACGACCGGGTGCACCGGCTGTTCGTCGACCTGGTCCGCGAGCGACGCGCGAGCACGCTCCGCGACGGCGAGCCGCCGGGCGGTGGCCGCCGACCGCGTGTCGGCGCCGCCTGAGCCGCTCCGGCGTCCGCGCTCCCCCTCCCGGCGGGACGGCCAGGTATCCCTTGCGCGCCCTGACCCCGGGAGAGGAGCCCCATGGCCCGCGAGCTCGACGCACGCACGGAGGGCGTCCTCTGGGGCGCCACCGCCCTCGCGGCCCTCGGCGTGGTCCTCGTCCTGCTCCTGGCCGGCGGCGGCGACGTCCCGGCGGGCGCGACGGTCCCCCGCCCGGCCGGCGCGGCAGCGCCGGAGGCCGCCGGCGACCCCGCACCGGCTCCCGCGGGCGACGGTGCAACGGCCGACGCCCCCGGCGAGGCACCGGCCGCTCCCCCCGCGGACGGCGGCGCGGCCGCGCCGGTCGCCGGGGACGGGACCGACCCCGCCGGGTCCGACGGCGGCGTCACCGGCTCGCGCGCGGCCCCGGCCCGGTCCTCCGCGCCGCAGGCGCCCGGCACCGCCGGGCAGACCGCCGGCCGGTCGACCGCCGGCACCTCCTCCCCGCGCCCGGGCTCCCCGGCGCCGGGGCCGGCCGCCCAGCAGCCCGGCTCCTCGACCGCGCCGCCCACGACGACGACGCCGACCGGCAGCCGCCCCCCGTCGACGCCGACGTCCCCTCCCACGACCCCGCCCCGGACGACCCCGCCCCGGACGACGCCGCCCACCACGCCGCCGGTGACCACGACCCCTCCCCCGCCGCCGACCACGACCCCGCCGCCGCCGACCACCACGCCGCCCCCGGTGACCACGACCCCGCCCCCGCCGACGACTCCCCCGCCGCCGGTCACGGACCCGCCGCCCAGCGAGGAGCCCCCGGCCACGGAGCCCCCATCCACGGAGCCCCCGGCTCCCGAGCCGCCGGCCACGACGCCGAGCGAGGAGCCCGCCCCCTCCGCCCCCGCGCCGCCGGGCGGCTGACGCCCGCAGGGACCTCGTCTCCCCCACCCGTCCCACGGGTACAGCGGTTCCTGTACGGACCGGTTCCCCTGCCGCACGATGGCGGCCACTGCACCGGAGCTCACGGGGGAGCCGACCATGCCGTTTCCGTCCGACCCTGCCGTCGCCGCCGCCCTGGCGCGCCACCGCGAACGCTCGCCGGGGTCCCCGGTGCGGTCGGTGGTCGCGAAGGCCGCCGCGCTCGGCTTCGACGTGTCCGCGCCCGGCGGGCCCGGCGACGCCCTGCGCCTCGTCGCCACCGCGCCCACCGGCGGGCGCACCACCCTCGTCGTCGACGACGCCGGGCTGACCTCCGACGACTCCGCCGACCGGGGCTTCGCCGCCGGCGTCCCCGGTGCGGTGCCCACCGCCGTCGACGTGCGGTTCCCCTTCGCCGGGGCCGACCCGTTCGCCGTCCTGGTCGCCTTCTCCGGGCACGCCGCCGAGGCTCGCCCGGCACCGTGGCAGCCGGCACCGCGGCAGCCGGCACCGTGGCAGCCCGCACCGTGGCAGGCAGCACCGTCGCAGCCGGCACCGTGGACCCCCACCCCGGCCCCGTTCCCGCCGGCGGCCACGGCCGGCCCGGTGCCCCCGCCGTGGCCGCCGGCGCCCGCCGGGCGCAGCCGGACCGGCCGGGTCGTCCTCGGCGTCGTCGCGGCGGCCGTGCTGCTCGTCGTCGCGGGCGGGATCGCGACCGCGGGCCTTCCGGGCGGCCTGGCCATGGCCGGCCTGGCGCTCCTGCTCGTCGGGCTCGGCGCCGTGGTCGCCGGCCGGGCCCGCTGGGCGTTCATCGCCTCGCGCCGGGTGGGCGGCGCCGTGCTCGCGGCCGGGCTCGTCGCCACGGGCGTCGGCGGGGCCACCATGCCGCCCGCCGCGCCGACGGCGGCCACCGCCGCAGCGCCCGCGACCTCCGCCCCGCCGACGTCGCCCTCGCCGGCCGAGGCCAGCGCCGCCGCCGAGGCCGCCGACGCTGCCGCCGACGCCGCGGCGGGCGTCGCGGAGACCAGCGAGGCCGTCGCCGCGCCGGTCGACACGGCCACCGGCCTGCTGACCGACGGGGCCACCCAGGCCGCCGTCGACACCGCGGCGCCGACCACCGCCCTCGCCGCGCTGGCGGCCGTCCCGGTGCAGGGCCGGGCACCGCGCACCGGCTACGACCGCGACCTCTTCGGCGCCGGCTGGGTGGACACCGACCGCAACGGCTGCGACACCCGCAACGACGTGCTCGCCCGCGACCTCACCGGCGAGGCGTTCAAGCCCGGGACGCGCGACTGCGTCGTGCTCACCGGCACCCTCGCCGACCCCTACTCCGGCCGCACCATCGCCTTCCAGCGCGGTCAGGGCACCAGCGAGGCGGTGCAGATCGACCACGTCGTCGCGCTCTCCGACGCGTGGCAGAAGGGCGCCCAGCAGTGGGACGCCGCCCGCCGCACCCAGTTCGCCAACGACCCGCTCAACCTGCTCGCCGTCGACGGCCCGCTCAACATGCAGAAGGGCGACGGCGACGCCGCCACGTGGCTCCCGCCGGCGCGCGGCTACCGCTGCGCCTACGTGGCCCGCCAGGTGGCGGTGAAGGTCACCTACGGGCTCTGGATGACGCAGGCCGAGCGCAACGCGATCGCCACCGTGCTGACCACCTGCCCGGGCGAGCCCCTGCCCGGCGGGGTCGTCGCGCCGGCGCGCCAGACGGCGGCGCCGGCGACGCCGGCACCCACGACCGCGGCGCCGACGACTCCCCGCCCGGCCCCCACGACGCCGCGCCCGGCACCCGCTCCGGCGCCCGCGCCGGCTCCCGCACCCGCCCCGGCTCCGGCCCCTGCGCCCGCACCCGCCCCGGCTCCCGCACCCGCCCCGGCTCCGGCGCCCGTCTCCACCTACTACGACAACTGCTCCGCGGCCCGTGCCGCCGGGGCCGCCCCCGTCCGGATCGGCGACCCCGGGTACGGCCGGCACCTGGACCGGGACGGCGACGGGGTGGGCTGCGAGAACTGAGGCACCGGTCCCGGACCCCGCGCCCCCGTGGCGCGGGGGCCGGGACCGGCGCCCCGGCTCAGTCGGCCAGCAGGGCGGCGTGCGCGCCGAGGCGGTGCGCGAGCGCGGCCGCGGTGCCGGTGGAGCGCAGGACGTCGGCCAGGAGCGCGGCCAGCTCGTCGCCGTCCCCCGGGCCGGGGAGCGCGGCGGCGGGCTCGTCGAGCTCGGCGGCCAGCATCGCGTCGAGGTCGGCGACATCGAGGTCGGCCAGCTCGACCAGCACGAGCGGGGTGGTCTCCACGACGGGGCTCCTCGAGTCGGGCCGGGTTCCGCCCCGGCACCCGAGACCCTGACCGCGCCGCCGCAGCGGGGGCTCACCGGAACCGCACGATCGCCGCAAGAACGGGCTCCAGGGGGCCGCGCGATGTGACCGCCGCCACGCCGGAGGAACCCGATTCCGCCCCGGACCCCCACGGAGGCGTCTGTGCGGCTAGGGTCGACACGTCGGGAAGGCCCTGCGCTCTGGCAGGACCCCGATGCACCATCGCAGCTAGGAGCGAGCAATGCCCGAAGGAACTGTCAAGTGGTTCAACGCGGAGAAGGGGTTCGGCTTCGCCACCCCTGACGGTGGCGGACCGGACGTGTTCGTCCACTACTCGGCCATCCAGACCAGCGGGTACCGCTCGCTCGACGAAGGCCAGCGGATCTCGTTCGACGTCGAGCAGGGCCAGAAGGGCCCGCAGGCCGCGAACGTCACCCCGCTCTGATCTCCTGATCAGCACAGCGCCCCCGCCCGGTTCGCCGGGCGGGGGCGCTGTCGTTCGTGGGGGTGGCTACCGCGCCCGGGGCACGTACCCGCCGACGAGCGACTGCATGAGCAGCGCCCCGGCGTCCGGGCCCACCGCCCGCGCCGCGTCGGCGAAGGCCCGCCAGCGGTCCCGCTCGACGTCGGTCGGCGCGTGGGCCGCGCGCAGGTCCGCCTGCTCCAGCAGGCGCTCCCACTCCCCCTGCGGGGTCGGCCACAGCCCCGCCAGCCGCCGCGCCTCGGCGGAGATCCCGGTGATCCGGACGATGTCGCCGGCGTGGTTGGTCAGCGGCTCGATGTAGCCGGCGGCGGCCAGCGCCTTCGCCGCGGCAACGACGTCGGCCTTCGGCAGCCCGCTGCCCGGGACGACGGAGCCGAGCAGGTACGGCGCGCCGCCGTGCTTGGGCTCGTCGACCAGCCGGGCGATCGCCCGCAGCACGGGCAGGTCGCGGGTGAACCAGGTGTCGGGAAGGGACGGGTCGAGCGGGGTCACGCCGTCCAGTGTCCCCGGGCACGCGGTGGCGCCCCGCCACCCGGGGTCACGGGGCGGCGGGGCGGGGCGGCGGACCGCGGCAGGTCCGCTCAGCGGCGGGTCAGCTCCGGCCGGGTGGCGAGGACCAGGCCCAGCACCCCGTAGCCGAGGACCAGGTGGCCGGCGCCGACGAGCGACTCCGTCGTCGCGCCCGCGACCGCGGCGACCGGGAACATGACCAGCGCCCACGTCTCGGCGAGCGCCGGCCAGACGCGGGCGGCGCCCCGCCACCGCCCGGCGACCGCGATCCGGACGCCGATCGCGGCCATGCCGAGCATCGACAGCGGCCAGCAGAGGTCCAGCGCGACGAAGAACGGCTCGTCGGTCAGCCCGGGCGCGACCAGCCACTGCACCGACGACCCGATCGCCAGCCCGAGCAGCACGTGCTCGGCGTGCAGGCACCCGCGGGCCAGCCGGCCGGTCCCCGTCGCCCGGGTGCGCAGCTGCACGGCCACCAGGGCGACCAGGCCCAGCTGGAACAGCAGCGTCGCGGCCTTGTACGCGAGCGGGTAGGCGTCCGTCGCCGGGTCGACGTCGGCGGTGGCGAGCAGCCCGGCCGCCCAGGCGACCGCGCCGGCCGTGGTGGCCAGGCCGCCCAGCCGGACGAGCCGGGACGGGTCGGGCGCGTGCCGCGGACCGGTCCCGGGCGCTGAGCCGGGGACGGCGCCGGGGGCGGCGTCGGTGCGGGCGGACGACGGGGTGGTGCTGAGCGACATCGGGGCCTCCGGGGCGTGGCGCGGTACCCCGTGGCACCGCCTGCCGGGGACCGTGCCGGGGCCGCGTCCCGGGCGGCCAGGGCGCCGGCGCACGGGCGCTCCCGCGGGGATCCCGGCCGGGCCGGGACGCCGTGTCCCTGTCGTCCGGGACGGCCGCTCGGGCAGGATCCGCGCGTGACGGTCGGCGAGCAGGTCCCGGCGACGGCGGCGCCGGCGGGCCCGCCGCCGCGGCGCCGGCGTCCCCTGCGCGCGCTCGCCTGGTCCGGTGCGGCCGCCACGCTGCTCGCCGTCGCCGCGACCGCGGTCCTCGACGCGCTCACCCCGGACGCGGCCCGGGCGGCCGCCGGGGCGGGGCCCGGCTGGGAGATCGGGCTGCCGGGGCTGCTGCTCGCCGCCCCGGGCGCGCTGCTGCTGTCCCGCGCGCCGCGCAACGCCGTCTCCTGGGTGGTCGCCGGTACCGGCCTGTTCTGGGCGCTCGACGGCCTTGCCTCGTCCTGGCTGACGTACGCGGTGCAGGACGACCCGCCGCTGCCCGGCGCCTCGGCGGCGATGTGGTTCGTCGGCCGCCTCGGCGCCGCGCTGCTGCTCGGGCTCCCGCTGCTGCTCCTGCTCTACCCCGACGGGCGGCTGCCCCGCGGCCCGTGGCGCGCGGTGTCGGTCGGCGCCCTGGCCGCCACCGCGGCGCTGCCCGTGCTCCTCCTGGTGACGCCGTTCGCGATCGCCGCCGAGCGGGGCGGCACCCCGACGCCGGGGGTCTACCGCGGCCTCGACCTCGACCCGGCCAGCCTGCCGCTGCCCCGCGACGTCGCCCTGCCGCTGCTCGAGCTGGCCTTCCCGGCGACCGGGCTGGGCCTCCTCCTCGCGCTGGCCGTGGTCGTCGCGCGGCTGCGGGCGGCCACCGGGGAGGACCGGCGGCGCATGCGCTGGCTGCTGTGGGCCGGCGTCGTCGACGCGCTCGTACTGCTCGGCGCCCTGCTCTTCCCGCAGGCCACCCTCGGCCTCGACCTCAGCCTGGCCGTGGGCCTCACCGGGCTGGCGGTCACGCTGGGCATCCTGCGGCCCCGCGCGGTCGACATCGACCGGCTGCTCGGCGGCACGCTCGTCTACGGCGGGCTCGCCGCCGGCGTCGTCGTCGTCGACCTGGCCGTGCTCGCCGCGGCGGGCACGCTGCTGGGCGGCCGCTTCGACGAGCGCAACGCCGTCGTCGTGACGCTGCTGGTGGTGGCGGCCGTCTACGTCCCGCTGCGCGCGGCGCTGTGGCGGCTGGTACGCCGCTGGGTGTTCGGCGAGCGAGAGGACCCCTACCGCGTCGTCGCGGGCCTGGCCGAGCGGCTCGAGCGCTCCGACGGCGCCGAGGAGCAGCTCCTCGCGGTCGCCGCCGGCATCGCCGAGGCGTTCCGCGTCCCGTGGGTCGGCGTCGAGGTGGACTCCGCCGACGGCGGCCGGCTCGTCGCCGGCCACGGCCGCCGCCCGGCCGCGGTGCAGTCGCTGCCGATCGCCTACCGCGGCGAGGAGGTCGGCCGGCTGCTGCTCCCCCGCGACGGCGTCCGGGCGCACCTGGTCACCCGCGACGAGCGCCTGCTCGCCGACGTCGTCCGGCAGGCCGCCGCGGCCGCCCGCGCGAGCTCCCTGGCCGCGCAGCTGCAGGCCGGCCGCGAGCAGCTGGTCGCCGCGCGCGAGGAGGAGCGCCGCCGGCTGCGCCGCGACCTGCACGACGGCCTCGGCCCCTCGCTCGGCGCCGTCGTCCTCCGCATCGACACCGCCCGCAACCTCGCCGCCTCCCGCCCGGAGGAGGCCGACCGGCTGCTGCGCCAGGCGCGCGACGACGTCGCCGCCGCGCTGGCCGACGTCCGGCGGCTGGTGCACGACCTGCGCCCGCCGGCCCTCGACGACCTCGGCCTCGCCGGCGCCGTCCGCCAGCAGGCGCAGCGGCTGCTGCCCGCGGAGGTGGCCGTGACCGTCGACGCCGGCGACCTGGCCGAGCTGCCCGCCGCCGTCGAGGTGGCCGCGTACCGGATCGTCTCCGAGGCGCTGGCCAACGTCGCCCGGCACGCCGCCGCGTCGCGGGCCGCCGTGAGCCTGGCGCGCGATGGCGGCGACCTCGTCGTCACGGTCACCGACGACGGCGCCGGGATCGCCCCCGACCGCGCGGCCGGCGTCGGGCTGGTCGCGCTGCGGGAGCGCGCCGCCGAGCTCGGGGGCACGTGCACGGTGGGCTGCCCCGCGGACGGCGGCACGGAGGTGCGGGCGGTGCTGCCCGCGGACGGGAGGAGGTCGCGGTGACCGGGCCGGAGGAGCCGCTGCGGGTGGTCGTCGCCGACGACCACCCGGTGTACCGCGACGGGCTGGCCCTGCTGCTCGGGTCGGTGCCCGGCGTGGAGGTGGTCGGGACCGCGGCCGACGGCGCCGCGGCGGTGGAGGTGGTGCGCGAGCACCTGCCCGACGTCGTCGTCATGGACGTGCAGATGCCGGTGCTCGACGGCATCGAGGCCACCCGGCGGATCACCACCCAGGCGCCGTCGGTCGGCGTCGTGGTGCTGACGATGAGCGAGGACGACGGCACGGTGTTCGCCGCGGTCCGCGCCGGCGCCCGCGGCTACCTGCTCAAGGGCGCCGACCAGGAGGAGGTGCTGCGGGCGATCTCCACGGTGGCCTCCGGCGGGGCGGTGTTCGGCGCGGCGCTGGCCCGGCGGATCACCGACTTCTTCGCCGCCGCGCCCCGCGGGCCGGAGGAGGCCTTCCCGCAGCTGAGGGCCCGCGAGCGCGAGGTGCTCGACCTGGTGGCCGCGGGACGCTCGAACGCGCAGGTCGCCGCCGCGCTGTTCCTGTCGCCGAAGACCGTGCGCAACGTCGTCTCCAACGTGCTGGCCAAGCTCCAGGTCGGCGACCGGGCGCAGGCGATCGTGCGGGCCCGCGAGGCCGGCCTGGGGCGCTGAGCACGGGGAATCCGCCCGCCGCCCGGGTCGTTCCTGCAGGCATGACGACGTCCACCCCCCAGCCGAAGGTCACGAAGAGCGACGCGGAGTGGCGGGCGCAGCTCTCGCCGGAGGAGTACGCGGTGCTCCGCCAGGCCGGCACCGAGCGGCCGTGGACCGGCGAGTACGTGGACACGAAGACCGAGGGTGTCTACAGCTGCCGCGCCTGCGGGGCCGAGCTGTTCCGCTCGCAGACCAAGTTCGACTCGCACTGCGGCTGGCCCTCGTTCTACGAGCCGTCGGCCGCCGACAACGTGGTGCTGCGCGAGGACCGCGCCTACGGGATGGTCCGCACCGAGGTCCTCTGCGGCAGCTGCCACAGCCACCTCGGGCACGTCTTCGACGACGCCCCGCAGACGCCGACCGGCGACCGCTACTGCATCAACAGCGTCTCCATCCGGCTGGAGCCGGCGCAGGGCTGAGCGCCCCCGCGCACGATCAGCCGGGATCACCGCAGCGCGTCCTGGCTCACCGTCGGCGGTGAGCCAGGACGCGGCACGATCAGGCGGCCTGATCGTGCTGCGACGCGGTCAGGCCAGGTCGGCGACCAGCTCGGCGACCGCCTTGCGGGTGCCCGTGTAGAAGGGCACCTCCTCGCGCACGTGCCGGCGGGCGCGGCTGGCGCGCAGGTCGCGCATCAGGTCGACGATGCGGTGCAGCTCGTCGGCCTCGAAGGCGAGCATCCACTCGTAGTCGCCGAGCCCGAACGAGGCGACCGTGTTGGCCCGCACGTCGGGGTAGGGCCGGGCCTGCATGCCGTGCTCCTTGAGCATGTCCCGCCGCTCCTCGTCGGGGAGCAGGTACCACTCGTAGGACCGCACGAACGGGTAGACGCAGACGTAGCGCCGCGGCTCCTCCTCGGCGAGGAACGCCGGGATGTGGCTGCGGTTGAACTCCGCCGGCCGGTGCAGCGCCATCTGCGACCACACCGGCTCCAGCCGCCGCCCGAGCGCCGTGCGGCGGAACCGGGTGTAGGCCTCCTGCAGCGCCTCGGGCGTCTCGGCGTGCCACCAGACCATGAGGTCGGCGTCGGCGCGCAGGCCCGCGACGTCGTAGGTGCCGCGGACGACGACGCCCTTGCCGGCGAGCTCCTCGAACAGCCCGGAGACCTCGTCGGCGGCCGCCGCGCGGGCCTCGTCGCCGAACGGGCGCGCCAGCCGGAACACCGACCACATGGTGTAGCGGATGAGGGCGTTGAGCTCGTTGGCCCGCTTGCCGACGCTCTTGGTCTCCGTCTGCTCGCTCATGCCCCCATCCTCCCCCGCCGGCCCGGCGGGGTGCCGTGGGATCCCGGTCTCAGGACGGGACGACGCTGAGCTGCGGGCGCTGCCTGCGGCCCGGCCGGGCGGCCAGCGCGGCGAGCCCGATCGCGACGGCGTCCTCGGCCAGCGCCGCCTGCCAGTCGGGCACCCGCTTCGCCGCCCAGCGCCGCCAGGCCAGCCCGCCGAAGGACCCGGCGAGCGCGCCGAGCAGGCCCGCCGTCACCGGGGCGGCGGCGTTGGCGCCCTCCCGGCCGGCGATGCGGCCCGCGGCACCGGCGCCGCCGAGCAGCCGCGCCGGGAGCGCCTGCGCGCTGGTCCGCGCGGGGGTGGCCGGCAGCTTGTCGCCCACCAGCTCGCCGGCGACCGCGGCCAGCGCCCCGAGCCGGGTACCCCGCCGGGATCCCGGGTCGCCGAGCACCGGCGCGGCCA
The DNA here is from genome assembly GCF_037034165.1 of Geodermatophilus sp. FMUSA9-8. Classification (NCBI taxonomy): domain Bacteria; kingdom Bacillati; phylum Actinomycetota; class Actinomycetes; order Geodermatophilales; family Geodermatophilaceae; genus Geodermatophilus; species Geodermatophilus sp. FMUSA9-8. The sequence goes on along the minus strand of NZ_JBAGKE010000012.1, from coordinate 125,531 downwards.
GCGCCAGGGAGCTGCGCCCGCCGGTGGCCACGCCGAGGACGGCCGAGCGCAGCACCAGCCCGGGCGGCGCCGGCGCCCGCCGGTCGCGCTGCTCGCGGGCCACCGGGACCGACGACAGCACGCCCTGCACGGCCGCGCCGTAGGCCAGGTGCGGCACCGCGTCGGCCACCCAGTCGGCGGCGGTCCACGTGCGCGGGTCGCTCACGCCGAGCACGGCGACCGGGCCGTCGGTGGCCGCCATGGCCGCGGCGCCCGCGACCACCGCGCCGGTGGGGCCGGAGAACCGGACGCCGGCCGCGCGGAGCACGCTGGCCAGCACGCCGACGCCGAGCCCGGTGCCGATGCCGCTGAGCGCGCCGAGCGCCGTGCGGCGGTGCTCCCGCACGGCGCCCCGCCCGGGGAGGCCACCGGCGAGCCGCCCGGCCAGCGCGTCGACCACCTGCTCCGGCGTCTCGCTCGGTGCCCGCCCCCGCCACAGCACGTCGGCGTGGGTCACGGCGTTGAGGACGGTGGTGCCGGCTGCCCCGGCCACCAGCCCGCGGGCGAGGCTGCTGATCACCTCCCCACCCTGCGGGGACAACGGCCGGTGCGGCAACCGGGGCCGCCGGCCCCCGGGCTAGAGCAGCGCCTCCACCGCGCGGCGGGCGCCGCGGATGCAGGCGGGCACGCCGACGCCGTCGTACGCGGCGCCGGCCACGGCCAGGCCCGGCACGGCGGCCACCGCGTCGCGGACCGCCACGACCCGCTGCGGGTGGCCGACGAGGTACTGCGGCAGGCCACCGCCCCAGCGCACGAGGTGGGCCTCCACCGGCTCGCGGCGCTCGAGGTCGAGCAGGTCGGCGACGTCGGCCACCACCGCGGCGGTCAGGTCGTCGTCGTCGCGCTGCAGCTGCGCCTCGTCGCCGTAGCGGCCCACCGAGGCGCGCACCCGCAGCAGGCCGTCGCCGGACAGGTGCGGCCACTTCGACGACGACACGGTGACGCCCTTGACCAGCCGGCCGGTCACGGGCGGCACGAGCAGGCCCGAGCCCGCCGCGACCGGCTGGGCGGGGAACGCCATCGCGACCACCGCCATCGACGCGTACGGGATCCCGCGCAGCGGCTCGACCGCGTCCGGGGCGAGCCCCCCGAGCAGCCGCGCCGACTTCCCGGCGGGCGCGGCGACCAGCACGGCGTCGGCCTCGACCACCTCCGGGGCGGCCACCGGGCCGACGGCGACCTCGAGGCGCCCGCCCGCCCGCCGGATGGCGTGGGCCGGGGTGCGCAGCCGCACCCGCGCGCCCGAGGCGGCGGCCAGCGCCTCGGGCAGTGAGCCGATCCCGTCGGCGACGGTGACGAACACCGGCCCGTCGACGTCGCCGCGGCTGCGGGCGCCGGCGTCCCGGGCGGCGACGGCGGCCGCGAGCACCGAGTCGGCGCGCGCCAGCTGCGCGGCCAGGGCGGGCATGGTGGCGGCCAGCGACAGGTCGTCGGGACGGCCGGCGTAGACGCCGCCGAGCAGCGGCTCGACCAGCCGGTCGACCACCTCGTCGCCGAGCCGCGCGCGCAGCAGCGCCCCGACCGAGACGTCGCCCTCCAGGCGCAGCGGCGGCAGGCCGGCCTCCGCGCGCACCCGCGCGACGCCGTCGTCGGTGAGCACCCCGGCCAGCCCGTCGGCCGACGTCGGCACGCCCTGCACGGTGCCCGGCGGCAGCGGGTGCCGGCCGTCGGGCAGCACGATGGAGGCCTGCGTCGTCGACGGCGCCACCAGCCGGTCGCCCAGCCCGAGTTCCGTCACGAGCTCCACGGCCTCGGGGACGCGGGCGAGCACCGCCTCGGGCCCGGTGTCGTACCAGGTGCCGGCGAGCTCGACCCGGTCGAGCTTGCCGCCGATCCGCCCACCCGCCTCGACGACGACCACCTCGTCGCCGGGCCGCTGCCGCGACCAGGCCCAGGCGGCGGTGAGCCCGGTGATCCCGGCGCCGACGACGACCAGGCGGCGGGACATCCGGGGGGTCATCGCGCCGAGAGCTCGTGCACCAGCTCGACGACGTGGGTGAGCACGCCGGGGTCGGTGTCGGGCAGCACGCCGTGGCCGAGGTTGAACACGTGCCCGCGCGCGGCCCGGCCCTGCTCGACCACCCGGCGCACCTCGCGGTCGACGGTCTCCCGGTCGGCCAGCAGCACGGCCGGGTCGAGGTTGCCCTGCAGGGAGCGCTGCGGCCCGACGCGGCGGGCGGCCTCGTCGAGCGGCACCCGCCAGTCGACGCCGACGACGTCGGCCCCGGCGTCGCCGATCAGCGCCAGCAGCTCGCCGGTGCCGACGCCGAAGTGCACGCGCGGGACGTCGCGGTCACCGAGCCCGTCGAACACCGCCCGCGAGTACGGCAGCACGCGCTCGGCGTAGTCGGCGGCCGACAGCACCCCGGCCCAGGAGTCGAACAGCTGCACCGCCGAGGCGCCGTTGTCGACCTGCACCCGCAGGAACGTGGCCGCCGAGACGGCGAGCCGGTCGAGCAGCCGCTGCCAGGCCTCGGGCTCGGCGTACATGAACGCCTTGGTGCGCGCGTGCTCCTTCGACGGGCCGCCCTCGATCAGGTAGGTGGCCAGCGTGAACGGCGCCCCGGCGAAGCCGATCAGCGGCGTCGGCCCGAGCTCGGCGACCAGGCGGCGCACCGCCGTCGCGAGGAATTCCAGCCGGTCGGGCTCGAGGCCCGGCAGCGCGTCGACGTCGGCCACCGTGCGCACGGGGTCCGCCACCACCGGCCCGACGCCGGGCTTGATCTCGATGTCGACGCCCGCGACCACCAGCGGCAGCACGATGTCGGAGAAGAGGATCGCGGCGTCCACGCCGTGCCGGCGGACCGGCTGCAGGGTGATCTCGGTGACCAGGTCGGGGTCCTGGCAGGCCTCGAGCATCGCCGTCCCGGCGCGCAGCGCCCGGTACTCCGGCAGCGACCGGCCGGCCTGCCGCATGAACCAGACCGGGGTCCGCTCGACCGGTAGGCCGCGCGCGGCCCGGACCAGGTCCGAGTCGGCGGGGGACGTCGGGCGGGCCTCTGCGGTGGTCACGACGGTCGATCCTCCCAGACCGCCCGGGGCCGGACGTGCGGCGCGTCGGAGACAGACCGGGCCCGCGACACCTACCCTGCCAGCGTGGAGCCACGCAGCACGGCCGGGACCCGCGAGGTCACGGGCGCGCACGGGCCCGCCGAGCCCCCGCCGGCCGAGTTCGCCGCGGGCGTCGCCGCGCTGACCGCGCTGCGGGTGCGCCCCGAGATCGTCGTCGAGCAGATCCCCGCGCCGCAGCGGCTCGCGCCGTACGCGCACGCGCTCGCCGCGCGGATCACCGAGGGCGACGGCGACGACGAGGTGGAGCTGGCCGTCGCGCGGTTCATCGTGCTGCACGACCCCGCGGGCCACGAGTCCTGGAACGGCACCACCCGCTGCGTCGGCTACCTGTCGGCCGCCACCGACGAGCACATGGTCGACGACGCCATGTTCTCCGAGGTGGCCTGGAGCTGGCTCACCGAGGCGCTGGCCTCCTCGGGGGCGGCCGCACACACCCTCGGCGGCACGGTCACCCGCACGGCCTCCACCCGCTTCGGCGACCTGGCCGGCCCCGAGCACACCGTCGACGTCGAGCTGCGGGCGTCCTGGACCGCCGGCGACACGGCCCTCGACCGCCACCTCGACGCGTGGCTGGAGGTGCTGGGCAACGCGGCCGGGCTGCCGCCGCCGGGCGTCTCCCTCCTGGGCCCCTCCGGCACGGTCGGGGACGGCAACTAGGATCGGACACGGGGAGTTCCGGACTCCCCGGGTCCGCGCCGGCCGGTCCGATCCGCCGGGCACAGCGACTGTGGCGGACGCACGGACGAGAAGGTGGACGGCAACTGAGCACCGAGCCCCTGCCCGACCCCGCTGGCGAGGCCGGTAGCGAGGAGACCGACGGGCCCGCGCCCGTCCCCCTGCTGGCGCCGCGTGACGGCCTGCCGCCGGTCCTGGACACCGCCGCGGCCGTCGCGGGCTACGCCGACGCGCTGCGCGCCGGGTCCGGCCCGGTCGCCGTCGACGCCGAGCGCGCCTCCGGCTACCGGTACGGGCAGCGCGCCTACCTGGTGCAGCTGCGCCGCGCCGGTGCGGGCACCGGGCTGGTCGACCCGATCCCCCTGACGCTGCCCGACCTCGCCGTGCTGCAGGACGCGATCGCCGGCGAGGAGTGGGTGCTGCACGCGGCGAGCCAGGACCTGCCGTGCCTGGCCGAGATCGGCCTGGTGCCCGCGCGGGTCTTCGACACCGAGCTCGCCGCCCGCCTGGCGGGGCTGCCCCGCGTGGGCCTGGCCGCCGTCGTCGAGTCGCTGCTCGGCTACTCGCTGGTCAAGGGCCACTCGGCCGCCGACTGGAGCACCCGCCCGCTGCCCGAGGAGTGGCTGGTCTACGCCGCCCTCGACGTCGAGGTGCTCGTCGACCTGCGCGACGCGCTGGCCGCGCTGCTCGAGGAGCAGGGCAAGACCGAGTGGGCGCAGCAGGAGTTCGCCGCCGTCCTCGCGGCCGGGCCCCCCGCGCCCCGGCAGGACCCGTGGCGGCGCACCTCCGGCGTGCACGGCCTGCGCAGCCGCCGCCAGCTGGGGATGCTGCGGGCGCTGTGGGAGGCCCGCGACGACCTGGCCCGCCGGCGCGACGTCGCCCCCGGCCGCGTGCTGCCCGACGCCGCCATGGTGTCGGCGGTGCAGGCCGACCCGCCGTCGGAGTCCGCGCTGCTGGAGCTGCCGGTGTTCCGCGGCCGGGCCAACCGCCGACTGGTGGGCACCTGGTTCGGCGCGCTGGCCCGCGGGCGGGCGATGCCGGACTCCGAGCTGCCGCTGCACAGCCGCCCCGGCGACGGCCCGCCCCCGGTGAACCGCTGGGCCGACCGCGACCCGGCGGCCGCCACCCGGCTGCAGGCCGCGCGCGCGGGCCTGGCCGAGCTCGGCGAGAAGCACGCGGTGCCGGTGGAGAACCTGCTCTCCCCCGACCTGGTGCGCCGGCTCATGTGGACCCCGCCCGAGCCGCGCGACGCCGCCGCGGTGGCCGCGGCGCTGCGCGCCGGCGGGGCGCGCGAGTGGCAGGTCGAGCTGACGACCGGCCTGCTCACCGACGCGCTCGCCCGCCCCTGACACGACGGAGGGGCGGCCCCGGGAGACCCCGGGACCGCCCCTCTGTCGTGCGCGGACGACGGTGCTAGTGCCCCGTCGCCGCGGCCCGCCGCCGGGCCAGCGCGTCGACGCTGGCGGCCAGCAGCAGCACTCCACCGGTGATGATGAAGTTCAGGTAGGCCTCGACACCGAGCAACCCCAGGCCGTTGGCGATGATCGCCACGACCAGGCCACCGAGGACGGCGTCGCGCACCCGGCCCCGGCCACCGAAGAGGCTGGTGCCACCGATGACGGCCGCACCCACCGCGTAGAGCAGCGTGTTGCCGGCACCCGACGCCGCGGTGACCGAGGCCAGCCGGGACGCCGCGGCGATGCCGCTGATGGCGGCCATCGTCGAGGACAGCACGAACACCAGGACGCGGATCTTGGTGACGTTGATGCCGGCCCGGCGCGCGGCCTCGGCGTTGCCGCCGACGGCGTAGACGTGGCGGCCGAAGCTGGTGCGGCTCAGCACGAAGGTGAGCAGCAGCAGCAGGATGACCACCAGCGGCACCGCGTACGGGATGCCCTCGAGGTCGACGGCCGCCGACAGCGCCCGGTCCTGGCTGAGGATCGCGGTGACCACGACCAGGATGACGGCGATGAGCACGCACCGGGCGGCCACCACGGCCAGCGGCTGGTGCGCCAGGCCGCGGGCCTTCTGCACCCGCCAGCGGTTCAGCTGGATGGCGGCGTAGAGCAGGATCGCCACCGCGGTGAGGACCCAGCCGAGGGTGACCGGCAGGTTCCGGTTGGCGATGCCCTGCACGACCTCGTCGCGCACCGGGATGGTGCCGCCCTGGCCGATGATCCGCAGCGTCACGCCCTGGAACGCCAGGAACAGCGCCAGGGTCACGACGAACGACGGGATACCGACGATCCCGACGAGCGTGCCGGTGAACAGGCCGATCAGCGCGCCGGCGGCACACGCGGCGAGGATCGCCACGTACCAGGGCGCCCCGGACTGGGCCAGCAGCTGCGCGAGCACGGCGGCACACACGCCGCTGACCACACCGGCCGACAGGTCGATGTCGCCCAGGAGCAGGACGAACACCAGGCCCATGGCGAGCAGGGTGATCGGCACGGCCTGGACCAGCAGGTTGCTGATGTTCAGCGGCGTCAGGAAGGTGTTCGGCCGCAGCGCGAAGAACAGCAGGCCGAGCGCCACGATGCCGAGGACGGCCGGCAGGGCGCCCAGGTCACCGCCGCGGACCTTGTCGACGTACCCGCGGACGACGCCCGAGACGCTGTTGTCCGGGCGGTCGGCCTCGAAGCCGGCCGGCGCGGCGCCGGACGGCTCGGGCTTGGTGGTGGAGACGGGGTTGCTCATCAGATGCTCGCCTCGGCGACGGCCGGCGCGATGCCCAGGTTGCCCGAGCGCCCGGCGGTGATCAGTTCGATGACCTGACCGCGGTCGACGGTGCTGATCGGCACGTCGGCGGCCATGCGGCCCAGGTACAGCGCGGCCACGCGGTCGGAGACCTCGAAGACGTCGACCATGTTGTGGGTGATGTAGAGGACGGCGTGGCCGGTGTCGGCCAGCCGGCGCACGAGGTCGAGCACCTGCCGGGTCTGCGCGACGCCGAGCGCCGCCGTCGGCTCGTCGAGGATGACGACCTTCGACTCCCACAGCACGGCCTTGGCGATCGCCACGGTCTGCCGCTGGCCACCCGAGAGGCTGGACACGAGCTGGCGGACCGACTTGAGGGTGCGGACCGACAGCTTGGCCAGCGTGTCGCGGGCGGCGGCCTCCATGGAGGCCTCGTCGAGCAGGATGCCGCGCTTGCGCTCGCGGCCGAGGAACATGTTCTGGACGACGTCGAGGTTGTCGGCCAGCGCGAGGTCCTGGTAGACGACCTCGATGCCGAGGGCCGCGGAGTCCCGCGGGCCGGTGACGCTCACCGGCCTGCCCTCGAACAGGATCTCCCCACCGTCGATGGGGTGGATGCCGGCGATGGACTTGATGAGCGTGCTCTTGCCGGCACCGTTGTCGCCCACGAGGGCGGTTACCTGGCCGGGGAAGACCTTCAGGTCGACCCCGTGCAGCACCTGGATGGCGCCGAAGCTCTTGGTGACACCGCGGAGCTCGAGGATCGGGGTCCCCTCACCCGCCTGCGGATCGGTCATGGCGGTCCTCTCTCAGAAAACGAGCCTGCGGGGCGCCTCCTGAGCATGTCAGGAGGCGCCCCGCAGGGAGGGGGTCAGGAGATGCCCAGCTCCTGGCAGTCGGCAGCGAACTCGCCGGTGCACAGCTCCTCGGCGGTGACCTGGCCGTCCTCGACGACGTCACCGACGTTGTCGCGGGTGATGGTCACCGGGGTGAGCAGCACCGCGGGGACCTCGCGGCCACCCTCGGCGTCCTCGGCGGTGCCGGTGGTCTCGGCCTCCTCGCCGTTGATCAGCGCGATGGCGAGCTCCGCCAGGGCGCCGGCCTCCTCGGCCGCCGACTTGTAGACGGTCATGCACTGGTTGCCGGCGAGGATGTTCTGCAGGCCCTCGACCGAGGCGTCCTGGCCGGTGACCGGGACCTGACCGGCCTGGCCGTTGCGGGCCAGCGTCTGGATGACGGCGTTGGCCAGCGTGTCGTTGGCGGCGACGACGCCCTGGATGTTGCCGCCGGCCTGGGTGTACATCTGCTCGAAGATCGTCGCGGCCTGGTCGGGCTCCCAGCCCGGGACGGCCTGCTCGGCGACCTGCGTGTACTTGGTCAGCGGGTCGAGGATCTCGTGCGCGCCGTCGGCGAACAGCGTGGCGTTGTTGTCGTTGGGCGAGCCGTTGAGGAAGGCGATGTTGCCCTGCGTGACGCCACCGGCGTTCAGGCAGTCGGCGAGGCCCTGGCCCTGCAGGCGGCCGACCTCGGTGTTGTCGTAGGAGACGTAGTACTCGGCCGAGCCACCCAGGGTGAGCCGGTCGTAGTCGATCGTCGCCACGCCCTGCTGGGCGGCCTGCTGCTGGATCTGGGCGCCCGAGGCGGAGTCCAGGTTGACGATCGCGAGGACGGTGACGCCCTCGGTGATCATCTGCTCGGCGATGGTCGCCATGCGCTGGGCGTCGCCCTCGGCGTTCTGGATGTCGTACTCGACACCGGCGTCCTCGAAGGCCGCCTCGAGCAGCGGGCGGTCCGCGCTCTCCCAGCGGGGGGAGGACTCGGTGTCGGGGAGGATGACGCCGACCTTGCCGGCGGCGTCGCCGCCACCGCCGCCGCCGCTGCCGCCGCTGCCGCTGTCGTCGCTGCCGCAAGCAGCGAGGCTGAAGACCAGGGCGGCCGCGAGGGCCGTCATCGTGGTGCGCCGTCGCGCCATGGATGTGTCCACCGTTCCGTCGGGAATACGCAGAAGTGCGGCGGCCACTATGCGCGCCGCGTCACAGCAGGTGCAAGGCCACCCCCCCGACGTTGCCGGACCGTGACCTCGACCACTCCGGACGAGTGAGACGTCCACCTCTCCCGGGCCGGGTCGCGCTTGGTGCAGCTGTTACCGGCGGGTAACTTCACGGGTGCCGCGCGCCTGCCCGCGCCGGTTCCCGTTCCCGCTGCGGAGGTCCCATGTCCCGCTCGCTGCGCGAGGTCGTCTTCGTCGACGGCGTGCGCACCCCCTTCGGCAAGGCCGGCCCGAAGGGCATCTACGCCGAGACGCGCGCCGACGACCTCGTCGTCCGCGTCATCCGCGAGTTGCTGCGCCGCAACCCGTCCCTCCCGGCCGACCGCGTGGACGAGGTCGCCATCGCCGCCACCACCCAGATCGGCGACCAGGGGCTGACCCTCGGGCGCACCGCCGCGCTGCTGGCCGGGCTGCCGAAGTCCGTGCCCGGGTACTCGATCGACCGCATGTGCGCCGGCGCGATGACCGCCGTCACCACCACCGCGAGCGGCATCGCCTTCGGCGCCTACGACGTCGCCATCGCCGGCGGCGTCGAGCACATGGGCCGCCACCCGATGGGCGAGGGCGCCGACCCCAACCCGCGGTTCTTCAGCGAGAAGCTGGTCGACGGCTCGGCGCTGGTCATGGGCTCCACGGCCGAGAACCTGCACGACCGCTTCCCGCACCTGACCAAGGAGCGCGCCGACGCCTTCGCCCTGGCCAGCCAGCAGCGGTACGCCAAGGCGGTGGCCAACGGCCAGATCGGGCCGGAGCTGGTGCCCGTCGCGACCCGCTCCGCCGAGCAGGGCTGGGGCCTGGCCACCGCCGACGAGCCGCCGCGCCCCGGAACCACGCTCGAGGGCCTGGCCACGCTCAAGACGCCGTTCCGCCCGCACGGGCACGTGACCGCCGGCAACGCCGCGGGTCTCAACGACGGCGCCACCGGTTGCATCCTCGCCGCCGAGGAGGTCGCGCGGGAGCTGGGCCTGACCGCCGGCATGCGCCTGGTCGGCTACGGCTTCGTGGGCGTCGAGCCCGAGGTCATGGGCGTCGGCCCCGTCCCCTCGACCGAGCGCGCGCTGGCCCGTACCGGCCTGACCATCGACGACATCGGCCTGTTCGAGCTCAACGAGGCCTTCGCCGTCCAGGTGCTGGCCTTCCTCGACCACTTCGGCATCGCCGACGACGACCCGCGGGTCAACCCGTGGGGCGGCGCGATCGCCGTCGGCCACCCGCTGGCCTCCTCGGGCGTGCGCCTGATGACGCAGCTGTCGCGGCAGTTCGCCGAGCGACCCGACGTCCGCTACGGCCTGACCGCCATGTGCGTGGGCCTGGGCATGGGCGCCACCGTGATCTGGGAGAACCCGAACTGGGAAGGTGCCGCGCAGTGACCACTGTCTTCGAGGACGAGGTCGTCACCCGGGCCCTCGTCCGCTACCTGCGGGTGCCCGGCCTGGCCGGCGAGATCGCGCTGGTCACCCTGGACAACGGGCACGACCACACCCGCCCCTCCACCTTCGGCCCCGGCGGGCTCGCGTCCCTCGACGCGGCGCTCGACGACATCGCGGCGCACACCCCGGCCCCGGCGGCCATCGCCGTCACCGGCAAGCCGTTCGTCTTCGCCGTGGGCGCCGACCTGTCCGGCGTCCCGGCGGTCACCTCCGCCGACCAGGCGCGGGAGATCGCCGAGACCGGGCACCGGGTGTTCCGGCGGCTGAAGGACGCGGCCGTCCCGACGTTCGCGTTCGTCAACGGCGTGGCGCTCGGCGGCGGGCTGGAGCTGGCGCTGCACTGCCGGTACCGGACGATCGCCTCCACCGCGGTGGTGGCGTTCCCCGAGGTGTTCCTCGGCCTGGTGCCCGGCTGGGGCGGCACGCAGCTGCTGCCGGACCTCATCGGCATCGACCCGGCGGTCACCGTCATCGTCGAGAACGCGCTGGCGCAGAACAAGACGACGCCCGCCCGGAAGGCGGCGCAGCTGGGCATCGCCGACGTCGTCCTGGAGCCCGCCGACTTCCTCGAGCGCTCGCTCGAGTGGGCGGTGGGCGTCCTGAACGGCGACGGAACGGTCGACCGGCCGGAGGTGGACCGGTCGGCCTGGGACGGCGCGATCGAGCGCGCCCGGGCGATCGTGGCCGGGCGGACCCGCGACGCCTCCCCCGGCGCCCTGCGCGCCGTCGAGCTGCTGGACCTCGCCCGCGCCGGGGTCGACGGCGAGGCGTTCACCGCCGGCACCGCCGCCGAGGACGCCGCGCTCACCGACCTGCTCATGACCGACGAGCTGCGCGCCTCGCTCTACAGCTTCGACCTGGTCAACAAGCGGGCCAAGCGGCCGGCCGGCGCCCCGGACAAGGGCCTGGCGCGGAAGGTCGGCAAGGTCGGCGTCGTCGGGGCGGGCCTCATGGCCAGCCAGCTCGCGCTGCTGTTCGTCCGGCAGCTGAAGGTGCCGGTCGTGCTGACCGACATCGACCAGGCGCGCGTCGACAAGGGCGTCGCCTACGTCCACGGCGAGCTGGAGAAGCTCGCCCAGCGCGGGCGCCTCAGCGCCGACCGGCTCAACCAGCTCCGGGGCCTGGTGACCGGCTCGCTGTCCAAGGACGTCTTCGCCGACGCCGACCTCGTCATCGAGGCCGTCTTCGAGGAGATGTCGGTCAAGCAGCAGGTGTTCGCCGAGGTGGAGGCCGTCGTCTCCCCCGAGTGCGTGCTGGCCACCAACACCTCCGCCCTGTCGGTGACCGAGATGGCCTCGAAGCTGGAGCACCCCGAGCGGGTCGTCGGCCTGCACTTCTTCAACCCGGTGGCGGTCCTGCCGCTGCTGGAGGTCGTGCGCGCCGAGCAGACCGACGACGCCTCGCTGGCCACCGCCTTCGCCGTCGGCAAGGCGCTCAAGAAGAGCTGCGTGCTCACCGCCGACGCCCCGGCGTTCGTGGTGAACCGGCTGCTCACCCGGTTCCTCGGCGAGGTCACCTCGGCCGTGGAGCAGGGCACGCCGGTGGCCGTCGCCGACCGCGCGCTGGACCCGCTGGGCCTGCCGATGTCGCCGTTCGACCTGCTCACGCTGGTCGGCCCGCCGGTCGCCCTGCACGTGGCCGAGCGGATGCACGAAGCCTTCCCCGACCGGTTCGCCGTCGGCGAGGGGCTGCGGAAGATGGTCGAGCTCGGCAAGTCCAGCGTCTACTCCGAGCCGGGCGTCGTCGACCCCGAGCTCGAGGGCATCGACGCCGGCGACTCGCCGCTCACCGAGGAGCAGGTCCGCGAGCGGGCCGTCGAGGCGCTGGCCGAGGAGATCCGGCTGATGCTCGACGAGGGCGTCGTCACGGCCGTGCAGGACATCGACCTGTGCATGCTGCTGGGTGCCGGGTGGCCGTTCTGGCTGGGCGGCATCTCCGCGTACCTCGACCGCGCGGGCGTCTCGGAGAAGGTGACCGGGCAGCGGTTCCTGACGCGCGGGGTGGCGAGCCTCCCCGCCTGAGGGCGCTGACGACGACGGCCCGGGTCCCGCACTGGGGCCCGGGCCGTCGTCGTCCTGGCTCACAGTGGCGCGTCCTGGCTCACGGTCGGCGGTGAGCCAGGACGCAGCACGATCAGGCGGCCTGATCGTGCTGCGTCTCAGCGGAACTTGCGGGTGAGGCTCTCGATCGTGCGGTCGACCGAGGCGACCTTGACGTGCGAGATGCCGCTCGTGGCACCCGCGGCCAGCATCGCCTCGTGCGCGGCCCGCAACGTGGCCCACACGGCGTCGGCGTCGCCCTCCAGCGTGGTGCCGAGCGCCCCGACCTCGGAGTGCAGGCCGGACGCCTGGATCACCCGGACGGCGGCCTCCACGAAGGCGTGCGGGTCGTCGGGCGTCCCGGCCGGCGAGGGCGCGACCTGGATCTCGGCGATCACCCGCCCGGTCACTGCTGGGCGCCGTCGACCGGCTCGACGGCCGCCGGCTGCTCCTCGGCGCGCTCGGTGACCACCGCGGTCCACTCGGCGATGCGCCGGGCCACGTCCTGCTCGGTGAGGCCGGCGTCGGCGAGCACCTGCCCGCGGCTGCCGTGCTCGAGGAACGCCTGCGGCAGGCCCAGGGTCCGCACCGGCACGTCGACCTCGCGGTCCTGCAGCGCCCGGCTGAGCAGGGTGCCGACGCCGCCGGCCCGGCCCCCGTCCTCCACGGTGACCACCAGCCGGTGCTCCCCCGCCAGCTCCACCAGCTCGCCGGGCACCGGCACGACCCAGCGCGGGTCGACGACGGTGACGCCGATGCCGTGGTCGGCGGCGCGCTCGGCGGCGGCCAGGCACACCGGCACCATCGAGCCGACGGCGACCAGCAGCACGTCGTCGCGGTCGCCGCGGCGCAGCACGTCGACCGTGCCCCGCCGCTCCAGCGCCGGGATGTCGACCGGCGGCACGCCCTTGGGGAACCGCACGACCGTGGGCCCGTCGGTCACGTCCAGCGACTCGCGCAGCGCCTCCCGCAGGGTGGGCTCGTCGCGCGGCGCGGCCAGGCGCAGGCCCGGCACGACCGAGCAGATCGACATGTCCCACATGCCGTTGTGCGAGGCGCCGTCGGTGCCGGTGACCCCGGCCCGGTCGAGGACGACGGTGACCGGCTGCCCGTGCAGCGCGACGTCCATGAGCAGCTGGTCGAAGGCCCGGTTGAGGAACGTCGAGTAGACGGCGACCACCGGGTGCAGCCCGCCCATCGCCATCGCCGCGGCGCTGGTGAGCGCGTGCTGCTCGGCGATGCCGACGTCGAAGGTGCGCTCCGGGTACCGCTCGGCGAACGCGGCCAGGCCGGTCGGGTGCAGCATCGCCGCGGTGACCGCGACGACGTCGGCCCGCTCGCCGCCGAGGCGCACCAGCTCGTCGGAGAACGCCGTCGTCCAGTCGCGGGCGACGGCGGGGCTGGTGCCGCTGTCGGGGTCGAAGACGCCGGTGGCGTGCCAGGCGTCGATCTGGTCGGTCTCGGCCGGCGGGTACCCGAAGCCCTTGGTGGTGACCGCGTGCACGATCACCGGGCCGCCGAAGGAGCGGGCGCGGCGCAGCGCGGACTCCATGACCTCGACGTCGTGGCCGTCGACCGGGCCGACGTACTTGAGGCCGAGGTCCTCGAACATGCCCTGCGGCGCCAGGACGTCCTTGACGCCCTTCTTCAGCCCGTGCAGCGCGTCGTAGAGGGCCGAGCCGACCACCGGCGCGCGGTGCAGCGCCTGGCGGATGGCCAGCAGCGCCTGCTCGTAGCCGGGCCGCAGCCGCAGGCTGGCGAGCGCGTCGGCCACGCCGCCGATGGTCGGCGAGTAGGACCGGCCGTTGTCGTTGACGACGATGACCACCGGGCGGTCCTTGGCCGCGGCGATGTTGTTGAGCGCCTCCCAGGCCATGCCGCCGGTGAGCGCGCCGTCGCCGATCACGGCGACGACGGGGCGCGCGTCGCCGCGCACCGCGAACGCCTTGGCCAGCCCGTCGGCGTAGGACAGCGCCGTGGAGGCGTGGCTGTTCTCCACCCAGTCGTGCTCGCTCTCGGCGCGGCACGGGTAACCCGACAGCCCGCCGCGCTGGCGCAGCCGGTCGAAGCCCTCGACGCGGCCGGTGAGCATCTTGTGCACGTACGCCTGGTGGCCGGTGTCGAAGACGATCGGCTCGCGCGGCGACTCGAACACCCGGTGCAGGGCGATGGTCAGCTCGACGGTGCCGAGGTTGGGGCCGAGGTGACCGCCGGTGCGGGCGACGCTGGTGACCAGCGCGTCACGGATCTCCGCCGCCAGCGCGGGCAGCTGCTCGGCGGGCAGCGCCCGGAGGTCGGCGGGGTCGCGGAGCGAGCGCAGGAGCGACACGGCGCGGCGTCGTCCTCTCTGTCGGCGGCAGGGACACGGCTCGTCGACGGGGCCGCCGACCCACTGTAGTCGCGCGACGGGCCCTCCCTCCTGGCGAAGCGGGGCCGGGCGGACCGTTCCGTCGCCCGCCGACCCCGACACCCCGGCGGAGGACGGCCGTTCCGCCGGTGATTGACAGAAGGCGACGGTGTGCTCACGATCACCGGATGGACCCCCGGCCGTGGCTGCCCGACCTCAGCGGGCCCTCGCGCCGGCTGGTCGAGGCGCTGCGGGTGACCGGCCCGGCCACCCGGGGACAGCTGGTCGAGCAGACCGGTCTGTCCCGGGCCACGGTTTCCGGCTACGTGTCCGAGCTCGTCGACCGCGGGCTGGTCGCGCCCGCCGACCCCTCCGACGCCCTGCCCACCGGCGGCCGTCCGGCGGGCCTCGTGCAGCTGACCCGGCAGGCCGGCCTCGTCGTCGGCATGGACATCGGGCGCACCCACGTCCGCACCGCCGTGGCCGACCTCTCCCACCGCATCGTCGCCGAGCACGTCACCACGCTGCCGGTGGCCGACCTCGGCGCCGACGCCGTGCTCGACACGGTCGCCGGGCAGGTGGAGCAGGAGCTGGCGCGGGTCGGGGCGTGCACCTGCGACGTCGTCGGCGGGGTCGTCGGGCTGCCCACGCCCGTGGTGGGGCGCTCGGCCAGCAGCCGCGGCACCGTCGTCCGCTCGAACATCCTGCCCACCTGGTCGGGGCGCACCCCGGGGCCCGCGCTGCAGGAGCGGCTGGGCATGCCGGTGGTGGTGGAGAACGACGCCAACCTCGGCGCGCTCGCCGAGGTGCGCTGGGGCGCCGGGACCGGCTCGCGCTCCACGCTCTACCTGAAGATGGCCACCGGCGTCGGCGGCGCGCTCGTGTTCGACGGCGGCCTGCTGCGCGGCACCTCGGGCACGGCCGGGGAGATGGGCCACGTCAGCCTCGACCCGGCCGGGCCGCTGTGCCGCTGCGGCAACCGCGGCTGCCTCGAGCTCACCGCCGGCGGCAGCGCGCTGCTGCGGGCCATCCGCACCGCCGCGCCGCACTACACCGACCTGCGCTCGCTGGTCGAGGGAGCGCAGGAAGGCGACCAGGCGTGCCGGCGGCTGATCGCCGACGCCGGCACGTCGGTCGGCGTCGTCCTCGGCGGGCTGGTCAACGTGCTCAACCCCGACCGCATCGTCGTCGGCGGCGAACTCGGCACGGCCGGCGACCTGCTGGTCGAGCCGATGCGCCGCGCGCTCGCCCAGTCCGCCATCCCCGCCGCCGCCGAGCAGCTCACCGTCGTCCCCGGCTCGCTGGGGGCGCGCGCGGAGGTGCTCGGCGCCGTGGCGGTCGCGCTCCGGGAGGCCGACCGGCTCACCGGCTGAGGGCCCCGGGGGCCCGTGCCGACCGTCCGGGCCCCCGGGTGCCGCCTTCCCCCCGCCCGGCCGGTCAGAGCCGGGGCACCCAGACCTCGCCGCGCAGCGCCCCGGCGACCACGGTCACCCCGCGGGCGGCCGAGGCCAGCCGCGCGCCCTCGCGCTCGTAGGCGGCGACGGCGGCCTCCACCGCCTCGGGCGGCAGGTGGTCGGCGAGCTCCACGCGCACGGTCCGCCAGCCGGCCCGGGCGGCCTCCAACCCGGCGCCGACGTGGTCGGCGGCCATGCGCGCGAGCAGCACCGGGTAGCGGCGGAGCACCTCGTGCGCCCGGTAGTCCGGCGGCACGAGGTCGAACAGCCAGGTGACGGCGGAGCGCTCCCAGTCGGGCGCGCCCGGCGGCCGGACCTGCTCCGGCCAGCCCGGCGGCACGCTCGCTCCCACACCGGCAGTGTGCCGGAGATCGAACGGGTGTTCGAGCCGACGCGGCCGGCCGTCACCCGGTCGTGATCAGCTGGTCTGTCGCTTGAGCCAGAACTGCTCGAAGCCCCAGGTCCCGGCGCCGCTGGAGTGGTAGCTGACCAGCTCCCACCCCTCGCCACCGAGCCGGTTGAGCACCGAGCTGGTGTCCCCCTGCTGCCGCTCGAGCCCGCCGCCGGGGAGCTTGACGCTCACCCCCGCGCGCTGCGACTCGTTGTCGTTGGCCGTGATGACCGAGGCGTACTCCCAGGTGGTCACGGTCCCACCGTAGCGACCGGCTCCGTACCGCCCGGCCCGAGACGGGTCCACGGGCCGGCGCCGCGGCCGGTGGCGGGGTCGTAGGACCAGACGCTGCCCTGGCCGGGCTGGTCCCACCGGCGGTCGACCGGCACGCCCAGCACCGCGCACAGCAACAGCGTGCCGACCCCGCCGTGGCAGACGACGGCCACGTCGCCGGCCGCGCCCGCGGCCGCCCGGGCGGCCGCGGCCACCACGCGGGCCTGCGCGTCGACCGCCCGCTCCCAGCCGCGGACGCTCTCGGCGGGCCGGGCGAAGAACGCGTCCGCCGTCGCCTCGAACTCGGCGGGCGGCAGGAAGCCGGTGGCCGAGCGGTCGTTCTCCCCCAGCTCCGGGTCGACGCCGACCGGCAGTCCGGTGACCTCCGCCAGCGCGGCCGCCGTCTCCCGCGCCTTGCGCTCGGCGCTGGACACGATGCGGGTCAGGTCCGGCACCCACGGCAGGGCGACCAGGTGCGCCAGGCGCGCGCGGCCGGCGTCGGACAGGCCCCACTCGGGCACGGGGACGGCCGGGTCGACCCGGACCTCGGGATGGGTGACGACGTGGACCCGCACGCCCCGGTGCCTACCGCGCCGCGGCCCGCCGTGGGGGCCGCGGCGCCCTCAGGCGGGCTCGAACAGGGCGACGCACTCCACGTGCGCGGTCATCGGGAAGGCGTCGAAGGCGCGCAGCGCGGCCAGGCGGTACCCGGTGCCGGCGAGCGCGGCGACGTCGCGGCCCAGCGACGCCGGGTCGCACGCCACGTAGACGACGGCGCGCGCCCCGGCGCCCGCGACCACCCGGCTCACCGCGGGGCCGGCGCCGGCGCGCGGCGGGTCGAGCACGACGACGTCGGGGGCGTCGCCGAGCTCCTCGAGCAGGCCGGTGAGCCCCTCGGCGTCCACCTCGCCCTGCCAGACCTCGGCCTGCGGCAGCCCGCCCAGGTTGGCCTCCGCGGCGGCGCACGCCTCGGCGTCGGCCTCCACGCAGACCACCCGGCCGGCGTCCCCCACCGACGGCGCGAGCGCCCCGCCGAACAGGCCCGCCCCGGCGTAGAGGTCGAGGACGGTCTCCCCCGGCCGCGCGGCGGCCAGCCCGGTGACCGCGGCGACCAGCGCGTCGGCGGCGGACTCGTGCACCTGCCAGAAGCCGGTGCCCTCGACCTCCCAGTCCCGCCCGCCCGCCCGGCGCCCGGCGCGGCCGGCGGGCTCGGCGGGCACGTCCTGCCCGGCGGCGAGCACGCGGGTGGAGGTGGGCGCGCCGCGCCGGTCGAGCCGCGTGGTGGTGACCGTGCCGGTGGAGTCCACGGCGACGTCGACCGCGCCGGCGCCGGGCCAGCGGCGGTCCAGGACGGCGCGGGCGGCCGGCTCCACGGTGATCGGGCAGTCGTCGAGCGCGACGACGTCGTGCGAGCGGTGCCGGCGCAGCCCGGGCGCCCCGGTCCGGTCGACGGCGAAGCGCGCCCGCGACCGCCAGCGCAGCGGCCCGCCGGGCAGCGGCTCGACCTCCAGGCCGGTCAGCAGCGGGTCGGCGGCGTCGAGCCGGCCGAGGCGGGTGAGCTGCTCGCGGACGACGTCGGCCTTGAGCCGCCGCTGCCCCTCCCAGGACACGTGCTGCCAGTCGCAGCCGCCGCACCGCCCGGGCCCGCTGTGGGGGCAGGGCCGCTCGACCCGGTCGGGCGCGGCCTCCAGCACCTCGACCGCGTCGGCGCGGCAGTAGCCGGGCTGGCGGTCCTCGGTGACCCGGACGACGACCCGCTCCCCCGGCAACGCGTGCCGGACGAAGACGACGCGCCCCTCGTGCCGGGCCACGCAGTGCCCGCCGTGCGCCACCGGGCCGACGGCCACCTCGAACTCCCGGCCGGTCCACCCGCCGCCGCGGTCGGGCCGCTCGGCGCGGGGCCGCCCGGCCGTGGGGCGGCGGCGCCCGGACCCGCGCCGCTCAGCCATACGGCGTGGCCTCGACCTGGTCGTCGGTGAGGCCGCGGCGCAGGTCGCCGGGCATCGGGCCGTCGCGGTGGTCGTCCTCGCGGCCGATCGAGCTCTCCAGCTGCCACGGCACCGTGGTGATCATGACGCCGGGCTGGAACTGCAGGCGGGCCCGCAGGCGCAGCGCGCTCTGGTTGTGCAGGACGTTCTCCCACCAGTGCCCGACCACGTACTGCGGCACGAACACGATGACCAGCTCGCGCGGGCTGGCCCGCCGGATCGCCTTGACGTAGTCGACGACCGGCCGGGTGATCTCCCGGTACGGCGACTCCAGCACCGTCAGCGGGACGGGGATGTCGTAGCGGTCCCAGTCGGTCTGCAGCCCGCGGGTGTCGGCGTCGTCGACGTTGACCGTGAGCGCGGTGAGCACGTCGGGCCGGGTGGCGCGGGCGAAGGCGAGCGCCCGCAGCGTCGGCTTGTGCACCTTGGAGACCAGCACGATGGCGTGCACCTTGCTGGGCAGCAGCCGGGCGTCGCTGTCGGGGACGAGCTGCTCGGCGACGTGCGAGTAGTGCCGGTTGATCGCCCGCATGAGCAGGAACAGCACCGGCATCACCAGGATGACGAGGTAGGCGCCGCGGGTGAACTTGGTGATCACGATGATCACCAGCACGATCGTGGTCAGGCTGCCGCCGATGGTGTTGATGACCTGCGAGCGGCGCATCCGGCGCTTCTCGGCGGCGTCGTCGGACAGCCGGATCTCGCGGTTCCAGTGCCGGACCATGCCCCACTGGCCGATCGAGAAGCTGGTGAAGACCCCGACGATGTACATCTGGATCAGCCGGTTGGGATCGGCCTGGAACGCCACGATCAGCAGGGCCGCGAAGCCGGCCAGCAGCAGGATGCCGTTGCTGTAGACGAGCTTGTCGCCGCGGGTGTGCAGCTGGCGGGGCAGGAAGCGGTCCTGCGCGAGCACCGAGCCGAGCAGCGGGAAGCCGTTGAAGGCCGTGTTGGCGGCGAGGACGAGGACCAGGGCGGTGGCCGCCTGGATGTAGAAGAAGCCGGGTGACTGGTCCCCGCCGAAGGTGGCGGCCGCGAGCTGGGCGATGACGGTGCGTTGCGGGTCGGTCTCGCAGTTCCCGGGGAAGCCGACGAGGTCGCACGTGTTCTCCGCGTACCGGACGTCGCCGAGCAGGGCGAGCGCCGTGACGCCGGCGAACATCGTCGCGGCGATGCCGCCCATGAGCGCGAGCGTCGTCGCGGCGTTGCGCGACTTGGGCGGCCGGAAGGCGGGCACGCCGTTGGCGATGGCCTCGACGCCGGTGAGCGCCGTGCACCCGGAGGCGAAGGCACGCAGCGCGAAGAACACCAGCGCGACGCCACCGAGGTTGTCGTAACCAGCCTCGGGGAGCACCGACCACGAGGCGCTCTCGGCGACCACCGGCGAGTCGGTGAAGAAGTCGCGGATCAGCCCGGTGACGATCATCACCATGATCCCGGCGACGAACAGGTAGGTCGGGACGGCGAACGTCTTGCCGGACTCCCGGACGCCGCGCAGGTTGGTCGCGGCCAGCAGGGCCACCAGGCCGACGGCGATGAGCACGCGGTGCTCGTTGAGCGCCGGGAACGCCGAGATGATGTTGTCGGTGCCGGCCGACACGGACACGGCCACGGTGAGCACGTAGTCGACGAGCAGCGCGCTGGCCACCGTCAGCCCGGCGAACTGCCCGTGGTTCTTCATCGCGACCTCGTAGTCGCCGCCGCCCGAGGGGTAGGCGTGCACCACCTGGCGGTAGGACAGCACCACCGTCGCGAGCAGCAGGACGACGGCGACGGCCAGCCACGGGGCCAGGAAGAGGAACGCCGTCCCCGCCAGCGTGAGGACGATGAGGACCTCCTGGGTGGCGTAGGCCACCGAGGAGAGCGGATCGCTGGCGAAGATCGGCAGCGCGAGGGACTTCGGGAGCAGCGACTCGCCGGCCCGGTCGCTGCGGACCGGTCGGCCCAGCACGAGCCGTTTCGGGAGTTGCCCGAGGTCGGACAGCTTGGGCACGGCGGCGATGGTACGGACGCCGGGGCACCGGGTGCCGCCCGCGCCGGGCGGCTCGCCCGGGCGGGTGGACGGCGGGCGTCCGCGCCCCGGGGCGGGTGTAGCTTCGCGCCCGGCACGCGGGCCGACGGCACGCGGCCACGAGGACCGAGGGAGCGACACGTGCACGTGGTCGTCATGGGCTGCGGCCGTGTCGGCTCGGCGATCGCCCGGCGGCTGGAGGAGATCGGCCACAGCGTGGCGGTCATCGACCAGGACCCCGAGGCGTTCCGCCGGCTGGGGCCGGAGTTCACCGGCCGCCAGGTCACCGGCCTGGGCTTCGACCGGCAGGTGCTGCTCGACGCCGGCATCGACTCCGCCGGCGCCTTCGCCGCGGTGAGCAGCGGCGACAACTCCAACATCATCAGCGCGCGGGTGGCCCGGGAGACCTTCGGCGTCCAGCACGTCGTCGCCCGGATCTACGACTCCAAGCGCGCCGAGGTGTTCGAGCGCATGGGCATCCCGAGCGTGGCCACCGTGCCGTGGACGGTGAACCGGCTGCTGCGCGAGCTGCTGTCGGTCAAGGTCAGCGAGCTGTGGCGCGAGCCCACCGGCCGGGTGCTGCTGATGCGGGTGACCGTCACCGACGGCTGGGTGGGCCGCAAGCTCGCCGAGCTGGAGGCCGCCTCCGGCGCGCGCGCGGCCTGGCTGGTGCGCTTCGGCGAGGCCCAGCTGCCCACGCCGTCGACGGTGCTGCAGGACGGCGACCAGCTCGTCGTCGCGGCCACCGACGAGATCTCCGACCGCGTGCACCAGACCATCGAGTCCCCCGAGGGAGGCAGGGCCTGATGCGCGTGGCCATCGTGGGCGCCGGCGCGGTCGGCCGGTCGATCGCCGGGGAGCTGCTCTCCAACGGCCACACCGTGATGCTCATCGAGAAGGACGGCCGCAAGGTGCGCGCCCGCTCGGTGCCCGGCGCGGAGTGGGTGCAGGCCGACGCCTGCGAGGTGTCCTCCCTCGAGGAGGCCCAGCTGGCCACCTGCGACGTCGTCGTCGCGGCCACCGGCGACGACAAGGCCAACCTGGTCGTGTCGCTGCTGGCGAAGACCGAGTTCGCCGTCAACCGCGTCGTCGCCCGGGTCAAGGACCCGCGCAACGAGTGGCTCTACACCGAGGCGTGGGGCGTCGACGTCGCCGTCTCCACCCCGCGGGTGCTGGCCGCGCTGGTGGAGGAGGCGGTGACCGTCGGCGACGTCGTCCGGCTGATGAGCTTCCGCAAGGGCGCGGCGACGCTGGTGGAGATCACCCTCGCCGAGGACACCCCCTGGGCGGGCCGGCCGCTGCGCGAGGTGCCGCTGCCGCGGGAGACGGTGCTGACGGCGATGCTGCGCGGGGAGCGGGTCATCACGCCCACGCCCGACGAGCCGCTCGAGGTCGGCGACGAGCTGCTGTTCATCACGCACGCCGACGTCGAGGAGCAGCTGCAGCAGGTGCTCTCCCCCGCCGGCCTGGTCTGAGCGGTCAGCCCGGCGGCGCCGCGCCGGCGTCGGTCTCCACCCGGTGCCGGTGCAGCCGGGCGACCACCCACAGGGTCACCGCGAGCGCCGCGGCGGTGACCGGCAGCCCGAGCACGAGCGAGGCCACCCCGAGCAGGTCCTCCTCGTTGGCGAGGTAGAGCGGTGTCTGTACCGCCACCCGCAGCAGGAAGGTGACCGCCCACATGACGGTCAGCCAGCCGTAGGCGCGCACCACCTTCGGGTCGTCGCGCCAGTGCCGTTCGGGGGCGGGGTCGGCGGGCCGGGCGCCCGGTGCGGGCGCCGGGGGCGGCGGCTGGTGGTGCAGCCGGGCGCGGGCGGTGTCGACGCGGCGGCGCAGGCCGGGCAGCGAGTGCGCGGCCATCGAGCCCAGGTGGCTCGGCGCGAGGAACTCGGCGAGCACGCCGACCAGCGGCCAGCGCAGCGGCACCGACCCGAGCAGCACCACGCCGATGACGGCGTTGCGGATGATGCCGGGCACGAAGTAGTTGCGCGCCTGCCCGGAGGCGGCGGCGATGGCCACGGCCACGGCGACGCCGAACAGGCCGCTGAAGGCCTGCTGCACGCTCTCCCGCCGCACCAGCCGGAAGACCAGCACGAGCAGCGCCGCGCCGATCGCGCACCAGATGCCGGTGCGCAGGTCGCCGATCGCGTTGGCGACGATGAACGCCACCGTGGGCAGCGTGGCGTCGACCATGCCGCGCCAGCCGCCGAGCTGCTCGAGCACCAGGTGGCGGTCGAAGGTCACGCCGCCGGCGTCCCCGGTCTGCTCCTGCGGTGCTGCTCCCCCCGGGTCGCGCCGGCCGCCGTCGTCGGCCGGGGAGGTCACCCGGCGCTCAGCTCGTACCAGGGGTTGTAGATGACCTTGCGGCCGTCGAAGTTGGCGAAGCGCCCGCGCGCGGTGAGCGTGCGCCCCGGCTCGATGCCGGGGATGCGCCGCCGGCCGAGCCACACCAGGGTGACCGAGCCCGAGCCGTCGAACAGCTCGGCCTCGAGGGTGGGGACGGTCTCGCGCGGGGTGTAGACGACCGACTTCAGCCGGCCCGTCACGGTCACGACCGCCCCCTTGCGACAGGAGCTCACCGGCTCGCAGCCGGCGCGGTCGGCCTCGGCGCGCAGCTCCTGCGCGTCGATCGTGGAGTCGTCGGCGGTGAGTCGCTGCAGCGTGCGGGCGAGCCAGCCACCGGGACGCGTCTGTGTCACGGCTCCAGGGTAGTGCCGTCACGACGCGCGGTGGCGCGCTCCCGCAGCCAGTCGCGGACGACCGCCCAGCCCTCCCCCGCCGGGTCGATGACGTCCCGGTGCCCACCGGGCACGCCGCGCACCTCGACCCGGTCGCCGGCGGCCCGGGCGGCCGTGGCGTAGCGCTCGCTCTGCTCGGGCGGGACGACGTCGTCGCCGGTGCCGTGCACGCACAGCACGTCGGCCCCGGTGGGCAGCAGCCGCACCGGGTCGGCCCCGGCGTAGCGCCCGGGCACCGCGCCGGGCTCCCCGCCGAGGAACTCCTGCGGAGCCCGCCGGCCCAGCTCCTGCTCCGCGGCGCGGGTGAGGTCGAGGACACCGGCCTGGAGCACGGCGGCGGTCACCCGCACCCGCGGGGCGGCGCCGGGCGCGCCCTCGGGCAGGCGCGCGCGGCCGGCGGCCCAGGCGGCGAGGTGCCCGCCCGCCGAGTGGCCGATCACGGTGACGTCGCCGAGGTCGAGGCCGTCGGTGTCGGCGAGGGCGTCGAGCGCGGCGGCGACGTCCTCCAGCGTGGCCGGCCACCCGCCGCCGGTGCCGACCCGCCGGTACTCGACGGCGACGGCGGCCCACCCGGCCGCGGCCAGGTCGGCGGCCAGCGGGCGGGCGAGCTCGATGCCGTAGGCGGCCCGCCAGAACCCGCCGTGCAGGACGACCGCCACCGGCGCCGGGCCCTGTGCCGCGGGGAGGGTCAGCTCGAGGAACTGGTCGGGGTGCGGGCCGTAGGCGAGGGTGCGGGTGCTCACGCGGTCGGGCCGGCGGGCGGCGCCTGCTGTCCCGGCGCCGGCGGGGCCGCCGGGGGCCGCCCCGCCTGCTGCTGCCCGGCCTGCTGCTGCCCGGCCTGCTGCTGCGCCGCCTGCTGGCGGGCCAGCTGCTCGGCGGCCTGGGCCGGGAGGGTGAGCGGCAGCTGCTCGCGCACCGGCATCGGGTCGGTGCCGCGGACGACGACGACCTGGCGGAACGCCTCCTCCAGCACGGCCGCCGCGTCCGGGTTCTCCGCCGCCGGGCCGCTGATCATGCCGCGCAGGAACCAGCGCGGGCCGTCGACGCCGAGGAAGCGGGCCGCGCGGCGCTGCGGCTTCGGCGGCGGGCCGCCGGGCTGGGCCGCCGGGGTGACGAGGACCGTGCCGGCGAGCTCGGGACCGAACGGGCCCTCGACCTCGGTGAGCCGCCCGCCCTGCCCCGACGCGCTGCGCGCGAGGTCGGCGCGGACGTCGTCCCAGATGCCGGCGGCCCGCGGCGCGGCGAACGCCGACAGCTGCAGCAGGGAGTCGCCGTAGCGCAGCGTGGCGCCGATGACCTTCTGCTGCTGGTTGAGGTCCACGCGCAGCTCCGTGCCGGGCACCGCGGGCAGCCGCAGCGCGCCGAGGTCGACGCGGGGACGGCCGTCGTCGGGCGCGTCGGCGGCGTCGAAGGGCCCGGCGGTCTCGTCGACCTCCCGCTCCCGGTGCTGCGGCTCCGGCGGCACCCCGCGCTCGCGCAGGCTGCGGTCGATCCGGTTGCGTCGTCGTCCGAACGGCATCTCAGGCCTCCTTCCCCGCGGTCCGGCCGGTGGAGCCGTGACCGGCCTCGCCGCGGACGCTGGCCGGCAGCTCCTCGACGGGCACGAAGCGCGCCTGCACCACCGGCTGCACGACCAGCTGGGCGACCCGCTCGCCGCGGCGCAGGGTCAGCGGCGTCTCCGGGTCGAGGTTGACCAGGTTCACCTTGATCTCCCCCCGGTAGCCGGCGTCGATGGTGCCCGGCGCGTTGACCAGGCTCAGCCCGTGCCGGTGGGCCAGGCCCGAGCGCGGGTGCACGAAACCGGCATACCCCTCGGGGATCGCGACGGCCACGCCCGTGCCCACCAGCGCCCGCTGGAACGGCGCGAGGACGACGTCCTCGGCCAGCGTCAGGTCCGCGCCGGCGTCGCCGGGGAGGGCGTAGCGGGGCGGCTGCGCGCCGTCGCCGGTGAGCCGCACCGGGACGTCGAGCGGAGCGGGTGCGGGGGCGGGCTCGGGCACGACGGCGACCCTAACCACGGCGCTCAGGCGTCGCGGCGGCGCAGGTCGGACCGCACCCGCCGGGCGAGGGTCTCGGTGGCCTTGAGGTTGCCGCGGCCGCCGAGCGCGGCGCCCACGAGCAGCGGCGCGGCCGACCCGAGGTTGCGGGCCAGCCGGCGGGACAGGCGGCGGCGCAGCGCCCGGAACCCCGCGGTGCCGAGCACGGTGCCCATCCCCTGCCGGGCGCCGCCCTCGACGGCCCGCTGGGAGGTCCAGCTCGCGAGGTACGCGGCGGCCCGCTCGCGGTCGCTGCCGGCCGCCGGGCGGCCGTAGAGCTCGTGCAGCTCGCCGAGCAGGACCACCTCGACGGCGGCCGTGAGCAGCGTCTCGGCGCCGAGCTCGAGCGGCAGGGCCACCAGCGACGGCGGCGCGAACCAGTGCGCCGCCGACAGCCCGCCGGTGGCCGCGCCGACGGCGGCGGTCATCCGGGCGGCCCGGGTGGTGAGCGCGTCGGCGATCTCCTCGTCCGAGCGCCCGGGGTGGGCGGCGCGGATCCGGGCGGCGTCGCGGATGGGCAGCCGGGGCGCGGCCGCGGCGAGCAGCTCGCCGAGGACCGTGCCGGGGCCGCGGGAGTCGTCGTCGCCGGCCGCGGCCGTGTCCTGACGGCGCCCGGCGGACGTGGCGGCGGACGTGGCGGCGGACCCCGCGGTGGACGCGGCGGCGGACGCGACCGCGCCCACGACGTCGCGCAGCAGGCCGGCCGTCGAGCGGCGCCCCTCGGGAGCGGCGCCGCCGGCGCGGTCGCCGTCGGCGTCGTCGGTGCCGCCGAGCAGCCCGGAGACCGCGTCGGCGAGCGCCCGGGCGGCGCGGCCCAGACCGGTGTCGGGGTCGAGCCAGCCGGGACCGGACTCCTCCGGCGCAGGCTCCGCGACCCGCTGCACGGGCCGTGGCGGCGGGACGTCCCTGGGCGCAGCCGTCCGCCTCGTCTCCTCGGTCATCGTCTGCTCCCTCCCCGTGCGTCCCACCGCACGCCGTCGCCGGTCATGCCGCCCGACCGGGCGCCTCGTCGGGCCCTCGCCGGGCCCCCGTCGGGCCGTGGATCAGGCCGCGCAGTCGCGGCAGTAGTTCTCGCCGCCGCGGCTGGCCGCCAGGCGGCTGCGGTGCTGTACGAGGAAGCACCGCGAGCAGGTGAACTCGTCCTCCTGCTTGGGCAGGACGCGGACGGTCAGCTCCTCGTTGGACAGGTCGGCGCCGGGCAGCTCGAGGCTCTCGTTGAAGTCGGTCTCGTCGACGTCGACCGAGCTGGACTGCGCCTCGGCGCGCCGGGCCTTGAGCTCCTCGAGGGAGTCCTCGCCGAGCTCGTCGGCCTCGTTGCGGCGCGGGGCGTCGTAGTCGGTGGCCATGGGGTGTGCCCCTCCTCCGGGGTCGTTCGCGGGCGCACCCGCGGCGTGCGCCGGCGGCGGTGGCCGCCGGCGTCCTGGCCGGCCGCACGGGGCGGCCGCTGGACGGTGTCCGGTCCGGCTGCCGGACGACCCCGGGAGGGACGTCCGCGCCGGACCGGCAGCCCCCCAACGCCGTGCGGTCCCGGTTTGTGCCCACGCTCGGACACGGGACACATCGGCCGTTCCTGGGCCGCGGGTCGGGGCCCGGACGGGCGGGTCGGGGAGCGGAGTGCCGGAGGTTACCCTGCGGCGCGTGTCGAGTGCCGTGGGAGCTGACCCCGCCGTCGTCGGTCCGTACCTCGCCGCAACCCTCGGCGACGAGCGCTGGCGGGAGGTGACCGTCGACCTCGTCGCGGCCGGCATGTCGAACCTCACGTACGTCGTCACGCCCGCGGGCGGGTCGGCCGACGACGCGGTGATCCTGCGGCGCCCGCCCACCGGCGCGGTGTTGGCCACGGCGCACGACATGGCCCGGGAGCACCGGGTCATCAGCGCGCTCGGGCCGACGCCGGTCCCGGTGCCGCGGACGCTGCACCTGTGCACCGACCCCGAGGTGCTCGGCGCGCCGTTCTACGTGATGGAGCGCGTCGTCGGCCTGCACGTCGTCGACGAGATCCCGGAGGGCTACGCCGACACCCCGGAGCTGCGGCGGCAGATCGGCGACGGCCTCATCGACGTGCTGGCGCAACTGCACGCCGTCGACCCCTCCTCGGTGGGCCTCGACGACTTCGGCCGGCCCGAGGGCTTCCTGGCCCGGCAGGTGCGCCGCTGGACCAAGCAGTGGGACGCCACCCGCGACCGCGACCGGCCCGGCATGGACGCCCTCGCCGCGCGGCTGGCCGAGACGGTGCCGCAGACGCAGCGCACCGGGATCGTGCACGGCGACTACCGCCTCGACAACTGCCTGCTCGACCCCGAGCGGCCCGGCGGCATCCGCGCGGTGCTGGACTGGGAGATGTCGACGCTGGGCGACCCGCTCACCGACATCGGCATGCTGTTCGTCTACTGGCCCGAGGCCGGCGAGACCCGTCCCGTGCTGTCGCCCGTGACGACGCTGCCCGGCTTCCCCACCCGCCGCGAGATCGCCGAGCGCTACGCGCAGCAGGCCGGCGTCGGCCTCGAGGACCTCGACTGGTACGTGGGCTTCGCCTTCTTCAAGTTCGCCGCGATCGTCGCCGGCATCGTCGCCCGCTCGGCGGCCGGGGCCATGGCCGGCAAGGACACCTCCGGCTACGCCGACCGCATCGACCCGTGCGTCGAGCTGGGACGCGCCGCGCTCGACGACGGTGCCCTCTGACCCCGCCGGCCGCCCCTAGACTCCGGCCGATCCGACCCCGCGCGGCCCGCCGGTCCGTGGCGGGTCGGCGCCGAGGAGGACGAGCGTGAGCACCAGCACCGACAGCCCGCCGGTGCGCCGCCGCAGGGACCGCCGGCTGCTGCCTCCCCTGGTCTTCCTCCTGGTGCTGGCGCTCGCCGCGCTCGGTGTGTGGTGGAAGGTCTTCCAGGACGCCGGGGCCCGCGCCGAGGCCGCCGAGGCCGCCTGCGAGACCGCCGCCGCGGCGCCGCCGTCGCTGGACCCCAGCACGCTGTCGATCCGCGTCTACAACGCCACCGACCGCGGCGGGCTGGCCAACACCGTCGCCGCCGAGCTGCAGGCCCGCGGGTTCGTGGTCGAGGAGATCGCCAACGACCCGACCGAGCGGGAGGTCACCGGCACCGGCGAGGTGCGCCACGGCCCGCGCGGCAACGACGCGGCCCGCTACCTGGCGCTGTTCCTCCCCGGGGCCGGAGACCTGCTCGACACCCGGGCCACCGCCACGGTCGACCTGGTGATCGGGCCCGACTTCCAGGCGCTGGCCACCCCCGAGGAGGTCGCGGCGACCCTCACCCCGATCGCGAGCGCCGAGGCCGCCTGCTGAAGGACCCCGTCCCCCTCACCCCTCGCAGGCTCGGGGTGAGCCGCTGGACGGGGCCGTTCCAGCACGTCACGGATGGAGACGGTCGAGCAGCTCCAGGAGAGGCTGGGCGACCGTCGCCGGGACGGCGACCGCCATCGGCTCGGCGAACGGCCGCCCCGGCAGCCCGGTGACCACCAGGCCCGCCTCGGCGGCCACCAGCGCGCCCGCCGCGTGGTCCCAGGGCTTGAGGTCGAGCTCGTAGTAGGCGTCGACGCGCCCGGCCGCGGCGGCGCACAGGTCCAGCGACGCGCAGCCGTACCGGCGGATGTCGCGCACCTCGGGCAGCAGCTGCGCGACGACGGCGCCCTGCGCCCGCCGCTGCTCGACCCGGTAGCCGAAGCCGGTGGCCACCAGCGTCTGCCCGAGGGACTCCGGCCGGTTGCCGGTCAGCCGCACCGGCTCCGGCGCCTCGCGGGTGGACAGGAACGCGCCGCCGCCGGCCGTGGCGGTGAACAGGTCGCCGGTCGGCACGTCGAGCACCGCGCCGGCCACCGTGGCACCGTCGACCTCGGCGGCGATGGAGACGGCGTAGCCGCGCAGCCCGTAGAGGAAGTTGACCGTGCCGTCGATCGGGTCGACCACCCAGCGCACGCCGCTGGTGCCGGCGCGGTCGGCGCCCTCCTCCCCCAGCAGCCCGTCGTCGGGCCGCGCCTCGAGCAGCCGCCGGGTGATCAGCCGCTCCGAGGCCGTGTCGACGGCGGTGACGACGTCGGTCGGGCTGGACTTCACGTCGACGGCGGACGCGGCCGACCCTCGCTCGCGGACGATCAGCTCCGCCGCCTCCCGGGCGGTCGAGACGGCGAGGTCGAGCAGGTCGGCGGGCGATCCGGGGGCACTCACCCGGGGGATCCTGCCCGAGCACCCCGCCGGACTGCGGCGCCGGTCACTAGGGTGACCGCCGTGCAGGGGTTCGGCGTGGACATCGGCGGCAGCGGCATCAAGGGGTGCCTGGTCGACCTGGAGGCGGGCACTCTCATCGGCGAGCGGATGCGGGTGGAGACCCCGCAGCCCTCGCTCCCGGAGGCGGTGTACGACGTCGTCGCCGGGATCGTGAGCTCCTTCGGGTGGACCGGGCGGATCGGGTGCACCTACCCCGGCGTCATGAAGAAGGGCGTCGCGCACACCGCGGCGAACATGGACAAGAGCTGGATCGGCACCGACGTCGACGGCGGCCTCACCGCGCTGGTGCCCGGCACGGTCGAGACGCTCAACGACGCCGACGCCGCCGGGCTCGCCGAGATGCGCTACGGCGCCGGCCGCGGCCGCGACGGCGTCGTCCTCATGCTGACCTTCGGCACCGGCATCGGCAGCGCGCTGTTCATCGACGGCCACCTCGTGCCCAACACCGAGTTCGGCCACATCCAGGTCGACGGTCACGACGGCGAGCGCCGCGCCTCGGCCGCCGTGCGCGAGCGCGAGGAGCTCTCCTACCCCGAGTGGGCGGCCCGCGTGGACCGCTACCTCGACGTGCTGGAGGGCGGCCTGTGGCCGGACCTGATCATCGTCGGCGGCGGGGTGAGCAAGAAGGCGCACAAGTGGGTGCCGCTGCTGACCACGCGCACCCCGGTCGTCCCCGCGGAGCTGCAGAACGACGCCGGGATCGTCGGCGCGGCACTCGCCGCGGCGGAGCGGATCGAGGCGCGCGGCACCGAGGCGCCGGTCCAGCCCTGACGCGCCCGCCCCTTCCGGGCGACCGCGGGCCGTTCGCGGCGCTGGTCACACGCCGTGACGTCGCTACAATGGAGAAGCCCCAGCCCGTCACCACCCAGCCGGGAGTCATCCCCCCTCCGCACCGCGGTCAAACGCCGCATCGGACCTGGGGCCTCCCCGCTCCGCGGCCGACGGCCCGGGGCCGCTGCCCGGGAGCCAGATCGCTCCCGGGGACGCACCCAGCACGGGAAGGAA
Source organism: Geodermatophilus sp. FMUSA9-8 (assembly GCF_037034165.1). Lineage (NCBI taxonomy): Bacteria > Bacillati > Actinomycetota > Actinomycetes > Geodermatophilales > Geodermatophilaceae > Geodermatophilus > Geodermatophilus sp. FMUSA9-8. The sequence continues at coordinate 95,046 of NZ_JBAGKE010000012.1, read as the reverse complement.
CTTGAGTGCCCGCCGACAAGCCTGCACCGGACGCCGCCGTCACGAGCAGCACCCGCTCGAAGACGGTCGCCGCGAGCACCCGACCCTCCCGGACCAGCGCGCCGGTGGGCGTCGCCGGGAACGCGCCGGCGAAGGCCGCGCCCCGCAAGAAGGCCCCGGCGAAGACCACCGCCGCCAAGGGCAAGCCGGCCATCAGCCCCTCGCCGGGCGCCGGTGAGGGCACCGTCCTGACCGCCGTGGCCTCCGACGACTCCGCCGTCGCCGTGGTCGACGCCGGCGCCGAGGGCCTGACCCTCGACGAGGCCGTCGTCGCCGGTCCCGACGGGGTCGCGGTCGCCGAGGCGCCCGCCGCCGCGGAGGGGGCCACCGAGGGCGGCACCGACTTCGAGTGGGACGACGAGGAGGAGTCCGAGGCGCTGCGGCAGGCCCGCAAGGACGCCGAGCTCACCGCCTCGGCCGACTCGGTCCGCGCCTACCTCAAGCAGATCGGCAAGGTCGCCCTCCTCAACGCCGAGGAGGAGGTCGACCTCGCCAAGCGCATCGAGGCCGGGCTCTACGCCTCCGAGCGGATGCGCCAGGTCGAGGAGGAGGGCCAGAAGCTCTCCCCGCAGATGCGCCGCGACCTCAACTGGATCATCCGCGACGGCGAGCGCGCCAAGAACCACCTGCTGGAGGCCAACCTCCGCCTCGTGGTCTCCCTCGCCAAGCGCTACACCGGCCGCGGCATGGCGTTCCTGGACCTCATCCAGGAGGGCAACCTCGGCCTGATCCGCGCGGTCGAGAAGTTCGACTACACCAAGGGCTACAAGTTCTCCACGTACGCCACCTGGTGGATCCGGCAGGCGATCACCCGCGCCATGGCCGACCAGGCCCGCACCATCCGCATCCCGGTGCACATGGTCGAGGTCATCAACAAGCTCGGCCGCATCCAGCGCGAGCTGCTCCAGGACCTGGGCCGCGAGCCCACCCCGGAGGAGCTGGCCAAGGAGATGGACATCACCCCGGACAAGGTGCTGGAGATCCAGCAGTACGCCCGGGAGCCCATCAGCCTCGACCAGACCATCGGCGACGAGGGCGACAGCCAGCTCGGTGACTTCATCGAGGACTCCGAGGCCGTCGTCGCCGTCGACGCGGTGAGCTTCACGCTCATGCAGGACCAGCTCACCAGCGTCCTGCAGACGCTGTCGGAGCGGGAGGCCGGCGTCGTCCGGCTGCGGTTCGGCCTCACCGACGGCCAGCCGCGCACCCTCGACGAGATCGGCCAGGTCTACGGGGTGACCCGCGAGCGGATCCGGCAGATCGAGTCGAAGACGATGTCCAAGCTGCGCCACCCGAGCCGCTCCCAGGTGCTGCGCGACTACCTCGACTAGTCGGTCCCGACGACGGCCGGCACCCCGCGGAGGGGTGCCGGCCGTCGTCGCGTGTCCGGCGCGTTGCGGGATGGTCACGATCTCACCCGGCCGGGGCGACGGGGCGGTGTACCGCGGCAGCGGCCGGGTAGACCGCGTAGCGTGGGGGTCGTCGAGACAGCAGCGGACCCACGGCCGGCAACCCACCCGGCGCACAGGAACCACCAGCACCACCCCCATACGAACCGGCAACGCACCAGCGACGGTCCCTGCTGAACCCACCCGCCCCAGCGGCCACCGGCTCACCACTCCCGGCGAGTCGACCGCGGTGACGGGAGGAACGGGAACACAGGGGTCCATCCTGGCGCTGTGCAGGAGGCCGATCCGCAGCCGCGGGTCCGTGCGGTAGAGAGCGAGTGATGACCCAGATGACCCAGACGCTGACGACGACCCCCGCCGCCGACGACCTGGTCGTGCCCTTCCACTGCGACCGGTGCGGCGCACTGGCCAAGGTGCGTGTCGTGCTCGCCAGCGGAAGCGACCTCGTGTTCTGCGGGCACCACGCCCGGGAGTACGACACCAAGCTCCGTGACATCGCCGTCGACATCATCGAGACGGACGGCGAGTAGCACTCCATGCCCTGACCGAGGCGCTATCGTCGCTGACCGCGATGATGCCCTCACCCGACGCCGCCGCCGGTGTCCCCGAGCCGCTCGATGCGGCCGGGGGCCCGGCGGCTCCGTCGTTCCCGGGGACCCCCGGTCGACGGCGACCCGAGGAACCCCCGATGCAGCAGCACCCCGCCCCCTCCTCTCCCCCGTCCGCGGACCCGACGACCCGCGACGGCGACCCGGGCGGCCTGTCCGACGAGACCCGCCCGGTCCCGCGCGACCGCGGGCCGGTCGGCCCCGACACGCCGCCGCGGGCGCCCGTCTCGTCCGCGGCCACCGGGGACACGGCGAGCACCCGGGACACCGCGGGCCCTGGGGACGCTGAGCACCCTGGGGACGCCGAGGACGCTGCGGGGCCTGGGGACAGCGGGGCTCCCGCTGCGGACGTGACACCCGCCGCCGGCACCCCGGACACCGCGGCTGCCGATGACGGGGACGTGAGCACCGACACGGCCGCCCGCACCGACGCCGGCGCCGGGTCCGCACCCGACCCCGTGCACGACACCGTCGCACTGACCGGCGGCCCGGCCACGGAGGCCGCGCCCGCCACCCCGGCGGCCGCACCGACCGCCGGGCCCGCTGCCGCGCCTGCCGCCGCGCCTGCCGCCGTGCCTGCCGCCGTGCCTGCCGCCGTGCCCGCCCCGGACGCCTCCGACACCGTCACGCTCGGCGACCCGGTGCCGCCCGCCGGCTCGTCCGCCGGCCACGTGCCCGTCGGTCCCGCCGGCCCGGGTGGTCCGGGTGGGCCCGCCGGCCCGGGTGGTCCGGGTGGGCCCGCCGGCCCCGTCGCCGCGGCCCCCGCGCCGCGCCGCCCGCTGTGGCGGCGCCCGGCCGTGCTCGCGCCCGTCGGCCTGCTCGCCGTCCTCGGCGCCGCCTACGGCGTCGACCTGCTCGTCGCGGGCAGCGACGTCCCCCGCAACACCGTCGTCGCCGGCGTGGACATCGGCGGGCTCTCCCCCGCCGCCGCGGCGAGCACGCTGGAGGAGCAGCTGGCCCCGCGGGTCGCCGCCGACCACGTCGTCGTCGCCGACGACGTCGAGGCCACCCTCTCCCCCGCCGTGGCCGGCATCGCGCTCGACGTCGACGCGACCGTCGACGCCGCCGACGACCAGCCGCTGGCGCCGTGGACCCGGCTGGTCACCCTGTTCTCCGACCGCACCGTCGAGCCCGTCATCGACGGCGACGAGGGCGCCCTCGCCGCGCAGGTCGAGACGATCGCCACCCAGGTCGACCGGGCGCCGGTCGACGCCACGATCACCCTCGAGGGCACCACCCCGACGCTGGTCGAGCCGGCCGACGGCCGCACGTTGGACCGCGAGGGCAGCGCCGAGGCGATCACCGCGGCGCTGGCCGCCGGGGCCGACCCGGAGACCCCGATTGAGCTGCCGGTCGACGTCGAGCCGGTGCAGGTGGCCGCCGAGGAGGCGCAGCGCGTCCTCGACGACACCGTCACCCCGGCCCTCGCCGCCCCCGTCACGGTCAGCAGCCAGGACGGCGCGACGTCGGTGGAGATCCCGGTCGAGGCGATCGCGGCCTCGCTGACGTTCACCCCGCAGGAGAGCGGCGAGCTGGCCGTCGCCGTCGACCCCGCCGCCCTGCAGACGGCGATGGGCGAGGACTTCGCCGCCTTCGGCACGCCCGCCGAGGACGCCCGCTTCGAGGTCGACGGCGACGCGGTGCGCGTCGTCCCGTCGGTCGACGGCACCGGCGTCGACCCGGCCGCGCTGGCCGGGCAGCTGCTCGAGGTGCTGCCGCAGCCCGCCCCCCGGTCCGTCACCGTCCAGCTGGGCCCGGTGCCGGCCGACCTGACCACCCAGGAGGCCGAGGCGCTCGGCATCCGCGAGGAGGTCAGCTCCTTCACCACCACGACGACGAACAACGCCAGCGGCACCAACATCCGGGTGGTCGCGGCCGAGGTCGACGGCGCGCTCGTGCTGCCGGGCGAGACCTTCAGCCTCAACGACTACACCGGGCCGCGCGGCACCGCCCAGGGCTACGTGCCGGCCAACGTCATCAGCGGCGGCGAGCTGTCGACCGCCGTCGGCGGCGGCATCAGCCAGTTCGCCACGACGATGTTCAACGCGGTCTTCTTCGGCGGCCTCGAGGACGTCTACCACAAGCCGCACAGCTTCTACATCAGCCGCTACCCGGCCGGCCGCGAGGCCACCGTGTACGAGGGCCAGATCGACCTGCAGTGGCGCAACGACACCGACACCGGGATCTTCGTCGACACCCAGTGGACGCCCGGCTCCTCGGGCGGGTCGATCACGGTGACCTTCTACGGGACCAAGCGCTACGAGATCGAGGCGATCGAGAGCGCCCGGTCGAACTTCCGCCAGCCCGCGGTGCAGGAGAAGGTCGACGACGGTGACTGCATCCCGCAGTCCGGCGTCCAGGGCTTCGACGTGTCGGTCACCCGGGTCTTCCGCGACCTGCAGACCGGGGCGGAGATCCGCCGCGAGCGGTTCGACACCACGTACCAGGCGGAGGCGGTCATCCGCTGCGTCGCCCCGCCGCCGCCCGCCGAGCCCGCCCCGGCGCCCGACGCGGGCACCCCGCCGGCCCAGCCGACGTCCTGAGCACCCGCCCGAACGAGCGACTCCGCGCCCGCCCCGGCGCCCGGCGTCGGCGGGGCGGCACCGCGGACGTGCACACTGGCCGGGTGAGCACCGTGCGGGCCGGCGGGCCGTCCCGCACCGGCGGGGCGGCCGGGGAGGGCCCTCCCGTCGTCCCGGCCGTCGCCGCGGTCCCCGTGGACGGTCAGGGCGCCCCCGGCGCCAGCCGCGCGGACCTCCCTGCGCCGGGCCGGCTCGACCACTGGCCGGCCGTCGTCCGCGTGCCGCTGCAGGTGCTCGGCCGCACGGTGGCCAAGGCGTGGAAGGACCGCATCCTCGGCCTCTCCGGCGAGGCGGCCTTCTGGCAGATCCTGTCGGTGCCGCCGCTGCTCATCGCGCTGCTGGGCTCGCTGGGCTACCTCGGCGGCTTCATCGGCGCGGACTCGGTGCAGACGATCGAGGACACGCTGGTCAACGCGTCCAGCGAGGTGGTCACCGCCGACGTCGTCGACCAGCTCGTGCGGCCCACCCTCAACGACATCCTGACGTCCGGGCGGCTCGACGTCGTGAGCCTGGGCTTCCTGCTCACCCTGTGGGCCGGGTCGTCGGCGACGGCGACGTTCATGAACACGATCGTCATCGCCTACGACCAGCGCGACGTCCGCGGCCCGATCGCCACCCGGCTGATGGCGCTGTGGCTCTTCGTCGTCGGCCTGGTGCTGGCGGTGCTCATGCTGCCGCTGCTGGTGCTCGGGCGCGGGCTGCTCGTGGCCCTGCTGCCGCAGGACTGGCAGCCGACCGCCACGGTGCTGGTCGACGCCGTCTACTGGCCGGTGGTCGTCGTCGGCCTGATCCTGTCGCTCACGAGCTTCTACCACGTGGTCCTGCCCCGGCGGCTCCCCTGGCACCGGCACCTGCCGGGCTCGCTGCTGGCCGTGGGGTTCTTCGTGGTGGCCGCGACCGTGCTGCGCCTGTACGTGTCGGACATCCTGGTCGCGGCGCTGCCCTACGGCGCGCTCGCGACCCCGATCGCGGCCCTGCTGTTCCTGTTCTTCTTCGGGATGGCCGTGCTGCTCGGGGCCGAGCTCAACGCGACCATCCAGGAGCGCTGGCCGGCCCAGCAGCGCCGGCACACCCGCCGGGCGCAGCGCCGGCGGGCGGCCGAGCTGGAGGCCGAGGCCAAGCGGCTCGGGCTCAGGTGACGTGCTGGAACGGCCCCCTCGCAGGGGCCCGCCGCGAGCGTGCGAGCGGTGGGGGGCGAGGGGGTCCTCCTACTTGCGGAGCTGCTCGTAGACCTCCTTGCAGGCCGGGCACACCGGGCTGCCGGGCTTCGGGGACTTGGTGACCGGGAAGACCTCGCCGCACAGCGCCTCGACCATCGTCCCCATGACCGCACTCTCGGCGATCTTGTTCTTGCGGACGTAGTGGAAGACCTCGTTGGCGTTGCCGGTGTCGCCCTCGCGGACGTCGGGCTTCTCGAGGAGGTCGGACTGGCTCACGGGCTGCTCCCAGGCTGGTGACGGGGGCCGCGGCCGGCCCGCCGGGAGGCGCGGCCGGGCGACGGTCGGTCGCCCTCCATGATGGCAGGGTGAGCGCCGAACCCCGTCATGCCGCCGCCCCCACCCCCCTCGCCCTCTCCCCCGAGGTCGCCGAGGCGCTCGACTCCGGCGCGCCCGTCGTCGCCCTGGAGAGCACGCTGCTCGCCCACGGCCTGCCGCGCCCCGACAACCGTGCCGCCGCCGACGAGGTGGAGGCCGCCGTCCGCGCCGGCGGGGCCGTGCCCGCGACGATCGCCGTGCTCGACGGCGTGCCGCACGTCGGCCTGACCGCCAAGCAGGTCGACCGGGTCTGCGCGGACGCCGACCTCGCCAAGCTGGGTGTGCGCGACCTGCCCGTCGCCGCCGCGCTGGGCCTCTCGGGCGCCACCACCGTCTCGAGCACCGCGCTGCTGGCCGCCGCGGCCGGCATCGGCGTGTTCGCCACCGGCGGGCTCGGCGGCGTGCACCGCCAGTCGGCCGAGACCTTCGACGAGTCCGCCGACCTGACCGCGCTGTCGCGCACGTCCCTGGCCGTCGTCTGCGCCGGCGTCAAGTCGATCCTCGACGTGCCGGCCACCCTCGAGCGGATGGAGAGCCTGTCGATCACCGTCGTCGGCTACGGGACGACGACGTTCCCCGGCTTCTACGTCGCCGACTCCGGATCGAACGTCGACTGGTCGGTCGACACCCCCGAGCAGGCCGCCGCCGTGCTGGCCGCGCGCCGCGAGCTGACCCCCGGCGCCGTCGTCGTCGCCAACCCGCTGCCGGCCGACCAGCAGCTCGACCCGGAGCTGCACGACCGCGTCATCGCGGGCGCGCTGGCCGCCGCGGAGGCCGCCGGGGTGCGCGGCAAGGCGGTGACCCCGTTCGTCCTCGACCACCTGCACCGGGAGAGCGGAGGCGCGACGCTGGAGGTCAACGTGCGCCTGGTGCTGCGCAACGCCGAGCTCGCCGGGCGGATCGCCGCCGCGCTGGCCGGGGCGGCCCGCTGAGCACCGGGCGGCCGGTGGTCGTCGTCGGCGACGTCGCCACCGACGTCGTCGCGGTGCTGTCCGGGGAGCCGGCGCCCGGCTCCGACCGGCCGGCGGCCATCCGCAGCCGTGGCGGTGGGGCCGGGGCCAACGTGGCGGTCCACCTGGCCGCGCTGGGGACGCCGGTGGTGCTGGCCGGGTGCGTCGGCGACGACCCGGCCGGCCTCGCGCTGGTGGCGGAGCTGACCGCCGCCGGCGTCGGGCTCGCGCTGCGCACGGTGCCGGGGGCGGCTACCGGCACGATCGTCAGCCTGGTCGAGCCGGGCGGGCAGCGGAGCATGCTGGCCGACCGGGGCGCCAACCTCGACCTGCGCCTCGGCGACGTGCCCGCGCCCGGCCCGGGCGGGCACCTGCACCTCTCGGGCTACACGCTGCTCGACGAGCGGCCGCGGGCGGCGGGGCTCGCGGCGCTGGCCGCCGCGCGGGCGGCCGGCTGCACGGTGTCGGTGGACCCCGCGTCGACCGGCCCGCTGACCGCGTACGGCGTCGACCGGTGGCTCGCGGACACCGCGGGCGCGGACCTGCTGCTGCCCAACGCCGACGAGGCGCGGCTGCTCACCGGCTGCGCCGACCCGGCCGACGCCGCCCGGGCGCTGGCGGCCGCGCACCCGGCGGTCGCGGTCACGCTGGGTGCCGACGGCGCGCTGTGGGCGGCCGGCGACGTGGTCGTGCACCGCCCGGCGCACCCGGCCGACGTCGTCGACACCACCGGCGCGGGCGACGCGTTCACCGCGGGGCTGCTCGCCGTGTGGCTGGCGGCTCCCGGCGGTGACCCCGCCGCGGCGCTGGACGCGGGCCTGGCCCGCGCGGCCGGGGTGGTCGCGCGGGCGGGCGCCCGCTGAGGCCCCGCTCGGGCTCAGCCGTCGATGACGCGGCCGCCCTCGATGACCCGGTGCTCCCGCGGCGGGGCCTCGAGGATGCGGTCGGGCCGCGGCGGCACGTAGCGGTGCGCGTCGAGCTTCTTCTTCGGCGGCCGGTCGTTGGCCATGACCACGGCGATCCACGGCAGGATCGTGCCGAGCACCGCGAAGATGATCATCAGCCAGACGGTCTGGTAGAAGACCGCGGCCAGGACGAGGCTGATGCCACGGACGGCCATGGTCAGCACGTACCGCTTCTTCCGGGCGGCGTGCTGGTCGACCAGGCTGGGCTCGGCCTGGGTGATGAGCACCGGCTCGGCTCTGCGGGCTCGCGCGGACTGCTGGCTCGAGGCCACGTGCACCCATCCCTCCGTGGATCGGGGACAGAGACGGCACGGTGTCGCCTGCGCTTGGGGCCGATTGCCCGCCATCCGGTGGTGAGCAATCCGACATCTCCCGGTCCGCCTCCCATCGTGCCACCGTCCGGGGGCCGGTGCTCGTGGCGGAGCAGACGATCGGGTACCGCTTGCGGGCGGGTCAGCGCGCTGCGGCGGCCGTCCCGCCCGCGGCCTTCGCCGCCTTCTTCGCCTCCTGCTTGGCGGCCCGGACCTCGGCCAGCGACTCCGGCCCCGTGATGTCGGCGACCGACCGGCGGGAACCCTCCTCGCCGTAGGCACCGGCCGCCTCGCGCCACCCGGGCGGGGTCACGCCGTACTGCTTGCCGAGCAGCGCGACGAGGATCCTCGCCTTCTGCGCGCCGAAGCCCGGCAGCTCGCCGATGCGGCGCAGCAGGGTCGCGCCATCGGGGGCGTCGGACCACAGCGCGTCGGCGCGGCCGTCGTAGCGCTCGACGAGCAGCCGGCACACCGCCTGCGCCCGCTGGGCCATCGAGCCCGGGTACCGGTGCACGGCCGGCGGCCCCTGGAACCACGCGAGCAGCGCGTCGGGGTCGGCGCCGGCGATGGCGGCGGCGTCCAGCCCGTCGACGCCCATCCGGTCGGCCAGCAGCCGCGGCCCGGCGAAGGCGCGCTCCATCGGGAACTGCTGGTCGAACAGCATGCCGAGCAGCAGCGCGAGCGGGTCACGGCCGAGCAGCTCGTCGGCGGCGGGATCCTGGGTCAGGCGGAGGGTCGGCACGCCGGCGATCCTGCCGCAGGCGTACCGGTTGCCCGGCCCCGCCGGCCGGCGGCCCGCCCCCGGCCGTCAGTACGGGTAGCCCGGACCGCCGGCCAGCATGGTCAGCACGTACATGGCGCCGAAGACGACGGCGCCGAAGAGGACGACGAGCGCCACCCAGAGCCACGCGCGCTCCCAGGGACCGGCGGTGTCGGCGGCCGGAGCCCCCGCGGGAGCGGGCGGCACCGCCGCAGCCATCTCCGGTGCGCCGACCTGCGGCGCCTGTGCGGCCTGCACGGGACGGTCCTCGACCTGCACGCTCATGTCCACTCCTCCTGTAGCCGACGACGGGCCGGCGACCCGGACGCCGCTCACGACGCCCACCTCGGACGCTAGGGCGACGGCCCGCGGACCGGACGGGGCCGGATGTCCCGACGAACGGGACCGTCGGCCCGGGTCGGATGGGACCCTCGACCCGGCGGGAAGGGTCGTCTCACCGTCCCAGTCGACCGCCGGCCGCCGCCCCAGCTGTGGTCGAAGCCCTGGTCGCGTGCGTCCCGCCGCCCCGGACCACGAGCACCGCGCACGACGCGTGCACCACGCAGTGCAACGCAACCGAGCCGAGCGCCAGCCCCGTCAGCCGGCTGCGGCTCCGGCTGCCGACGACCAGCAGGCCGGCGCCCTCGGATCTCCGCACGAGCACGTCGCCGGGCGCCCCGGTCTCCACCACCACGTCGAGCTCCGGATGCGGAGACGGCCCCAGGGCCGCGGTGACGATGCCGTCCGCGCGCGCCCGGGCCTCCTGCGGCGACTCGCCGACGGGAGGGGCCGGGACGGTGATGTCGCTCCAGTAGGTCACGGGCTGGCAGACCAGCACGGCCTCGACGCGGGCACCGAGCAGTCGGGCGAACCCGACGGCCTGCACGAGCGCAGCCCGCGCGACCGACGAGTCGTCGATCCCGACCACCACCCGTGGAGCGGATGCGGAGGTGGTGGCGTGGACGACGACGACCGGGCACGGGGAGTGCGCCGAGCAGTGCAGGGCGACCGAGCCGAGGAGCGCGCTCGCCACGGCGCCCCGCCCCCTGCTTCCCACGACGAGGAGCGCGGCGTCACGCGCCCGCGCCACCAGCTCCTCGGTCGGTTCCCCGCAGACGACGGTGACGTGCACGAGCACGGCCCCGTCGCGCATGACGTCCCGCACCGCCGGATCGCCCATCGCCTGGGTGACGTCCGCCCGCAGCCGGGCCTCTGTGTCGGCGCGGATGGCCTCGACACCGCGGACGTCGAGGAGATGAGGGGCCGTCCAGGGATCGACCGGGACGGCACTCACCACCTCGACCTCCGCGCCCGTGCGCGCGGCGGTCGTCAGTGCCCAGAGGAGGGCGGCCCGCCCCCCGGGCGACCCGTCGACCCCGACGACGATCCGGCCCCTGGTCGCTTGTTCGCTCATCACGGTCGCCCCACCTCTCGTCCCAGCCGGTCGGGTCGAGCATCAGCCGCACGTGCGGCCCGTGACGCTGCCCGACGTCACGGGCACGGGAGGACCTTCGTCCCGTACCTGTCGCCTCACGAACCCGGAGCGGTGGGGCCCGCCGGGCGCCACGGGCCCCGCGAGACGGTCAGCGCAGGACGGCGACCTTCAGGGCACCGGAGGCGACCGGGTCGGCGAACAGGTCGTAGGCGGCGGTCACCTCGTCGAGACCGAAGCGGTGGGTGACGATCCGGCCGGCGTCGAGCTTGCCGGCCTGCAGCATGCGCAGCAGCATCGGCGTCGTCGACGTGTCCACCAGGCCCGTGGTGATGGTGACGTCACGGATCCACAGGTCCTCGAGGTGCAGCGTCGTCGGCTTGCCGTGCACGCCGATGTTGGCCACCCGGCCACCGGGCCGGACCACGTCCACCGCCAGGTCGAACGTCTCCGGGATGCCCACGGCCTCCATGCCGACGTCGGCGCCGAGGCCGCCGGTCAGCTCCCGCACACGCTCGACCACGTCGTCGTCGGGCGAGAGCGCGAGGTCGGCCCCGAGTGCCACGGCCGCGTCCCGGCGCGCCGGCACGGGGTCGACGACCACGATCCGCTCGGGCGTGTAGAGACCGGAGGTCATCACCGCGGCCAGTCCGATCGGGCCCGCCCCGACGATGACGACGGTGTCGCCCGGGCGCACGCCGCCGTTGAGCGCCCCGACCTCGTAGGACGTGGGCAGGATGTCGGCGAGCATCAGGGCGGCCTCGTCGGCCACGCCCTGGGGCAGCCGGTGGAGCGAGCCGTCGGCGAACGGGACACGGACCGCCTCGGCCTGGACGCCGTGGGTGGTGTGCCCGAGGACCCAGCCGGCGCTCCGGCACTGCCCGTAGCGGGCCTGCCGGCAGTACGGGCAGCGGCCGCAGGCGGTGATGCACGAGATCAGCACCCGGTCACCGGGGCTGACGTTGCGCACGCCCGGCCCCACCTCCGTGACGGTGCCGACAGCCTCGTGCCCGAGGATCGTGCCTGGGGTCACCTCCGGCACGTCCCCCTTGAGGATGTGCAGGTCGGTGCCGCAGATGGTGAACCCGTCGACCCGGACGACGGCGTCCTCGGGGTCCTGGGTGCGTGGGTCGGGCACGACCTCCCAGGACCGCTTGCCGGGACCGTGGAACACGAGCGCCTGCATGACCTCTCCTCTCGATGTCGGAGGCCTCAGTCCAGCGCCCCGACGCCGATCGGCCCGAGTGCCGAACGTCCCCCGAGACAGGGACCGCCGCCCTGTCCGAGCAGGTGGCCGTTTCGGTCGCCGACGCGGCGCGACGACGCTCCCGCCGGGTCCGGCAGGAGCGTCGTCGTGTGCGGTCAGGTCCGCTGACCTGTGGACGGCGTCAGCTCGGGCTCCGCGCCCCTCGGGTCCGGCGGGAGCGGACGACGCACGGCAGGGGCCGGACCGGACGGCGGCTGTGGCCGGGCGCGGTGCGCGGCGGCACCGATGAGGAGGCCACCGACGACGACGAGCAGTGCTCCTGCGGCGAGCAGAGCGGTGGAGAACTCCGTCAGGCCGGGCAGGGTGGCCCCGGCCCGGATGTCCGCCTCGAGCCCGGCGTCCCCGTCAGCTCGCATGAGCACGACCGTCCAGTTCCCCTCGTCAGGACGCCAGTCCAGCGTGACCGTCCCGGTTCCCGAGGCCGAGGAGGCCCAGATGCCGGCCTCCCCTGGCGACGACGCAGGCGGTCCGCCCGGCATGTCCTCCGTCGTCCAGGACCGGCCGCCCGCGGTGTCCCAGTCGAGGGGGCCCGCCATCTCGTGTCCCACACCGCCCAGGTAGCGGTCGACGGCGGCCGTCGGGGCGACGCCGAGGAACACCTCGTCGTCCGGGTCGGCCGCAGTGACCTCGATGCGGGCGGTCCCGACGAGCTCGTCGACCACCCAGTCCAGTCCCTGGCCCTCGAGCAGCACGGCACCGGTGGTGATGGCGTACCGGGTGGTGTCGACGGAGACCGTGGGTGAGAGCAGCACGCCGTCGGTGTCCCGCTGGGTCCGGTCGGCCCACAGCGACGTGCCGCCGGCGATCAGGGGGCCGGTCGCCGCCAGGAGCAGGACCGACCCGGTGACGGCCGAGGCGACCCGGCCCGCCGTCCACCGGCTGGCGGTCGCCGGCAGCGGCCCCGTGGACGCGGGTGGGACCGGCCGCGAGCCCGGGTCCGTGCCACCCATGTCCATCCGGAACGGCGGGTACTCGTCGGTCAGCAGCAGCACGTAGGCGGCCACCCGGAGCGCCCAGCGGTCCATGCCGAGGACGAAGTCGTAGAGCGGGACCGGATAGCGCCCGCTGAACAGCAGGACGACCCCGGCCACGACGACGAGCAGCGCGACGAGGCCGCCGAAGGCCCAGCCGTCGTCCCAGGCGCCGTCGCCGCTGCCCGTCCCGGTTCCCAGCCACACCCCGCCGCCGACGAAGACCGCCAGCACCAGGTAGTGCGGCAGTGCCAGCAGCCACCACTTGACGAGGACCAGCCCTCGCGACAGCCGGTCGGGGTAGGGCACGTCGAGGTGGGCGGGATGGCCGGGCACCTCGGCGAGCGTGAAGGGCGGGTACCGGTCGGTGCCCAGCGCGCCGTAGCCGTAGTGGTGCACCCGCCAGCTCCACCGGAGGACGCCGACGGTGAAGTCGAAGAGCGGACGCGGATAGCGCCCGGTCACGAGGATCGCGACGAACGCCATCACGCTGACGACCGCCACCGCTGTCCAGAGGAGCGTCAGGACCAGGTAGTGCGGGAGCAGCAGCAGCCACTTGACCAGCCAGAGCCCGCGGGACAGGGGCGGGTCGAGGACCCCGTCGACCCGGACGGGATAGGCGCGCGGTCCCGGTGGGGCTGTCGACGGCACGGACATGCTCACGGCACACCTCCTGCCGCTGCGTGTCCGGGGACCGTCCCCGGCTCCGGCGGCCGATCCGAGGCTCCTGCGGCGCGGCGGGCGCGGACACGGCCGAAGGCGGGTCCCGGGCGGGGACGTTGGTCGCTGCCGTCGGTGACCGCAGGCCCGGGACGGGACCGCCGCACGGCGGCGAGGCTCGGGACACGCACTGTCCCGAGGAGATCCTCATGGCCCGCCCCAGCACCGCCCCCTCACCCGCGCCGGACCGACGCAGCCGGGTCCCCGCCACAGCACCACTGGAGGCGGCTGCCGATGCCGCGACCAGCGCTCCCTCCGTCCACAACACGCAGCCCTGGCGCATCGTCCTGCACACCGACCGGCTGGAGCTCTTCGCCGACCGAGCGCGGCAGCTGCCCGTCCTGGACCCCCTGGGCCGGGCCCTGACGCTGAGCGTCGGCGCGGCTCTGTTCAACGCACGCGTCGCACTGGCCGCGGCCGGCGTCGCCGTGCGCGTGGACCGACTGCCCGATCTCGACGGGAACCCGCAGCTGATGGCCGTCCTCCGGCCGGTGGACGGCCCCGCAGACCCGGCGCTGGCCACCCTCGCCCCGGCGGTCCGCCGACGACGGACGAACCGGCGCCGCTACGCGCCCGGACGGGTGCCCGAGGACCTGTTACGGGTGCTCGTCGCGGCCGCTGCCGCGGAGGAGACCACCCTCGTCCCGGTCACCCGCGACCACCACGTCCGGCTCCTCGCGCGGCTCACCCAGCAGGCCGACGGGATGCAGAACGCCGATCCCGCCTACCGCGCCGAGCTGCGTCGCTGGACCAACCGGGACCCCCGGGCCGGCGACGGGGTCCCCGCCTCCGCCGTACCGCACGTCGACGGGCACCAGCACGACGCGCTGCCGGTCCGGGACTTCGACACCGCCGGGGCCGGCCTGCTCCCTCCGGACACCGACTCCGGCACGCACCAGACACTCGTCGTCCTCGCCACCCCCCGCGACGACCTGTCGGCATGGCTCCGGTGTGGGGAGGCCCTCGAGCGGGTGCTGCTGGAGCTGACCACCCACGGCTGGGTCGCCGGGCCGCTCACGCAGGCGGTGGAGGTCCCGGTGACCCGCACGCAGCTGCGTGCGGCCCTCACCTGGGACACGCACCCGCAGGCGGTGCTCCGCATCGGACGGGCGCCGGCCACGTCGCCGACCCCTCGCCGTCCCCGGGCCACCGTCGTCGAGAACAGCGCGGCCTCCACCGGGCGCCAGATCACGGGACGGGTGCAGCCGGCCGCTCCGGCACGGACGCCCGCCCGTCCCGTCCCCGACGGCCGAGGCGGGACGACGTGGCGATGACCGCCGGCCGTCCTCCGGTCGTCGTCGGGGTCGACGACGGTGCCGCGATGCCGGCGGTGGCGCGGACGGCGGCGGAGGTCGCGCACCGCGAGCTGCGCCCTCTGGTCCTGGTGACGGCCGTGGAGCACGCGCCGGATGCAGGACGTGCGCAGGGGGGCCCGTGGCACCGCGCTCTGCTCCGTCTGGCCACGCTCCGGGAGGACCTCCTCCCCCTCGTCCCCGCCCTGACGGTGCGGACCGTCGTGCGGGCAGGGTCCGCGGTCGAGGTGCTGTGCGAGGAGTCCTCCCGGTCGGCCCTCCTGGTCATCGGCACGGGGAACGACAGCACGGGCCTCGGTCCCGTCGCCCGGGCCCTGGTCCGTACGGCCGGGGGACCCCTGCTGCTCGTCCCGCCGCACGCAGGGAACGGGACCGACGTCGTCGCCGGGGTGGACGGCTCACCAGGCACGACGACGGTGCTCGCTGCCGCAGCGCAGGAGGCCGGCACCCGCGGCAGACCGCTGCGGATCGTCCACACGTGGCACCGCCGCCCCGGCACGACCGCATCGGATCCGCGCTGGGCGGCGGCCGTCGCCTCCGCGGTCGCCGGTGCCGAGCGCCGGCTGGTCGACCTGCAGGCCGGACACGTGCGGGAGGGGTGGCCCGCGGTGGCCGTCACCGAGGACGTCCGGCCGGGGGACGCGACGCAGGCCCTCCTCGGCCTCTCCCGCGGAGCGGCCCTCGTGGTCGTCGGACAGGCACGGACGGCAGCCGGACGCGTGGTGGTCGAGACGGTGGCTGCTGCGGGTCGGTGTCCCGTGCTGGTGGTCCCCCGGCCTCCCGTGGAGCGCGGCGCGGACGCGCCGCGAGGCGCCGCCGTCGCCCTCGGCCGGTGAGCACCGCCGGCGGGACCGCTCCCCGGCCGGGCCGCGTGCGGGACAGGGTGCGGATCGGGTTCGCGCCCGGCGCCCGCACCGGCGACCGGGTGGAGCTGCTGTCCTGGGTGGGCAGCGTCCTGCTCGCCGTGTCGGTCCTGCCCCTGGCGCTGGCGGTGGCGAGCGTGGTGGCGACGGACGTCGGCGCGAGGGCCGCCCAGCAGGCCGCGGACCAGCAGCAGGTCCCGGCGGTCCTGCTGGAGGACGCCGAGGTGCTCGCCGGGACGTCGACGCTGCGTGCCACCGCGCCCGTGTCCTGGACGAGCCCCGACGGCGTCGGCCACGAGGACACGGTGCCGGTGCCGGTCGGGCGGCACGCCGGGGACAGCGTGCCGGTGTGGATCGACCCGGCCGGGGAGCACACGAGCCCGCCGATGGACCGCGGCGACGTCGTCGTCGTGACCGTCACCGCCGGGTTCCTGACGCTGCTGGTGGGTCTGGCCGCGGTGGTCGTGGTGCACGCATCGGTGTGCGCGCTGCTGGAACGAGGGCGTCAGCGAGCGTGGACCCAGGAGTGGGCCGAGGTCGGGCCGCTCTGGACTGCTCGCTACCGGCCGCGCTGAGCGACGCACGTGCGAGGGGGCCGGGACGCCACGGCGTCCCGGCCCCTCGCACGTCGATCAGGACCGGCGGAACAGCCGGCGCCACCACGGGCGCCGCGGCTGCTCGGACGCGGCCGGCCGGGCCGGTCGGCCCGCGGGCGGTGTCACTGGCCGGTCGTGGCGTCCGCGCTCGGCGGTGCGGGTGTGCTCGAGGTAGTGCTGCACGGCCATCGGGTCGGGGTGGTGCCCGCGGGCGGCCACGTCGTGACGGGCCTCCCACTGGGCGATCAGCTTCTCGTCCTCGGACATCTCCCGGCGGGGGTGCTCGCTGGGGGCGGGGGCGTCGGACACGGTCACGTCGGGACCTCCTGGGGGATGCGGTCTGTCTGGTCCCACGGTCGTCCGGTGGCGCCGTCCGCGGCAGGGGGCGAGGGTCCCGGGCGCCGGGACCAACGGCCCGTCAGACGTGCAGCACAGCGGCACCGGCGAAGCGGCCGTGCGCGAGGTCGGACAGGGCTCGCGGGGCGTCGTCGAGGGTGTAGCCGGTGGTCGTGGCGCGCACCCCGAGCCGGGCCGCGAGCGCGAGGAACTGCTCGGCGTCACGGCGGGTGTTGGCGGTGACGCTGCGCAGCCGGCGCTCCTGGAACAGCTCGGCGGCGTACGACAGCGGCGGGACGTCGGACAGCCAGATGCCCGCGACGGCGAGGGTGCCGCCGCGGTCGAGAGCGCGGAGGGCGACCGGGACGAGCTCGCCGGCCGGCGCGAACAGCACCGCGCCGTCCAGGGGCTCGGGCGGGGCGTCGGCGGGCCCGCCGACGGAGTCCGCGCCCAGCTCCGCGGCCAGCCGCCGGTTGCCCGCGCCGCGGGTGAGCACGTGCACCCGCAGCCCCTGGGCCAGCGCGAGCTGGGCGGTCAGGTGGGCGCTGCCCCCGAAGCCGTAGATCCCCACGCTGCCGCCGGGCGGGACCTCGACCAGCCGCAGCGCCCGGTAGCCGATGATCCCGGCGCACAGCAGCGGCGCGGCGTGCTCGTCGTCGACGCCGTCGGGCAGCCGGAGGGCGAAGCGCTCGTCGACGAGGCACGCCTCGGCGTAGCCGCCGTCGAGGTCCCAGCCGGTGAACCGCGGGCCGGTGCACAGGTTCTCGTCCCCGCGGCGGCAGAACCGGCAGCTGCCGTCGGTGCGGCCCAGCCACGGGACGCCCACCCGGTCGCCGAGGGCGAAGCGGGTCGTCCCCGGCCCGAGCGCGTCCACCCGGCCGACCACCTCGTGGCCGGGGACCACGCCCGGCCGCCGCGGCGGCAGGTCGCCCTCGGCCAGGTGCAGGTCGGTGCGGCACACACCGCAGCAGCTGACGGCGACCCGCACCTGTCCCGGCCCGGGCTCGGGGACCTCACGGTCCACCCGCTGCAGCGGACCCTCGTCGGCCGGCGCCGGCGTCCCGACCTCCCAGGCCCGCACCCCCGCCCCCTCAGACCGTCGGGACGTCGGCCGGGACCGCCTGCGGGTGCAGGACCAGGACCGGGCACGGCGCCGCGACCACGCAGTGCAGGGCGGTCGAGCCGAGCAGCATCCCGGCCAGCCGGCTGCGGCTGCGGCTCCCGACGACGAGCAGCGCGGCCCCCTCGGCCCGGCGGACCAGCACGTCGGCGGGACGGCCGGCGTCCACCACGACGTCCACGTCCGGACGGCGGCCCAGCTCGGCATCGACGAAGCCCTCGACCCGCCACCGGGCGTGCGCGAGGGTCTCCCCGCGCACCGGCAGGGCGGCCGACGCGAAGTCGCCCCAGTGCTCGGGCGGCCGGACCGCGACCACGACCTCCAGTGACGCCCCGAGGTGGTGCGCCTCGACGGCGGCCCGCCACAGCACGTCACGGGCACCGTCGGTGTCGTCGAGGCCGACCACCACGCGGGCGGGCCCCGGTCCCGGGACGGACGGGTGCACGACGGCGACCGGGCAGCCGGCCCGGGTCACGCAGCCGAGGGCGACCGAGCCGAGGAGGGTGCTGCGCGCGGCCCCGCGGCCGCGGCTGCCGACGACGAGCAGGCCCGCGTCGGCCGCCCGGGCGACCAGCTCGTCGACCGGGCGGCCCACCAGCACGGTGGTGGTGACGTGCGCCTGCGGCAGGTCACCGCCGCGGTCGTACTCGTCGAGCAGGTCCCGCACGTGGACCCCGACGTCGGAGCGCACCAGGTCGATCCGCGCGGGGTCGAGCAGGTCGGGGTCCTCCCACGCCTCCCCGACCGGGAGGACGACGACCACCTCCAGGCCGGTCCGCGCGCGGGCGGCGGCCTCCAGCGCCCAGACCACCGCGGCGCGGCCCCCGGGTGATCCGTCGAAGGCCACGACCACCCGGCCCCCGGGTTCGTCCGACGTCGCCGGCTGCGTCATCCGCTGCACTCCCCGGTCGCGCCCCGGCAGGTCGCCGGGGTCTCGCGTCACCCTCCGGCAGGCCCCGGTGGCGGTGCCGCCGCCGGACGTCCCCGTCCGGGTGGACCTTGGTCCTGGGGGTGAGCGGCCGGTGCACGTCGCGGACGGACGGCGGGGTGCCGCTGCAAGACCCCGGGGCGGATGCGCAGGTGCGACGGCCGCTGATCGGCGGTCACACCGCCACGTCCCGCCGGGCGAACGCCGGGACCGCCAGCCCGGTGAGGACGACGACCGCCAGCGCGCAGACGACCACCCCGTGCACCGACAGACCGGTCAGCAGCGGTTGGTGGCCGAGCGACTGCCAGAACGGCGACAGCACGCGCAGGGGCTCGAGCCAGCCGACCAGCGGCGCCAGCCCGTTCAGCAGGTAGGCCAGGACGGCGAGGACGCCGGGGACGGCCCGGGCGAGGACGCGGCTGCCGGTGGCCGCGCCGACTCCGAGAGCGAGCGCGCCGAACACCGCGCCGAGCAGTCCCAGGTGCAGACCGGCGGCGACCACGTGGCCCGCCGGCAGGTCGAGACCGAACGCCGCACCGGAGACCAGCAGGGCGAGGACGACCACCCCGGCGAGGACCAGGGTCCCGAGCACCACGGCACCGGCCTGCTCGACCACCAGCCGGCCGCGGCCCACGGGCGCGGCCAGGACCAGGCCGAGCCGGTGCCGGCTCTCCTCGCCGGCGATTGCGGCTGCCCCGGACACGATCGCGTACAGGGTGACCAGCAGTGGTCCGGTGAGCCCCATGACCTCCGCCTGCACGTAGCCCACGGGTGTGGACAGGTCGGTGGTCGCCAGGAGGGAGCGCAGCACCTCCGGCATCGCGTCCATGAGGTCGGTGAGCGACGGCTGGTCGCGGATGCTGGGCCACAGGGCCGCGTACAGCGTCACCAGGGCGGCCAGGCCGGCGGCCCACACCACCGTCCCGCGCCACCGCAGGGTGACCGCCTGCCGGAGCACCTCAGCGGACATCGGGGTCTCCCGCTCCGTAGTAGGCGAGGAACGTCTCCTCGAGGTCGGCTTCGCTGCACTCGAGGTCGACGAGCCGGTGCCGGGCCAACCGGCGCACCAGCGCGTCGAGCGATCCGGCCGGCGCTGCACAGCTCAGCGTCGAGGCGCTGACGCGGACGTCCCGCAGACCCGGCACGCCGACGAAGTCGGCCGCGGTGACCGGGCCGTCGAAGGACGCGTGCACCCGGTGCAGGGACCGCTCCCGGAGGACGGACATCTCCTCCACGGCCACCAGCCGGCCCGCGCGCAGCACGCCGATGCGGTCGGCGGTGCGCTGCACCTCGCCCAGGACGTGCGAGGACAGCAGCACGCTCCCGCCCTCGGCGGCGTGCTCCCGCACCAGCGCCAGGAACTCCTGCTGCACCAGCGGGTCGAAGCCGCTGGTGGGCTCGTCGAGCACCAGCAGCTGCGGCCGGCCGAGCAGGGCCAGGACGACGGCGAGCTTCTGCCGGTTGCCCTTCGACAGCGCGCCCACCGGGCGGTCGAGGTCCAGTCCGAGCCGGTCGGAGACCGCAGCGGCGGACTTGTCGTCCGGGGACACGCCCCGCAACCGCGCACCCATCGCCACGTGCCGGCGGCCGGTCAGGCGGTCGTGGAAGGCCGGCTCCCCCAGCAGCCACCCGACCTGCCGGTGCACGACAGCGGGATGCCGCCACGGGTCGCGGCCGTGCACCCGCACCCCGCCCGCGCTCGGCCGGGCGAAGCCCATGAGCAAGCGCAGGGTGGTCGTCTTGCCGGCACCGTTGGGTCCCAGCCAGCCGAGCACCTCACCGCGCCGCACCTCCAGGTCCACGTCGGACAGCGCCACCGTGCGCCCGAAGCGCTTGGTGAGCCCGGCGGTCCGGACGACGACGTCCGGCTCGGTGCCCTCCATCGTCAGACGAGCGCGGAGGCCGCCGGGCCCACGGTGCCCTCGGCGGGCCGGCGGACGGGGTGCACGACCAGGACGGGACCGGCGGCGTGCATGACGCAGTGCAGGGCGACGGATCCGACCAGCAGGCCACGCACCGATCCACGGCCGCGGCTGCCCACGACGAGCAGGGCCGCGTCCCGGGCCCGCTCGACGAGCACGTCCGCGGCAGCTCCTTCCACCACCTCGATCTCGACGCGGGGTGCGCGCCCGTCCCCGGGCCGGCCGGCGAGCACCGCCTCGACCGACTCGGCCACCCGTCGCTGCAGGTCGTCGCGGATCTCCTCCCGCGACGGGAGCACCACGGTGGACAGGTCGACCCAGTAGTCGGTCACGGCGTAGGTCGCGACGGCACGGACGTCCGCGCCCAGCACGGCGGCCTCCTCCACGGCAGCGGCGAGCGCCACCCGTGCGGCTGCGGACCCGTCCACCCCGACGACGACGCGGGGCGGCTGAGCCGGCTCCCCGGACGACGGGTGCACGACCAGGACCGGGCAGTGCGCGTGGGTCACGGTGTGCAGGGCCACCGAGCCCAGGAGCGCACTGCGCACGGCGCCGCGTCCCCGGTTGCCCACCACGACGAGCTCCGCGCCCACCGAACCGGCGACCAGCGCCGCCGCCGCCGGGTCCAGGGTGACCTCGACGGCCGCCTCCACCGAGGCGGCACCGGGCACCTCCGTCCGGACGGTGGCCAGGAGCTCCTCGGCCCGACGACGGGTGGCTCCCCGCACGTCCTCGACGACCGGCACGACGACGCCGGCACCACCGAGCCAGTAGAGGTCGGCCGCGTAACTGCTCACCACCTCCACCCGCGCACCGCGGGCCACCGCCGCGGCCAGGGCCGCGCGCAGGGCCGCGCGCGCCGCCGCCGAGCCGTCGACCCCGACGACGATGCGTGCGCTCCCGCCGTGCGGCCGGTCGGTCGTGTCCATGAGGAGTCCTCCCCGTCGGGCCCCGGGCGGTCACCGGGGCGTCGCACCGACGATGCGCGGTCCAGCGGATCGCCGGCGCGGGGCCAGGGACCCCCGCGCCCGGGACCTCCGTCCCTGCTCCCCCACGGCGGCCGACCCTGGGGACGACCGGCGGGACCTCCCTAGCGTCCGGACCAGGAGCCGACCGGAGGAGGAGCCGTGCAGGCGAGAGACGTCATGACGCGGGACGTGGTCACCGTGGGACCGCACACCGCCGTGCGGTACGCGGCGGAGGTGATGGCCGACCGGGGCTACGCCGCCCTCCCGGTCGTCGACGACGACGACCGGCTGGTCGGGATCGTCGCCGAGGCCGACCTGCTGCGCGACCGGCTGCCCGAGGACCCGCGGCTGCACCTGCGCCGCGACGGGGACCAGGCCGACACGCTCCCTCCCGCCCTGGTGCACGACGTGATGACCCGGGACGTGCGGTCGGTCGACGTCCGCACCGACGCCGCCGACGTCGCCCGCCTCTTCGTCGAGAAGGGGCTCCGCAGCCTGCCGGTCACCGACGGCGGACGGCTGGCCGGCATCGTCAGCCGCCGCGACCTCCTCCGGCTGCTGGTCCGGTCCGACGAGGACGTCCGGCGCGACGTGCTGCGACTGGTCGAGGAGTACACCGGTGACCTCGGCGCCTGGGACGTCACCGTCCTCGACGGCGTGGCGACCATCCAGCGGTTGCACGGGGTCCCGCAGGTCTCGGTCGCGACGGAGGAGCGTGCCCTCACGGCACTGGCCCGCACGGTCGGCGGCGTCGTGCGCATCCGGATACTCCCCCCGGCCCACCAGGGGACACCACCCCGGGACGGGCGCGTCGCGGCGCCGGCGGACCGGCCGTGACCGCCCACCTGCGCGGACGGCCCGTCGTCGTGGGGGTCGACGGTTCGGACTCCTCCGCGGACGCAGCGTCGGCCGCCGTCGAGGAGGCGGCGCGGCGGGGGACGGAACTGCACCTCGTGCACGCCCTCTCCTGGCCCGCAGCGGCCGCTCCGGCCTCCGGGATGGGCCCGGCCGGAGCGTCGGGCCTCGGCGGCTTCCTGCACGCCGCGGCGGAGACGGCGCTGCGCACCGCCGCGGCGGATGCGGCGGACGCCCTCGGACCCGACCGCGTGCGCTGGTCCGTCGTTCCCGGCGCCCCCGCGACCGCTCTCACCGACGCGGCGAGGGGGGCCGAGGTGCTCGTCCTGGGCAGCCGGGGCGCCGGCGGGGTGACCGGCCTCCTCCTGGGATCGACCGCTGCGGCGATCCTCGCCGAGCCACCCTGCCCCGTCCTGCTGATGCCCGACCCGACCGCCGCAGTCGTCCGTCCGCGCGCCACCGTGGTCGTGGCCGTCGAGGGCCGCCCCGACGACGACGCGGTCCTCGCGTTCGCCTTTCCCGAGGCAGCCCGGCGGCAGACCGACCTGCTGGCCGTGCACGCCTGGCAGGACGTCGCCCTCGAGACCGCCCTGCTGTCGGCCGGGCCGCTCGTGGACTGGGCCGGCGTGCTGGCCGACGAGCGCCGGGTGCTCGCCGAGGCGCTGGCCGGGTGGCGCGACAAGGAGCCCGACGTGACGGTCCGCGAGGCCGTCGTCCGCGACCGGCCCGCGCGTGCGCTGCTCGCAGCCGGGCTCACGGCGCAGGTGCTGGTCCTCGGCTCCCGTCGGCACCGCGCCCTCGCCCGGCTCGGCTCCACCACCCGTGCCGTCGTCCACCGGGCTCCCTGCCCGGTCGCGGTGGTGCCGCTCGACCTCCACCGAGGGAGCTCCCGATGAACGGTCCGCGAGTGCTCGTCGCCTACGCCAGCCGGCACGGGGCCACCCGGGAGCTGGCCGAGGCCCTGGCCCGGGACCTGATGGCGTCCGACGCCGGCCGAGGACTCGGGCTCTACGCGGCCGCCGTCCCCGCGGAGTCCCGTCCCGATCCGGGCCACTGGGACGCGGTCGTGCTCGGCAGTGCCGTCTACGCCGGCCGCTGGTTGCCGGCCGCCCGCGACCTCGCCACCCGGTGCGCCGGTTCCCTCCGGCGGCGACCGGTGTGGCTGTTCTCCAGCGGCCCGATCGGCGAGCCTCCCTACCCGGTGGACGAGGCACAGGACGCGCCGGCAGTCGCGGCGCTCCTCGCGCCGCGCGGTCACCGCATCTTCCCGGGCAGGATCGACACGGCTCTCCTCGGCTTCGCCGAGCGGGCCGTGGTGACCGCCATGCGGGCCCCCGTCGGCGACTTCCGGGACTGGGACGCACTCCGGGACTGGGCGGGCGCGATCGCCGCAGAGCTCGCCGGGACACCGGTGCCCGAGCCCGCCGCCCACTCGTGACGCACCTGAACACGGCCTCCGCGCCGCAGGACCAGCGTCCCCCCACGCCGGGACGGAGGTCCCTGGGCATCCGGAGGGACAGGACGACAGGCTCGACCCCAGCGCCGGCTCAGGCGCGCCCGGGGTCGACGCCGTCCGGGAACGACTGGACAGGGGGCCGGACGTGGGCACCACGGGACTCGTGCGCAGGGAACTCGGCGAGGAGGAGTGCCGTGCCCTCCTCGCCGGCACCTCCCGGGGCCACCTCGCGTTCACCCGCAGCGCGATGCCGGCCATCAGCCCGGTGCGCTTCGTGCTGGACGGCGGCCGGGTGGTCATCCCCACCCGGCCGGACAGCGACCACGTGCCGCCGGCCGGCGGTGCCGTCGTCGTCCTGGGCGTCGACGGCACGGACGGCCCCGACGGGCAGCCGGACTGGGCCGTGACGGTCGTCGGCCCGGTCCGGACGGTGCACGGGGCGGCCGACCTGGCGGCCTGCGACGCGCTCGGCTGGCCCGTGGCGCCGGTCCCCGGGGACGGGCACGGCTACGTGGTCCTGACGGTCGGGATGGTCAGCGGCTGGCGGACGGAGCCTGCAGACGCCGCCGTGCGCCGGCGCTCCGCATGACCCTGGAAGGTGTCGCGGACGGCACTCCGGGCGCCTACTGCTCCGAGGGTTTCCGTGCCAGGCTCCGTGGACGGATCAGTTCCGCCGACGGAGGGAGCCAGGACATGACCGTGCCGGGACCCCGGACAGGACCGGACCCGGTCGCGGGATCTCCGCTGGCCGGCATGCGGTTGAGCGAGCTGATCGAGGAGGTGCAGGAGCGTCTCAGCGCCGTGGCCCGGAGCCAGGCCCGCATCCAGCACCTGCTCGACGCCTTCCTCTCGGTGTCGACCGGGCTCGACCTGGAGACGACCCTGCGGCGCATCGTCGAGTCCGCCGCCGACCTCGTCGACGCCCGTTACGGCGCCCTCGGCGTCCTCGCTCCGGAAGGAGGACTCGCGGCCTTCATCCACGTCGGCATCGGCGAGGAGCAGGCCGCCGCGATGGGTTCCCTCCCGGAGGGCAAGGGAGTGCTCGGGCAGTTGATCACCGAGCCCTACCCGCTGCGCATCGCCGACCTCGGCCGGCATCCCGCCTCCGTCGGCTTCCCTCCGGGCCATCCGGAGATGCGCAGCTTCCTCGGGGTGCCCGTCCTGGTCCGGGGCACGGTCTTCGGCAACCTGTACATGACCGAGAAGCGGCACGGGGAGTTCACCGCCGAGGACGAGGCCGTGCTGATGGCCCTGGCCGGCGCCGCCGGTGTGGCGGTCGACAACGCCCGCCTGTACGAGGAGGCCGAGGAACGACGGCGGTGGGCCACCGCCCTGTCCGACGTCCGGGCCGCCCTCCTGGACCCCGACTCCGCGGAACCGGCCCTGCAGCTGGTCGCCGATCGGGTGGCGGCCCTCACGGGCGCCGCCGCCGCCTGGATCATGGTCGGCCCCGACGACGCCGGCTGCTTCGAGGTCCGCGTCCAGGTCGGCGACGACCTCGAGGACCTCGCCGGGCGGCACCTCGACGCCTCCGACAGCCCGGTCCTCCAGGCCGCCCTCGAGGCCGCCGGGCAGGTCGTGACGCTCGACATGAGCGGCATGGCCTACGACGGCCCGAACGCCCACGTGGACTGGGGCCCCTGCCTCGCCGTTCCCCTGCGCGGGAGCCAGGCAGAGGCAGCGGTCATCGTCGCGGCCCGGCGCGCCGGCGGCGCCCCGTTCGACCCGACGCTCGTCCCCCTCGTCGGCTCCTTCGCCGACCAGGCCGCCGTCGCGCTCGACCTCGCCGCCCAGCAGCGCGTCGCCCGTCAACTCGACGTCTACGAGGACCGCGACCGCATCGCCCGGGACCTGCACGACCACGTCATCCAGCGCGTGTTCGCCGCGGGGCTGAGCCTGCAGTCGGTGCTCCCGCGGGTCGCCGACCCGCTGGCCTCCCGCCGGATCCGGGACGTCGTCGGCCAACTCGACGCCACGGTCCGGGACATCCGGACCAGCATCTTCGACCTGCACACCGCCGACCAGACCGAGGACGCCGGGCTCCGGCGCACCGTCCTCGACGTCGTCACCGGCATGTCCGGGGACCTGGAGTCGACCGTGCGCATGTCCGGAGCGGTCGACACCCTCGTCACCGGGGACCTCGCCGTCGACGTCGTCGCCGTGGCCCGGGAGGCGGTGAGCAACGCCGCCCGGCACTCGAGGGCCCGGCACGTGACCGTGACCCTCGACGTGGGTGACGCCGTCGTCCTCGAGGTCGTCGACGACGGCCGCGGCATCGACGCCCGCGCCGCACGCAGCGGGCTCCGCAACCTGGAGGAGCGCGCGACCGCCCGGGGCGGCGGGCTCACGGTCGAGGGCCTGCCGGAGGGCGGGACCCGACTCCGGTGGTGGGCGCCGCTGTCCTGACGCGCGCCCCTGCCCCAGAACGGGCGGGGCGGACGAGAGCGGTCAGCCCTGCTGCGGTGGACCCGAGCGCAGCTCCGTGGCCAGGACCGCGGCCTGGGTGCGGCGCTCCAGGCCGAGCTTGGCCAGCAGGTGGGACACGTAGTTCTTCACGGTCTTCTCGGCGAGGAACATCCGCTCGCCGATCTGCCGGTTGGTGAGCCCCTCGCCGATGAGCTCGAGCACCGTGCGCTCCTGCTCGCTGAGCTTGGCCAGGGGGCCGGCCGGCTCCGCCGCCCGCCGCATGCGCTCGAGCACCGCGGTGGTCGCGGACGGGTCCAGCAGCGATCCGCCGGCAGCGACCGTGCGGACCGCCGTCACCAGATCCGGGCCCAGGATCTGCTTGAGCAGGTATCCCGAGGCGCCGGCCATGATGGCCTCGAACAGCGCCTCGTCGTCGCTGTAGCTGGTCAGCATGATCACCCGGAGCTCGGGCATCTTCGACCGCAGCTCGCGGCAGACCGTGACGCCGTCGCCGTCGGGCAGGCGGACGTCGAGGACGGCGACGTCCGGGCGCAGGGCCGGGACCCGCGCCAGCGCCTCGGCGGCGTTCTTCGCCTCGCCGACGACACGGATGCCCGGGTCGCTCGTGAGCACGTCGGCCACACCCCGGCGCACGATCTCGTGGTCGTCGAGGAGGAAGACCCCGATCTGCGCCTGCTGCCCGGTCGTGTCCACGCGTTCCCTCTCGCCGCACGTCGGTCCCGTCGCCGGGACGGTCCCCTGCCGAGGCTAGGTCCTCGGCACGGCCGGAGGAGCAGGGCCGAAGGTCCCGGACGACGGTCCCATCGGCCCCGGCGACCTCCGGCCCCCACCGAGGTGACGTCCGGCTCTCCCCGCCGGCGGCGGGGACGGCGAGCGTCTGGGCATGGACGAGATCCCCACCCGGGTCCTGGTCGGCTACGCCACGGCCGGCGGGTCCACGCGCGAGGTGGCCGAGCGGGTGGCACACGTGCTGGGCGAGGCCGGCCTGGACGTCGACGTGCGCCAGGCCGGGACCGACGTCGACCCCGAGGGCTACGCCGCGGCCGTCGTCGGCAGCGCCGTGCACTCGATGCGCTGGCTCCCCGGGGCCCTCGACCTCCTGCACCGGCTGAGCGACCCGAACACCCGCCGGCCGGTGTGGTGCTTCAGCGTCGCCGGCATCGCCCCGCGCGGGCGGGTGACCCGCTGGCTGGCGCGACAGGAGCGCGCCCGGGTCGAGCAGGGCTTCCCCGCCGGCGCCGCCCTGCGCGGGCACCGGTTGTTCGCCGGTGTGGTCCGCATCGACGGCGTCCCGCTGTGGGGCCGGGCCTTCTACCGCGTCGTCGGGCAGCACCCCGGTGACCACCGCGACTGGGCCGCGATCGACCGCTGGTCGCGACAGGTCGCCACCGATGTGCTGGGTCGGGCGACCGTCGCCGCTGCTGATGGCAGCGCTCCCCCGGCCGGTGACCGGCGATGAGGGCGGACACGCTCCGCCCGGTCACCGCGGACCGGCTCGACCGCTCCGCGGTGGACCCGGGGGCCGCACGGTGGCTGGCGCCGGCCACGGCGGCGCTCGCCGTCGCCGTCGGCGCGGTCGCCGTCCTCGGACCGCTGGCCACCGGGGCGATCACCTACCGGGTCACTCCGCTGCTCGAACACCAACTCGAGGGCGCCGACCTGGTCTCCCTCCTGCTCGTCGTCCCCTCGCTCCTCCTCGCCGCAGCGCTGCTCCTGCGGCGCTCGCCGGCGGGCCCCCTCCTCGCGCTCGGCAGCGCGACGGCCGCCTGGTACCTCGCGGCCGAGCTCGTGCTCGGGCCCGACCGCACGGGCACCCCGGGGAACGACGAGGCGTACCTGCCGCTGTTCCTCACGGTCCTGCTGGTGTCGAGCGCCGTCGCTCTGGGCTCCTGGTGGGCGGTCCGTCCCTCCGCCGCCGCCCTCGAGGAACGCACCCGCCGGGTGCTCGGTCCGCTGCTCCTGCTCGTCGTCGCGGCCTTCCTCCTCGGCCGGTACCTGCCCGCGTGGTGGTCGATCGTCTCCGGGCACCCGTCGGAGGAGTACCTGGCCGGCCCGCAGGTGTGGTGGACCGTGGCCTTCGAGGACCTCGTCCTGCTCCTGCCGGCGGCGGCGGCCACCGGCGTCGGGCTGCTGCGCCGCGCCCGGTGGTCCGGCCCGGCCGCGTTCGCCGTGTCCGGCTGCCTCGCCCTCGTCGGCGCCGCGGTCGTCGCGATGGCCTGGTCGAACACCGTGCACGGAGATCCCGGTTCGACGGTGGGCACCGCCCTGACGATGACGGGTATCGGCGTGGTCACCGTCCTCCCGGCGGTCCTCTGCTGGGCCGGGTTCCTCCGCACCGGACGCCGGGCCGCTCCCCCGCGCCACGGCGGGGACGGCGTCGTCGCGCTGGCCGCGCTCGGCGCCCTCGGCGCCCTCGGCGGTGGTCCCGCTCCGCGCCGGGCGGACGACCGCTCGGGATCCCGGTCATGAGCACCGGGTCGACGAGATCGCGGACCGTCGACGAGGACGTACGGGTGACGGCGCGGAGCGCCGACGGCGACCTGGCGGAGGCGGTGCTGACCGCGGAGGGCGACCTGGTGCACGTGGAGATCCGCGCCACCCGGCCGCTGCCCTCCTCGGCAGCGGCCGCACTGGTCGCGGAGGCCTTCGACAGAGCCTCCGTCGGCCCGGCCAGGACCGTCCTCGTCTCGGTCCCGGCCACCCGTCCCGAGGTGACCGCGGAGGTACGCCGTCACCTGGTGGCCGTCGACTCCCACCTCGCTGGCGCCACCTGCCTCCTCCGCGGCCGGGTGGCCGGCCTCCCGGCGGTGCAGGACCCCGAGCGCACCGTTCCCGTCCAGGAGGAGTCGTGACCCCCTACCCGCTCGACCACGCCACCGTCCGTGCGGTGGTGTAGCCGGCCAACCGCGCCCCCTCGGTGCACGACTCCCAGCCGTGACGGTGGCGGGTCGGGCGCCCGTCGATGCACCTGTTCGCCGATCCGACCCGGCGCCTGCCGGCCACCGATCCCGAGAGCCGGGACCTGCTGCTCAGCTGCGGCGCCGCGCTGCACCACCTCCGGGTGGCCCTGCGGGCGGCCGGTCTCGCCGCCCGGGTGCAGCGGCTACCCGATCCCGGCCACGCCGAGCACCTGGCCGCCGTCGAGGTCACCTCGTGGGCTGGGTCCCGGTCAGTGCCGAGGCGCTGCACCCGACCGGCCGGCGCCCGGTCGGCGACACGATCGACCCGCTCGACGCCTCCGGGTACTGACGGACCGGGCCGGCGTGTCCGCGGAGTCCTCGGTGTCTCCGCGGACGTGCCCGGCCGGAGGTCAGTCCGCCGGCGGGACGGCCGCGAGGGCAGCGGCGATGCGCCGGCCCCACCGGCGGGCGGCGGCCGGGTCGCGCCGGTCCCCGTCGGGCAGGAACAGCAGCCCCGCGACGGCCCTCTCCGTCCGGGACAGTGCTGCCCGGTCGAGCCGGCCCGGGAACACCCGGTGCTCTCGTGCGCGGGTCTGCACGAGGACCTCCTCGACGTCGAGCAGCACCTCCGGCGGGCGGCCCGGGTCCCCGACCGGGCCACTGGAGAACACCCACACCGGGCGGTCCCACAGGTCGATGGCACAGCGCAGCACCATCTCCCGGGCCGTCTCCAGCCAGCGCCCGTGGTAGACGGCGCTGCCGATCACCACCGCGTCGTAGCCGGTGACGTCGTCGACCTCCGCGACCAGCCGCACGTCGACGACGACGCCGGCGCCGAGCCCGCTCCGTAGGCCGTCGGCCACCGCGTCGGCGACCTCCGCCGTCCCACCGTGCCGGCCGGCCACCGCCACCAGCACCCGCGCCGTGGTCACCGCCGTCCTCCCGCAGGCATACGCGTCTCGACCAGCCACGAGGCGAGTGCCACCAGCAGGGCACCCGCCGCGCCGAGCCCGGTGCCGAGCGCCAGCGTCGTGGCCGTGAGGTCCAGCAGCAGGACGTCCTCGCGCAGGACCGGCACTGCCAGGACGACGACCACGAGTGCGGCCATCCCGGCAACCAGTCCGGCACGGCCGACGGTGAGCGGACGGGCCAGCACCAGCACCGTCCACAGGGCCACGACGAGCACCGCCAGCACGGCCGTCGTCCGGGCGGCGGTCACCCCGCCGCCGGGGTCCAGCCCCCGCGTCAGGGCATAGCCGGCGTACGCGACCGTCCCGGTCGCGGCTCCCACCGGCAGGGAGAAGCGCAGGACCCGGCCGAGGAACCCGGGCCGGTAGCGGCGGGCGTTGGGAGCGAGGGCCAGCACGAAGCCGGGGACGCCGATGCTCACGGCCGAGACGAGGGTCAGCTGCACCGGGGTCAGGGGGTAGGCCACGAGGGTCGCGACGGTGACCAGCGCGAGCACCAGGCTGTACACGTTCTTGACCAGGAAGAGGTTGGCTGCCCGCTCGATGTTCGCGATCACCCGGCGCCCCTCTGCGACGGCGTGCGGCAGGGACGCGAACCGGCCGTCGAGGAGCACCAGCTGCGCGACCGCGCGCGTCGCCGGCGAGCCGTTGCCCATCGCGACGCCGATGTCGGCGTCCTTGAGCGCGAGCGCGTCGTTGACGCCGTCGCCGGTCATCGCGACCACGTGCCCGCGCTGCTGCAGCGCCCGGACGACGGCCCGCTTCTGGTGCGGTGCCACCCGACCCACCACGGACACCGACTCCAGCACGTCGGCCAGCTGCCCGAGGTCCTCGGGCAGCGTGCGGGCGTCGACGGCGTCGACGGCGCCGGACACCCCGGGGAGACCGACCGCCGCGGCGACGGCTCCGACGGTGCGGGGGTTGTCGCCGGAGAGGACCTTGAGCGCCACGCCCTGCTCGGTGAACCAGCGCAGCACGTCGGCGGCGTCCTCGCGGATCCGCTCGGCGAGCAGGACGAGTGCCGTTGGGGCCAGGCCGGGAGGCAGCTCCGGGATCCCGGCGCGGAACGTCCACGCCGACGCAGTACAGGCGAGGAGCAGCACCCGGTGCCCGTCCGCGGCCAAGGCATCGGCACGGTCGCGGGCAGCGCCCTGCACGCCTCCTGCCGGAGCCGGCAGGACCATCTCCGGCGCTCCCAGCACCCAGGTGGTGCCGGCCGCGGTCCGCACCGCCGACCACTTGCGCGCCGAGTCGAAGGGGACGCCGTCGACCGCCGCGGCACCGCCTGCGGCGGGAAAGGCGTCCGCCAGCGCACGGGCGGTGGCGTTTCCTCCGTCGGAGGCGGCGAGCAGGGCGAGCGCCACCTCCGCGCCGGCATCGAGGCCGGCGTCGGGGCCGAGCCACTCCACCCGGTCGAAGCGGACGTCGCCGTACGTGAGAGTGCCGGTCTTGTCCAGGCACACGACGTCGACCCGGGCGAGGCCCTCGACGGCGGGGAGCTCCTGCACCAGCGTCTGGCGGCGGGCCAACCCCGCGGCGCCCAGGAGGAACGCAAGCGTGGTGAGCAGGACCAGACCCTCGGGGACCATGCCGACCAGGGCTCCGACGGTGCCGGTGACGGCGTCGCGCCAGTCGGCGTTCTCACCGGTCCGGAACTGGCTCCACAGGACCGCCGGGCCGACCACGAGCAGCCCGAGGGCGATCCAGCGCAGCAGCCGGGTGGTGCCCTCGACCAGCTCCGACCGGGTGCGGGTGAACGCCCGGGCGTGCGCGGCCAGCCGGACGGCGTAGGCCTCGTCCCCGACCGCGGTCGCCTGCACCCGGCCGCTGCCGGCCACCACGATGGAACCGGAGAGCACCGGGTCACCGGCGTCCTTGGCCACCGCGTCGGCCTCCCCGGTGAGCAGCGACTCGTCGACGGCGAGGCCCCGGGCCGAACGGACGACGGCGTCGACCGGCACCTGGTCACCGGCCCGCAGCACGAGCAGGTCGTCGAGGACGACGTCCTCCACGGGGACCTTGCGTTCGGCGCCGTCCCGGACCGGGCGCGCCCGCGGCGCCTGGAGGACCGCGAGCCGGTCGAGGGTCCGCTTGGCGCGCAGCTCCTGGACGATGCCGATCGCCGAGTTGACGACGACGACCCCGCCGAAGAGGGCGTGCTGCCACCGGCCGGTCAGCACGACGAGCACCCACAGGGCGACCAGCAGCCCGTTGAAGAAGGTGAGCACGTTGGCGCGGACGATCTGGCCGACCGTGCGGCTGGTCCGTGTGGTCACGGTGTTGCGCCGGCCGGCCGCCACCCGCTCGGCGACCTGCGCGGTGGTCAGGCCGCCGTCCGGCGTCGGATCCCGGTCCCCCGCGACCGCGGGCGGCGCCACGGGGGCCGTCCCGGCGCTCACAGCAGGCCGCCGGCACGCAGGTTGAGCGCGGCGAGCACCAGCGTCGCGGCCACTCCCCCGGCCGTCGCCAGCAGCAGCAGGACCCGCCGCGCACTCCACCGCTGGGCTCGGATCCGGTGGTGCGGCGGCAGCAGCTGGCGGCAGCGGGCGACCAGGTCCCGGCCGTCGGCTGCGAGCATGCGGCGCAGTTGCGTGGGCAGGGTCAGCGAGCTGGTGGTCGCCATCGCCTCGGCCAGCTCCGCCTCGGTGAACTGCCGCCGTGCTCGCTCGAGGACGCGTTCCGGCCCGGCCACGAGCGCACAGGAGAGCAGCATGTCGGCCAGGTCGGCGGCCTGCCGCCAGCGACTGGGCCGCAGCTCTCCGAACGAGACGTCGATGAGCACCACCCTGGTCTCGTCCTGCACGAGGACGTTCGAGGGCTTGACGTCACGGTGGGCGGCGCCGGCCGACCACAGCAGACGCACCTGGCGGAGTGCGTCGTCCACGACCGCGTCCCCCACCCGGGACCGCCGGAGCTCCACGGTGCGGGGCACCAGTTCGGTCACCAGCAGGTACTCCCGCCCCGGCACCACCTCCACCACGCCCATCGGATCCGGCACGCGGACCCCGCCGTCGCGCAGCAACCGCAGCATGTAGTCCTCGTGCTCCACCAGCCGGCGCACGGAGGCGAACGGCGCCTCGTCCTCCAGCCGGCCGTAGCGCAGGACGCGGAGCAGCTTGTACCAGCGGTCCGACCGCAGGTGGGTCGTGGAGTAGAGCTTGGCGAACAGGGCCGGACCGGCGGCCGTCTCCAGCCGGCACGGGGTCGACCCGGCCGACCCGTCGAGCCGGAACGGCTCCACGGTGCGGACATCGACGCCGAGCTGCTCGCGGACGGCGGCGCGGATGCGCCCTGTCCGCGCCTCGTCGAGGGTCAGGTGGGCGGTCACCCGCCGGCGCCAGGTGACGGGGAAGGCGTCCTCGGGAGTGAGCACCGTGCACAGGAGGGCCGCGGCGGCAGCCCCCACGACCGCGGCGAGGACGGCGACGGAGGGACCGTCGAGACCGAGGGACACACGGGGCACCACCGCCGCGGCCACCATGACCGCCACCACCGCCCACCCCCAGCGCCGCGGCCGACCCGACGGCGTGAGCACGTACAGGGTCGCCACCGACACGGTGGCCAGGACGAGGACCGGCCACGCGGACAGCTCGACGGGAGCCGACCGGCCGGTCATCTCCGTGCGGACGGCGCGGACCAGCACCCCCTCCCCGGCCGCCAGCTGGGCGATCGCCGCCACGCCGGAGATCGTCGCCAGGTAGACGAGCAGGTGCCGCCAGCGCGCCACCCACACGAGGAGGAGGGCGGTCGGGACCCAGAGGACGCGGTAGCCCAGGACCGTGCCGACCCGCACGAGTCCGGCGGACCCGGCTCGGTGCTCCGGCGGGCCGGCCACGTCGGCGATGACGCCGTCCAGGCCCAGCAGACTCCCGCGCCGGTCGGCGAGGACCAGCAGCACGACAGCGGCGATGAGCACCGCCGCCCAGGCCCAGGCGGCGTGCGGCACGTGCCGTGGTGTCCGGTCCTGACCCGAGGGCCGCCGCCAGGACGGACCCGCGGGCCAGGACGGGCGTCGGGGGCGGCCGGCCGGGCGCGTGGGCGCGTGCCCCGTGCGGTCCTCGATCACGGGCACGGCCCGTCCGGCGTCGGTCACCGGTCCAGGCTCGTGCGGGCGGTCCCGGCCGCGCCCGGGCCGGCCGGCACGTGCGGCAGGGCCGGAGGACCCTGCCCGGGCTGCTCGTCCGGGCGCTGGACTGGCCCGGTGACCACCCGCACCGTCCCGGCCCGGCGCACGGTCGACCCCACGGAGCCCCGGGCCGGTGCGGGCAGGCCGCGCCCGGTGCGGCTGCCGACCGACCTCGTCCGGACGGCCCTCGGCCTCCTCGTCCTCGGAGCCGGCGTCCTCGTCGCCCAGCGCGGCCGTCTGTCACTCCTCGAACGGGACGTCTTCCGGCTGCTCAACGACCTCCCGGCCGGCGTCCTGCCGGCCGTCTGGGTCGTCATGCAACTGGGCAACGTCCTCGCCGTCCCGGCCCTGGCCCTGGCGGCCGTCCTGCTCCGCCGCTTCCGCGCGGCGCGCGACCTCCTGGTGTCCGGCCTGGCCGCCTACCTGGCCGCCGACCTGGTCAAGTCGCTCGTCGGCCGGGAGCGGCCCGCAGGCCTGCCGGTCGGCGCGGTGCTGCACGAGGGCACCGTGGGTGGCCTGGGCTTCGTCTCCGGACACTCGGCGGTGGCCGCGGCGCTGGCGACCGCCGCCGCCCCGTACCTGACCCGGCGGGGACGCCGGATCGCCTGGGCGCTGGCGTGGTCGGTCGCGCTCGCCCGTGTGTACGTGGGCGCCCACCTGCCCCTCGACGTGGTCGGCGGCGTGGCCCTGGGCTGGGCGATCGGCTCGCTGGTGCACTGGGTCTCCGGGGTGCCGGCGCGCGAGGTGGCGCCTGGCCGGGTCGAGGCGACGCTGCGGCGGTTCGGGTTGCCGGTCACCGGCGTGGTCCCGGCGTCGGTACGGGCGCGCAGCTCGCATCCGTTCGAGGCCGTCGGTGAGGACGGGCGCCGGCTGTACGTGAAGTACCTCGAGCCCGACCGGCACGAGCGGGACCGGCTGCACCGGCTGTGGCGGGCCTTCGCCGTCGGCGACGTCAAGGACGCCGACGCCCTCGCGCCGCTGGGACACCAGGCCGAACACGAGGCCGTGGCCGCCCTGACCGTCGAGCGGCGCGGGGTGCGGGTGCCGTCGGTGCTGCTGGCACGGGGTGGCGACGGGGACGCCGTCGTCGTGCAGGAGTACGTCGAGGGACGGCCGCTCGACGAGCTGGACCCGTCGGCGTGGACGCCCGGCCTCCTGCGCGAGGTGTGGGAACAGGTCGCCCGGATGCACGCCGCGCGGGTGGCACACCGGGACCTGGTGGCCTCCAGCGTCCTGGTGGACGCGAGCGGCCGTCCCTGCCTGGTCGACTTCGGCAACGCCCGGACCGGCGCCACCGACGACGAGGTGGCCGTCGACGTCGCCGAGCTGCTGACGTCACTGGCAGCCGCGCCAGGAGTCCCCTCCGACGCGACCGAGCTGGTGGCGGCGGCGGTCGACGTCCTCGGGGCGGCGGCCGTGTCGGCGGCGCTCCCCTCCCTGACGCCGCCGGCGCTGTCGGCGGAGACCCGACGGCGGCTGCGCGCCGACCCGTCCCGCCTGGGCGCCGTGCGGGCCGCGGCGTACACCCGGCTGGACCTGCCCGACCCGGGCCGTCCGGTGTCCCCGCCCACGCCTCCGGTCGCCCGGGCGCTCGTGGGCGTCGGCTGCCTCCTGGCACTGGCGGGGCCGGCGGTCGTCGCCGGCCCGATCGCCACCGCCGGCGGTCTCGCGCCGCAGGGATGGCGCTGGCTGGGTGGCGCCGCGCTGCTGGCGGCCGGAGCAGCCCTGGCCCGGGCGGCCGCCGTCCGGTACGCCGCCGAGCGGCGGGTCTCGGTCGGTCGCGCCCTCGTCGTCACGCTGGGAGCCCGGCACGCGGGCCTGGGCCACGGCCGGGACGGCGAGCGGATCGCCCGGGCCCGGCTGCTGGAACGGGCCGGGCTGGTGCCGCCGGCCGCATCGGCGGCGACGGTCCGCACGGCGCTCGCGGGTCTCGCCGGGGCCGCCGCGGTGACGGTTGCTGCGCTGGCCCTCGCCGTCGTCGAGGGCTCCGTCCCCTCGTGGCGGTCCCCGACGGGCGTCCTGACCGCCGCGGCCGCCGGCGCGGTCGCCTGGGCGCTCGTGGGCGCGGGGCAGCTGGCGGCTCGTCGTCCCGGAGCGGGAGCCGCCCCGCCGCTCCCGGCCCGCCCCGGAGTGCCGAGGCGCGACCGGGTATCCCTGCTGGGCTGGTCGGTCGTCGCCACGGCGTCGGAGGCCGCCGTCCTCACCTGCGCGGTGCAGGCGGTCGGCGGGGGGATCCCCACACTCGCCCTCGTGGCGGGCTACGCCGCCCTCCGGTCGCTGTGGGCCGCGCTGCCCGTCTCCGGCGTGCCCGGCGGGCCCGAGGCGTCGCTCGTCCTGTTCCTCGGGGTCCTGGGGACGGCGGCCCCCGCGGCGTGCGCCGCGGTCGTCGTCACCCGCTTCCTGACCACCTGGCTGCCGGCGGCCGCAGGCCTGCTCGCGGACCGGTGGACCCGTCCCACGGCCGTGACGGGCCGACGTGACCCAGCCCGGTCCGAGTCGTCCTGACCGTCCCGGTGGCCGCGTGCCGGCCCGTGGTCGAACCCCGGAGGGCGCAAGCCCTTCCCGGACGGGACCAACGGCACGGGCGCGGGAGTCGTCGGCGTCGTCGACTGGACCCATGGTCACCGAGCGCGTTCCCGTGCTCGACGTCCCCGCCCGGGTGCCTCCTCGGAGCCGGGTGCGCCGGCTGCTGACCGGGCCGGTGGGGGGCACCGTCCTGACGGTGGGTGTGGTGGTCGCGGTCTTCGCGGGGCTGCTGCCGCGGTTGGCCGACTACGCCGATGCCTGGGGACTGGTGCGGGCGCTGACGCGCACCGAGACGGTCCTCGTGCTGGTGGTGGCCCTGGTCAACCTGTTCACCTACGGCCCGGTGTGGATGGCGGCCCTGCCCGGACTGACCCTCGGTCGTGCCGTGATGGCCGACCAGGCCTCCACCGCCGTCTCGAACACCGTGCCGGCGGGCTTCGCGCTCGGCGTCGGGGTGAACGCGGCGATGTTCTCGTCCTTCGGGCTGTCCCCGACCGCCATCGCCCGGGCCGTCGCGCTCACCGGCGTGTGGAACAACCTCGTCAAGCTGGGCACGCCTGCGCTCGCCCTGGCCGGCGTGGCAGTGGTCGCGGACGTACCGCGCGGGCTCGAGCTGGCGGCTGGGCTGGGGTCCGTCCTGCTCCTGCTGGCGGCCGGGTGCCTGGTCGCGGTGGTGACGCACGGGACCGCGGCGGCCCTCCTGGCGGCCACCGGCGAGCGGGCCGTCGGCGCCCTCGCCCGCGTCGCCGGGCGATCGGCCCCCACCGGCTGGGTCGCGCGCGCCGAACGCTTCCGGCTCGACTCGCTCGAGCTGCTGCGACACCGCTGGGTCCGCCTGACCGTGGCCACGGTGGTCAGCCACGCGGCGCTGTTCCTGCTGCTGCTCACCTGCCTGCGCACGGTGGCCGGCGCGGGGGTCCCCTGGCTGACCGTGCTGGCGGTCTTCTCGATCACGCGACTGGTGACCGCGATCCCCGTCACGCCCGGCGCGCTGGGGGTGGCCGAGTTGAGCTACGTGGCCGGCCTGACCGCGGTCGGGGCCGACCCTGCGGCCGCGGCAGGCGCGGTGCTGGTGTTCCGGCTGCTGACGTGGCTGCTGCCGATCCCGTGCGGCATCGTCACCTGGGTGGCCTGGCGCCACGGTGTGGGCCGGGCCGGCGCGGCGCCCCGTCCGTGAGGGGCCCCGTCGTCCGCAGGCCGGGCGACGCCGTCGTCCTGGTGCTCGCCACCGCCGCGACCGCGGTGTGCAGCGTGGCGGTGTCCTCGGGACGGGTGGGCGCGGTCGAGGCAGCGGTCTTCCGGTGGGTCAACGGCTGGCCGTCGTCCTGGGCGCCGGTGCTGTGGGCCCTCCAACTGGGAGGCGTCCTCGGCATGCCGCTGCTGGTGGCCGTGCCGGCCTCGCTGCTGCGGCGGTGGCGGCTGGTTCTGTCCCTGTGCGCTCTCGTCCCGCTGAAGCTGCTCCTGCACGGCGAGCTGGTCAAGGCGCTGGTGCAGCGCAGCCGGCCCGGCAGCACCATCCCGGGGGCCGTGCTCCGGGACGTGCCCTCGGCCGGGATCGCCTACCCGTCCGGTCACGCGGTCGTCGCCTTCGGCGTCGCGGTCCTGCTCTGGCCGTACCTGCGTGGCCGCTGGCGGACGGGAGTGCTGCTGCTCGCCTCGCTCAACGCGGTGGCCCGGGTCTACCTGGGGGCGCACGCGCCCCTGGACGTCATCGGGGGTGCGGCCCTCGGGGTCGCACTCGCGATGGCCCTGCGCCTGACGCTCGGCGTCCCCCGCTCCCACCGGGAGGAGCCCACGCCGACGGGCCCCGGGACCCCCCGTCGCGGAGGAGGACCCGGGGCCCGCCCGTGAGGTCACGCGGGGTGCGGGACCGCCACGGCCACCGGGACGGCGTCGGCCGCGGCCCGCTGCGTGGGCTGCGGGTGCACGACCATGACCGGGCAGGGTGCGTGCACGGCGCCGTGCAGCGCCACCGAGCCCAGGACCATGCCGGCCACCCGGCTGTGACTGCGGCTGCCGACGACGAGGAGTGCGGCCCCGTCGGCCCGCTGGACGAGGACCTCCCCCGGAGCTCCCCCGACCACGTGCACCTCGGCGTCCGCTCCGGCGCCAAGCACCTCGGAGACGATGGCCGTCACGCGGGCGCGGGCCTGCTCCTCGGTCTCGGACAGGGGCGGGGCGGTGACCGCGTACAGGTCACTCCAGTAGGCCTCCGGCTGGTAGGCCGCGACGACCTCGAGCCGTGCTCCGAGACGTGCGGCCTCCTCCGACGCGCGGGACAACGCGGCCCGCGACATGGGCGAGTCGTCCACGCCGACGACCACCCGCAGCGGGGGTTCGACGGTCCCCGGGTGGACCACGACGACGGGGCAGGGGGCGTGGGCCACGCAGTGCAGGGCCACCGAGCCCAGGAGGGTGCTGCGGACGCCGCCACGGCCACGGCTGCCGACCACCAGGAGGTCCGCTCCCTCGGCCCGCGCGACGAGGTGCTCGAGCGGTGCGCCGCCGGCGACGACGATGTCGGCGCGGACGTTCGCGGTGCCGGGCACGGCGGTCACGGCCGGGTCCTGCCGGACCTCCGCGACCAGGGCCCGGACACGCTCCTCGGTGTCCTGCCGGATCGCGTCCAGCCGCCCGGTGTCGAGCAGGTAGGGGTCCATCCAGTAGAAGTCGACCGGATAGGCGCTGACCACCTCGACCGAGCCGCCGGCGCGGGCGGCGGCGCCCAGGGCCCAGCCGAGTGCGGCGCGCGCCCCGGGGGACCCGTCGACGCCCACGACCACCCGTCCGGTTCCCGGGGACCGTGCCTCCGCCTGCATGCTGCTCACCGCGCACCTCCGCTCCCGCCCGATCGTCCGCCGGGCCTGTACCGACCCTCCGCCGTTCCGCCAGGACCGGACGCGGGCGCACGTCCCCGTCCTCCGGGGACCTTCGTCACCGCACCGGTGGCGAGGACCATCGGCACCGTCCGGCCCCGACGACGGCCCCTGCCCGCCGAGGCGCGCCCGGTCGAGGCTGGTGGCATGACCGGAGTGCTGCCGAGGTCCCGGCGATCCGTCCGACCAGGCGACCGCGAGCGGCACCCCGCCCGGGAGGCCCCCGCCGGGCCCACCGCCGCCGATCTCGCCCGGGAGGTGCGGGACGTCGTGGCCGACCTGCCGCGCTTCCTGACCGCTCCTCTGGTGCGCCCCTGGCGCCTCCGTTGGGGTGCCACGGCCGCGGAGGTGGCCGCGGCGATGCCCGGTGACGACCTGGTGGCCCGCGCTCGGTACCGCTGTACCCGTGCGATCACCATCGCGGCACCACCGGCGGAGGTGTGGCCCTGGCTGGTGCAGGTCGGGTGCCGGCGCGCCGGCTGGTACGCCGACGACCTGCTCGACCACCTGGGCCACCCGAGCGCCCGCGAGGTGGTCCCGGAACTCCAGGACGTCCGTGTCGGGACCTGGCTGCCGATGGCGCCGACGCCCAGCGAGGGAACGGCCTTCGTCGTCTCCTCGCTCGACGCGCCGCGGGAGATGCTGTGGCGGACGCCGACGAGCACGTGGGCCTGGCGGCTCGTCCCGCTGGGAGGCGACCGCACCCGGCTGGTGACCCGGCTGCGGGCCCGGTTCGACCTGCGGCACCCGGCGGGCCTGCTCGGAGTCCTGCTCCTCGAGCTCGGGGACTTCCCGATGATGCGGCGGATGCTGCGCGGCATCCGCGAGCGGGCCGAGACGGAGCACCGCCGACGGGTCCCGCCCGCGGTGCATCCCCGCCGGCTCGCGGCCATCCGCACGGTGCACACCGCAGCCTGGGCCTCCATCGAGTCCTGCGTCGGTTACCTGCTGTGGTCCGGGATGACCGGCCGCAGCGACCGGCGCGCCGCGGCGGCCGCCGCCGTCGTCGTCGGCGCGGGTGCCTGGTCTTCGCCGCGGACGGCTTCCGCTGTCCGCTCACCGGGCTCGCCGAGGCCGCCGGGGCCACCAGTGGCGCGGTCACCGACATCTACCTCCCGCGCTGGTTCGCGCGGAACCTGCCGGCCGTCCACGTCCCGCTGCTGGGGCTGATCGGCTGGTTGCACTGGCGGCAGCTGCGTGGGCGTCCGTGAGCGGGCTCCGGATCAGGGCGCGGTCGACCCTCTGAGCCCGACCGTGGTGACGCAGTCCGTCCGTACGGCTCGGTCGACGACGGCCCGCAGCAGCCACCGGACGGTGAACTCCTCCGTGGCGGTGGTCGGTGCGGGCAGGGGGTCCGGCGCGCGGAGGCGGAACGGCCACCGCAGCGACTCCCCCGCCGTGAGCCGGATCGGCCCGGACAGGGAGACGGTGGCGACGACGGTGACCGCCGAGCGCTCGTCCTCCACCTGCTCGGCCGCCCGGGCCGGGACGTGCTCGTCGAGGACGAGCTCGACGCGGACGCCCCGGGCTGCGAGTCCCTCGCGTGCCGTCGCGGTCACGGTGCCGAGGATCTCGGTGCCCGGACGGACCGTCCTGCCCGGGAGGTCCGCGAACGACAGGACGACGGGACCCTGGGCATTGACGTCCTCCGGAGCAGCCTCGTCCGCTGCCGCTCCCGGAGCGGAGGCGAGGACCCGGACGGGCGCTGCGCC
This sequence comes from Geodermatophilus sp. FMUSA9-8, assembly GCF_037034165.1. NCBI lineage: Bacteria > Bacillati > Actinomycetota > Actinomycetes > Geodermatophilales > Geodermatophilaceae > Geodermatophilus > Geodermatophilus sp. FMUSA9-8. The sequence goes on along the minus strand of NZ_JBAGKE010000012.1, from coordinate 53,605 downwards.
CTCGCCTCCGGGACCGGCGGCGCCGCGCACCCAGGCGAGCACCGAGTAGTCCCGCTGCACGAGGTGGCCCGCGATCGTCGCCTCCCCGGGTGGCACGGCGAGCCGGCAGCATCCCGCGGGGTCGAGGTCGGCCCGCGCGACCACCGCCGTGTCCCGGTCGGCCACGGCGCTCACGGCGCCGGCCCACTGGCGCCGCGTGTGCGTGACGGCGGTGTCCCGCACCAGTTCCACCACGCCGCCGGCGATCGGACCGGCGCCAGCACACCGGACGGTCACCTGGAACGGCTCGCCGGCCACCACCGCCGCGGGGAGATCGACCGTCACGGGCGCGGAGCGCCGCCAGAGGCGTGTCACGGCGTCGCGCCCGGGGCCCGGGCTGCTCCGTCCGGGACGGGCACCGCCCGCGCATCCTCGGTACGGGCCTCGGCGCGCTCCCGGATGCCGTGGAGCATCCTCCAGGTCATGACCAGCGTGACCGGTTCCATCACCCGGCCGGCGAGGCGCGCCCCGACGTGCGGGGTGGTCGTGGTCCGGGAGCGGGCCAGGAGCCGGCAGCGTCCCGCATCGGCCTGCAGCACGTGGAAGGACCAGACGCCGTTCCAGGGGTGTTCCGGCGGCGACTGGCGCAGGACGAGCGCCCGCGGTGGTTCCGCCTCGGCGACCCGGAAGGCGTAGCCGTCCGGCAGCGGCCCCCATCCCCCTGGGACGACGACCACCCGGTCGCCGACGGCCAGGTGCTGCCACTCCTCGCGGATCTCGTCGGTGGTGTGGATGTCGAGGCCGATGAGGTTCTCCAGCCAGTCGTAGCTGTACATCCCGCCGCGGCCCTGGCCCATCTGGACCAGCCAGGCCCAGGTCGCCTCCGCGGAGGCGGCCACGGTCACCGCGAGGGTCGTCTGCTCCGCGGGCTCGGGGACGAGGTCGTCACCGGGGAGGACGCGGGTGATCTCGTCCGCCGTCGCGCCCCAGTTCCGGCGACGGTGCAAGGCCTCGAGTCCGGCGATCCCGGCCGCAGCTGTGAGGGCCAGCCGTCCCGGCACGCTGCTCACCGCCCGGGGAGGACGTCGTGCTCGAGCGTGACCAGGGCCATCTCGCCGTACGGGTACTCGCCCTCGGGCAGGTGCCAGAGGGCCACGCCACCGGTCACCCGGGGCCTGCCGTCGACGACGGTCCACCCGTCGACCCGGGTGCTCCACGGCGCCCGTACCGGCCCGCCGGGCAGGTCGGCCCAGCGGTCGTCGGTCCGGACGTCACGCGGCAGGTCGTCGTCGTCGAGGAGCACCCGCGCGCAGACGGTGCGGCCGGCGTCGGTGACCGAGACCTCGAACGCGTCGTGGCCGCGCCCCTCCCAGCGGGTGCGGGGATGGAGCAGCATGCCCGGTGCCAGCAGCACGGCGTCGTCCAGCCAGGTCACCAGTTCCCCGGCGTCGAACCGGGGTCCGGAGCCGTCAGCGACGGTCACCAGGCCGAGGGCCTTGCCGAGCATCCGCCCGGCACCCGCGCGGTAGGTGTCCCAGCCCCACATCGGGATCGCACCGCCGACGAGCAGGCGCATGCGGTAGTAGCGCGCGATCTCCTCGGCGCTGTTGTACTGCCAGGCGTCGCAGGGCATCCAGGGGCGGTCGGCGCCGAGGCGGAAGCGTCCGTTCCAGTGGGCCTGCAGTGACCAGGTCCGCGGCCGGCCCGGGACGCCCATGGCCCGCAGGTACCGGGCGGCGGCGGACGGCAGGCCGGCGAGGTCCTCCTCGCCGACCGGCTCGGCGCGGAACGGCCCCGTGGGCAGGCCGGCCGTGCCCAGTCGTCGGGTGAAGGCGGACGGGGGCCGTGTCGTCTTCACGGGCCGTTCGTGCGTCGAGGCGGTCATCCGTTCCCCCGGGGCTCGAGTGGTGCGGCCGGTGGTCCCGGCCGCCGTCACCCTGTGGCGACGGATCCGACGCTAGGTGCGCCCGATGGGCTCCGAGGACAGCCGGAAGGCACCGGCGGCGGGGGCAGGAGGCCCCCGGTCGAGGGACCGTTCCCGGGACCTCCGGCCCACCCGCCGGGACCACTGGCCGTGGTCGCGGGACTCCCGTCCTGGAACCGTCCGCGCCACGTGCGGGGCAGGGCGCGGAACCCAGCGGAGACGTGAGCAGTTGCCCCGGTGGCGACACCGTTCCGGGCCGGCCCGGGACATGGACCCTCGAGGAGGAGTGGACACAGTGACCGACGTGAGCGAGAGCGTGACCATCGACGGCGGCATCCTGGTCGGGCACGACGGCTCGGCCGGCGCGCAGGAGGCGCTCGTGTGGGCCGGCGGGCTGGCCGCCCGGACCGGACGTCCCCTGCACGTGGTGCGGGCGTGGAGTCTCACCTCCGCCCCACGGCCGTCGACGTGGGAGCCGGGCTACGTGCCGCCGATGGAGGACTTCGAGCGTGCCGTCCACGAGGAGGTCGAGCGCTGCGTCGCCGCCGCGGGGCTCGACCCGGCGGTCGACGTGCACACGCACGTGGTGCACGGCTCGCCGGCCAGCGCCCTGGTGCACGCCGCCGCGGGCGCGGACCTGCTCGTCGTGGGGGCACGCGGGCGTGGCGGCTTCGCCGGTCTGGTGCTGGGGTCCACCAGCGACCAAGTGGTCCACCACGCCCCGTGCCCCGTGACGGTGGTCCGCACCGGCACCGGACGCTCGGCCGACTGACCCCCGGGCCGCCGTCGCACGCGGGGGTCCGCGTCGGCCGCGAGTGACCTCGCAGCGGGCCACGACAGGTGTGCCCGTGTGAGAGCGACGGGAGGCAGCCGGCGGCGGCATCGCGGACCCGTGCTCCTCCCGCACCAGGTCCCCCGGGTGACGACGGGGGACCTAGTGCGCGCGCTGCTGCCGACCTCAGTCGAAGGTGAGGACGTCGGACACGGGGCGGCGGTTGGTCGAGGGACTGCGGTCCTCGCTCGGGTAACCCAGCCGCAGCAGCATCTGGGGGTGGCCGATCAGGGACAACCGTGAGCGCAGCTGGGCGCGCGTGGCCGGCCAGTCCAGGGCCTGCGTCAGCGGCGAGGCGACCAGCCCGGAGCTGGTGGCCTCGAGCAGCACGCGGCCCAGCGCCCGTCCCGCGGTGACCCAGTCCCGCCGGTCGTCACCGTCGGTGCCCAGGAGCACGACGGCGGGGCGCTCCACCGGGGGCGGCGGCGCGTCGGGATCGAGCCCGCGGTGGCTCCCCGCCGGCCTCGAGCCCACGACGAAGTCCCGGATCAGCCAGTTGGACGGCCGGACGGCGGGGTCCTCCGCGGGCACCGCGGCGACCGGGATGCCGTCGGCGGCGGCGGGATCGGTGCGCATCCACTGCTGGAGCTCCTCGAGGTACTCGGGCTCGCGCTGCTCGATCTCCTCGGCCCGGGAGACGAGGAAGGTCGCCGTGACCTCCTCGTCCTCCCCGGCGATCGCCTTGGACCAGACGCGGAGCTCCCCCGCCGTGTCCTGGATCCGGTCGAGCACCTCGCTCGGCACGGCCCGGGGCAGGAACGGTGCCCGTTCGGTGTGCCGGGCGTCGATGGCCGCCGCCAGTTCCTCCGCGCGGGTGTCGACGGCCTGTCGCCCGGTGACCGTCAGGGTGGCGAGCAGGTCGGGGTCGGCCGGATCGGGCAAGACCTCGACGTCGACCGTGGAACCGAGAGCGCGTAGCGCGACGACGGCGAACTCCACGGCGACGCCGCAGGAGACGATCCGCTGCCGGCCGCTGCGGTCGAGGGCGTGGAGGGCCCGCGCCGGGTCGGTCCGCACCTGCAGGCTGTCGCCGGAGGCGGTGAACCGCCACGGCTGCGTGTTGTGGATCGACGGCGCCCGGGTGGCCGCGCCCACGATCCGGGTCCACTGCTGCTGCTCCACGCTCTCATCCCCTCGACGTCGTGCTGACGGTCGTCCGGTGCCCACCCTGCCCCCACCGCACCCACAGGACCGCGAAGACCGGGAGCAGTGCCCCGACGAGGGCCGCGGTCAGCTCGGGCACACCGAGCGCCCGGGTCCCCAGCAGCTGCTGCAGCGGCGGCGCGTACACGGCAGCGGCCAGCAGCGCCGCGCTGCCCGCGACCGCCAGCGGTAGGGCGGACCCGCCGCGGCCGGCCGCCCAGGCACCCGGCGGCCGCAGTGCCAGGGCCACGGCGAGCTGGCCGGCGGTGAGGGTGACGAACAGCTGTGTCTGCCAGGCTCCGTCCTCGGCTCTGGCCACGAGGGCCACCAGCAGGCAGGCGACGGCCATGGCCGCGCCCACGGCGAGGACCTGGGTGGTCATGGCGCGGTCGACGACGCCGGCCGAGGGACGGCGCGGGGCGCGGTCGAGGACGTCCGGCGCCGCCGGCTCGCTGCCCATGGCCACGCCGACGGGCCCGTGGGTGAGCAGGTTGACCCAGAGGATCTGGGCCGGCAGCAGCGGCAGCCCCAGCCCGAGGAAGGGACCCAGCAGCATGACCAGCACCTCGGCCAGGCCGCCCGCCAGGCCGTAGCCGACGAAGCGGCGCACGTTGTCGTACACGCGGCGGCCCTCGGCGACGGCTGCGGTGACGGTGGCCAGGCTGTCGTCGGCGAGGACGAGATCGGCGGCCTGCTTGGCCACCTCGGTGCCCCGCTGCCCCATCGCCACGCCGATGTCGGCCGCCCGCAGGGCGGGCGCGTCGTTGACGCCGTCGCCGGTCATGGCGACGACCTGCCCCTCGGCCTGCCGGGCGGTGACGTACCGCAGCTTGCCCTCGGGCTCGACGCGGGCGAGCACCGATGTCTCCACCGGGTGGTCGTCGTCGACCAGCCCGACGGACCGGGCGACGGCCTCCGCCGTGCCGGCGTGGTCACCGGTGACCAGCACCAGGCGGATGCCGGCCCGGTGGCAGGAGGCGATCGCCGCGGCGGCCTCGGGCCGGATCGGGTCGGCCAGGGCCACCAGCCCGAGGGGGACACCGTCCCGGGCGACGGCGAGCAGCCGGGCGCCGTCGGCCGCCCAGGCTGCAGCCACCTCTTCGGCCGGCCCCGCGCCCGGCAGGCCGGGCAGGACCGCCTCGGGTGCCCCCTTGGTGACCGTGGACGTCCCCGCCCCGGGCGCACGGTGCACCGTGGTCATGCGTCGGGTGACCGCGTCGAAGGGTTCCTCGGCCGTCCGCGGCCAGGCGGCGCGGACGGCGGCGACGTCGATCCCGACGGCCGCGGCGGCCCGGACGAGCGAGGTCTCGGTGTCCGCCGTCCCGGCCGCGCCTGCGGCGCCGCCTCCGGACGGATCGGCGTCGTTGCACAGGACGGCCGCCTCGAGCAGCGCCCGGACCGAGGGCGGGACGTCCGGATCGGTCAGCCGCACGGCACCGTCGGCGGGCGTCCACGCCCGCTCGGCGACCATCGCCCCGGCGGTGAGGGTCCCGGTCTTGTCGGTGGCCAGCAGGGTGACCGAGCCCAGCGTCTCGACGGCGGGCAGCGAGCGCACCACCGCGCCGCGTCGGCTCATCCGGGCGGCTCCTCCGGCCAGGGCCAGGGTCACCACGGCCGGGAGGGACTCCGGCACGGCAGCGACCGCGAGGGCGACCGCGGCGACGACCGTGGTCTCCCACGGCTGGCCGCGGAGCAGGCCCGAGGCCACGAACAGCACGCCGGCGACGGCGACCGCGAGCGCGATCTGCCGCCCCAGCCGCGCCAGCCGCCGCTGCAGGGGCGTCATCGGGGACCGCCGCTCCACCAGCGCGGCGACCCGGCCGACCGCGCTGGCCGCCCCGGTGCCGACGACGACGGCCACCCCGGTGCCGCGGACGACGGTGGTGCCCGCGTGCACCATGCCCGACCGCTCGGCCAGCGGCGCGCCCGCCGGCGAGATGGTGTCCGCGTCCCGGTGCACCGGCAACGACTCCCCGGTCAGGGGGGACTCGTCGACCTGCAGCCCGGTGCCACTCAGCAGACGCGCGTCGGCACCTACGACGTCACCTGCGGTCAGGCGCAGCACGTCTCCGCGGACGAGGTCTCGGGTGGGTACCCAGACGTCGCGCCCTCCGCGCACCACCCGGGCCGAGGGCGCGACGAGGTCCGACAGGGCGGCCACGGCCCGCAGCGCTCTCCGCTCCTGCACGACGCCGAGGGTCGTGTTGACGACGACCACCAGCCCGATGACCGCGGTGTCGACGAGGTCACCGGTCGCCGTCGTGAGGACCGCGGCGGCGAGCAGGACCAGCACCAGGGTGTCCCGCAGCTGCCCCAGCACGGAGCGGAGCAGGGAGACCGGCGGATCGGTGCTGACCGCGTTCGGGCCGTCGGCGAGCAGCCGGGTCGCCGCTTCCGCGTCGTCCAGGCCGGTGGCGAGGTCCGTACCGGCCCGGACGGCGACCTCGGCCACCGGCAGCGTCCACGGAGCCGGGCCGGCCCCGTCGTCCGGGCCGGGCACCGCCACGTGCGTGAGGCCACCCAGCAGCCGGACCGCGCCACGGCCGGTCACGGCGGCCATGGTGAGCGCCATGGCCAGGCCGCCGGCGGCGCCGATCGCCGCGACCAGCGCAGGCGCCTGGCCCGGCTGCCACAGCGGGGTGGTGAGGGCGGTGAAGACGGCGAGTCCGGCCAGCCACGCGGTCGCCGTCCAGGCGATCCACCGCCCGGCCCGGGGGACGTGACGGCGCAGCACCGTCCACTGGGCCCAGCCGATGGAGGCGAGCAGGACCGCGGCGGCAGGGACCGCGAGCGCCACCTGGGCGACCACCGGCCAGTCGAGCACCCCGGCGGCCCACGTGCTCGGTGCCGTCCCGATGGCCCAGGCGACCACCGCGGCTCCCGCGGTGCGCAGGATCCAGTCCCTCCGCGAGAAGCCGGCGACCTCCCGCGCCAGAACGGTGGCCTGGGCCGTCCCGAGCAGTGCTCCCTCGGCTGCACCCGCCGCGAGCAGCACCGCCGGACCGGACGCACCGGGCAGGTCCGCCGCTCCCGCCAGCACGGCCAGGACGGGGACCAGGAAGCCCGCGGCCTCCCCTGCCGTGACGACCACCAGCCAGCGACGCCACAGCGACGCTCGGGGCCGGGAGCCGGACGGCCCGGGGCGGGCGGCCGCCGGCGCGGACAACGTGGAGGTGCTCACCTCCCGAGCGTCCGTGCGCGCCCCGCAGGGACCGTAGGGCCGGAGGTCCCGCGCTGCGGGCAGCACGTCCCTCCGGCTCACGTCATCCCGGCGAGGAGACGGCGCTTGGCGGAGAGCAACACCACGGACCCGGTCCTGCGCCGTCCGACCCTCCGGCCCTGGTCGCCGGGTCCTCCGCCCGTGGGCCCGACGCGCTCCGGTCGCGAGCATCGAAGGGGACAGCAGACCGAGACAGAAGGTGGTGAGTGGGCATGACCCGCGCCCTGGTGGTGTACGAGTCCGTCTTCGGCGACGCCCGGTCGATCGCACAGGCCGTCGCCGAGGGGTTGTCCGGCACCGTGCCCGCCGACGTGGTCGCGGCGGCGGAGGCGCCCGCGGACATCGGCCCGGACGTCGTCCTCCTCGTCGTCGGGGGCCCCAACCACGCGTTCGGGATGCCCAGCCCGTCCACCCGTCAGGGCGCCGTCGACCAGCACGGAGCGGACATCCGCGACATCCGGACGGGTCTGCACGAGTGGCTGGAGACCGTCCACGTGTCGGCTCCCCGCCTGCCGGCGGCGGCGTTCGACACGCGGAGCGGCGAGCACCGCCTCATCGCCCGGATGGACCACGCCGCCCGCACCGAGGAGACACTGCTCCGCAGGACGGGGGCGCACCTCGTCGCGCCCGCCGAGCACTTCTCCGTCGCCGGCACCAAGGGACCGCTGGTCGAGGGAGAGCAGGACCGGGCACGGGAGTGGGGACGGCTCCTCGCCGGGCGCGTGTCCGGCGCGGCCGCTGCCGGCTGATCGGCGCCGTCCCCGGCCAGGCGCACCGCCGGGCATCGGCCGGCGGACGACGCCCACACGGGCGCCCCCGGCCGTCGGTCAGAGGTAGGCGCGGTCGTCGACCCCCCAGGGCAGCTGCCCCGGGACGATCCGGCGGCCGCTGACCGCCTGCGGGATGATGCGCACCCAGCTCCCACGCTCGCCGGGCGCCCAGGGCTCGACGCCGACCGCGTGGGTGCGTGCGACGAGGTCGGCCCGGTGCTCCGGCCCGACCTCCTCCGCGAGACCGCGCACCAGGACGCTCCACCCGCTCCGGCTGTGCCGGTCGAGATCGTCGACCTCGAAGGCGACGTTGGCGTGGTCGGCGGCGGACAGGATCGTCCCCGGACGGGTGCGGATGACGATCGTCCGGCCGTCCAGCCCGTAGTTCACCGGGATGACCAGCGGCTGGTGCCCGACGACCATGCCGAGACGACCGACCTCGTGTCCGGCCAGCAGCTCGTAGCACTCGTCCACGGGGATCACGTCCAGGGCGCCTGCCTCGCTCGTCATGCGAGCCATCCTGGCCCCAGCTCCCGGGGGTCACACAGCCGGACGTCCCCCTGGCGCCCCACCTCGGGGCGGTGCCCACGACCCGGCACGACGGACGTCACCGCTGGGGAACGGCGGGGCTGCGCGGACGGCGTCCGGCAGTGAGGATCCGTCCAGCGAGCCGGTCGATGACCGGCTCCTCGTCGACTCACCCGCCGGCAGGGCGGGACGGCCCGGCCGGACCGCGGGAGGTACCCGCCGGCTCCAGGACCACGAGCGGGTCCTCCGGCGCGACGGTCACCCGGGGGAAGGCCACCCGGTAGGCGGCGACGGCGTCCTGCCGGCCGGGCTGGCCGTCCCGGAGCAGGCGGGCGCTGCAGGACAGCTCCCGCCCGTCCCGCCGGACGGTGACCTGCCGCGGTCCGCCGTCCAGGTTCCGCCACCACGTCTTGCCGGCTGCTCTGCCCACCAGGACCACGAACTCGTCGCCCGCGGGCGCCGCCATCACCGGCACCTCGCGGCGCCGCCCGGTGCGCCGGCCGGTGTAGCCGAGCACGGCGAGGTCGCGGCCGAGCAGGCGGTGGGCCCGGCTCCGGGACAGCGACCGCACGACCGGGTTGACCAGTCGGTTGCGCACCTCGACGCCCATCTCAGCCGAGCAGACGCTCGAGCGCGGTCGCCGCGAGCAGCCGGGCCCACCACGGCCGCCGGGCGGGTGTCGCCGGCCGAGTCCGGCGCCAGCCCCTGCCGGCCGGACGCAGGGACACCGTCCCGCTCTTGAGGCTCACCCAGCCGCCCGGCCCCATGGTGACGCGGGCGCGGGCCGCCGACGGACGCCCGGCCAGCCGGGAGGCCACGGCGACGGCGCCCAGCACGACCTCCGCCGTCGTCACCACCCGGGTGACGTCGACGACGGGGTGCCAGCGCACGCGTCCGTCGCGGACCTCGAAGGCGCCCAGCGGCCGTGTGCCCGCCATCGCGGCGGTGGGGCCGCGCCCCGTGTCCCCGTCTCCAGCGCTCGCGGTGTGGCTGGTCGAGGACATCGCGGTGATCACGGTGGTCCCGTCCTGCTCCACGGGCGGGTCGAAGGCCCTGCCGTCCAGATCGCGCGCCGTCTGCCTGGTCATCGGTCCTCCCCTGTCTGCGGTCGGTCCGACCGTGTCACCCGGGACGCGGAGGTCTCCCGTGCCGGAGGTCCCGGCGTCCGGGACCTCCGGCACCGGGAGGTCACCGCCGGACGGCGCGCAGACGGAGCAGCGACAGGAACGCGGAGACCAGTCCCACCACCGCGCCGACCACGCCGAGCCACAGGACGATCCGCGCGACGAGCGCCCAGCCCGGGTCGAGGTCGAAGGGGAACACCTGCAGGGTGCGGAGGGTCGCGGCCAGGCCGAAGGCCGTGGTCATCAGGGTCCCCGCAGGCTGGGTCGCACCACGGGGCCGCACCAGCTGGACCAGCCCGACCAGGATGCCCGCGACGAGGAGCGCGTCGATGGCGGGCAGCACCCGGGTCGTGTCGTCGGTGAGGAAGGGGACGGCCTGCCATCCCGGCCAGCCGTGGCTCAGCAGGAGGAGCACCCCGTCGGCCACGACCGCGAAGGCGGCGGCGCTCCGGCCGGCAGTCGTCGACGGTCGCTGCGTGCGCGTGTCGGTCATGTCCGCATCGTGGGGACGCCCGTGCCGTCCGCGAAGGGGCCGAAGGTCGCCGTCCACCCGGGACGTCCGGACGCCGCGGCACCGTCCGCCGCACCGCGACGCTGGGGTTGCCCGCCGTCCGGCGGCATCCCGACGGGCCCCGGAGACCACCATGCGCACCGACGACCAGCACGCCCTCCGGGCCTCTCCTCCGGACGACCCTCGGCACCGAGCCCGGCGGCGGGCGTTGACCGACCACCTGGTGGTCTTCGTCGCCGTCACGACGACCCTGTGGCTCGGCTGGCTGGTGGTCGCACCGGCACTCGGCGCCTGGTCCCCCTGGCCGCTGGCCCCGACGGTCGGCTGGGGCAGCGTCCTGGCCCTCCACGCGCGGTGGGCATCGTCCCCGCCGTGCCGGCCCGCCGACGGAGGCCGGATCGCGCGGCAGCCCGGGGGTGCGGTGCGGCAGCGGTGACGACGACCGTGCCAACCCCCTGCTCGTGTGGGCCATGGGCGTCGAGCTCCTCCTGCTCACCGTGGTGCTCGTCGTCCCCCGGTGGCCGGCCTGCTGGGACAGGCCCTGCCGACGGTCCTCGGACTGGGCATCGCCGTCCTGGCTGCGCCTGCCGTGCTTCCCGCCGACGCCGCCCACAAGGGTGCGGCGGCCGCCGCGCGCCTGCGACGGCCTCGTCCGTGAGTCCCTGCCGCCCCGGCCGGCTCCAGTGGCCGGGCCGGCGCCCGGGCTCAGAGGACGTGGCACGCACCCGGACGAGCCGGGTCAACGGTCCTGGTCCGCACGGGCAGCACGGGTCCGGACGTCGACCAGGCGGGTGAGCACGGGACCCGCGACGGCCAGGACGAGGACGTAGCCGGTCGCGAGGGGGCCCAGCTCGGTGATCCCGGCCGCGACGGCGAGGCCCGCGATGACGACGGAGAACTCACCGCGGGCGACGAGGACCGTGCCGGCCCGGAGCCGCCCCGGCGCGGCGACGCCGTCGCGCCGGGCGGCGAACCACCCGGTGGCCACCTTGGTGCCGGCACTGACCGCTGCCAGAGCGAGCACGGCGGGCAGTACCGGCAGCAACGCGGCCGGGTCCGTGGCCAGCCCGAAGGCCACGAAGAAGGTGGCCGCGAACAGGTCCCGCAACGGCCCGAGGACCGACCGCGCCCGCTGGGCGAAGGAGGCCGGTAGCGCCAGCCCGACGAGGAAGGCACCCACCGCGGCCGACACCCCCACCGCCTGGGCCAGCCCGGCGACCAGCAGCGCCAGGCCCACCAGCCGTAAGAGCACCTGCTCGTCGTCCTCCGAGGCCAACATCCGGCCGAGCCTGTGCCCCTGCCGCTGAGCTGCGAGCAGCGCCAGGACCAGCACGCCTCCCGCCAGGGCGATACCCCCGACGGCCGCCATCGGTCCCCCACCGGCGAGCGTGACGACGAGCAGCGGGAGGAACAGCGCCATCGCCAGGTCCTCGAGCACGAGGACCGACAAGACCGCGGGCGTCTCCCGGTTGGCCAGCCGACCCAGGTCGCCGAGCAGTCGCGCGACGATGCCGGAGGAGGAGATCCAGGTGACTCCCGCCAGGGCCAGGGCGCCCTGCCACGGCAGCCCGAGCAGCAACCCCGCCACGAGACCCGGCGTCGCGTTGAGCACCAGGTCCACCAGGCCCGAGGGCCCGTGGTGGCGCAGCGAGGTGAACAACTCGTCGGCGGAGAACTCGAGGCCCAGGGCGAGCAGCAGGAGGACCACGCCGATCTCCGCCGCCACCTCGATGAACGGTTGCGCCGCCGTCAGGGGTACGAGGCCGCCCTCGCCGACGGCGAGTGCAGCGACCAACACGAAGGGCACGGAGGACAGGCCCAGCCGCCGCGCCAGGATGCCGAGCAGCGACAGACCCAGGAACAGCAGGCCGAGTTCGAGCAGCAGGACGGCGACATGGTCCACCGCCGTGGCCCTAGGCGGTTCCGCGCAGACGCCGCTGCAGCCGGTCCAGTCCGGCGTCCGCGCCGATGGCGACCAGAACGTCGCCGGCCTGGAGCAGGTCGGCCGGTCCCGGGGACGGGACGACGTCGGCACCGCGGACGATGGCGACGATCGAGCAGCCGGTGAGCGTGCGCGCCCTCGTCTCCCCGAGCGGTGCGCCGGCGAACGGTGATCCGTCCTCGACGGTGAACCGGCCCGAGCGCAGCCCGGGGACCTCGCGCGACAGGTCGGCGAAGCGCTGGGTCAGCCGCGGCGCGCCCAGCAGCTCCGCGACCGCGTCGACCTCCTCCGGATCGAGCCGGAGGACGCTGCGTGCACGATCAGGGTCCCGCCTGTCGTAGACGGCGATCTCGGCCGAGCCCTCCCTGCCGACGACGATGCCGATCACCTCGCCGGCGCGCGTCCGCAACTCGTAGCGGACGCCCACTCCCGGGAGCAGGGTCTCCTCGAGGTCCACGTCGGCATGCTCCCAGAGCAGCAGCGGACCTGCGGTCGACCGTGGCCTGCCCGGCGGTCACCTCGCGACGGCGTTGCGGCCACGCCCTAGCGTGGCGCCATGTCGACCGAGCCCGTGACGACGGAGCCCGTGCCCTGGTCCGCCGGGGCGTGGACCGCCCCGCCGGTCGCCGTGTCGGAAGAGGGGTCGGAAGAGGGAACGGCCCTGCTCGTCACCGCGGCCGAGGGCAGCGACGCCTGGCGGCACACCTCCTACGGCTTCGTGCACGACGACGCGCACGCGCTGCTCGCGCACCTGCCCGACCCGGGCGCCGTCGAGGTCTCCTTCGACGCGGACTTCGGCGAGCAGTTCGACCAGGCGGGGCTCGTGCTGCGGGCGGGCGCGGAGACGTGGCTCAAGGCCGGCGTCGAGGTCTCCGACGGCGCGCTCCAGGCCGGCGCCGTCGTCACCCTGGGCCGGTCCGACTGGTCGGTGGCGCCGGTGCCGGAGTGGGCCGGGCGCCGGGTGACCGTCCGCGCGAGCCGTGCGGGGGACGCGGTGACCGTGCGCGCGCGGGTCGACGACGAGCCGTTCCGCCTGCTCCGCGTCGCGCCCTTCCCGGAGGGCGTGCCGGTCGCGGCGGGCCCCTACTGCTGCGCGCCGACGCGGGCCGGCCTGGTCGTCCGCTTCCGCCGGTGGGCCACCGGCCCGGCCGACGCCGCCCTCCACTGACGCCGGCCCGAGGGGCCGCCCGCGGAGGTCCTCCGGGACCCGTCCGTGCAGGTCAGGGCAGCCTCAGCTTGCTGGCGGGCGTCCGCGGGAGGTGTCACGCTGAGGCCATGACGACGATGCAGGAACTGCCCCAGGTCCAGGACTGTTCGGTCTCGAGCTGCTCCTACAACGCGGAGTCGAGCTGCCACGCCGGTGCCATCACAATCGGCGGCGACCACGCGCACTGCGGCACCTTCGTGGAGATCTCCTTCCGGGGCGGCCTCGACCGCACCGGCCTCGTCGGCGCGTGCCACCGCGCCGACTGCAAGCACAACCAGCAGCTCGAGTGCTCGGCCCCCGGCGTGCGCGTCGGCGCCGGCGCCGACGCCGCCGACTGCCTGACCTACGAGGCCAGGTAGTCCAGAGCGCTGCCCGGGCCCTCCACGGGCTCGAGCGACAGACCGCCGTCGGCGCCGGACCGCAGCGCGCCGTCGGCGAAGGAGAGCGCGGCCACCGGGTCGGCGTCGTCCACCAGGACGGCCCGCCCGGGGCCCGCGACGCCGCGCAGCGCGCTGAGCACGCTGCGCCGGTCGGCGGCGGACAGCCCGTCGGTGAGGCGGTCGACCAGGACGATCGCGGCGCGTCCGTCGCGGGCCTCCGCCACGGACGCCAGCCGCGGGGCGACGCCCTCGTCCCGCGACGACGACAGCCGCTGCACGCCGACGGAGCCGTGCCCGCCGGCGCAGCGCCCCGTGCCCTCGTCGAGTGCCCCCATGACGTGCCGGCGGGCGCGCTCGGCACCCATCAGCACGGTCACCTGACCGAGCGGCAGTCGCAGCCCCACGGACCCTCCCCGGGATCGAGATAGGCGAGCCTAACCTTCCCGGGTCGCAGGCGTCCAGGAGAGCCGCGGCGGCCGACCCGCCCGCGGGCGCGCAGGATGACCCGGTGCGCGCGGTGGTGAGCAGGGTGGCCTCGGCCTCGGTGACCGTCGACGGCGCCGTCGTCGGGGAGATCGGCGCGGGCCTGCTGGCGCTCGTCGGCGCAGGCCGGGACGACGACGCGGCCCGCGCGCGGGCACTGGCGCGGAAGGTCTCCGAGTTGCGGGTGTTCCCCACCGGCGACGGCGAGCGCTCGGCCGGCGACCTCGGGCTGCCCGTGCTCATGGTGAGCCAGTTCACGCTCTACGCCGACACGCGCAAGGGGCGCCGCCCGTCGTGGCAGGACGCCGCGCCCGGCGAGGTCGCGGAGCCGCTGGTCGAGGAGGTCGTCGCGGAGCTGCGGCGGCGCGGACACGCCGTCGCGACCGGGGTCTTCGGGGCCCGGATGCTCGTGTCGTCGGTCAACGAGGGCCCGATGACCTTGCTGCTGGAGGTCTGATCCGGCGACCGGCCGGGTACGGATGGTGACCGAACACACGGCCTGTGGGTTCGCTGTGAACCGGGGGCCTGTGGAACACCAGGCCCCGTGGCGACCGTTGAACGGGGCGTAACACAACGGACCACAACGGACGAACAGCGGGTTCCCGCCCGGACAGCGGGGGCCCACCCCCCAGACGCGGGTGCCGCCGCCGGCCACGAGGGCCGCCGGATGCATCCGAACCACAGGCAAGGACGAAGACATCCCGTGACGCTCCTCCAGTCTTCCCCCAGTGACGCCCTCGAGGTCCGCTCGCCGCGCCGCGAGCCGGACACCAGTGGCCTGGTGTCGACCGACCTGGTGCGCGTGTACCTCAACACCATCGGCAAGACCGCCCTGCTGACCGCCGAGCAGGAGGTCGAACTCGCCAAGCGGATCGAGGCCGGCCTCTACGCCGAGCGGCTGCTCACCGAGCGGCAGCTCACCCCGGCCCTGCAGCGCGACTACAAGGCCCTGGCCGTCGACGGCAAGGCGGCCAAGCGGCACCTGCTCGAGGCCAACCTGCGCCTGGTCGTCTCGGTGGCCAAGCGCTACACCGGCCACGGCATGACGTTCCTGGACCTCATCCAGGAGGGCAACGTCGGCCTCATCCGCGCGGTCGAGAAGTTCGACTACACCAAGGGCTTCAAGTTCTCGACCTACGCGACGTGGTGGATCCGCCAGGCCATCACCCGCGCGATGGCCGACTCCGGCCGCACCATCCGGCTGCCCGTGCACCTGGCCGAGCAGGTCAACAAGGTCGTGCGGACCCGCCGGCGGGTGCACCAGGAGCTCGAGCGGGAGCCCACCGCCGAGGAGCTCGGCCTCGAGCTCGACATGACGCCCGAGCGGGTCACCGAGCTGCTCGAGTACAGCCGCGACCTGGTCTCCCTCGACCAGACCGTCGGTGCCGACGAGGAGTCCCGCCTCGGTGACTTCATCGAGGACGCCGACGCCGCGGTGGCCGAGGACGCGGTGGCCTTCCAGATGATGAAGGGCGACGTGCGCACCGTCCTCTCCACGCTGGAGGACCGCGAGCGCGACGTGGTCGTGCTGCGCTTCGGCCTCGACGGCGGCCAGCCCCGCACGCTCGAGCAGATCGGCAAGCAGTTCGGCCTGTCCCGCGAGCGGGTCCGCCAGATCGAGCGCGAGACGATGGCCAAGCTGCGCGACCCGCAGCGCGCCGACGCCCTGCGCGACTACCTGGCCTGAGCGACACCATAGAGAGCCGACTCCCCACGCGGGGAGCCGGCTCTCGGCGTTGACAGGGCCGGGCGCCCGGGCCAGGCTGTTCCTCAACCGGACGGTTGAGGAGGCTGGTCATGGCGGACACGGCGGAGCGGTGGGCGAGGCTCGCGGACGATCTCGGCCGCAGGGTCGACGGCGTCCCGCCCGGCCGGTGGGACGACCCGGCGCCGTGCGAGGGCTGGGTGGCCCGCGACGTCGTCCGGCACCTCGTGGAGTGGATGCCCGCCCTGTACCTGCCCGCCGTCGGCCTGCCGGTGCCCGCGCTCCCCTCGGCCGACGACGACCCGGCCGGCGCCTGGCACGGAGCCGACGCCGCGATCCGGGCCCTGCTCGCCGACCCCGACCTCGCCGGGCGGCCCACCAGCACCCGCGCCGGGGAGATGACGCTCGAGGAGCTCATCGCGATGACGGGGCTCATGGACCTGCTGGTGCACACCTGGGACCTCGCCCGCGCGACCGGCCAGGACGAGACGGTCGACGCCGCGGAGGCCTCGGCGTTCCTCGCGGGCATCGAGCCGTGGGACGCCGCCCTGCGCAGCAGCGGGCACTACGGCCCGCGGGTGCCCGTGCCCGACGACGCCGACGATGCGACGAAGCTGCTCGCCTTCACGGGCCGCCAGCCCTGACGCCGCCCCCGACGCCAGGACGCCCGCGGCCGCACCGATGAGTTCCGGAGCCGGCGGCGGTCTGCCCGCCGTCGACCTCCGGGAGGAACAGTGAGCCAGCTGGTGCGGGTGCAGAACTTCACCGTCTCGCGGGACGGGTACGGCGCGGGCGAGGGCCAGAGCCTGGAGCGCCCGTTCGGGCACGCCGACCCCGGCGTGCTGATGTCCTGGGCGCTGGCCACCGCGAGCTTCTCGCTGCGCGGCGACGAGGGCGGCAGCCGTGGCCTGGACGACCACTTCATCCGCGACTTCTCGCACGGCATCGGCGCCGAGATCATGGGCCGCAACAAGTTCTCGCCGCACCGCGGCCCGTGGCCGGACCTCGAGTGGCAGGGCTGGTGGGGCGACGAGCCGCCCTTCCACACACCGGTGTTCGTGATGACCCGCCACGAGCGGCCGTCGTTCACGCTGTCGGACACGACGTTCCACTTCGTCGCCGGCGACCCGGCCACGGTGCTGGAGAAGGCGCGCGCGGCGGCGGGCGGCCTCGACGTCCGGCTCGGCGGCGGCGCCTCGGTGATCCGGCAGTTCCTCGACGCCGATCTCGTCGACACGATGCACGTCGCCGTCGCGCCGCTCGAGCTGGGCGCCGGCTCCCGGCTGTGGGCCTCCCCCGACGAGCTGCTCGACCGCTTCCACCGCGACGTCGTGCCGAGCCCGAGCGGCGTCGTCCACCACCTGTTCTGGCGGAGGTGACCCCCGGGACCTCAGCCGGCCGGAGGCCGACGATGTACTCAGTCGCGCATGCGGCGGGGGCCGGGCTCGACGCGGGCGGTCGGCGGGCCGACGCGCACGGTGCCGCCGGCGACGACCAGTGACCGGCCGCCGTGCCAGGGGTCGGCCGGCCCGGCGATGACCGGCGACAGCGTCAGGCCCAGCACCTCGGGCAGGTCGTCGGCCAGCCGGGCCACCCGCAGCAGCAGGTCCTCCAGCGCGGCGACGTCGACCGGCTCCGCGCCGCGCCAGCCGTCGAGCAGCGGCCACGCCCGCGGCGCGCGGACCAGCTCGGCGGCGTCGAGGTCGGTGAGCGGCAGGGTGCGGTAGGCGCGGTCGCCGAGCAGCTCGGTGGCCACGCCGCCGAGGCCGAAGCTGACCAGGGCGCCGAACGACGGGTCGTCGACGATCTCCACGACCGTGGCCACCCCGGGCGCGGCCATCTCCTGCACGATCACCGGGTCGCCGGCGGGGATGGCGTCGAACGCGGCCCGCACGGCGGCGGCGTCGCCGAGGTCGAGGCGCACGCCGCCGAGGTCGGTGCGGTGCCGCAGCCACGGCGCCGTCGACTTGAGCACCACCGGGTAGCCGATCGCCTCGGCGGCGGCCACCGCCTCGTCGGCGGTCGTGGCGGTGCGGGTGCCCAGCAGCGGCACGCCGTAGGCGGCCAGCAGCGCGAGCACCTCGTCGTCGGTGAGCGGGCGCCCGCCCGGCGACTCGGCGAGCGCGCCGCGCACCACCGAGCGCGCCCGGTCGACGTCGACGTCGGGCAGGTCGGGCATCGTGCCCACCGGCCGGCGCCGCCAGCGGGCGTACTCGGCGACGCGGGCCAGCGCGATGACCGCCCGCTCGGGCGTCGCGTAGGACGGCACCGAGCCCCGGGCGGGCATGCCGTCGGCGTCGGGGACGGTGAGCTCGGGGAGCAGGCCCTCGGCGGAGAGGAAGGTGCCGAGCACCGGCTTGTCCGAGCCGAGGGAGACCTCGAGCAGCGCCCGGCCGTAGGCCTCGGGTGAGGTGCGCACCAGCGGCGGGAGGAACACCGCGACGACGGCGTCGACCCCGTCGTCGTCGACGGCCTCCTGCAGGGCGGCGCGGAAGGCCTCGGGGCTGCCCGCGGTGCCGATGTCGACCGGCGCCTCGTGGGCGAGCGCCAGCCCCTGGTCGAGCACGGCGTCGGCCACGAGCACGCCCAGGGCGGTGGAGTTGCCGACGACGGCGACCCGGTCGCCGGGCGGCAGCGGCTGGTGGGCCAGCAGCATGCCGACCTCGAACAGCTGGGCGACGGTCTCCACGCGGATGACGCCGGCCGAGGCGAACAGGGCGGCCACCGACTGCTCGGGCACCGACACGGACGTGCCGGCCAGGCCCGGCGTCAGCCCGCCGTGCCGGCCGCTCTTCACCGCGACCACCGGCTTGGTGCGGCCGACGCTGCGCGCGAGCCGGGCGAACTTCCGCGGGTTGCCGAAGCTCTCCAGGTGCAGCAGCACCACCTCGGTGCCGGGGTCGGTGGCCCAGTACTGCAGCAGGTCGTTGCCGCTGACGTCGGCGCGGTTGCCCGCCGAGACGAAGCTGGACAGGCCGATGTTGCGGCTGCGCGCCCGCTCGAGCAGGGCCACGCCGAGCGCGCCGGACTGGGCGAAGAACCCGACCCGGCCGCGCCCGGGCACCTGCGGCGCGAGGCTCGCGTCGAGCCGGATCGCCGGGTCGGTGTTGACGATGCCCAGGCAGTTGGGGCCGACGACGCGCATGCCCGAGGCCCGCGCCGCGGCCACCAGCGCCCGCTCGGCCGCCCGCCCCTCGGGCCCGGTCTCGCCGAACCCGCCGGAGATGACCACCAGCCCGCGGACCTGCTTGCGCCGGCAGGCCTCGACCACGCCCGCGACCTCGTCGGCGGGGACGGCGACGACGGCGAGGTCGACGTCGCCGGGGATGGCCTCGATGGACGCGTAGGCCGGGACGCCGCGGACGTGCCGGGCGTTCGGGTTGACCGGGTAGACCGGCCCGTCGAAGCGGTAGTCGAGCAGGTTGCGCAGGACGAGGTTGCCGATCTTGGCCTCGTCGTTGCTGGCGCCCACGACGGCGACCGACCGCGGCGTGAGCAGCCGGGCGATCGAGCGGGACTCGCTGCGCTGCTCGCGCTCGTAGGCCACCGCGAGCGAGGTCTCGGTGGGCGCGATCGGGAAGGTCAGGTGCACGACGCCGTCCTCGTAGGAGCGGCGGGGCTGGTAGCCGGCGTCGAGGAAGACCCGCACCATCCGGCTGTTCTGCGCGAGCACCTCGGCGACGAAGGTGGTGATCCCGCGCTCGCGGGCGGCGGCGGCCAGGTGCTCGAGCAGCACCGACCCGAGCCCGCGGCCCTGGTGGGCGTCCTCGATGAGGAACGCGACCTCGGCCTCGGTGGTGCCCGGGTACCGGTCGTAGCGGCCGACGCCGACGAGCGCGTCGCCGAGCAGCAGGACGAAGGCCACCCGGTCGACGTGGTCGACGTGGGTGAAGCGGTGCAGGTCCTTCTCCGACAGCCGCTTCATCGGCCCGAAGAACCGGTAGTAGCGGGTCTGGTCGGAGCTGCGGTCCATCAGCCCGGTCAACCCCTCGGCGTCCTCCGGGCAGATCGGGCGCAGGTGCACCGTGCCGCCGTCGGCGGCGATGATGTCGGCCTCCCAGTGCGCCGGCGGCTTCGGCGCGGCGTCGGAACGGTCCGGGGGCGGCCCCGGCGCAGGGTCCCGCTGCGAGCCTGCGAGGAGCGGGGGGCGGCGGGGTCCTTCGTCAGTCACGGGGGTCGTCCGGGTCGAGGCCGAACAGCGGGTAGGACGCCTTGCGGCTGCGGGCGATGGCCCGGTCGACGCGGGACTCGGTGAACGGGTCCCAGGCGGAGAAGCCGGTGTAGCCGCCCTCGGTCATGTGCGTGGGCGGCCGGGCGCGCAGCCCGCGGGCGACGACGTCGTCGCGCCAGGACTGCGGGATCGCCGTGACCGGGTCCAGCCGCTCCCCCGCTGCCTCCGCGAGCAGGTGCGTCCAGGCCCGCGGCACGCAGCGCACCAGCCCGTAGCCGCCCCCGCCGAGGGCGATCCAGCGGCCGTCGCAGAGCTCGTGGGCGAGGTCGTGCACGGCCCGGTAGCTGGCGCGCTGGCCGTCGACGGTGAGCGCGAGGTCGGCGAGCGGGTCCTCGTGGTGGGCGTCGCAGCCGCACTGGGTGACCAGGATCTGCGGCGCGAAGGCGCGCAGCACCCCCGGGACGACGGCGTGGAAGGCGCGCAGCCAGGAGGAGTCGTCGGTGCCGTTGGGGACCGCGATGTTCACGGCGCTGCCCAGGGCCTTGTCGGGGTCGCCGGTCTCCTCGGGGTAGCCGGTGCCCGGCCAGAGGGTGAGCGGGGTCTGGTGGATGCTCACGGTCAGCACCCGCGGGTCGTCGCTGAACGCGGCCTGGACGCCGTCGCCGTGGTGCACGTCGAGGTCGACGTAGGCGATCCGCTCGTAGCCCTGGCCGAGCAGCCAGGCGATGGCGATCGCGGCGTCGTTGAAGACGCAGAAGCCCGACGCCCGGTCGCGCATGGCGTGGTGCAGGCCGCCGGCGATGTTGACCGCGTGCTGCGCGCGGCCGCTGTGCACCAGCTCGGCGGCCTGCACGCTGCCGCCGGCGATGAGCGCCGCGGCCTCGTACATGCCCTCGAAGACGGGGTTGTCGGTGGTGCCCAGGCCGTAGCGCTCGTCGGGGTCGGTGGGCGCGCGCCGCACCGCCTCGAGGAAGTCGGCGTCGTGGACCAGGGTGAGCAGGTCCTCCCCGGCGGGCTGCGGCCGCACCACCTCCACCCGCGGGGTGGACAGGACGCCGAGGCCGTCGGCCAGGCGCATGGTCAGGTCCAGCCGCACCGGGTGCAGCGGGTGGTCGCCGCCCATGGTGTAGCCGAGCAGCGCGTCGTCCCAGACGACGGCCACCGAGTCGCTCACGGGCCCTCCTGTCGACGTCGGGACCCGCCGCCGGGACGCCGTCGTCCCGGGGTCGTCCCCGGTCCGGACGCTACCGCCGGTGCCTGGCGGCCGCGCTCCCCGCGCGTCCCCCGCGGCCTCGGGTGTGGGACCGGCCGCCTCCGCCGTGACCTGCGCCGCGTCGCCCGCGGCACCACCGCGGAGGACCCGGGCGGGGTGGCACGGGGCCCGTAGGATCGGCACCGACACGGAGGAGTGCCTGTGAACGACCTCATCGACACCACGGAGATGTACCTCCGCACGATCTTCGAGCTGGAGGAGGAGGGGATCGTCCCGCTGCGGGCCCGCATCGCCGAGCGCCTCCACCAGAGCGGCCCCACGGTCAGCCAGACGGTCGCGCGCATGGAGCGCGACGGGCTGCTCACCGTGGAGGGCGACCGCCACCTGCAGCTCTCGGAGACCGGGCGGGCGCTGGCCACCGCGGTCATGCGCAAGCACCGGCTGGCCGAGTGCCTGCTCGTCGACGTCATCGGCCTGGACTACGCCGACGTCCACGAGGAGGCCTGCCGCTGGGAGCACGTCATGAGCGAGGCGGTGGAGCGCAAGCTGCTCAGCCTGCTGGGCAACCCGACGGTCTCGCCCTTCGGCAACCCGATCCCCGGCCTCGACGCGCTGGGCGGGGAGACCTCCGCCGTGCTCGACGCCCTCACGCTGCTGTCCACGACGGCCACGGCCGACGGCCGCCGGGTGACCATCCGGCGGATCAGCGAGCAGCTGCAGGAGGACGGCGAGATGCTGCGCCGGCTGGCCGACCTGGGCGTACGCCCCGGCGCCACGGTGGTCGCCCGCTCGGCCAACGGCACGGTCACCGTCGACGACCACCCGCTGCCGCACGGCGTCGCGCAGCACCTGTTCGTCGCCGCGCTCGACGAGGACCTGACCCCGGCGGAGGCCGCGGCCCAGCTCTGAGGCCCGTCCGGCCCGTTCCCGGCGCCCGGTCCCTCCGCTCCGGCGGAGGGGCCGGGCGCTGCTCGTTACGGTGGGGCACCGCGTCCGCCAGCGTCCGCGACCACCCCCGCGAGGAGCCCCGGTGAGCCAGCCCGCACCCCCGACCGACGAGCCCGGCGCCACCGCGGAGCCCCAGCCCGCGACCCCGTTCGAGCGGCTCGCCGACTTCATGGCGATCCCGCGGGTCGGCGGCCTGGCCCTGTCGGCCGACGGCACCCGCCTCGCGGTGTCGGTGCAGACCCTGGACCCGGAGCGGAAGAAGTGGCAGTCGGCGCTGTGGGAGGTCGACCCGGCCGGGCAGCGCGCCCCGCGGCGGCTGACCCGCAGCGCGCCCGGGGAGTCCGCGCCCGCCTTCGCGCCCGACGGCACGCTGCTGTTCGTCTCCGCCCGCCCCGACCCCGCCGCCGGCCCGGACGCCGGTGACCCGAAGCCGGCGCTGTGGGCGCTGCCCCCCGGCGGCGGGGAGGCCCGCCCGGTGGTGACCCGGCCCGGCGGCGTGAGCGGGTTCGACGTCGCCGCCGACAGCGGCGACGTCGTCGTCGTGTCCTCCACCTCGCCCGGGGCCGCGGACGCGGAGGACGACGAGGCCCGGCGCAAGGCCCGGCGCGACGCCGGGGTGTCGGCGATCCTGCACGACAGCTACCCGGTGCGGTACTGGGACGCCGACCTCGGCCCGGCCGCGCCGCACCTGTTCTGGGCCGGCGCGCTGCCGGCGGAGGACGTCGCCGGCGAGATGCCCGCGCCGGTCGAGCTGCGCGACCTGACGCCCGACGCCGCCCCGCCGATCGGCGCCGGCGAGTCGGTGACCCTGTCCCCCGACGGGACGCTGGCGCTCCGGCACGAGCAGGTGCCCGACGGCCCGGCCGGCCGGCGCACCCGCCTGGTGGCCGTCGACACCGCCACCAGGGAGAGCCGGGTGCTGGTCGACGACCCGCTCGCCGACGTCTACTCCGGCGCCTTCTCCCCCGACGGCACCAGCGTGGTCTGCGTGCGCGAGTCGCTGACCACCTACGCCGAGCCGCCGGACTACACGCTGCTCCTCGTCGAGGCCGCCACCGGCTCGGCCCGCGAGCTGACCGGGGGCTTCGACCGCTGGCCCAGCGCACCGCAGTTCGCCGCCGACGGCACCGCCGTCTTCTTCCTCGCCGACGACGACGGCCGGCACGCGCTGTTCCGCGTCGAGGTCGGCGGGGGCGCCCCGGTGCGGCTGACCGCCGACGGCGCCTACAGCGACCTGCAGGTGGCCCGCGACGGCAGCGCCCTCTACGCCCTGCGCTCGGCCTACGACGAGCCGCCGGTGCCCGTACGCCTGGACCCCGTGGCGACCGGGCAGCACCCCGACCCGCTGCCCGCCCCGGGCGCCGTCGGCCCGCTGCCGGGCACCCTGACCGAGGTCCGCACCACCGCCGCCGACGGGGCCGAGGTCCAGTCCTGGCTGGTCCTCCCCGAGGGCGCCTCCGCCGAGCACCCGGCGCCGCTGCTGCTGTGGATCCACGGCGGCCCGCTGATGAGCTGGAACTCGTGGTCGTGGCGCTGGTGCCCGTGGGTGCTCGCCGCCCGCGGCTACGCCGTGCTGCTGCCCAACCCGGCGCTGTCGCAGGGCTTCGGCCAGGACTTCGTCCGCCGCGGCTGGGGCGAGTGGGGCGGCGCGCCCTACACCGACCTCATGGCCGCGGTGGACGCCGCGCTCGAGCGGCCGGACCTCGACGCCGACCGCACCGCGGCGATGGGCGGCTCGTTCGGCGGCTACATGGCCAACTGGGTGGCCACCCAGACCGACCGGTTCCGGGCGATCGTCACCCACGCCAGCCTGTGGGACCTCGACAGCTTCGTGGGCACCACCGACGCCGCCTACTACTGGGAGCGGGAGTGGGGCGACCCGCTGGCCACCCCAAAGCGCTACGAGCAGAACTCGCCGCACCGCTTCGCCGACGCCATCCGGACGCCCATGCTGGTCATCCACGGCGACAAGGACTACCGCGTGCCGATCGGCGAGGGGCTCCGCCTCTGGTACGACCTGCAGAAGCGCGGCGTGCCCTCGCGGTTCCTGTACTTCCCCGACGAGAACCACTGGGTGCTCACCCCCGGCAACGCGACGGTCTGGTACGAGACGGTGATCGCCTTCCTCGCCGAGCACGTCCTCGGCGAGGAGTGGCGCCGGCCCGAGCTGGTCTGACGAAGGACCCCCCTCTCCCCCGAGGGCGGCCGTTCCAGCACGTCACCAGGAGGCCGCGACCGTCCGGCCGATCAGCGCCCGCAGGTCGGCCGGCGGGAGGCACGTGTCGAGTCCCTCGGCGAGGAGCTGGGGCAGTCGCGCGTCCGGGTCGGCCGAGATCGCCCGCTCCAGCGCCACGTTGGCCATCGCGCCGTCGCCGCGCAGCCAGGCGCTGACGGCCAGCAGCGTGGCCGGAGCGCCGTCGAGCGGCACGGGCGCGCGGCGGGTGCACTCGGTCCACAGCACCTCGGCGGCCGCGGCGTCGTCGCCGAGCGCGAGGGCCAGCGCCCGGTCGCGGACGGCGGGGACGGTCAGCGCCCACAGCACGGCGGCCACCTGCGCGTCGGGCAGCCGGGTGCCGGCGGTGTCGGGTCCGGGCCGGCAGGCGGCCGCCGCCCCGGCCACGGCGGCGTCACCCTCCGCGGCGACCGCGGCGATGCCCCGGGCGCGCAGCCGCTGCGCGTGCGCTCGCCCGGCGCTCAGGCAGGCGTCGGCCATGGCCGCGGCGGCAGGGCCGTCGGGGGTGGCGATCCGGGCGGCCAGCGCGGCGCGGTCGGCGGCGAGCACCGCGCCGCCGGCGACCGCGGCCGCGGCGAGCGGGCTGTCGCCGTCGGGGACCGGGGTGCCGGCGCCCGGCGCGCAGCAGGGGTACGGGCAGTCGTAGTCCCACCACCGGCCGCCGCGGACCAGCAGCGCCTCGCGCACGGGCACGTCGCGCGCGTCGAGGGCGAGCACCACCTCGTGCACGACGTCGCGGTGCGGCAGCTCGGGCCAGGCCTCGAGGGAGCCGTCGTCCGCGGGCGGGACGGGCAGCGCGCCGACGTCGGGGGCCTCGGACACGACGGCGAGCAGCACCGCGGCGGGGTCGTCGGTGACGACCTTGGCGGCCAGGGTGCGGGCCAGGGACGCGGCGGCGTACGGCGGCGGGAGGTCGGCGCGCACGGTCAGGCCGACGCGGCTGCCGCCGGGCCCGCGGAGGCTGACCAGCACGAGCGACTCGGCGGGGCGGAAGCCCAGCAGGTGCGGGAGGGCCGCGGCGACCTCACCGGTGTCGCCGAGCCGGATGACGGGGATCGCGGGTTCGTCCACCCGGCCGACCCTGGGGCGTGGGCACCGCCCGAGGACGCGGCCCGGCCGAGCTGTGGACCGGGCGGCGCCTGTGGACACGGCCCTCCTGCAGGGGCCCGCCGCGCGCGGAGCGCGTGGTGGGGGGGCAGGAGGGTCCTTCCTCAGTCCAGCGCGTCGGCCTGCACCCGGAAGGCCTCCTCGAGCAGGCCCGCGAAGCCGGCCTGGTCCAGCGGCCCGCCGGCGACGCTCGTGCTCACCAGCACCAGCGCCCGCTCGCCGTCCTGGGCCGCCCCGATCAGCGCGGGGACGGTGATCTGCCGGCCGTCCGGGCCGGCGACGGTCGTCGTGACGGAGAAGCCGGCGGCGCCGTCGCCGAGGTCGGGCACGTCGAGCGCGGCGTACTGCACGGAGACCGTGCCGATCTGCGGCGACGTCGCCTGGATCGCCTCGCAGCCCGCGGGCGGCCCCTGGAAGCCGGACAGCGCGTCAGCGGCCGGGCCGCCGGTCACCAGCGCCTCCACCGTGGTCGTCGTGCCCACCGTGGCGACCTGCGCGGCGATGTCGTCGTAGGCGTCGAAGGACGGCTGGCTCTGCTGGAACGCCTCGGCGCACTCCGGCGGGGTCACCTGCAGCCCCTCCAGGGAGCCCGCCGACAGGGCGGCGCCCTGCTCGAGCTCCTCCTGCCCGACCGGGACGACCTGCGCGCCCGGGCCGAACGCCCCGGCCGGCAGCAGGCCCGCGGCGAGGTCGGTGCCGCCCGGGTCGGAGGAGCCCGCCGACCCGGAGGACGAGGGCGCCGAGGAGGACGGCGACGCGGACGACGAGGGGCCCTCTCCCGGCGCCGGTGACGCGGTGCCCGCGACGTCCTGACCCCCGCACCCGGCCAGCAGCAGGGCGGTGAGGGCGGCTCCGGCGAGGACGGGCCGACGGCGTGCGCGCATGGGCCGGACGCTAACCGCGGCCCGGCGGACGCGCAGGTCACCCCGCCCGTACGGGTCAGACCTCGTACTGGACGGCGCTGCGCGCGGCGAGGAACGGGCGGACGTGCTCGGCGATGACCTCGAGGTGCACCGGGTCGGTCGCGTAGCGGCGGAACGCCTCGGCGTCGGGGAAGTCGGCGACGAGGATCGTCTGCGCGTTGCCCTCGACCAGGCCGGCGTCGGGCGCGACGGTGAAGGCCAGCGACCCCGGCACCTGCTCGGGCAGGCGGCGCAGGGCGGCGACGGTCTGCGCGCGGCGGTCGGCGTCGGCAGCGTCGGACCAGGTGAAGTGCACGACGTGTCGGATCACGGGCCCCACCCTGTCAGGCGGCCGGACGGTACGGGGTCGGTAGTGTCCGGCGCATGGGACGACGGCTGCGGATCGCACTGCTGTCGTACCGGAGCAAGCCGCACAGCGGCGGCCAGGGCATCTACGTCCGGGCGCTGTCCCGCGAGCTCACCGCGCTCGGCCACGCCGTCGACGTGTGGAGCGGGCAGCCCTATCCCGAGCTCGACGACGGCGTGCCGCTGGTCCGGCTGCCGAGCCTGGACCTCTACCGCGAGCCCGACCCGTTCCGCACACCGCGGCCCTCGGAGTTCCGCGACTGGATCGACGTCGCCGAGTTCGCCGCGATGTGCACCGCCGGCTTCCCCGAGCCGCTCACCTTCTCCCTGCGGGCCGCCCGCGCGCTGCTCCCCCGCGCCGCCGACTACGACGTCGTCCACGACAACCAGTCGCTGGGCTACGGGCTGCTGCGGCTGGTGCGGGCCGGCGTCCCGACCGTGGCCACCGTGCACCACCCGGTGGCCATCGACCGGCAGCTCGACCTCGCCGCCGCGCCCACCCTGCGCCGCCGGCTGACGCTCACCCGCTGGTACGGCTTCACCGCGATGCAGGCCCGGGTCGCGCCGCGGCTCGACGCGGTCACCACCGTGTCGGAGAGCTCGCGCCGCGACATCGAGACGCACCTGCACGTCCCGGCCGCCGGCATCGAGGTGGTCCCGGTCGGCATCGACCCCGACGTCTTCACCCCGCCGCCGGCCGGCCGGCCGCGGGAGACCGACTCGATCGTCGTCACCACCAGCGCCGACGTCCCGCTCAAGGGCCTGGTGCACCTGCTCGAGGCCGTGGCCAAGCTGCGCACCGAGCGGCCGGTGCGGCTGACCGTCGTCGGCACCGCCCGGCCCGGCGGGCCGGCCGAGACCGCGCTGGACCGGCTCGGCATCCGCGACGCCGTCCGGTTCACCGGGCCGCTGCCCGAGGCCGACCTGGTCACGCTGCTGCAGACCGCCACCGTGGCCGCCATCCCGTCGCTGTACGAGGGCTTCTCGCTGCCGGCGGTCGAGGCCATGGCCTGCGGCACGCCGCTGGTGACCACCGACGCCGGCGCGCTGCCGGAGGTGGTCGGCACGCAGGCGGGCCTGCGGGTGCCCGCGGGCGACGTCGGGGAGCTGACGGCGGCGCTGCGGCTGGTGCTGGAGAAGCCGTCGCTGCAGGAGCAGCTGGGCCGCGCCGGGCGCCGCCGGGTGCTGGCGAACTACACGTGGCGGCGGACCGCGGAGCGCACCGCCGACTGGTACGCGCGCGTGCTGGAGGACAAGGGGCGCCCGTGCTGACCGTCGACTACGACCTGCTCGACCTCCGGCCGGGCATGACCGTGCTCGACCTCGGCTGCGGCGAGGGCCGGCACGCGTTCGAGGCCTACCGGCGCGGCGCGCGGGTGGTCGCCGTCGACTGGGGCGTGTCCGAGGTGGAGACGACCAAGCGCTGGCTCGGCGCGATCGCCGAGGCCGGCGAGGCCCCGGCCGGGGCGCACTTCGAGGTGGTGCGCGGCGACCTGCTGCACCTGCCCTTCCCCGACGCCGGCGTCGACCGGGTGATCGCCTCCGAGGTGCTCGAGCACGTCCCCGACGACGCCCGCGCGATGGCCGAGATCGCCCGCGTGCTCAAGCCGGGCGGCCGGGTGGCGGTCACCGTGCCGCGGTGGGGGCCCGAGCGGGTCTGCTGGGCGCTGTCGGACGCCTACCACGCGAACGAGGGCGGCCACATCCGCATCTACCGCGGCGACGTGCTGCGGGCGCGGCTGTCGGTGGCGGGCCTCGTCCCCGGCGCCACGCACCACGCGCACGCGCTGCACGCGCCCTACTGGTGGCTCAAGTGCGCGGTCGGGGTCGACCGCGACGCCGCCGTCGTCCGCGCCTACCACCGGCTGCTGGTGTGGGACCTCATGAAGCGGCCGTGGCTGACCCGCACCGCCGAGCGCGTGCTCGACCCGCTGATCGGCAAGAGCCTCGTCGTCTACGCCGACCGGCCGGCGGTCGCGGCGGACGTCACGGCGGACGTCACGGCGGACGTCACGGCGGACGTCACGGCGGAGGCCGTCCCGGAGCGGGAGAAGACCGCTGCCGCGGGCTGACCTGCCGGAGCTGCCCGGGGTCCTCGACGCGGCGGACGTCGCCCGCACGGTGGCGGCGATCGCCGCCGAGCAGGCCCCCGACGGCGCGCTGCCGTGGTTCCGCGGCGGCCAGCTCGACCCGTGGGACTCCGTCGAGGCCGCGATGGCGCTGCAGGTCGGCGGGGAGCACGGGCGCGCCGCGGCCGCGTACCGCTGGCTGGCCGCCCGGCAGCGGCCCGACGGCTCCCTCGCCGCCGAGTACCGCGGCGACGCCGAGACGCAGCCCGGCGTCGAGAGCAACCACGCCGGTTACCTCGCCGTCGGGCTGTGGCACGGCTGGCTTTCCCGCCCGGACGAGGCGCTGGTCGCCGAGCTCTGGCCGGTCGTCCGCCGGGGCCTGGACCTCGTGGTGCGCATGCAGCTGGGCAGCGGCGCGGTCAGCTGGGCGCTGCGGCCCGACGGCACGCCGGACGACACGGCGCTGCTCACCGGCAACGCCAGCCTGTTCCAGGCCCTGCGCTGCGGCATCGCGCTGGCCGGGCTCGTCGGGGAGCCGCAGCCCGACTGGGAGCTGGCGGTCACCGGCCTCGGCGAGGCCCTGCGCACCGACCCGGCAGCGTTCGCCGACCGCTCCCGCTGGTCGATGGACTGGTACTACCCGGTGCTCGCCGGGGCGGTCACCGGCGAGGCGGCCCGCGCCCGCCTGGCCGCCGGCTGGGACCGCTTCGTCGTCCCGGGCCTCGGTGCCCGCTGCGTGGCCGACCGCCCGTGGGTGACCGGCGCGGAGACCTGCGAGCTGGCGCTCGCCCTCGTCGCGGCCGGGCAGCCGGAGGCGGCCCGCGAGCAGGTGGCCGCCATGCAGCACCTGCGAGCCGACGACGGCTCGTACTGGACCGGGCTGGTCTACGCCGACGACGCCCGCTGGCCGGTCGAGCGCACCACCTGGACGGCGGCCGCGGTGGTGCTCGCCGTCGAGGCCCTGGCGGGCGGCACGCCGGCGTCCACGCTGTTCGCCGACCCCACCGCCCTGCCCGCGCCTGGTGCGGCGAGACCCACGGGTTCGGCCGCGCCGCTGCCGGGCAGGGCGCAACCGTGACCCGTTCCTCCCCCGCCCCGGCGCCCTCCCCGGCCCCCTCCCCACCTGCCCCTGACGGCGTCACGGTCGTCGTCATGAGCCGCGACCGGCGCGAGGACCTGCTCGCCTCGCTCCCCCGGCACGAGGCGCCGGTGGTGCTGGTGGACAACGGGTCCGGCGACGGGACCGTGGACGCCGTCCGCGCGGCACTGCCGCAGGTGACCGTGCTGCCGCTGGCGGAGAACGCCGGCGCGCGGGCGCGCACCATCGGCGCCGGGTACGCGGGCACGGAGTTCGTGGCGTTCGCCGACGACGACTCCTGGTGGGCGCCCGGCGACCTCGCCCGCGCCGCGGAGGTCATGCGCGCGCACCCGCGGCTGGCGGTGCTCAACGCCCGGGTGCTGGTCGGCCCCGAGGAGCGGCTGGACCCGCTGTGCCCGGAGCTTGCGGCCAGCCCGCTCGGCAGCCCGGCGCACCTGCCCGGGCCGCGGCTGCTCGGCTTCATCGCGTGCGCCGCGATGGTGCGCACGGAGGCGTTCCTCGCCGTCGGCGGCTTCGACTCCGTGGTGCGCTTCCCTGGCGAGGAGGAGCGGCTGTCCCTCGACCTCGCCGCGGCCGGCTGGGACATCGCCTACGTCGACGCGGTGACCGTGCACCACCACCCCTCGTCCCGCCGGCACGACCGCGCCGCGCGGCAGGCGGCGGTCCTGCGCTCCCGGGTGCTCACCGCGGTGCTGCGGCTGCCGGTGCGCGACGTCGCCGCCACGGTGGCCGAGGCGCTGCGCGCCGGCGCACCCGGCCGGCGGGGACTCCTGCGGGCGCTGCCCGACCTGCCCGCCGCGCTGCGCCGCCGCCGCCGGCTGCCGGCGTCCGTGCTGGCCGACCGGCGGCTGCTCGCCGGGGACCCGGCGTGACCGCCACGGAGGCCCGGCCCGAGGGCGCCGGGCTCGCGCCGGACCCGCGGGTCGCCGTCGTCGTCATCACCCACCAGCGGCGCGACGAGGTGCTGCTCGCGCTGTCGCGGCTGCTGGCGCTGCCCGAGCAGCCGCACGTCGTGCTGGTCGACAACGGCTCCACCGACGGCACCGCCGAGGCGGTGCGCGAGCGCTTCCCGGCCGTCGAGCTGGTCGCCAGCCCGGAGAACCTCGGCGCCGTCGGCCGCAACGTCGGGATCGCCCGGCTCGACACCCCCTACGTCGCCTTCTGCGACGACGACACGTGGTGGGACCCGGGATCCCTGCGGACGGCGGCCGACGTGCTCGACGCCCACCCGCGGCTGGCCGTGGTGACCGCGCGGATCCTCGTGGAGCCCGGCGGCCGCGAGGACCCGATCGTGCCGGAGCTGCGCGACTCCCCCGTGCCCGGCGCCGAGTGGCTGCCCGGGCCGGCCCTGGGCTCGTTCCTGGCCGGCGCGAGCGTGGTGCGGCGGGAGGCGTTCCTCGAGGTCGGCGGCTTCAGCGAGCGGCTGTGGCTGGGCGGCGAGGAGGAGCTGATGGCCGGCGACCTCGCCGCCGCCGGCTGGGAGCTGTGCTACCTCCCGGCGCTCACCGTGCACCACCAGGCGTCCAGGGCGCGGGACTCGCACCGGCGCCGGCGCGACGGCATCCGCAACACGCTCTGGACGACGTGGCTGCGCCGCCCGCTGCGCCCGGCCCTGCGCCGCACGGTGCACCTGCTGCGCACGCTGCCGCGGGACCGGGTGACCGCCCAGGGCCTGTGGAACGCCGTCCGCGGGCTCCCGTGGGTGCTGCGCGAGCGGCGGGTGCTGCCCGCCCACGCGGAGGCCCGCTTCGCCGCGCTCGACGCCGTCCAGCGCCGCTCGACCGCCCGCAGGTACGTCAGCTGAGGAGCCGCACGGCGCCCGCTGTCGACCTGTGGTCGCCTCGACGGCCCTGAGACGACGCCAGGTCGACGACGGGCGAGCAGTCCCGCGCCGAGATGCGGGCGGTGGTCGTCATCCGCTGCCGGATGACGACCGCGGGGCGCATCTCGGGAGGCCGACCCCGAGCGGGACCAGGCCAATCCCGGCGATTGGCCCGCAGGGACCGGGCCACTCCCACGGCAGGGTGGACGCCGTGCTCCAGCCCCGCCCGGTCCGCCGGCCCCCGCGCCTCCCGCGCCGCCTCGTCCAGCTCTACGCCGGCCTCGCGCTCTACGGCGCCTCGATGGCCCTGCTGGTGCGGTCCTCGCTCGGGGTCACGCCGTGGGACGTGCTGCACCAGGGCCTCGCGCACCGGCTGGGCTGGTCGCTCGGGCTGGTCACCGCCGTCGTGGGCGCGCTGGTCCTGCTGGCCTGGGTGCCGCTGCGCGAGCGGCCGGGCCTGGGCACCGTCAGCAACGTCGTCGTCATCGGGGTCGCCGTCGACGGCACCCTCGCCGTGCTGCCCGCGCCGTCGCACCTGGCCGTGCAGGTCGCGTTCGCCGCGGCGGGCATCGCGCTCAACGCCGTCGCCACGGCCGCCTACGTCGGCGTGCACCTCGGGCCCGGACCGCGCGACGGCCTGATGACCGGGCTGGTGCGGCGCACCGGCGGGTCGGTGCGGGCCGTGCGCACCGCGATCGAGGCCACCGTCGTGGCCACCGGCTGGCTGCTCGGCGGCACCCTCGGCGTCGCGACCGTCGCCTACGCCCTGCTCATCGGCCCGCTGACCCAGGTGCTGCTGCCCCGCCTGTCGGTGCGGCTGCCGGAGCGGCCGGCGGTCAGCGCGCGCAGCTGATGCAGGTGCGCGCGGTGGGCCGGGCGGCCAGCCGCTCGGGCGCGATCGCCGAGCCGCAGGTCTCGCACCGGCCGTAGGTGCCGGACTCGACGGCGGTGACGGCGGCGTCGACGTCGGCCAGCCGGCGGCGTGCCTGCTCCAGCAGCGCCGCGACCTGCTGGCGCTCGAAGGCGATCGTGGCGCCCTCCGGGTCGTGCTCGTCGTCGGCGTTGGACGCCCGTGACGCGGCGACGATCTCGTCGAACTGGCGGGTCAGCGCCTCGATCTGCGCCTGCGCGGCCGCCCGCTCGGCGCCGAGCGCGTCAGCGCTCACGGCGCAGCACCCGCAGCGAGCCCGTGCCGGGCAGCTCGGTGAAGTCCCCGGAGGCGAGCACCCGCGTGTAGACGCCGAAGGGCGCCTGGCCGCCGTCGGCGGGGTCGGGGAAGACGTCGTGGATCGCCAGCGTGCCGCCGACGGCGAGCTTCGCCACCCAGGCGTCCTGGTCGCGGCGCGCGGACTCCTCGGTGTGGCTGCCGTCGAGGAACAGCAGCGCGAGCGGCGTCGTCCACAGCGGGGCGAGCACCTCCGAGCGCGCCACGACGGCGACGACGACGTCCTCGGCACCGGCGTCGGCGATCGTGCGGCGGAACCGCGGGAGGGTGTCGATCCGGCCGACGGCGGGGTCGACCAGCGACGGGTCGTGGTACTCCCAGCCGGGCTGGTGCTCCTCGGAGCCGCGGTGGTGGTCGACGGTGACCACCTGCCGGCCGGTCTCGCGGGCGGCCGCGGCGAGGTAGAGCGCCGACTTCCCCATCCACGAGCCGATCTCCAGCAGCGGCCCCGGCACGGCCACCGACCGCGCCGCCTCGTACAGGGCGCGGCCCTCGTCGTCGGGCATGAAGCCCGGGGCGGCCTCCGCGGCGGCCAGCAAGGGACTGGAACGGCCCCGCTGCAGGGACCCGCCGCGAGCCTGCGAGTGGTGGGGGGGAGTGGGGTCCTTCATCGGGCGAACCTCGCACGCAGTGCCGACATCCGCTTCTCCGGGGCCGCCCCGGCCTCGGTGCCGGCCGCGGTGGCGAAGAACGCGCCGACCGCGGTGGTCACCGGCACGGCGAGGACGAGCGCGATCGCACCCACCAGCGTGCGGACCACCTCCTCGGCCATCGCCGAGCTGGTGAGGATCACCCCGGCCGGCTGCGAGTAGACGGTGAACAGGAGCAGCAGCGGCAGCGCGGCCCCGGCGTAGGCGAAGACGATCGTGTAGACGGTCGAGGCGATGTGGTCGCGGCCCACGGCCATGCCGCGCCGGTACAGCTCGCGGGAGCCCATCGCCGGGTCGACCTCGTGCAGCTGCCAGATGGCCGAGGCCTGGGTGATCGTGACGTCGTTGAGCACGCCGAGCCCGGCGACGACGGTCCCGGCGATCACGAGCCCGGAGAAGCTCAGGCCGGCGTCGAAGGTCTGCAGCTGGACGGTCTCCTCGCTGGTGAGGCCGGTGAGCCGGGCGACGCCGACCGCCAGCGCCCCGAGCCCGGTGACCAGCGCCAGGCCGAACAGGGTGCCGATGAGCGCCGTCGTCGTCCGGGCCGACAGGCCGTGCGCCAGGTAGAGGACGACGAACATGATCGCCGCCGAGCCGACGAGGCTGACCAGCGTCGGCGAGTCCCCGGACAGCAGGCCCGGCATGACGAACTGCAGCAGGACGAGGAAGGCGAAGGCCAGCCCGACCAGCGCCGCGACCCCGCGCAGCCGGGCCACCGCCGCGACCACGACGGCGAAGGCGACGCCGAGCACGAGCATCGGCGTCGTCCGCTCGAAGTCGAAGAACTGGTAGGCCGGGCTGCCCTCGGCGCCGGCGTCGCGGGTGAGCACCACGGTGTCGCCCTCGCCGATCCCGTTCGCGACGACGTCGGCGGCGAGGTCGACCTGCTGGTACTCCCCGGTGCCCTCGCCGTCGAGCACCTCGACGACGGCGGTCGCGCACGTGGCCTGCACCCCGCCGGTCTCCCCGCACGACAGCGTCTGCAGCGAGACGATCCGCCCCTCGGGGTAGGTGGTGCCCGGCGGCAGGAACTGCTCGGCCGCCTGCTGGGCGCGGGTCGGCTCGTCGCCCGGCCAGAGCACGAACAGCCCGACCACGGTGGCCAGCGCCGCCGGGACGAGCAGCAGCAGCATCAGCCAGACGGCGCGGCGCCGCCGGGCGAGCGTCTCCGCGCTCGGCGGCGGCGCGTCGGGGTCCGGGCCGTGGGAGTGGGAGGAGGGCGGCACCCGGTCAGGCTAGGAGCAGCGGCCCGCCCCGGACCGCCCGACACAGGAGCGCCAAGTGGTCAGGCGCTGCGGCCGTCGGGGCCGTCGGGCCGCGGCGCCTGCGCGCCCGACACCGGGGAGCCCCCGGCGTCGGCCGGGCCGGCCTCGTCGTCGACCACCTCGAAGCGGCGCCACAGCCCGGTCAGCTGCAGCGGCCGGGCGACGGCGGCCGGCGGCGAGACCAGGGCGACGGTGACGGCCCGGGGCTGCGTCATCCGCTGCAGCTGCACCAGCACGGCCATCCCGGCGGAGTTCATGAACGTCACCTGGTCGAGGTGCAGCTCCAGCCGGGACAGCGTGGGCACCGACAGCAGCTGGTCGGTGACCGCGCGGACCAGGGGCCGGCGGGCGGCCTCGGTGAGCTCGCCGGTGACGGTGACACGGCTGACGTCGCCGTCGAGGGCGGCGGTCACCTCGGGGGCGGCGGCGTCGTCGGCGTGCCCCTCGCTGGGCGGTACGGACTCGTCCATGCCCGGGCACTGCCCGTTGCCGCGCGATCCCATGCGCGACGCGGACGACATGCGCGGAGAGATGTTTACAGCGGCCGTCGGTTGAGGTAATCTTTAGTCGCCGCTGGAGGTTCACCCCACGGCAGCGACCGACCAGCACGACCCAGGAGGTGCACCAGCATGATGCTGACCGCCTACGACCCGTTCGCCGCCACGTCCGCCGCCTTCCGCGCGCTGGACCAGCTCGCCGGCCGCACCGGCCCCGCCCGCGCCCTGTCGGGCATGCCGATGGACGCCTACCGGGTCGGCGACAAGTTCGTCGCCCACTTCGACCTGCCCGGCGTCGACCCCGGCTCGATCGACCTGTCGATCGAGGGCACCACGCTCACCGTGACCGCCGAGCGCTCGGTGCCGCAGCTGGAGAACGCCGAGTGGGCCGTCGCCGAGCGCCCGTACGGCTCCTACACGCGGCAGCTGGTCCTCGGCCGCAGCCTCGACACCGACCGGCTCGAGGCGAGCTACCACGACGGCGTGCTCACCGTGAGCATCCCGGTGGCCGAGAAGGCGCGGGCCCGCAAGATCACCGTGACCCGGGCCGACGTGCCGGCCGCGGTGGAGGGCCGCACCATCGAGCACGAGTCGGCCGGGCGCGAGCAGCGCGCCGTCGAGAGCTGACCGGCGCGTCCCGCACACGGGGCCGGGCCCGCGGGGGCCCGGCCCCGTGCCGTTCCCGAGGAGTCCCCATGGCGAGCAGCGACAGGCCGGGCCGCGACGACGGCGCGCCCGGGGACCCGGCAGGCGCCACGGCTCCCGTGCCCGCGGCCCCCTCGGCCGCGGACGCCGTCCGGCGGCTCGACGACCCGGACTACCCGGCGCTGACCATGAGCCAGGCCGCCGCCCTCCTCGGCGTGCAGGCCGCCTTCCTCCGCAGCCTCGACGGCTCGGGCGCGCTGTCGCCGCACCGCTCCCCCGGCGGCCACCGCCGCTACTCCCGCCACCAGCTCGTCCTCGCCGCCCGCCTGCGCGGCCTGCTCGACGAGGGCCACCCGCTCGCCTCGGCCGAGGTGATCGTCGGCCTGCAGGACCAGCTCGCCGACGCCCGCGCCGACGGCGACCGGCTGCGCGACGCCGTCGCCCGCCTCCGCGACGAGCGCCCGGAGGACCCGACCGACGACGCGTGACACCCCTGGGGGGTAAGGGTACTGTGGCAGCCGTGCCCGACGAGCAGAGCCCCGGTCGCGTCCACGGCTACATCCACCACAAGGACGACCACCTCAAGCGGCTGCGCCGCATCGAGGGACAGGTGCGTGGCCTGCAGCGGATGGTCGAGGACGAGAAGTACTGCATCGACATCCTCACGCAGGTGTCCGCGGTGACCTCGGCCCTGCAGTCGGTCGCCCTCGGCCTGCTCGAGGAGCACCTGGGCCACTGCGTCGCCGAGGCCGTGGCCGCCGGCGGGCCCGAGGCCGACGAGAAGGTCCGCGAGGCCTCCGCCGCCATCGCCCGCCTCGTCCGTTCCTGACCCCACCCCCGCGAGGAGACCCCCGTGAGCACCGCCAGCTACACCGTCACCGGCATGACCTGCCAGCACTGCGTCGCCTCGGTCACCGAGGAGGTCAGCGAGATCCCCGGCGTCACCGGGGTGCAGGTCGACCTCGCCAGCGGCGGCCTGACCGTCACCAGCGACGCCCCCGTCGACGACGCCGCCGTGCGCGCCGCCGTCGAGGAGGCCGGCTACGAGGTCGCCGCCCGCTGACGCGGGCGCGTCGAGGGGAGAGGGCCGTGCGCACCGCCACCCGGGCCGCCGCGACGCTGGGCGTCGCGGCCGCCGTCCTCGGCGCCGGCTGGGGTGCCGGCGCGCTCGCCGGCCCGGTCGACCGCCCCGGCGCCGCGGAGGAGCACGCGGCGGCCGGGGAGCACGGGTCCGCCGAGGGCGGGCACGACGCAGCGCCCGAGGCGGAGGGGCACGACCTCCCCGCCGGGCTCGCCGTCTCCGCGGAGGGCCACACCCTCGACCTCGCCGACGACGCCCTGCCCGCCGGCGACGCCGTCCCGCTGTCGTTCCGCCTGCTCGGGCCCGACGGCGCGCCGGTCACCGCGTACGACACGGTGCACGAGCAGGACCTGCACCTCGTCGTCGTCCGGCGGGACCTCACCGGCTACCAGCACCTGCACCCGGAGCTGTCGCCCGACGGCACCTGGACGACGCCGGTCGCGCTGACGCCGGGCTCGTGGCGGGTGCTCGCCGACGCGACGCCGACCGCGCACGGGGAGGGCCTCGTCCTCGGCGCCGACCTCGCCGTCGGCGGCGCGAGCGACCCGGTGCCGCTGCCCGCGCCCTCACCCACCGCGGAGGTCGACGGCTACACCGTCACCCTCGCCGGCGACCTCGTCGCCGGACGCGAGTCGGAGGTCGTGGTGACCGTCGCCCGCGACGGCGTCCCGGTGACCGACCTCCAGCCGTACCTCGGCGCGAACGGCCACCTGGTCGCGCTGCGCGCCGGCGACCTCGGCTACCTGCACGTCCACCCGACGGCGGCCTCCGGCGCGGAGGTCCGGTTCGCCGTCGAGGTGCCCGCGGCCGGGGACCACCGGCTGTTCTTCGACTTCCGGCACGGCGACGTCGTCCGCACCGCCGCCGTGACCGCCACCGCCAGGAGCACCCCGTGACCAGCTCGGTCGAGCTCTCGATCGGCGGGATGACCTGCGCCTCGTGCGCGAACCGCATCGAGCGCAAGCTGAACCGCCTCGACGGCGTCACCGCCACCGTCAACTACGCCACGGAGAAGGCGCGGGTCGACTACGCCGACGGCGTCGTCCCCGAGGACCTCGTCGCCGCCGTGGAGAAGGCCGGCTACACCGCCCAACCCGTCCGGCCCCGTCCAGAGGCTCGCCCCGAGCCTGCGAGGGGTGAGGGGGACGGGGTCCTTCGACCGGACGCGGGGCTGCGCCAGCGGCTGCTGGTCTCCGCCGTCCTGAGCCTGCCGGTCGTGCTGCTCGGGATGGTCCCGGCGCTGCAGTTCGAGTACTGGCAGTGGGCCTCGCTCACCCTCGCCGCCCCGGTGGTCGCGTGGGGCGGCTGGCCGTTCCACCGCGCCGCCTGGACCAACCTGCGGCACGGCTCGGCGACCATGGACACCCTGGTCTCCCTCGGCACCCTCGCCGCGCTCGGCTGGTCGCTGTACGCGCTGTTCCTCGGCACCGCCGGCGAGCCCGGCATGACGCACCCGTTCAGCTTCGCGGTGTCGCGCACCGACGGCGCGGGTGACGTCTACCTCGAGGCCGCCGCCGGGGTGATGACCTTCCTGCTGGCCGGCCGGTACGCCGAGGCGCGCGCCAAGCGGCGGGCGGGCTCGGCGCTGCGCGCCCTGCTGGAGATGGGCGCCCGTGACGTGTCGGTGCTGCGCGGCGGCGCCGAGCAGCGGGTGCCGGTGGACGCGCTCGGCGTCGGCGACCTGTTCGTCGTCCGCCCCGGCGAGCGGGTGGCCACCGACGGCGAGGTGGTCGAGGGCTCCTCGGCCGTCGACGCCTCGATGCTCACCGGCGAGCCGGTGCCGGTGGAGGTCGGCCCGGGCGACGCCGTCGTCGGCGCCACCGTGAACGCCGGCGGGCGGCTGGTCGTGCGGGCCACCCGGGTCGGCGCGGACACCCAGCTCGCGCAGATGGCCCGCCTGGTCGAGGAGGCGCAGCACGGCAAGGCGCAGGTGCAGCGGCTCGCCGACCGGGTGTCGGCGGTCTTCGTGCCCGTCGTGCTGGCCCTGGCGCTGGCCACGCTCGGCTTCTGGCTGGGCACCGGCGCGGGCCTCGCCGGGGCGTTCCCCGCCACCGTCGCCGTGCTGATCATCGCCTGCCCCTGCGCGCTCGGGCTGGCCACGCCGACCGCGCTCATGGTCGGCACCGGCCGCGGCGCGCAGCTCGGCATCCTGGTCCGCGGGCCGGAGGTGCTCGAGTCCACCCGCCGGGTCGACACCGTGGTGCTCGACAAGACCGGCACGGTGACCACCGGCCGGATGAGCCTGGTCGACGTCGCCGCCGCCCACGGCGAGGACGACGCCGAGGTGCTCCGCCGGGCCGGCGCGCTCGAGGACGCCTCCGAGCACCCGATCGCCGCGGCCGTCGCCACCGCCGCCCGCGAGCGGCTCGGCGCCCTGCCGGCCGTCACCGACTTCGCGAACGAGGCCGGCCTCGGCGTGCGCGGCACCGTGGAGGGGACGGCGGTCGTCGTCGGGCGGCCCGCGCTCGTCGGCGCGCTGCCGCCGGAGCTGGCCGCCGCGGTGCAGCAGGCCGACGCCGCCGGGCGCACCGCCGTCGCCGTCGGCTGGGACGGCGCGGTGCGCGGCGTGCTGGTCGTCGCCGACACCGTCAAGCCGACGTCGGCGACCGCCGTGCGGCAGTTCCGCGACCTCGGGCTGCGGCCGGTGCTGCTCACCGGCGACTCGTCGGCGGCCGCCCGCGCGGTCGCGGCGGAGGTGGGCATCGACGACGTGGTGGCCGAGGTGCTGCCGCAGGACAAGGTCGACGCCGTCCGGCGGCTGCAGGCGCAGGGGCGGACGGTGGCGATGGTCGGCGACGGCGTGAACGACGCCGCGGCGCTCGCCCAGGCCGACCTGGGGCTCGCGATGGGCACCGGCACCGACGTCGCCATCCAGGCCAGCGACCTCACCCTCGTGCGCGGCGACCTGCGCGCCGCCGCCGACGCCGTCCGGCTGGCCCGCCGCACGCTCGCGGTCATCAAGGGCAACCTGTTCTGGGCGTTCGCCTACAACGTCGCGGCGATCCCGCTGGCGATGGCCGGGCTGCTCAACCCGATGATCGCCGGCGCCGCGATGGCGCTGAGCTCGGTGTTCGTCGTCACCAACAGCCTGCGGCTGCGGCGGTTCGCGCCGCTGCCGGGCAACGCGACGTCCGCCGTCCCCGACTGACCCGAGCGGCCCTCGTAGCGCTCTCGGCCCCCTCGGAGGGGGCCGAGAGCGCTACTGAGGCCCCTCAGAGGGCGGGGAGCAGGAGCAGGACCGTCGGGACGAGCAGGAGCAGGCCCGCGCACAGCAGGGCGGCGGCGCGGGCCGCGGCGGGCAGCGGCGCCGGCGGGTCGACCAGCCGCAGCACCCGGGCGCCGAGCGCGCCGCCGGCCACCGACAGCGCGCCGCTGGGCACCCCGCCGCCCGCTCCCCCGGCGGCGACCACGATCGCCTGGGCCAGGGTGCGCCGCGGGTCGGGGCCGCGCAGCGAGGCGAGCGCCCGGTCGTCGGCGCGCATCTCCACGAGCTCCCGCACCGCGGCGTGCGCGCGGGCGGCCGCGGGCAGCACCGGCAGCGCCGCCTCCCACGCCACGAACGGCAGCAGGTAGAGGTGGTGGTGCTCGGCCAGGTGCGCCCGCTCGTGCGCGACGACGGCGGCGAGCTGGTCGTCGTCGAGCTCGGCGACCATGCCCGAGGAGAGCACCAGCAGCGGGCGGGCGCCGGGGATGCAGAAGGCGACCGGCGCCGGGTGCTCGAGCAGCCGGGCGTCGGGCGCGGCGGGCGAGGGCCGCACCACCAGCTCGAGCAGCTCGCGGTGCCGGCGGCGGGTGCGGGCGGTGCGCGCCCAGGACAGCGCGAGGACGCCGAGCAGCTCGGCCGCCAGGACGGCGGCGAGGGTCAGGGTGACCCAGTGGTCGCCGCGGACGGGGTCGACGGCGGGGTGCCCGCGCAGCACCGCCCACCCGGCCTCGGGCAGCGAGTGTCCCCAGGGCGCCAGGCCGTGCACGAGCAGCGCGCCGATGATCGACAGGCCACCGGCCAGCCCGATCGCCTGCCAGCAGACCAGCGCCACGAGCGGGTCGCGCCGCGGCCAGCGGGCGCGGCCGAGCAGCGCCGGCACCGGCCAGGCCAGCAGGGCCGCCAGGACCGCCAGCGCCGCGGCGGTCGCGGGCAGCACGTCAGCGGTGGCGGGTCAGCGGGCGGCGCCCGGCGCCGTGCCGTCCAGCAGCGCGCGCAGCAGGCGGGCCTCCTCCGGGTCGACCCCGCCGACGAAGCGGGCGAGCACGGCCTGCCGGTCGGCGGACGCGCCGAGCACCTCGTGCATGAGCTCGGCGGCGTGCTGCTCGCGCGTGGCGCGCGGGCGGAACCGGCGCGGCCGCGCCTCGTCGTGCTCGACGAAGCCCTTGGCCTCCAGCCGCGACAGCACCGTGTGCACGGTGGTGAGCGCCAGCTCGCGGTCGGCGAGCGCGTCGCGCAGCTCGGCCGCCGCGACCGGCCCGTCGGCCGCCCACAGCACGTCCATGACCGTCCGCTCCAGGTCACCCAGCGACGCCACGACGCCTCCCCTCCTCGTTTCTACCCAGCGTAGAACGCGGAGCCGGGCGGGCGCACGGACCCTGTCGCGCACCTCACTTCGACGCGTTCTACGAGACGTAGAAAGGCAGTTCTACGAGGCGTAGAAAGGAGGTGTCGGCACGAGGGTCGAGCCGGCGTGAGGAGCAGGCCCCGTGGACCTCCTGGCCCTGGACACGTTGGACGTCGCCCGCTGGCAGTTCGGCATCACCACCGTCTACCACTTCCTCATGGTCCCGCTGACCATCGGTCTCGGGATCCTGGTCGCCGTCATGCACACCATGTGGGTGCGCACGAGCAGGCCCGAGTGGCTCCGGATGACCCGCTTCTGGGGCAAGGTCTACCTGGTCAACTTCGTGCTCGGCGTGGCCACCGGCCTCGTGCAGGAGTTCCAGTTCGGCCTCGCCTGGAGCGAGTACTCGCGCTTCGTCGGCGACGTCTTCGGCTCGCTGCTGGCGATGGAGGCGCTGCTCGCCTTCTTCCTCGAGTCGACCTTCCTCGGCCTGTGGATCTTCGGCTGGGGCCGCATCCCGAAGCGGCTGCACCTCGCCGCGCTGTGGGCGGCGGTCATCGGCTCGATCGTCAGCGCGTACTTCATCATCGCGGCCAACTCGTGGATGCAGCACCCGGTCGGCGTCACCGTCGGCCCCGACGGCCGGCCGCAGCACGTCGACTTCCTCGCCGTCCTCACCAACAACACGGCGCTGGCCGCGTTCAGCCACGCGATCGTCGCCGCGCTCATGGTCGCGGGTGCCCTGCTCGTCGGCGTCGGCCTCTACCAGCTGCGCAAGCGCAAGCTGGCCGAGGCACCGACGACCGACGTCGACCACTCGGTGTGGCGCCGCTCGGTGCGGGTGGGTGGCTTCGTGTCGCTGGCCGCGTTCGTCCTCGTCGCCGTCACCGGCGACTGGCAGGGCAAGCTCATGTACCAGCAGCAGCCGCTCAAGATGAGCTCCGCCGAGGCGCTCTGCGAGACCGAGGCCCCGGCCCCGTTCTCGATCTTCGCCTGGGCCAAGCTCGGCTCCAACGAGTGCGACGACGTGCACAGCTGGACCGTCCCCGGCCTGCTCTCCTTCCTCGCCCACAGCGACTTCGAGACCGCCGTCC
Source organism: Geodermatophilus sp. FMUSA9-8 (assembly GCF_037034165.1). Classification (NCBI taxonomy): domain Bacteria; kingdom Bacillati; phylum Actinomycetota; class Actinomycetes; order Geodermatophilales; family Geodermatophilaceae; genus Geodermatophilus; species Geodermatophilus sp. FMUSA9-8. The sequence continues at coordinate 10,920 of NZ_JBAGKE010000012.1, read as the reverse complement.
CCGGGGTCAACGAGCTGCAGGAGCAGTACGCCGACGTCTACGGCGAGACCTACCCCGACGACCCGTCGTTCGGCGAGCGCGCCGGCGAGGAGATCGACTACACCCCGGTGCTGGCGGTCACCTACTGGAGCTTCCGGCTCATGATCGGCATGGGCGCGGTGTCGGCCGGTGTCGCGGCCTACGCGCTCTGGTCGACCCGCGGCGGCCGGGTGCCGACCTCACGGGTCGGCGTGTACGGCTCGCTGCTCGCCGTCGGCGCGCCCTTCGTGGCCAACGCGGCCGGCTGGGTGTTCACCGAGATGGGCCGCCAGCCCTTCGTCGTCTACCCGAACCCGGACGTCCCGGTCGGCGAGCAGGTGTACTTCTTCACCGCCCAGGCCGTCTCCCCCGGCGTCACCACCGCGGAGGTCTGGACCTCGCTGGTCAGCCTCGGCGTCCTCTACGGCGCGCTCGCCGTCGTCGAGCTGGTCCTGCTCACCCGGCTCGTCCGCCGGGGCGTGACCACCGGCGACACCACCCCGACGCCGCCCGCCGTGGGCAGCTCGTCCCGGGACGACGACGACCGTCCCGACGGCGGCCCGCGGTCCGACGACGACGTCCTCTCCTTCGCCTACTAGGAGCTCCCTCCCATGGACCTGCAGACCCTGTGGTTCGCCGCCGTCGCGGTGCTGTGGACCGGCTTCCTGCTGCTCGAGGGCTTCGACTTCGGCGTCGCGGCGCTGCTGCCGGTGCTCGGCCGCCGCACCGCCGACCGGCACCTCATGCTGCGCACCATCGGCCCTGTCTGGGACGGCAACGAGGTCTGGCTGGTCACCGCCGTCGGCGCGGTGTTCGCCGCCTTCCCCGGCTGGTACGCCACCTGGCTGCCGGCGCTCTACCTGCCCTTCGTCGTGGTGCTGCTCGGCCTGATCGTGCGTGCGGTGGCCTTCGAGTGGCGGCACCAGTCGCACGACCCGCGCTGGGACGCGACCTGGACGCGCGTCATCACCGGCGGCTCGCTGGTGGCCGCGGCCGGCATCGGCGCCGCGCTCGGCGCCACCACGCTGGGGCTGCCGATCGACGGCGACGGCACCCGGGTGGGCGGCGCGTTCGCCGGCCTCGGCTGGTCCTCGCTGCTCGGCGCGGTCGCCGTCGTCGCGTACTCACTGGTGCACGGCGCGCTGTTCCTCGCGCTCAAGACCGACGGCCCGCTGCGGCTGCGGGCGCGCGCGTTCGCGCTCCGCTCCGCGCCGGTGGGCGCGCTGCCGCTGCTGGCGTGGGCCGGGCTGGTGCACCTGCGCTCGGGCACCGTGGTCACCGGCGTGCTGTGGCTGGTCGCCGCGCTGGCCGTCGTCGTCACCTGGACCCGGGTGCGCCTCGACCGCGAGGGACAGGCCTTCGCCGGGTGGGCCACCGTGCTGCTGGCCTCCGCGGCGACCCTGTTCGGCGCCGCCTTCCCGGTGGTCGTCCCCTCGACCGTCGACCCGGCCTTCGACCTCACCGTCGCGCAGGCCTCGGTCAGCGACTACACGCTGGGCATCATGACGTGGGTGGCCGCGGTCGGTCTGCCGGTGGTGCTGGCCTACCAGACGTGGACGTACTGGGTGTTCCGCCGGCGCCTCACCGCCGAGCCCCAGCACGACGACGCCGCGGACCCGGTGGCCGCCTGATGGGCCGCTCGCGCGACGAGGGCCCCTCCCGGGCCCGCCGCCCGCGCGCGGCGGGCGCGGCCCGGGGGCCGCTCGCGCCGCTGGCCGGGGTGCCGGGCGTGCCCGGCGCCCTGGCGCGGGCGGCCGCCGCGGCCCTGGGGTCGACGGCGGGGCTGGTCCTGCTCGCCGCCGGCCTCGCGCACGCCCTCGCCCGCGCCGCGGGGTTCGCCGACGGCGCGCTGACCGGGCCGCTCGCGCTGGCCGCCACCGGCGCGGTGCTGCGCGCGGTCGCCGGCACCCTCGGCGAGCGGGCCGCCGCCCGCGACGCCCGCCGCGCCGAGGACGCGCTGCGCCGCGCCCTGCTCGACCGGCTGGCCGCCTCCCCGGCCGCGGTGACCGCCGCCGGCGGCCCGGCGCCGGCCGCGGTGCTCGCCACCACCCGGCTCGCGGACCTCGCGCCGGGCCTGGCCGGCTACCTCCCCGCGCTGGCGCAGGCCGCCGTCGTCCCGCCGGTGCTGCTGGTCGTCCTCGCCGCCACCGACCTGCTGTCGGCGGGCCTGGTCGCGGTCACCCTGCCGCTCGTGCCGCTGTTCATGGCGCTGGTCGGCCTCGCGACCCGCGACGGCACCACCGACGCCGCCCGCGCCCTCGACCGGCTCGCCGCGCACGTCGCCGAGCTGGTCCGCGGCCTGCCCGTGCTCGTCGGCCTCGGCCGCGCCGCCGAGCAGGTCGCCGCGCTCGCCGAGCTCGGCGAGGCCTCCCGCCGCCGCACGCTGGCGACGCTGCGGCTGGCCTTCCTCTCCGCGCTGGTGCTGGAGCTGATCGCCACGCTGTCGGTGGCACTGGTCGCGGTGACCGTCGGCCTGCGCCTGGTGCACGGCGACCTCGGCCTCGCCGTCGGGCTCACCGCGCTGCTGCTCGCGCCCGAGGCCTTCGCGCCGCTGCGCGCGCTCGGCACCGCCCACCACGCCGGCGAGGCCGCCACCCTCGCCGCCGCCGAGGCCCGCGCGGTGCTCGCCGCCCCGGCCCCGGCGGAGGGCGCGGCCGGCGACGGCGACCCGCGCGGCGCCGACGTCGCCGTCACCGGGCTCACGGTGCGCCACCCCGGCCGCGCGGTGCCCGCCCTGCCGCCGACCGACCTGGCGCTGCGGCCCGGCGAGCTCGTCGTGCTGCGCGGCGCCAGCGGCTCGGGCAAGTCGACGCTGCTGGCCGCGCTGACCGGCGCCCTCGACCCGGCCGCGGAGGTCGCCGGCACCGTGACCGGCGTCCCGGCCGGCGGCGTCGCGCTGGTGCCGCAGCACCCGCGGACGACGGCGCCGACCGTGGCCGACGAGCTGCGCCGGCACGCCGCGCCGGCACCGGGCGTGGACGCCGTCGTCGCCGAGGCCTTCGTCGTGGAGGCGCTGGACCGGGTCGGCGCCACCGCGCTGGCCGGCCGCGACTGCACCACCCTGTCCCCCGGCGAGCTGCAGCGCGTGGCGCTGGCCCGGGCGCTGGTCCGCGTCCGTCGCGGCGCCCGGCTGCTGCTGCTCGACGAGCCGACCGCACACCTCGACGACGCCGCAGCCGCCCGCGTGGCCGCCGTGCTGGCCGGCCTGCGGGGCACGGTGACCGTCCTGCTGGTCACCCACGACCCGGCGCTGGCCGCGCTCGCCGACCGCACGGTCACGCTGCCCGGCGCCCCCGTCCTCCCCGCCACATCGGCGGTCTCGTCATCACCGGCGGCCGGAGGCGACCACGTCGCCGAGGTGGGCGCCTCCCCGCCGGCAGCCACCACCGCCGCAGCCGCCACCACCGCCGTAGCCACCACCGCACTGGGCTGGCCGCGGCGAGCCCTGCTGCGCGCCGTCGCCGCGGGCACCGCCTCGGCCGGCGCCGGCGTCGCGCTCACCGCGCTGTCCGGCTGGCTGATCGTGCGCGCCGCGGAGATGCCGCCGGTGCTCACGCTGCTCGTCGCGATCGTCGGCGTGCGCGCCTCCGGGCTCGGCCGGGCGCTGCTGCGCTGGACCGAGCGGCTCACCGCCCACGACGCCGCCCTCCGCATGGCCGCCGACCTGCGGGTGCGGGTCTGGCGGGCGCTGGCCGCGCAGGGCGTGGCCGCCGACCGGACGCCGGGCAGCGCACTGGCCCGGGTGGTCGGCGACGTCGGCCTGGTGCAGGACCTCTCGGTGCGCGTGGTGCCGCCGGCGCTGGTGGCGGTCACCGTCCCGGCGCTCACCGTCGCCGTGCTCGCGGTGCTGTCCCCCGCCGCCGCGGGCGCCGTCGCCGTCGTCCTGGCGCTCACCGTCGCCGGCGTGCTGGCCGTGCACCGGCGGGTCGACGCCGGCGCCGCCCGGGCCGAGGGTGCGCTGCGGGTGGCCGCGCTGCGCGACGTCACCACCGCGCTCGAGGGCGCACCCGACCTCCGCGCGCACGGCCTGGCCGCCGCCACCGCCGCCGACCTGGCCGCGGTCGCGGGCCGGCGCTCGGCCGTCGCGGCCACCGGCGAGCGGGCCGGCGCACTCGGCACCGGCCTGGTGGTGCTCGGCACCGGCCTGGCCGCCGTGCTGGCCACCGCGGCCGGTGCCGCCACCGGGGTGACCGGCCCGCTGGTCGCGGTGCTCGGCCTCGCCCCGCTCGCGCTGGCCGAGCCGCTGACCGGCCTGGTCTCGGCGCTGCAGCGGCGCGGTGCGCTCGCCGACGCCCGCGCCCGGCTCGACGCCGTCCTCACCGCCCCGGTGCCCGCCGACCCGGCCGACCCGCTGCCCGCCCCGGCGCCGGTGCGCGACCTCGCCGTCACCGGCCTCACCGCCGGCTGGCCGGGCGGCCCGGACGTGCTGCGGGACCTGTCCGCGCGGGCCTCCGCGGACGGCGGCTGGCTGGTCGTGCGCGGCCCGTCGGGCGCCGGCAAGTCGACGCTCCTCGCGGTGCTGCTCGCCGCGCTGCGCCCGCGGGCCGGCGGCTACGCGCTCGGCGGCACCGACACCGCCCGGCTGACCGGCGACGCGGTGCGCTCGCGGACGGCCTGGCTGCCGCAGGAGTCCCACGTGTTCGCCTCCAGCGTCCGGGCCAACCTCGCGCTGGCCGCGCCCCGCGGCGCACTGACCGGCCCCGAGGGCGAGCGGCGGATGACCGGGGCGCTCGCCGCCGCCGGCCTCGGCCCGCTGGTGGCCGGCCTGCCCGACGGCCTCGACACCCCCGTCGGTGCCGGCGGCACCGCGCTGTCCGGTGGCGAGCGGCGGCGGCTGGCCGCGGCCCGCGCGCTGCTGGCCGACCGCGACGTCGTGCTGCTCGACGAGCCCACCGCGCACCTCGACCCGCCGACCGCCGCCGCGCTGGTGGCCGACCTGCGCCGCGCCCTGGCCGGCCGGGTGGTCGTCTGCGTGACCCACGACGACGCCGTCGAGCGGCCCGGCGACACGGTGCTGCGGCTCGGCGCGACCGCCCCGGTGCCGGTCAGCTGACGAAGCCCGAGCGGTAGGCCAGCACCACCGCTTGGGTGCGGTCGCGGGCGCCGGTCTTGGCCAGCACCGCGGCCACGTGGCTGCGCACCGTCTCCACCCCGACGACGAGCGCGGCGGCGATCTCGGCGTTGCTGCGGCCGTCGGCCACCAGCCGCAGCACCTCGGCCTCCCGCGCGGTGAGCCGGGACAGCCCCGGCACGACCGCCGGGTCGGGCGCGCCCGCCTGCCGCCGCACCAGCCGGCGCACCGCGTCGGGGAACAGCAGCGACTCGCCGCGGGCCACCGTGCGGATGCCGTGCAGCACCTCCTCCGGCGTCGACCGCTTGAGCAGGAACCCGTCGGCGCCCGCGGCGAGCGCGTCGACGATCGAGGCGTCGTTGGCGAACGTGGTGAGGACGAGCACCCGCGCCGCCGAGCCGGCCCGCACCAGCGCCCGGGTGGCGGCGATGCCGTCGAGCCCGGGCATGCGCACGTCCATGAGGACGACGTCCGGCGCGGTGCGGCCCACCAGGTCGAGCACCTCCGACCCGTCGCCGGCCTGGCCGACCACCTCCAGGTCGGGCTCGGCGCCGATCACGGCGGCCAGCCCGCTGCGGATCAGCGGCTCGTCGTCGACCAGCGCGACGCGGACGGTGCTCACCGCGCGTGCACCGGCAGCCGGACGTCGAGCACGAACCGCCCGTCGTCGTCGGGGCCGGCCGTGACCGTGCCGCGCAGGTCGCGCACCCGCTCGCGCACCCCGCGCAGCCCGCGGCCGCCGCCGGTCGCGCCGGGCACGGAGCCGGGCGTCGTGTCCACGAGCCGCAGCGTCAGGTCCGCGCCGGCGTCGACCTCGAGCCGGCAGGCCGCGCCGGGCGCGTGCCGCAGCACGTTGGTCAGCCCCTCCTGCACGATCCGGTAGCCGGCGCGGGAGACCACCGCGGGCAGCGCGCCCGGCTCGCCGCCGACGGACACGTCCACCCGGACGCCGGCGTCGCGGGCGGTGGCCAGCAGCGCGTCGAGGTCGCGCAGGTCGGGCGCGGGCGCGGCCGGGCCGTCGGCGTCCTCGCGCAGCAGGCCGAGCACGTGGTCGAGGTCGACCAGCGCCCGCCGCGCGGCGTCCTCGGTCGCCCGGATCGCCGCCTCGGCCGCGGCCGGGTCGCGGGTCATCAGCCGGCGGGCGGCGCCGGCCTGCACGCTGACCAGGCTCAGCGAGTGGCCCACGCTGTCGTGCAGCTCGCGGGCCAGCCGGTCGCGGCCGGCGAGCACGGCCACCGCCGCCTCGGCCGCCGCCAGCCGCTCGGCGGTGGAGCCGGCCAGCAGCCGCGGCGCGAGGACGGCCAGCCCGCGGCCGAGCAGGTCCCCCGCGACGACGGCGGCGACGGCCAGCGCCACGGCCGCCGCCAGGCGCAGCGCGGGGTCGCCGGGCACCGGCAGACCGTCGAGGAGCGGGTCGTCCGGGGCGGCGGCCAGCACGACCGCCGTCGGCAGCCCGACCACGAGCAGGGCGCCGGCGAGCCCGCCGGCCAGGACGTGCCCGACCACGAGGACGGCGGTGCGGGCCCGCTGCGCCGCCGATCCCGAGGGGCCCACCCGGTCGTCGGCGCGGCCGGTGAGCAGCGCCCCGACCGCCACGCCCTCGACGGAGCGGGACTCGGCCAGGGCGCCGAGCGCCGCCACCGGGACGGCCACGACGACGAGGGCCAGGAGGACCGCGAGCGGCCCCGGCAGGCCCGCGGTGAGCAGGAGCTGGGCCGGCCAGGCCAGGACGACACCGACGGCGAGGGCCAGCGCCCCGCCGAGGAGCAGGTACACCCAGCGGTGCAGCGACCTGCGCAGCGCCGGTGAGGGGTGGACGCGCACCACGGCGCCATCCTGGCAGGCCGGGCGGCTCACCGGACGCCGCAGACCGGGCAGGTCCCCCGCCGGCGCAGGGCGTGGGCGAGGACCGCCAGCCCCAGCGCGAGCCCCCAGAGCAGGGTGGGGAACAGCAGCAGGAACGATGCCTCGACCGGGTCGCCCGAGCCGAGCCCGGCGATGCCGATGGCCAGCATGGACGGGCCCGACGCGAGCAGGACGACCGCGACGGTGCCGCCGGCGAGCACCGGCACCCGCACCGGCACCGGCCGGCCGCGCAGCACCGGCACCCAGGACGGCCAGACCTCGCCCCACGGCCGGATCAGTCCGAGGGTGGCCACCGCGCCGCCGAGCGCCGCGACGCCGAGCGCCAGCCCGAACAGCCGCAGCGCCGGGTCCGCGCCGTCGGGCAGGCCCACGCCCCACGGCGTCAGCCAGGTCATCCGCAGCAGGCCGTAGGGCAGCGGGCAGGCGGCGGCGACCAGCGTCGCGACGCGCCCCCAGCGCGCCGCGGCCTCCGGCCGGGTCCAGGCCGGGCCGGGGCGCCCGCAGGTGCCGCAGACCCCGCGGGCGGCGCGGAGCACCCGCACGCCGAGCCAGGCGAGGAGCACCGTGCCGCCGAGCAGCAGGGCGAGGTGCCCGCGCGAGGCCAGCTCGCGGGCGAGCGGGTCGCGCAGCTCGCCGGCGAGCCGGGCGACGCTGTCGGGGTCGAGCACGCCGCTGAGCAGGCCCGCGGCCACCACGCCGGCGACGGCGAGCAGCCACGGCCGCGCCCGCCGGCTGCGCACGGCGCCGATCGTGAACACGACGAGGAAGCCGGCCGGGGCCACGATCGCGCACAGGTAGCCGAGCAGCACCAGGACCCGCAGGTCGGCGGTGAGCGCGGCGAGCCCGCCGGCGACGGCGAGGGCCAGGGCCGCGGCGCCGGCCGACGGGCGTCCTCGCGCGGCGACCGCCGTCGCGGCCAGCCCGCCGGCGGCGAGGCCCAGCACCAGCCAGGCGGTGAGGTCCGGGGGCAGGACGGTCAGCAGGCCGGCGCCGCCGTTCTCGCCGTCGCCGTCGAGGCCGGGGCGGCTCCCGGGGTCGAGCACCCACCGCAGGCCGAGGGCCAGGTGCAGGACGCTCCACGCCGCGGCGGCCAGCAGCAGGGCACGCGGCGGCCCGCCGGTGCGGGCGGCGGGGACCAGGGGCGGGGACGCGGTGGCGGGCACGGGGACCTCCCGGGGACGGCCCGGGGCTCCCGGGCGGACGCCGTCCAGCCTCGGGACGCGCGCTGCCCGGGTGCTCCCCCGCGCAGGGGATCCCGCTCCCCGCCGGAGGGGAGCGCGGCCTCAGCGCGGGGGCACCCGCCGGACCTCGAAGCCGGGGTGCCGCGGCAGCGCCGGGTCGACGACGACGGGCACGCCGGCCGGGTCACCGAGCAGCGGCCGGCCGGCGGCGTCGGGGACGGTGCGCAGGCGCTCGAGCACCTCGGGCCGGACGCGGACCTCCCGGGGCGGCGCGGCGCCGGGCGCCCACGCGACGGCGAGGACGTCGTCGCCGGTGCGCGACCGGGCGGGCGCGGGTGCGAGCGGGCGGGTCGGGAGGGTGGTGGTGACCATGTCGGGCCTCCTGGGCGGGTCCCCGTGCTCTGCGCCCTTCCTACGCCGGGGGTCCGACGGTTCCCGGGGCACCGACCGGAGCACGGTCGTGCTCTGCACACGGGTGCGTGCAGAGCACGACCCGGCCCGGGACGACCCCGCTGGGGACGGCCCGGCCGGAGGGAGCGGTCAGCCGGCGGCGGGGACGTCGACCGGGATCTCGGGCCCGAGCGTGGCGCCCCGCAGCAGCCGCAGGTCGTCGCCGGACCAGAAGCTGCCCGGGTCGTACCAGTTGCGCGGGCGGTCGGCGGGCAGGAGGCCCATCGCGGTGTAGGTGGCGGCCACCAGCTCGGCGCAGAACACCGTCTCCGCGGCGGTGCCCCGGCGCAGGCGCCCGTTGACCCAGCCGCGCACCAGCCCCGGCGTCGTCGGGAAGGGCCGGCCGTCGAAGCGGGCGACGGTGCGCAGGACGGCGTCCTCCATCTCGCGGGTCACGCCGCCGTCGTCGGCCGGGCCGACCAGCTGGCGCAGCCAGGCGCGCTGCCCGTAGCGCTGCCGCCAGGTGACGACGGCGTCGCGCAGGTCGTGCAGCTGCACGCCGCGCTGGTGCTTCCCGGTCCACGCGTCGGGCAGCGACCGGCCGAGCTCGGCGTGCCACAGCAGCGGCGGCAGGTCCTCCAGGACGACGGCCATGCCGACGTGGTTGACCGGCGCGTTGGTCAGCGCCCGGATCGCCCGGTCGGCCACCGACGCGCCGCGGAACACCCAGACGTCGCCGGTGCGGGTGAGCTCGACCGCCTCGTCGAGCGGGAGCGCGCGGGGCGGGGTCACGCGGCTACGTTAGGCGACCGTGCGTCCCTCCTCGCGAGCGTTGAAGCTGCTCGGTCTGGCCGGCCTCGCCGGCGTCGCCGCCACCGGCGCGGTGCTGGTGCGCGGCGAGCGGCAGCGGCGGGCGCACACGCCCGACGAGGTGCGCACCCGGCTGCACGAGCGGCACGCCGCCGCGGCCGCCGTCGACCCGGAGCCCGGGGACGGTCCGGACGACGGTCCGCCCGGCCCCGTGCCCGTGCCCGCCCGCCGCCGGTGGGCGGCCCGGCTGCGGCGCCGCCCCGGGGTTTAGGACGGCGCGGTCCGTGCAACCGACCACCCGTGGCGACCGGGGACGACGCGTACCGCGCGTTCGGTGACCCCGAGGGGAGGTACCCGGCGGTCGAGAGCGTGGGCGAGCGGCTGCTCGGCTCCCTGCTCGACCGGGCGCACCTGATCCCGCCCCGCCTGGTCGGCCCGCTGGTGGCCCAGGAACTGGCCCACGCCGGGATCGAGGAGGTCGCGATCCTCCTGCAGGACGTCGACCAGGTGGACCTGCACCCGCTGACCGGGCCGGGGCTGTCCGGCGCGCCCGTGCCGATCGACGGCAGCCCGGCCGGCGCCGCCTTCGCCCGTGACGAGACGGTCGACGAGCCGCTGGGCGGCGGCCGGGTCCGGCTGCACCTGCCGATGCTCGACGGCTCCGACCGGGTCGGCGTCCTGTCGCTGGTGCTGCACGACCCCACCGCCGCCGACCGCCGGCTCGCCCAGCGCGTCGCCGGGCTCGTCGCCGACCTGCTGGTCACCAAGGACCACTACACCGACACCTTCGCCCGGGTCCGCGAGCGGCAGCCGATGGAGCTGGCCGCGCAGCTGCAGTGGGAGAGCCTGCCGCCGCTGTCGATGACCACCCCGGACGTCGACCTCGCGGGCATCCTCGAGCCCGCCTACGAGGTGGGCGGCGACAGCTTCGACTACGCCCTCGACGAGCACGTCCTGCACCTGGCCGTCTTCGACGCGATGGGCCACGGCCTCGTCGCGGCGTCCATGGCCACCCTCGTGCTGGCCGCCTACCGGCACGCCCGGCGCCGCGACCTGCCGCTGACCGGCACCTACGCCGAGATGGACGGCGTCGTCGCCGAGACCTTCCCCGGCCGGTTCGCCACCGGCCAGATCGCCCGGCTCGACACCGACACCGGACAGCTCTGCTGGGTCAACGCCGGGCACCCACCCGCGCTGTGGGTGCGCGACGGGCACGTGATCGGCGAGCTCACCGGCCGGCCGACCCGCCCGATCGGCTACGGCGGTGGGGCCTCCGATGAGCACTCCGTCACCCTCGAGCCCGGCGACCGGGTCCTGTTCTTCACCGACGGCGTCGTCGAGGAGCGGCTCGACGACGGCGAGCAGTTCGGCGAGGACCGGCTGCGCGAGCTGCTGGAGCGGACGTCGGCCGAGGGCGTGTCGGCGCCGGAGACGGTGCGCCGGCTGTCGCACGCGCTGAAGGCCGCCCGGGCGGGGCGCACGAGCGACGATGCCTCGCTGCTGCTGGTCGAGTGGAAGGCGCCGCCGCGCGACGACGAGCTGGCCCCCGACATCCCCGAGGCCTCGCCCACGGGGTCCGGCAGC